>ONCV01000032.1 GCA_900316415.1 uncultured Eubacteriales bacterium
TACTTGAAACCATGTTTCGATGTAGCGCCGTATACCAGACCGGTACGTACGGTGCAATGGGAGGGGCGAGGGTTAACGCCCTCCCTCTACCCTATTGCGCGTCCGGCGCGCCGCCGCGGGGGCGGGAAGACCCGCGAAAACCTTGACAAGGCAAGGGATTGAAAACTATAATAGCATGTATTTTTATGGAGACGCGAGGTGGAACGGATGAAGAAGGCGCTGATCAGCGTGACCGGGCTGGACGCCACGGGCATCATCGCGAAGGTGGCAACCCGGCTGAGCGACCTGAACGTGAACATTCTGGATATCAGTCAGACGATTCTGGGGGGCTATTTCACGATGATGATGATCGTGGACCTGAGCGGCTCCCCGGCGGATTTTGATGAGATCAACCGGGCCATGCAGCCCCTGCGGGACGAGCTGAAAATGGAAATCCACATCCAGCGGATGGACATTTTCGACGCGATGCACAGAGTATGAGCCGGGCCGCGGCAAACGCGGGGGAGGCGCTCCGCGATCCGGAAGGCGGCCGGACGTGAAGGAGAAACGGATGATCGAGACAGGCGAGATACTTCAGACGCTGCGGATGATCCAGGAGGAGCATTTCGACGTACGGACGATTACGCTGGGAATCAACCTGCTGGACTGCTCGGACCGGGACGCGGAAACCTGCGCCGCCCGGGTCTATGAGAAGGTCTGCCATACGGCGAAGGACCTGGTGGCCACGGGGGAGCGCATCGAGCGGGAATTCGGCATTCCCATCGTGAACAAGCGCATCAGCGTGACGCCGGTGAGCCTGATCTGTCAGGCGGATCCCCGGCCCATCGCCCTGGCGCTGGACCGGGCGGCCCGGGAAGTGGGCGTCAATTTTCTGGGAGGCTACAGCGCCCTGATGCACAAGGGCGCGACCCTGGCGGACGAGCGGCTGCTGGCCTCCATTCCGGAGGTGCTGAGCGAGACCGAGCGGCTCTGCTCCAGCGTGAACGTCGCCTCCACCCGGGCGGGCATCAACATGAACGCCGTGCGGGAGATGGGCGAAATCATCAAGAAAACGGCGCAGATGACCAGCGATTCGGACGGGCTGGGCTGCGCCAAGCTGGTGGTCTTCGCCAACGCGGTGGAGGACAACCCCTTTATGGCGGGCGCGTTCTGCGGCGTGGGCGAGCCGGAATGCGCCATCAATGTGGGCGTCAGCGGCCCCGGCGTGGTGAAGAAGGCCCTGGAGGAGGTTCGGGGCCAGCCCTTTGATGTGGTGGCGGAGACGGTGAAGCGCACCGCCTTCAAGATTACCCGGGTGGGCCAGCTGGTGGCCCGGGAGGCCAGCCAGCGGCTGAACATCCCATTCGGAATCGTGGATCTGAGCCTGGCGCCGACCCCGGCGCGGGGGGATTCCGTGGCCCAGGTGCTGGAGGAGATGGGGCTGGAAACCGTCGGCGGCCCGGGAACCACCGCGGCCCTGGCGCTGCTCAACGACGCGGTGAAGAAGGGCGGCGTCATGGCGAGCAACCATGTGGGCGGCCTGAGCGGCGCCTTCATCCCCGTGAGCGAGGACATCGGGATGATCGAGGCGGCGTCCCGGGGCTTCCTGACCCTGGAAAAGCTGGAGGCCATGACCTGCGTCTGCTCCGTGGGGCTGGATATGATTGCCGTGCCCGGGGATACCAGCGCGGCCGCCATCAGCGGCATCATTGCGGATGAAGCCGCCATCGGCATGGTGAACAACAAGACCACCGCGGTCCGGATTATCCCGGCGGCGGGCAAGAAGGCCGGGGACCGGGTGGAGTTCGGCGGGCTGCTGGGCTTCGCGCCGGTGATGCCGGTGAACTCCGCGGGAAATGAGGACTTCATCGCCCGGGGCGGCCGGATTCCCGCGCCGCTGCACTCTTTGAGGAATTAATCGGCATGAGCAATTTTGTGGACCAGGTCAGAATTACCGCCAAGGCCGGCAACGGCGGCAACGGCTCCGCCTCCTTCCATCGGGAGAAGTACGTCCAGAACGGCGGCCCCGACGGCGGGGACGGCGGCCGGGGCGGGGACGTGCTGCTGTACGCGGACGTCAATATGCATACGCTGCTGGACTTCCGCTTCCGCAGCAAGTATACCGCGGAAAACGGCGGGGACGGCCTGAGCGGCCTGCGCAGCGGAAAGCAGGGGGAAAACCTGCTCATCAAGGTGCCGGTGGGCACGGTGGTGCGGGACGCGGAGAGCGGCCGGATCCTGGCGGACATGGACCGGGCGGGAGAGACCCGGGTGCTGCTGAAGGGAGGCCGCGGCGGATGGGGCAACCGGCATTTTGCCACCCCCACCCGGCAGGCGCCGAACTTCGCGAAGCCGGGCACGAAGACGGAGATCCGAACCCTGCAGCTGGAGCTGAAGACCATCGCGGATGTGGGACTGGTGGGCTACCCGAATGTGGGAAAGAGCTCCATCCTTTCCGTGGTCACCAGCGCGCGGCCGAAGGTGGGCAATTACCATTTCACGACCCTGACCCCGAATCTGGGAATCGTCCGGAAATACGGGCAGGACATCGTGCTGGCGGATATCCCGGGGCTGATCGAAGGCGCGGCCGACGGCGCGGGGCTGGGCCATGATTTCCTGCGCCACGTGGAGCGCACCCGCCTGCTGATGCACGTGGTGGATATCAGCGGCAGCGAGGGCCGGGATCCCCTGGACGATCTGGACCGGATCAACACGGAGCTGGAGAATTACGGCGCGCTGGCGGAGAAGCCCCAGATCATCGTCTGCAACAAGATGGATCTGCCCGGAGCGGAGGAAAACCTGAAGCGGATGCAGGCCCTGGCGGCGGGGATGGACGTGCCCGTGTTCCCGGTCAGCGCGGCAGCGCATCAGGGCTTTGACGCGCTGCTGGACGCGGCGGCGGGCCTGCTGGAAAAGCTGCCTCCCGTCCTGCATTATCAGGAGGAGGAAGCCCCCGAGCCGGAGCGGACGAAGGAGGATGACTTCCGGGTCCTCTTCGACGGGGCGGCGTATCTGGTGGAGGGCCCCGGGATGGAGCGGCTGCTGGAGAGCGTCAACTTTGACGATCTGGACAGCCTGAACTGGTTCCACCGGACGCTGCGGCGCTGGGGCGTGATCGACGCCCTGCGGGAGGCGGGAGCCGGCGAAGGAGCCACGGTCCGCATCGGGGAAATGGAATTTGATTTTGTGGAGTAGAGCATGACAGGAAAACAGAGAGCCCAGCTTCGGGCAATGGCGAACACCCTGGAAACGATCCTGTACATCGGGAAGGAAGGCATCGGGGAGAACACCCTGCGGGAGACGGAGGATGCCCTGGAGGCGCGGGAGCTGATCAAGGGCTGCGTGCAGCAGGGCTGCCCCCTGGACGCGCGGGAGGCGCTGCAGGAGCTGTGCGAAAAAACGCACGCGGAGCCGATTCAGCATATCGGCAGGCGCTTTGTACTGTACCGGCCCAGCCGGGAAAATCCCAGGATTGTGATCGAGTGAGCGGGGGAAAAATATGAAGATTCCGCATATCAGGGACTACGCGGGACAGCGGATTCATCTGATCGGCATCGGCGGCAGCAGCATGAGCGGACTGGCGGAGATGCTGATGGATCAGGGATATCCGGTTTCCGGCAGCGACCGGGACGAGGGGTACCTGATCCAGGGCGTCCGGGACCGCGGCGCCACGGTGTTCATCGGGCACCGGGCGGAAAACGTGCACGGGGCGGCGCTGGTGTGCTACAGCGCGGCGATCCATCCGGACAACCCGGAGCGGCAGGAGGCGGACCGGCTGGGGATTCCCTCCCTGGAGCGGGCCTGGCTGCTGGGCCAGCTGATGGAGGGCTATCCGAAGGCGGTGGGGATCTGCGGCGCCCACGGCAAAACCACGGTGACCTCCATGCTCAGCGAGATGCTGCTGGAGCACGGAATGGACCCCAGCATCCATATCGGAGGCCGGCTGGACGCCATCGGGGGCAGCACCCGGGTGGGGCACAGCGGCATCTTCGTGGCGGAGGCCTGCGAATTCAACCGCAGCTTCCTGCACATGAACCCCACGGTGGCGGTGGTGCTGAACATCGATGCGGACCATCTGGACTGCTATCGGGACATCGACGAGATTGAGGAAACCTTCGGCATGTTCCTGCACCTGCTGCCGGAGAACGGCATTGCCCTGGGCAACGGGGATGATCCCCGGGTGCGGCGCCAGATCGAAAAGCTGTCCTGCCGGAAGATTTTCTTCGGCTTCGGGGCGGAAAACGACTGGCATCCGGAGAACCTGGAGGAGGACGACCGGGGATACGCCTCCTTCGACCTGAAGCACGGGAAGGATACCGTGACCCGGGTCCGGATGGGAGTGCCGGGGGATTTCAATGTGATGAACGGCCTGGCGGCCCTGGCGGCGGCGGATGCCCTGGGGCTGCCGGCGGAGCGGGCGGCGGACACCCTGGCCCGGTTTGTCGGGGCGCACCGGCGGTTCGAGCTGACGGATACCATCGACGGGGTGGAGATCTTCCACGACTACGGGCACAACCCGGCGGAGATGAGGAACGCCCTGTCCATCGCGAGAAAGCGCTGCAGGGGCAGGCTGTGGGCGGTGATGCAGCCCCATACCTTCAGCCGGGTGCGCACCCTGTTCCAGGATTACCTGACCTGCACCGAGGCGGCGGACTTTACGCTGGTGACCGATATCTGCGCCGCCCGGGAAGCGGATCCCGGGGATCTGAACAGCGGCATGCTGGTGGAGGGCATGAAGCGGCACGGCATCCGCGCGGTCTGGACGCCCAGCTTTGATGATACGGAGGCCTATCTGCGGGCGCACTGGAAGGCGGGAGATCTGGTCATCACCATGGGATGCGGGGATATCAACCTGCTGAACGACCAGATTCACCGGCATGAATATCCGGAGGAAAGGCGCTGAGAGGAATTTGGATATGAATCCAAGGGAAGGTAGCCCCCGGGAGGAAATCCCGGAGAATCCGGCGGAGGCGGACGGAGAGGAGCGGAATCTTCGCATCGTGGATCCGTCCGCCCTGCGGGAAAACATGAGAACCCTGCGGGAAGCCGTGCCGAAGAGCGCGAAAATCATGGCCGTGGTGAAGGCGGACGGATACGGCCACGGCGCGGTGACCGCGTCGGAGGCCGCCCTGGCGGGCGGCGCGGAGATGCTGGCGGTGGCCACCGTGGCGGAGGGAATCCAGCTGCGGAACGCCGGCATCGCGGCGCCGATCCTGGTGCTGGGCGCCGCGGGCCGGCAGGACGCGGAGGCGGCGGTGGAGGCCGGCCTGATCCAGACCGTCTGCAGCCCGGAAATGGCCGCGGCGTGCCAGGACGCGGCGGAGAGGGTGACCGCCCGGACCGGGGAGGATCGGACGGCTGCGGTGCACCTGAAGGTGGACAGCGGCATGGGCCGCATCGGGGTGCGGACCCCGGAGGAGCGGGACGCGGTGCTGCGGAAGCTGGCGGCCTGCGGCCGGGTGAAGCTGACCGGCGCCTATACGCATTTCAGCGACGCGGACGGCGATGAGGAAGGCGAAAAGTACACGGAGGAGCAGTTCCGGCGGTTCCAGGAAATGACGGAGGGGCTGGAGGTGATCCGGCACTGCGCCAATTCCGCCGCGGCCCTTCGCCATCCTGAAATGGCGCTGGACATGGTGCGGGAGGGCATCAGCTTCTATGGCTATCCCCCGGTGGAAACCGGGCTGCGCCTGCGGCCCTGCATGGTCTGGAAGGCCCGGATCAGCTATCTGAAGGAGGTTCCGACCGGGGAATGCATCAGCTACGGCCGGACGTTCCGCACGCAGCGGAGGACCCGGATCGCCACGGTGACCTGCGGATACGGGGACGGATATCACCGGTCGGCCAGCGGACGGGCGGAGGTGCTGATCCGCGGAAAGCGGGCGCCGGTGCTCGGACGGATCTGCATGGACCAGATGATGGCCGATGTGACGGAGATTCCGGAGGCGGACGTCGGGGACGAGGTGACCCTGATGGGCCGGGACGGCCGGGAAGAGATCAGCGCGGAGGATCTGGCCCGCTGGAGCGGCACGATTTCCTACGAGGTGCTGCTCAGCTGCGGCAGCCGGGTTCCGCGGATCACCGGGAGGATGGAGGCAGATGGGAGGAACGGGAATGACGAATAAAAGCGGAAAACCGACGGCTCCGGTGAAGAAGCCGTTTCTGACCGGAAACCCGACGGATGAGCGCACCTTCCCCGCGGCGGCGGGCTTTTTCGGGGTGCTGCTGATTGCCGCGTTCATGAGCTTTCTGGTCAGCACCATGATGGGCATCGGCGGCGCCGCGGTGCGGATCATCCTGAACGGGATGCTGGAGGTGCTGATCCTGATCATCTTCTTCAACAACGCCTCCGGCCGCGGGGCGGACGCGGTGGCCCGGGGCGAGATCCTGTATCAGAAGCAGGAGGCGGGCAAGCCCTTCTCCGCCTCGGAGAAGGCGGTGTGCTTCCATCCGGCGAAGGGCTATCTGACGGCCCTGCTGGGCTCCCTGCCCTTCCTGATCGTCGCGCTGGCGCTGGCGTTCACGGCCCACCGGCAGACCACGGGCGTGGGCGCCCTGCCCTCCTGGATCGGGGGCTATATGGGGCGCAGCGACGTGGGGGACGCGCTGGTGGCCTATACCGTCGCGGAGGGCATGAAGCTGGAGGACATTCTGCGGATCGCGGTCCGGGTGATGGTGATGCCCTTCATCTCCATGGTGGGAACGGAGAACCGGGACGGGCTGCTGCTGGTGGAGCGGCTGAGCCCCCTGCTGGTGCTGCTGCCCGCCCTGGCCTACGGAACCGGATACCTGACGGGCCGGAACGAGCGGACGCGGATCCATACGGGCATCGCGGAGAACAACCGCCGCCGGATCCGGAAGGAGAAGAAGGCCCGGAAAGCCCGGATGGCCCGGAAGCCCCGGGGACCGGAGCAGCTGAACTGAGATGCTGAGAATCATTGCCGGCTCCGCCCGGGGAAGAAGAATTGAAGCGCCGGAGGGCAGGGACACCCGGCCCACGCTGGACCGGGTGCGGGAAAACCTGTTCAACATGCTGCAGGGACGGATTCCCGGAGCCCGGGTGCTGGATCTGTTCGCCGGCAGCGGCGCCCTGAGCCTGGAGGCGCTGAGCCGCGGCGCGGCCTTTGCGGTGCTGGGGGACCGGGACCGGGCCGCCCTGCGGACGGAGCAGCGGAATATTGAAACCCTGGGCTTCGCGGACCGGACCCGCCAGATTCCCGGCGACTGGGAGCGGACGGTGGAGACGCTCCGGAGCGAGGGGGAGCAATTCGGGCTGATCTTTCTGGACCCGCCCTATGCCATGACGGACCTTCGGTGCATGACGGAAAAGCTGAAGCCCCTGCTGGACGGGGACGGATGGATCGTGCTGGAGCATCAGGCGAAGGCGGAGATTCAGTGCGCGGAAGGCTTCCGCGTGGTGAAGGAGAGAACCTGGGGATACTGCGGGGTGAAGATGTATGAGCAGGTGCGTGATTCCGGGATCCTTTGATCCGGTGACCCGGGGACATATGGACCTGATCCGCCGGGCGGCGGCGCTGTTTGACCAGGTGACCGTCGTGGTGATGATCAACGTGAGCAAGCGGAGCTGCTTTCCGGCGGCGGACCGGGTGCGGATGCTGGAGAAGGCCTGCCGGGCGGTGAAGAATGTCCGGGTGGATCACTGGGAAGGGCTGCTGAGCGAATACATGCGGGAAAAGGGCGAGCACGCCGTGGTCCGCGGCGTGCGCAGCGGCGCGGAATACGACGCGGAGAACACCGCGGCGCAGGCCAACCGGATGCTGAACCCGCGGATGGAAACCCTGCTGCTTCCGGCGGGGGACGGCCTGCAGTGGGTGTCCTCCTCGGCGGTGCGGGAGATCGCGGCCTTCGGCGGAGATATCCGGGATTACGTTCCTTCCGAATGCGCGGAGGAAATCGCGGCAGGCTTGTCGAACAAATAACGGGACAGGAGCACAACGGAACATCATCAAGCGGGCGGAGGCGCAGGATCATGGAAACGAGCAGAAGAAGAAGCCAGAATCGGGAAGCGCAGATGGAATCGGCACAGCGCAAGCCGGAGGAACGGACGGAGCAGCCGGCCGCCACCCCCGCGGCCACCATCAACAGCGCGGAGAACTGCATTCAGGCGGTGGAAGCCATGAAGCACGAGCTGAGCGGCGCGAAGAAGGCGCTGATCAATTCGGACAACTGCGTGGTGAACCGCTCCGTGCTGCAGGCGCAGTTGGATTATCTGGAACGGAATCTGCCGGACACGGTGCGCAAGGCGGCGGAGATCGTCCGGGAGGAGGAGACCATCCGCCGGGAGACGGACGAGAAGAAAAACCAGATCCTCAGCGAGGCGCAGTCCCAGGGGCAGGCCATGGTGAACGAGGCCAACGCCAGCGCCCATGACCTGATGGACCGGGCGAATCAGGAAGCCAACGCGCTGATGGACCGGGCCAACCAGGAGGCCTCGGCCTGCGTGGAGGCGGCCCGGGCGGAGGCGGCCCGCATGCTGGAGGACGCGGAAAAGAAGGCCCGCCAGATGATCGAGGAGGAAAACATCGTCCGGCGCGCCCGGGTGGAATGCGATGAAATCCGCGAAAAGGCCCAGCAGGAAACCGCCCAGCTGCGCAAGAACGCCATGGATTTCGTGGACCGGCAGCTGATGGAGGCGGACCGGAGCATCAGCGAGATGCTCAACGCCATCCGCATGGAACGCAATGAGGTCCGGAACCGGCGCTGAGCGCGCTCCGGACCGGGCCCGTCCCGGAGAATCCCCCGGAAGGGAATAAACACAGCACCCCCGGAAGCAGACGTTTCCGGGGGTGCTGTTCGTTCAGGGGACGGATCAGAACTGGTCCGCCAGGTCGTAGATCAGCCGCTCCGTTTTTTCCCAGCCCAGGCAGGGATCGGTAATGCTCCGGCCGTAGACGCCGTCCTCCGGCTTCTGGCAGCCATCCTCGAGGTAGCTTTCGATCATGAGCCCCTTGACGAGGGAACGGATATCCGCGTTGACCTTCATGGAATGCAGAATCTCCAGGGCGATGCGGGGCTGCTGGTCAAAGAGCTTGCCGGAATTGGCGTGGTTGCAGTCCACGATGACGGCGGGATTCTTCAGCCCGGATTCCCCGTACAGGTCGTAGAGAAAGCGCAGGTCCTCATAGTGATAGTTGGGCACGCTCTGGCCGTGCTTGTTGCTGTATCCCCGGAGAATGGCGTGGGCCATGGCATTGCCGCCGCTCTGCACCTCCCAGCCGGAGTAGACGAAGGTATGGCTGTGCTGGGCGGCCTTAATGGAATTCATCATCACCTGCAGATCGCCGCCGGTGGGGTTCTTCATGCCCACGGGGATATCCAGGCCGCTGGCGGTGAGCCGGTGCAGCTGGTTTTCCACGCTGCGGGCGCCGACGGCCACGTAGCTCAGGCAGTCCGCCAGATACCGGTGGTTCTCCGGATACAGCATCTCGTCCGCGCAGGAGAAGCCCGTCTGTCCGATGGCGTCAATGTGCAGCTTCCGAATGGAAAGCAGCCCCCGGAGCAGATCCGGGGAATGGGTGGGATCCGGCTGATGCAGCATGCCCTTGTATCCGTCGCCGGTGGTCCGGGGCTTGTTGGTGTAGATCCGGGGCACGATGACAATCCGGTCCTTCACCTTCTCCTGAACGTCCCGCAGGCGGCCGATGTATTCCAGCACCGCGTCCTCCCGGTCCGCGGAGCAGGGACCGATCACCAGCAGCAGCCGGCTGCTCTTCCCGGTAAAAATCGCCTGAACCGCCTCATCGTTCTCCTTCTTTTTCGCCCGCATGGCTTCGGAGAGGGGATACATTTCCTGAATGACGTTGGCGGTGGGCATTTCCCGTTTGAAAATCATATTCATTCTCAGCAGCTCTTTTCCCTTTCATGGATTTTCCTTCGGGGGGACGGAAAACCGCCCGTCCCGCGGCCGGATCCGGATCAGTAGATTCCGACCAGCTTCAGCCGCGCGCACAGCGCGCCGAGCTCCCGGAGAAGCATCTCCCCGTTCTCGTTCACGATGTTTCCCTCCGCCTCAATGTAGAAATAGTAATTCCACTGCAGATCCTTCATGGGGCGGGAACGGAGCGTTTTCATATTGTAGCCGTGGGCGCCGATGATGTTCAGCGTCTGGGCGAGGGCACCGGCCCGGTTCTGCACGGTGAACACCAGGATGAATCCGGCGCTGTCCCGCAGGCCGGAGCGGACGGGCCGGTTCTGGCTGCGGCTGAGGACGGCAAAGCGGGTCGTATTGTTGGCGCTGTCATTGATGCCGCCCTCGAGCAGGGTCAGGCCGTAGAGCTCAGCGGTTTCCTCCGAGGCGATGGCCGCGGCGGAGGGATTCCCCAGCGACCGGACCTGGCGCGCGGCCATGGCGGTATTGGGGCATTCCACGGTCTGCCATCCATGGCTGTGGATGAAGGCCGCGCACTGGCGCAGGGCCTGAGCGTGGCTGTATACGGTCCGGATGCCGCCGATTTCGGCGCCGGGGCAGGCCATGAGCCCGTGCCGGACCGGCAGATCCAGAACCTGATTGATATAGAGGCTGCCGGTGAAAAGCAGATCCATCACCGCGCCCACCTCGCCGGCATAGCTGTTTTCCAGGGGAAGCACGGCGCAGTCGCACTCGCCCGTTTCCACGGCGCGGTAGGCCTCCTCAAAGGTGTCGAAGCCCCGGGCCTCCGCTTCGGGAAACAGCTTCCGCGCGGCGATATGGGCATAGGCACCCTCCACGCCGCAATAGGCGGCGCTGCGCCCGTGAATCAGGGCTTCCTGATGCCGGCAGGAAAGATCCATCACATGGCGGAGAAAGGGCACGTACCGGGATTCCACCTCCGGATCCTGAATCAGCGCCCGGCAGCGGGCCAGCAGGGCTTCCTCCCGCGCCGGATCCCGGATGGGCAGGCCGTTTTCCCGCTTGTATTCCGCTACCTTTTCCACCGCATGCATCCGCGCCTCAAAGAGGCGGGCCATCTCCTCGTCGATCCGGGTAATCTCCGCCCGCGCGGCATCCAGTTCGCTCATGATGCTTTCTCCTCCCATCCGTTGCGTTACCTGTCAGTAATAATCCCAAAGCGGGACGATGTCAAGCCCATTTCCGCCCCGCGGCAGGGATCAGAACAGGAAAAAAACAGTGTCAGGAAGGAGAAAACGGCAGCCGGAGAGAATAAAGAATGCAGACATATTTGCTCATTTGGACTGAATGAAGGAAACAGGAGGTACAAGAAATGAAGAAGATTCTGTCCTGGATACTGGCACTGCTGATGCTGACGCTTCCGGTTCTCGGGGCGGCGGAAGCGCCGGCCGCGGAGGATGTGAGCGCCGCCCTGGCGGGGAGCAGCTTTTCCGCGAAATACCTGAAGGAAGGCCAGCGCTCGGTGTCGGACGTGACCGTGGAGCCCGGGATCGTCCTGCTCTCCCTGATTCCGGAGGATTATCAGCAGGCGGTGCAGGATCTGCTGGCCGCGCTGAAGATTGAGCTGACGGGGCAGGCCGTGGATAAGGAAGCGCAGGGAACGCTGCGCCTGATCCTGAACGACAAGGATGCCGCGAATGTGACCCTGGCGCTGGGAGAGAAGGGCATCTATGCCGCCTCCAGCTTCCTGGGAGACACGATCGTTCAGCTGACGCCGGAGGATCTGCAGAAACTCATGGATCAGGCCACCCAGCAGATGGTTGCGTCCGGCCAGATGTCCCAGGAGGATCTGGACAAGCTGAAGGCGGGCATGTCGAATCCCGAAGAGCTGATCAGCTCCATGATCGGGAATCCGGATCCCTCGGCCCTGATGACCGCCGTGCTCGGCCTCGTGAATCCCGAGGATATCAAGGCCGCGGAAGTGACGGAGCTGCCGGAGGATGTGACCATTGAGGCGACGGAGGAGATGACCCTGGTCATCCGGAAGGAAGCGCTGGCGAAGGTGACCACCGAGCTGGCCAAGCTGCTCTGGTCCATGCCGGTGGTGCAGCAGCTGGGCGAAGCCGCGGCGCAGAATGGCGGCGAGCCCCTGACGGAGGAGAAGCTGATTGCCGGCCTGAACAAGATTCCGGAAGCGCTGGCGGAGGATCTGACGGTCCGGATGTATACCACGAAGGAAGGAAATCCGACGCAGATTCTGATGGCGCCGAAGATTCTGAAGGACGGGAAGGAGACGGAGATGAAGTTCTCCGCCATCACCGAGATGCTGGACGACGGCGTGAAGATTTCCTGGACCGCGGGCATGCCCCAGGAGGGAACGGATCTGCTTCTGTCCGGAGAGATGACCGTGAATCAGGCGGAAAAGGGCGGCACCCTGACCTATCTCGTGACGGCCGATGTGACCCGGGACGGGGAAACCTACCGGATCATCGACATGAACTGCGGGATGAAATGGACGGCGGAGGAAGCCCTGCGGACCCTGGATATGAACTACACCGCAACCATCCTGCAGGAGCCCGGAGCGGCGCCGATGACGTTCGCGTTTACCGTGGCCTCGGAGGAGAAGGACCTGGGAGATCACGCGGAGGAAACCGCGAAGGTGGACGTGACGATTCAGGATGCGCTCCTGATGACCCTGAACGTGAATACGAAGACGGATATGGCCGAAGCCTATATTATTTCGGAGGATGCGGTGCGGCCCGCCGCGCTGAGCGAGGAGGAGATGCAGTCCTTCACGCAGAGCCTGAGCACCAACGCCACCAGCGGACTGCTCCAGCTGCTGACCGCGCTGCCGGAAAGCGCGCAGACCATGGTGTTCTCCCTGATGAACAACTCGGCCCAGTAAGGGACGCCGGGTCGGACGCTTCCGGGAAGGACCCGCGGCTGCCGCGGGCGGGGAAGCGGAACGGCACAGCCGGATCATTCGCCTCAGCCGGAGTGAACTCCGGCTGGGGCTTTTCTGTGCCGGCACGGGAAGCCGGGGAAAAAGCATCCGGATCCCGGAGAACGCGGAAGGAAACGGAGGAACGACATGCGAAGCTGGACGGTGCGCCCGGAGGAGGAGGGGCGAAGCCTCCGGGAGATTCTGCTCAATTCCATGCAGCTGAGCTGGACCCTGCTCAAAAGCGCCAAATGGAACGGCCGGATCCTTCGGAACGGGCAGGAGGCGCATATGCGGGACCGGCTGAAGGCGGGGGATCGGATCGACGTCCGCCTTCCGGAGAAGCGGCCGGCCTATGTGCCCGTTCCCTGCCGGCGGGAGCTGAACATCCCCTTCGAGGATGAGTTCCTGCTGGTGGCGGACAAGCCCGCGGGCCTCGCGAGCCAGAGCAGCCGGAACCAGCCGGACAATTCGCTGGAGAACGTGATCTACAGCTGCCTCGGATGCCCGGAGGATTTCATCTACCGCCCGGTGAACCGGCTGGACCGGGGCACGGGCGGGCTCATGGTGATCGCGAAGGACGGGCACACCCAGGACCTGCTGCAGCGCCAGCTGCATTCGGAGGATTTTCAGCGGGAATACCTGGCCCTGACGGAAGGAATTCCGGAGCCGCGGGAGGGAATCATCGACCGGCCTATCGCCAAGGAGCAGGCCGCCTCGATCCGCCGGGTCATTACCCCGGAGGGCAAGCCCGCCCGGACCCGGTATCGGGTGCTGGAAGTCCGGGGCAGCCGGGCTCTGGTCCGGCTGCGGCTGGAAACGGGGCGGACCCATCAGATCCGGGTGCATCTGGCCTCGCTGGGGTGCCCGGTCTGCGGGGACTTTCTGTACGGCCGGGAACTTCCGGAGGAGTTTCCCGGCTGCTTTGCCCTGCATAGCGCGGATCTGCGGCTGAAGCACCCGATCACCGGGGAACGGATCGAACTGCATTCCGATCCGCCCTTTCTGCGCGCGTGAGCTCCGGCCGGGCCCCAAACGCGGCCGCGGGGGAGCTTCTTTGTACTTTTCCCGGTTTTTGTTTGATTTCCCCGGGGGATAAGTGTATCATGGACAAAAACTCCACGAGAAGGGAAGGGACAGCGAGATGACCATTGTCCATCTGCTGGAGCGGAACGCCCGCCAGTGGCCGGAGGATTCCGCGCTGATTGAGATCAATCCGGACCAGCCGGAAACCCGCCGGGTGACCTGGCATGATTTCGAGCTGGTGGAGCCCAGCGGCAGGGCCCGGCATTACCGCCGGGAGATCACCTGGGCGGTTTTCAACGAGAAGGCCAACCGGATGGCGAACATGCTGAGGAGCCACGGCATCGGCAAGGGAAACAAAGTAGCGATCCTGCTGATGAACTGCATTGACTGGCTGCCGATCTATTTCGGCATCCTGAAGACCGGCGCGGTGGCCGTGCCCATGAATTTCCGGTATGCCGCGAACGAGATCCAGTACTGCCTGGATCTGTCCGACAGCGATATGATGATTTTCGGACCGGAATTCATCGGCCGGGTGGAGGAGATCGCGGATCAGATTCCCCGGGTCGCGCTGGTTTATCTCGGGCCCGGCTGCCCGACCTTCGCGGACGACCTGAACGAGCTGATGAACGAGAGCAGCTCCTCCTTCCCGGAATGCGAGCTGACGGAGGAGGACGAGGCGGCGATCTATTTTTCCTCCGGCACGACGGGTTTTCCCAAGGCGATTCTGCATAAGCACCGCAGCCTGATTCATTCCTGCCGGGTGGAGCAGGCCCATCACGGCCAGACGAAGGACGACTGCTTCCTGTGCATTCCGCCCCTGTATCACACCGGCGCCAAGATGCACTGGTTCGGCAGCCTGATCTCCGGCAGCCGGGCGGTGATTCTGAAGGGCACCCGGCCGGAAACCATCCTTCAGGCGGTCAGCCGGGAGCACTGCACCATCGTCTGGCTGCTGGTGCCCTGGGCGCAGGATATCCTGACGGCGCTGGACAGCGGCGAGCTCCGACTGGAGGACTATGAGCTGGATCAGTGGCGGCTGATGCACATCGGCGCCCAGCCCGTTCCCCAGAGCCTGATCCGCCGGTGGCTGAAGTATTTCCCCCGGCATCAGTATGACACGAACTACGGCCTGAGCGAATCCACCGGCCCCGGCGCGGTGCACCTGGGCGTGGAGAACGTCCGGAAGGTCGGCGCCATCGGCATTCCCGGCTACGGATGGGAGGTCCGGATCGTGGACAGCGCCATGCGGGACGTGCCCCAGGGCGAGGTGGGCGAGCTGGCTCTGAAGGGCCCCGGCGTGATGGTCTGCTATTATCACAATCCCCAGGCCACGGCGGAAACGCTGAAGGACGGGTGGCTCCTGACCGGGGATATGGCCCGGATGGATGAGGAAGGCTTCATCTATCTGGTCGACCGGAAAAAGGATGTGGTCATCTCCGGAGGGGAGAACCTGTATCCCGTGGAGATCGAGAATTTCATGGCCGGATTCAAGCCCATCAAGGATGTGGCGGTCATCGGCCTGCCGGACGCCCGGCTGGGCGAGATCGCGGCCGCGATCGTGGAGCTGGTGCCCGGGGTGGACTGCACGGTGGAGGACATTCAGGAATACTGCCAGGGCATGCCCCGCTACAAGCGGCCCCGCCGGATCATCCTGGCTCCGGTGCCCCGGAACGCCACCGGCAAGATCGAAAAGCCGAAGCTGCGGAAGATGTACGGCGGCGAAGGCCTGGTGGACAGTCAGAACAAGTCGTAAGGCGGAACAGAAGGGAAGGAAGAACACTTGAAAAAGCTGCTGATCGGAAATGAAGCGGTGGCCTGGGGGCTGTATCACGGCGGCCTGCGGGTGATCAGCTCCTATCCGGGAACTCCCTCCACGGAGATCACGGAGTTCCTGAGCAAACACGATGATATTCATACGGAATGGGCGCCGAACGAAAAGGTGGCCTGCGAGGCGGCTTTCGGGGCCAGCCTGGCCGGAGCGAGATCCGCCTGCGCCATGAAGCATGTCGGGCTGAACGTGGCGGCGGATCCGCTGTTCACCCTGAGCTATACCGGCGTGACCGGGGGGATGGTGATCTGCGTGGCGGATGATCCGGCCATGCATTCCTCCCAGAATGAGCAGGATTCCCGGCACTATGCCATCGCCGCCAAGGTGCCCATGCTGGAGCCCGCGGACAGCGCGGAGGCCTATGCATTTGCCCGGTCCGCCTTCGCCCTCAGCGAGGAATACGACACGCCCGTGATCCTGCGGATGTGCACCCGCATCGCCCACAGCCAGTGCCTGGTGGAGATGGGGGAGCGGGAGGAAGAGCCGCTGAAGGAATATGTGAAGCAGCCCGCCAAGTACATCATGATGCCGGCCTATGCCCGGACGCGCCATCCCCTGGTGGAGGCCCGGACGGAAAAGCTGCGCGCGCTGGCGGAGAACTGCGCGTACAACCGGGTGGAGAACCGGGGAAGCCGCATCGGCATCATCACCAGCGGCTGCAGTTACCTCTATGTGAAGGAGGTCTTCGGCGACAGCGTTTCCATCCTGAAAATCGGCATGCCCAATCCCCTGCCGGAAAAGCTGATCCGGGATTTCGCCGCCTCAGTGGAAAAGCTGTATGTGATCGAGGAACTGGATCCGGTCATCGAAAACCATGTCCGGGCCCTGGGCATCGACTGCGTGGGCAAGAGCCTGTTCAGCGCCCTGGGGGAATTCAGCCAGAAGACGATCCGGGACGCCTTCCTCCGGGAAAAGGTGGATTTCGGCCCCCTGCCGGAGGCCCAGGGCGAGGCGCCCGCCGTGCCCGGCCGGCCGCCCATGATGTGCGCGGGATGCCCGCACCGGGGCATGTTCTATACCCTGGCGAAGAATCATATCACCGTGCTGGGGGATATCGGATGCTATACCCTGGGCGCGGTGGCTCCCCTGAACGCCCTGGATTCCACCCTGTGCATGGGCGCCAGCGTCAGCGGCATTCACGGCTACAACCTGGCCCGCGGCGCGGAAACCGAGGGGAAGACCGTGGCGGTGATCGGGGATTCCACCTTCATGCATTCCGGCATGACGGGGCTGGTCAATATCTCCTATAACGCCACCAATTCCACGGTCATCATTCTGGACAATTCCATCACCGGCATGACCGGGCATCAGCAGAATCCCACCACCGGATACAACATCAAGGGCGACCCGGCGGCGAAGGTGGATCTGGAGGCCCTGTGCCGGGCGCTGGGCATCCGCCGCGTCCGGGTGGTGGATCCCTACAATCTGAAGGAATGCGAGCAGGCCGTGAAGGAGGAGCTGGCGGTGGCGGAGCCCAGCGTCATCATTTCCCGGCGGCCCTGCGTGCTGCTGAAATACGTGAAGCCGAAGACGCCCCTGAAGGTGGACGCGGCGAAATGCCGCTCCTGCAAGAAGTGCATGGGGCTCGGATGCCCGGCCATCTCCATGAAGAACGGAAAGGCCCGCGTGGACGGCACCCTGTGCGTCGGCTGCGGCGTGTGCGGGCAGCTCTGCCCCTTCGGGGCCATCGGAGAGGGGGACTAAGGCATGAAGACCACGAACATCATGATCGTCGGCGTGGGCGGGCAGGGCAGCCTGCTGGCCAGCCGGCTGCTGGGCAATCTGCTGACGGAGGAAGGGTACGATGTCAAGGTCAGCGAGGTTCACGGAATGAGCCAGCGCGGCGGCAGCGTCGTGACCTATGTCCGCTACGGGGACAAGGTGTATTCCCCCATCGTGACGGAGGGGGAATGCGATTATATCATCAGCTTTGAAAAGCTGGAGGCGGCCCGGTACGCGGGCTGCCTGCGGAAGGGCGGCAAGATCATCGTCAATACGCAGCAGATCGATCCCATGCCCGTCATCACCGGCGCGGCGGAATATCCGGAGAACGTGCTGGAGCAGATGAAGGACAGCGGCTTTGACATCGATGCCTTCGACGCCCTGACCCCCGCGCTGGCCGCGGGCAGCGCCAAGGCGGTGAACATTGTGCTGATGGGACATTTTGCCCGGCATTCCGGCATCCCGAAGGAGAAGTGGATGGCGGCGCTGGAGAAAACGGTTCCGGCCAGATTCCTGGAGATGAACCGGAAGGCCTTCGAGCTGGGGCTGGAGGGCTGAAACGCGAAGATATTTTTTCCCGCCGCGGCGGTATTCAGTCAGAAAGAGGTGAGCGGAATTGAGGTATTTTCAGGAGAAGGCCGAAACCATGCCGGTTTCCGAGATCCGGAAAATGCAGAGCGAGAAGCTGGTAAAGCAGGTCCGCCATGTGTATGACCATGTGGAGCCCTACCGCCGGAAGATGGATGCCGCCGGAGTGAAGCCGGAGGATATTCACGGCGTGGAGGATCTGCATCGGCTGCCTTTTGTTTCCAAGGATGATCTCCGGGAGGAATATCCCAAGGGCTTCCTGGCTGTTCCCCAGCGGGACTGCGTGCGCATCCAGTCCACCAGCGGCACGACGGGACGCCGGGTGGTGGCCTTCTATACGCAGCACGACGTGGATCTGTGGGAGGAATGCTGCGCCCGGGCGATCGTGGCCGCGGGCGGTACTCCGGACGACGTGGTGCAGGTGGCCTATGGCTACGGCCTGTTCACCGGCGGCGCGGGGCTCAACGGCGGCAGCCATAAGGTGGGCTGCCTGACGCTGCCCATGTCCTCGGGAAACACCGACCGGCAGATCCAGTTCATGATGGACCTGGGAGCCACCTTCCTGTGCTGCACCCCCTCCTATGCGGCCTATCTGGCAGAGAGCATGAAGGAACGGGGCATCGCCCCGGAGCAGAACCCGCTGAAGGCGGGCATCTTCGGCGCGGAGCCCTGGACGGAGGAGATGCGCCAGGCGATCGAGAAATCCCTGGGCATCAAGGCCTATGATATTTACGGCCTGACGGAAACCTCCGGCCCCGGGGTCGCCTTCGAATGCCAGGCGCAGCAGGGCATGCACATCAACGAGGATCACTTCATCGCCGAGATCATCGATCCGAAGACCGGCGAGGTGCTGCCGGAGGGCAGCAAGGGCGAGCTGGTGTTCACCAGCCTGGACAAGGAGGCCTTCCCGCTGCTGCGGTACCGGACGAAGGATATCTGCATCCTCAGCCGGCAGAAGTGCTCCTGCGGGCGGAGCTTTATCCGCATGACCAAGCCCATGGGCCGAAGCGACGACATGCTGATCATCCGCGGCGTCAATGTCTTCCCGAGCCAGATCGAAACGGTGCTGCTGAAGGAAGGCTATACGCCGAACTATCAGATCGTGGTGGATCGGGTGAACAACAGCGACACCTTCGATATCCTGGTGGAAATGGATGAGGAGATGTTCGGGGATACCGTTTCCGCCATCACCGGGCGGGAGAAGGCGCTGGTGGCCGCGATGCGCTCCATGCTGGGCATCGGGCCGGCGGTGCACCTGGTGGCGCCCCATTCGATTGAGCGCAGCGAGGGAAAGGCGGTCCGCGTGGTGGACAAGCGGAAGCTGATCAGCGAAGCGAAATGGCTCACCAAGTGATCCGGGACGCCAAAAGAAGGAATTGAGACTCCCCGCGGGGAACTATAAAGAGCGGAAACAAAAACCGGGAAAGGAGTGACATCGGATGGCATTGAACCAGCTGTCTGTTTTTGTGGATAATACGCCCGGCGCGCTGTCGGACATCGCGGAGGTGCTGGCCAACGCGGATATCAATCTGCGGGCCCTGTCCATCGCGGATACGGAGCGGTTCGGCATTCTGCGGATGATCGTCAGCGATAACCGGATGGCCGTTTCCGTGCTGAAGGGAAAGGGATATATCGTCAAGGAGACCGAGGTGGTCGGCGTGAAGATCGGCGACCAGCCCGGCAAGATGGCGGAAGCCCTGAAGGTGCTGGACCTGGCGAAAATCAATCTGGAATATCTGTATGCCTTCTGCGCCCGGACGGAGCGTCACGCCTATCTGGTGATCCGGGTGGAGGACAACGCGAAGGCGGAGGAAGTGCTGACCGCGGCGGGCTTCCATATGATCGAGGACGCCGACGTGGCGAAGCTGTAAAATCCGACAGGGGCGGGCGCAGCGCGGAGGATGATCCGCGCCCGCCTCTTTTTGCTGTAAAAAAATCAATCTGGAGGAGAAATCTGCATGAGAATAGGCGCACTGGAAGCAGGCGGAACCAAAATGGTGCTGGGAGTCTTTGACGAGGAGGGCCACCTGCTGGAGGATACGAAGCTGCCGACCCGGGCTCCGGCCCAGACCATGCCGGAGCTGCTCGCCTGGTTTCAGGAGCGGCAGATTGACCGGCTGGGAATCGGCACCTTCGGGCCGGTGGATCTGCGGGAGACCTCTCCGGACTACGGCACCATCACGGCCACGCCGAAGCTGGACTGGCGGGATTATCCGCTGCTGAAAACCCTGCAGGAGGGGCTCGGCGTTCCCTGCGTCATCGATACGGACGTGAACGCCGCGGCGCTGGCGGAATGCTGGCTGGGGGCGGCCAGGGGATGCGAAAACGCGGTCTATGTGACGGTGGGCACGGGGATCGGCGCCGGCATCTGCGTGGGCGGAAAGCCGGTGCACGGCCTCATGCACCCGGAGGTCGGACATATGCTGCTCCGGCCGCATCCGCTGGATCCGATGCCCCAGGGCATCTGCCCCTATCATGAAAGCTGCCTGGAGGGCCTGGCCTCCGGGCCGGCCATTGCCAAGCGGGCTGGCGCCAGCGCGGAAACCCTGCCGGAGGACAGTCCCGCCTTCACGCTGGAATCCAATTATCTGGCGCAGATGTGCGTCAACCTGATCATGACCCTCAGCCCGGAGAAAATCGTTCTGGGAGGCGGCGTCATGGGCAGGGAGTCCCTGCTGGACCGGATCCGGAAGGAGACGGTGCGGCTGCTGGGAGGCTATATTCAGGTGCCGGAGGTCACGGCCCGGATCGATTCCTACATCGTTCTGCCGGAACTCTATCCCATCAGCGGGCTGATCGGGGCCTGGCTGCTGGGCCGGTAAACCGATGGCGGGGAGCCTTTCCGGCGGAAGAAGGGAGAGAAAAGGCATGGGATTCAGACGGGATCTGAGCGGAGAATGGGAGGTTTGCCTGGCGGACGGCACGCGGACGCGGGCGAAGCTGCCCGGAACGCTGGATGAAAACCGGATCGGCGGAAGGGACCTGCCGGAAAAGCAATGGGGCGGGGAAGCGGCCCCGGCCGGCGCGGAGGAAAAAACGGACGGAGCCCGGCCGATCCATACCCGCCTGACCCGGGTCCATACCTATACCGGTCCGGCGGTGTTTACCCGCCGGATCGTTTTACCGGAGGCGCCCGGGAACGGCCGGATGATCATTTCGGTCGAGCGGAGCCGCCTGCTGTCCCTTCGGGTCAACGGCACGGATGCGCGGCTCCTGCAGGAGGGAACGCTCAGCACGCCCTGGCGGTTTGAAACCGGAGCCCTGGCAAAAGGGGAGAACGAGCTCTGCTTTACCGCGGACAACAGCTATCCCGGCTGGCCCGCGGGAGCGATTCTGTATTCCTCGGCGGCGACGGATGAAACCCAGACCAACTGGAACGGGCTCCTGGGAGAGATCACGCTGGAGGAAAAGCCTCCGGCTTTCCTGCTGGATGCCCGGCTGGTTTGCGGAAGCGAAAAGGAAACGGAGCTGCAGGCGGAGCTTTCCGTCGGGCCGGGGTGGGGCGGAAATGCCGCGGAGCTGCGGCTCCAATGCGATGCCCTGGCGGAGCGGGAGATCACCCTGCCCCTTCAGCTGGCCGAGGGAATCCAGAAGGTCCGGAAGAGTGGAATCGCGCTGCGGCCGGACGGGGTTCCGTGGAGCCTGGAGAACCCGCGCCTCTATGAGGTGGAGCTGACGCTGCGGGCGGCGGGAACCCGCGCCGGAGCGGAGGAAGAGCTGGACGGAATGCGGTTCCGGACGGGATTCCGCCGGTTTGCCCCGGACAGCAGGGGACGCCTGAGCCTGAACGGGCAGCGCCTTTTCCTGCGGGGGGAAACCAATTGTGCCACGTGGCCGGAAACCGGCCACCCGCCCATGTCGGAGGCGGAATGGCGGGACGTGATCCGCCGGTATCAGGACTATGGCGTCAACTGCGTGCGCTTTCACTCCCACTGTCCTCCGGAGGCCGCCTTCGCGGCGGCGGACGAGTTGGGGATGCTGATGCAGCCGGAGCTGTCCCAATGGGATCCGGAAAAGGCGTTTGAAAGCCCGGAAGCCTATGCCTATTACCGGGCGGAGCTGCGGGCGATCCTGCGGACCTACGGCCGGCATCCCTCCTTTGTCATGCTGACCCTGGGCAACGAACTCCATTGCGGGGAGACCGGCCTCAAGCGGATGGGGGAACTGGTCCGGGAGGCGAAGGCGCTTCTGCCGGACCGCCTGTATGCCTGGGGCTCCAATGCCTTTTACGGAGCCAGGGGCTGCGACGCGGAAAGCGATTTTTATACCTCGCAGAACTACGGGCCATTCCAGATGCGGGCCATCAGCGCCGCCCAGGATCCGGAGCATCCGGAGCGCAAGGCCCGCGTCCGGGGATATCTGAACAATGTCTATCCCAACGGAAAAACCTGCTACCGGGAGGGCATGGAGGCCATGCGCGCGGAGCGTGCCCAGCCCATGTTTTCCTTCGAGGTGGGCCAGTATGAGGTGCTTCCGGACTTCCATGAGCTGCCGTCCTTCCGGGGCGTGACGGATCCCGCGAACTATCGCCTGATCCGGGAGCGCGCGGAGCGGCACGGCCTGCTGCCCGTCTGGGACCGGATGACGGAAGCTTCCGGCGAGCTGGCGCTGATGGGATACCGCGAAGAGGTCGAGGCCGTGATGCGCACCCCCGGCATGTCCGGCATCTCCCTTCTTGCGCTCCAGGATTTTCCCGGGCAGGGAACGGCCCTGGTGGGCATGATGAACAGCCATCTGGAACCGAAGCCCTTCGCCTTCGCGAAACCGGAGCGGTTCCGGGCGTTCTTCCGGGACCGGCTTCCCCTGCTGGAGATCGAGAAATATACCTATCGGTCGGGGGAGACGCTGCGGGCCGATCTGCGGGCGGTGAATTACGGCCGGGAGGATCTCCGGGGCACGCTGATCCTGCGGCTGAACGACGGGCAGGGAAACTGCCTGCGCCAGCAGGAAATCAGGGACTTTTCCGCCCCGGCGGGGGAAGCGGAAATCGTTTCCGCGGTGGAGTTTGCGCTGCCGGAAACAGAGGTTCCGGTGGCGGCGGAATTGAACATCCGGCTGGAAGAAAAGCCGGAAGCCTTCCGGAACAGCCTCCGGATCTGGATCTATCCGGCGGAGCTTCCGGTGAGCCCCGGCGCGGTCCTCTGCGCGGATCGCCTGACGGATGAACTGCTTCACCAGCTGGAGCAGGGGGCGGATGTCCTGCTGGAGCCCGCTTCGGAGGAGGAAAACTTCCCCGGCGGAATCCGGGGACAGTTCACGACGGATTTCTGGTCCGTGGGAACCTTTCCGCAGCAGGAGGGCGGCATGGGACTGCTGATCGATTCGGATCATCCCCTGTTCCGCCGCTTTCCCACGTCCTTCCATACGGATTATCAGTGGTGGCTGATGGCGGGCCAGCGTTCCATGCTGCTGCCGGATGAACGGCTGGCGGACGGCATCCTGGTCCGTCAGATGGATTCCTTCAGCCAGCTCCGATCCCTGGCCATGCTGATGGAGCTGCGCGTGGGGCGGGGAAGAATTCTGATCAGCACCATGGGCCTGAAGCAGCTGCCCGATAAGCCGGAGGTGCTGGCCCTGCGCAACGCCATGCTGACGTATATGCAGTCCGGGGAATTCAATCCCCGCGCAAGCGTTTCTGCGGACGGGCTGCGGGCGCTGCTGCCCGGCTGTGCGGACGGCCCCCGGCAGGCCGGAGAAGCCTGAGGCGGAAAACGGGGGAAGAAAAGCGGAAGAAAAATCCGGAAAATTCCAAAAAAGTGATTGACAAATCCCCGGTATTTGGTTATACTGTGCAAGTCGCCTGCGGGGGAGACCGTGGGAAGGTTGCACCGGGGTGTAGCGCAGTCTGGCTAGCGCGCGTGCTTTGGGAGCATGAGGCCGGGGGTTCGAATCCCTTCACCCCGACTCAGAGCTCAAACTCCGGATTATGTGGCCCCGTGGTCAAGAGGCCTAAGACATCGCCCTTTCACGGCGGTAACTCGGGTTCGAATCCCGACGGGGTCACACTTTTTCTTCCTGAACTGGTATGGGCCTTTAGCTCAGTTGGTTAGAGCGGCCGGCTCATAACCGGTTGGTCCCGGGTTCGAGTCCCTGAAGGCCCACAGTTCTTATGGCCCGGTAGCTCAGTTGGTTAGAGCGCCAGCCTGTCACGCTGGAGGTCGAGGGTTCGAGCCCCTTCCGGGTCGCCACCTTTCAGGAGAAAGGTACTGGGACTCTCATAGAGCTTCGTGCTGGCGTAGCTCAATTGGCAGAGCAGCTGATTTGTAATCAGCAGGTTGCGGGTTCGAGTCCCATCGCCAGCTCCACCCTTTGGGTCAAGGAGGGAAGTCCATAGTATGGGTAGGTTCCCGAGTGGCCAAAGGGAGCAGACTGTAAATCTGCCGCGACACGCTTCGGTGGTTCGAATCCACCCCTGCCCACACATTCCATGCGGGAATGGCGGAATTGGCAGACGCGCATGATTCAGGTTCATGTGTGCAATACGCACTTGCAGGTTCAAGTCCTGTTTCCCGCACCAGAAACCCCTTGTAAATCAAGGGGTTTATTTTTGTCCACCCATAACTTACCACTATCTTACCCATTTATGTTTTTCCAAGGCCTGCATCCTGTTTGCGCTTTCCTGACGCATCGTTTCCGTGACATGGCCATAGCGATCGAGGGTGAACGCTGCGGAGTAGTGTCCCATGTTTTCCTGAATCGTCTTGATATCATCACCTGCACGGATGGAATTAACCGCGAAGGTGTGACGGCAATCATGCAGACGATGATGATCCAGCCCGGCATCCTCCAATGCCTTCTGGAATGCCTTCCAGATAGTAGGCTGAGAGAGATGACTACCATCTGCATGAGTAAAGACGAGGTTAGGGAACTTTCCTTCGTTCCACAAGTCTCCGGCCATACGCTTCTGCTCTTCCTGATATTCCTTATGAGCTTTCAAAGTTTCCAGCACAAAAGGAGCCGGATTGATACTGCGCGTCTTCCCGTTTTTCAAAGTGCCGAAGGCAAACGGATGCCCTTCCCCACGGGACTGAGTCAACTGCTTTACGATGTGAATCACGCCGTGATCGAAGTCAACGTTATCCCATGTCAATCCAAGAAGTTCACCGGCACGCATGCCAGTAAATAAAGCCGTAACAATGAGTGCCTCGTTCTTTTTTCCTTTTAAAGACTGAAGTAACTGCACCTGCTCTGGCGCGTCCAGCGGGTGCATTTCTTTTTGAATGACGCGCGGGATGATGCATGCTGAGGTAGGGTTCTTCGTGATGTAGTCAATCCGCACGGCAATATCGAGCGCCTTGTGGAGGCAACCATGAATGTTCTTAATATATTTGGGACTTAAGCCTTTCTCCTGAAGGTCAATATAAAATTTCTGAATTGCCGGTGTACGCAGCTTTATCAGAGGTATATTTCCCAGTGCAGGGACAATGTGTAGCCGGCACACAGATTCATAATGACACACTGTACCGGGTTTCACATTGGAGAGATACTGCTTCCGCCAGATATCCAGCCACTGTTCCAGTGTGAGCATACAAATCCCATCACCAGTGTTTTCTGCCTCCTTCCCAATGACCGCGTTCTTATCTTTATCTGTATCAGTATCAGGTTGTACGGTCTTTTCGGTCAACCCCCCTTCAAGGTCGGCCTTCAAACGTTCAAGCTTCTCTTTTACATCTCGCTGTGTGCGTCCGTAGACACTTTTCGTCACCTGCTTCCCGAACGGATCATAACCGAGGGTGATGCGTGCTTCCCAAGTGCCATCTTTCCTTTTGCGGATACAACCTTCGCCATTGGCGCGCCTTCTTGCCATTTTCTCAATCTCCTTCCTTCAGCCAGTCGAGTACAGCCTGACGGGAAATTACAATTTTCTTGCCTACACGAATGGACGGTATGCGTCCCATGCGCACAATCTCATACATTTTAGGCAAAGAAATTCCTAGCATATCAGCTGCCTCAGTGACGGTAAGCGTTATTTTGGCGTCCGATGGCGTAACCTGGTTTATGACGTTTTCAAGGTTCACTGGGGCGTTGTTCTGCCCCTGGCGCGACAGACTGCGGACAACCATGTCCAGCATTTGCTGCACCTGCTCGGAAGTATACATAACAGTTTTATTGTCGGTCAAGGCTGTCGTTTCCATTATCATAATCCTCCTGCAGTTCCCACGAAGTGGTCATTAGTGAGGCGTATCATTACACCACATCAACCAATGTCCAAAATCGATGTTTTTGGAAACCATTTTTCAGGAATTTTTTAAATTTTCTTGTGTTGCATTCTGTTGCGAAATCAGCTTTTGAAGAATTCGAGTAAACGAAATGCCGGAAAGCACTTATTTCAAAGTCACTTTCCGGCATATAATATCTATCCCGATGATGCTAATCTACTTCATAGGAAGTCTAAAACCAATCAATTGCTTTCCAACTTTTTTAGAGCTTCTTCCAGACACTTGATTGTTGTCATTTCGCAAAATGAAACTTAATTCTAAACGCTTTTGTTTGGGGGATTTGATACCATTTGATTTTTCCTGATACCTATTATCCTTATCCTATGGGCTTGCCGAACTTTTGCTATCATTTGGCTATCAAGGAAATGGCTATCAACGGTAAAATTAGATTGGTTTCTCTGGTGGTTTACAACTACATTTTACCACGAAAGACAGGGAAATGCAATAACCTTCCTCGCTGTGGCGTATCAAGTGATCTTACTGAACATATGGCGCACCTTGTCCAGGCGGCTGTTTGGACGGCGGGGCTGGATGACCGGCTCGCCGACAGCGGCCTGATACCCTTTCAGTTCCGTCAGGCATACGCTCCGCCCGTTGGTGTAAAAGGCCAGATCAGTATGGTATGCCTGTATGCAGCGGACGGGAATCTCGCCCGTAAAGACAACTTCATCCTTTTTTACCTGGGCCGTTTCGATGGTGGCACAGTATTTCGGCGCATCATGATAAGCCCTGGAAAGGTATTCCTGGGGCGCA
>ONCV01000008.1 GCA_900316415.1 uncultured Eubacteriales bacterium
GCTGACAGCAGCTTGCGGTTCGCTACACTTGGCGGTAAATACCCGTGGCGGGACTTTCACCCGCTAGAATTGTGCCATGCCCGGCACACACAAAAAAGGGGGCCGGATGCTCCGTGATCGGAACATCCGGTCCCCTTTTTCTATGCTTCGCGTTTCCTCAGGATCCAGCCCTGTCAGGCGATCCTCATCTCGTCCAGCGTGTAGCGGATCACCTCGCCGAGGGAGTCGTCCTCCTCCTGCGCGGGCTTTTGCGCCAGCCAGGGATGCTCCTCCGCCCAGGCCCTGTTTTCTGTTTCGACTGTCTCCTGATTCATCGCGTCTTCCCACCCTTTCCGGATTTCTCAGAACCGCAACAAATTGTACCTCATTCTTCACAAAAACGCAATATTCTGGGGAAGACTTTCGATGATTTTTTTCTGTTTCCCGCCGGAGGCCTCCGGCCGCTCCCTTTCCGCCGCGCTCCGCAGGGAACGGGGATCAGACGCCGTGCCAGAAGATCCAGATGAAGAGATAGCCGATGACCACCGCGGTCATCGTGAAGGGCACCCCGACGCGGAAGAAGTCGCTGTTCTTCACCTCGCAGCCTTCCTTCCGCAGGATTCCGATGCCCGCCACGTTGGCGGAGGCGCCGAAGGGCGTAATGTTGCCGCCCAGGGTCGCTCCGGTCAGCAGGCCGAAATACAGCACGTATGGCGCGATGCCGAGGTTTCCGCTCAGCACCTCGATCACGGGCAGCATGGCCGCCACATAGGGAATATTGTCGATGAAGGCGCTCAGCGCCACGGATCCGAACACGATCAGGGTATACAGCCCGAACAGGCTGCCCTGTCCGATGGTGGAGAACCAGCCCGCGATGGCGTCGATGATGCCCGCCTCCCGGATGGAGGCCACCACGATGAACAGCCCGCAGAGCATGGCCAGGGTCTGGTAATCCATTTCCCCCGCCACCAGCTTCACCGCGGAGCCGTTCTTCCGCTTCAGGCAGGCCCGGATCAGCGTCACCAGGAACACCAGCAGGCAGATCAGCCCGTTCTTCAGGTTATCCACGCCCTCCGGGAAGGTCAGGAAGCTGGCGATGATGAGCAGCACCACCATCGCGATCATCATCCAGCCGGGGAAATAATCGGTCACGGGGGTCAGGGGCTGCTTTTCAATGGGCTCCCGGTTTTTCCGGAACAGCAGGTACAGAATCGCCAGCGTGCCGGCGGCCCCGAGCTCCACCGCCCAGAAGATGCCGGGGCGCCCCTTCCACCAGATGAAATCCAGGAAGGTCATGCCCGCGTAATCCCCCAGCAGGATGCTGGTGGTGTCTCCCACCAGGGTGGCCGCTCCCTGCAGGTTGCTGCTGACGGCGATGGCGATGATGGTGGGCACGGGATTGATCTTCAGCTTTTTGCAGATCTCCAGCCCCACGGGCGCCAGCATCAGCACCGTGGCCACGTTGTCCACAAAGGCGGAGATCAGCCCGGAGAAGGCGGACAGCGCGATGACGGCCCAGCAGGCGTTGGGCACCCGGTTCAGGATCATATCCGCCAGGCGGGAAGGCATGCCCGTTTCCACGAACAGGGTCACCAGACCCATGGTGCCCGCGATCATCATGATCACGTTCCAGTTGATGTTCGGGAACACCTTGTCCAGGGGCATCACCCCGAAAAGCACCATGCAGGCCGCCGCGCCCAGCGCGAACCACACCCGCCACTTGGAGAAGATCAGCATTCCCGCGTACATCAGGACAAAAATGATCAGGGCCGTCGTCATCGCATTTCCTCTTTTCTTACTCTTCCACGATATGCTGGGTCAGACCGTTGATATAAATGGGTGTCAGCTCCGCCTGGATCAGCGGCCGGGCATAATTCAGGAATTCGGGGAGCATGTCGGTGCGGGCTTCGTTGATCCATTCCACCGGCACCTTCTTCTCCAGATTCGCCACGTCGCTGATGTTCACCAGCTCCGTCGTGCACTGATAGGGATCGTCGGAAAGCCGCTTCAGCGCGACCATCCGGGCCGTTTCTCCCTCAAAGGCCGCCTTGGCCGCGGCGCCGCCCACCTGGAAGGCCTCCGTAATGTCCGTGCGGCTGGTCAGATGCCCCGCGCACCGCTGCAGGATGGACAGCTCCACCGCCCGGGTCTTGGTGGGCAGATTGCGCGCCACCAGGTTGGACAGATACCTTGCCGTGCCCGTCAGGTTGATGTGGCCGAAGGCGTCCACGCTGCGGGCGTCATCGGACAGCTCGCAGACGAAGCGGCCGTCCGGCAGCCGGACGCCCTCGGAAACGGCGATGACCACGCTGGCCCGCTCCTTCTGCATCCGCTCCACCTTCGCCAGGAAGCGGTCCGTATGGAAGGGCAGCTCCGGCAGGCAGATCAGGTCCACGCCCTCGCAGTCCTCCCCCCGGGCCAGGGACGCGGCGGCGGTGAGCCAGCCGGCATTCCGACCCATGATCTCCACGATGGTGACGTAATTGGTGCCGTACACCGTGGCGTCCCGGATGATCTCCTTCATGACCACGCCGATGTATTTGGCGGCGGAGCCGTATCCCGGGGTATGATCCGTCAGCATCAGGTCGTTGTCAATGGTCTTGGGTACGCCCATGAACCGGATGTCGCTGCCGATGTGCCGCCCGTACCGGGCCAGCTTGTTGATGGTGTCCATGCTGTCGTTTCCGCCGATATAGAAGAACCACCGGATATCCAGCTTCTTCAGGATGACAAACAGCTTTTCATAAACCGCCTCGTCCTCCTCCGGCTCCGGCAGCTTGTAGCGGCAGCTGCCCAGGAAGGAGGAAGGCGTGCGCTTGAGCAGCTCGATATGCAGGAAGGAATTCAGGCGCTCGCCCAGATCGCAGACCCGTTCCTCCAGCAGGCCCTGAATTCCGTGCAGCATCCCGTACACATGCTTCGCTCCCCGGCTCTGGCACGCCTGAAACACCCCCGCCAGACTGGCGTTGATCACGGATGTCGGACCGCCGCTCTGTCCCACGATTGCGTTCGCCATGTTTTTCGCCTCCCGTATGATGAATTTGAAAAAGGTTCCCGATACGCGGATTATACTCCGCCGCGGCGGAATTGTCCACCGCCGTCTCTCAGGTGCGGATCTGCAGCTGATCCTGCAGGTTTTCCCCGTCAAAAACCATCAGGCTCTGCACCTCCAGGCCCACCCGGTCGCCCGCCGCGAAGCGGGCATGGGCTGCGCCCTCCATGATCGCGCGGACCTCCGCCTTTCCAACCCGGACCCGGAAATCCGTCGTGTCGCCCAGGTAATACGCGCGCTCGATGACGCCCTGAAGCTCCCCGGCTTCCGGCCGCAGGCGGACGTTCTCCGGGCGGATGCCCACGGTCACCGCGCCGCGGCGGGAAGGCTCCGGATCCGGCAGGCGGACGCCCCAGTCCGGCAGGAGGATGCGGTCCTCCTCCGCGGTGCCGGAGAAGAAGGACACCTTCCCCAGGAAGTCCGCCACAAAGGGATTCACCGGATGATTGTAGATTTCCTGGGGCGTGCCGCTCTGCTGAACCTCGCCGTTGTTGAACAGGAGGATGCGGTCGCTCATGCTCATGGCCTCGCTCTGGTCATGGGTCACGTAGATCACCGTGATCCCCAGGCTTTTCGCCAGCTCCTTGATCTCAAAGCGCATGGATTCCCGCAGCTTCGCGTCCAGATTGGACAGGGGCTCGTCCAGCAGCAGCAGCTTCGGCTGCGCCACCAGCGCCCGCGCCAGGGCCACGCGCTGCTGCTGGCCGCCGGAGAGCTGGCTGGGCAGGCGCTCCGCGTACTGCTCCAGATGCACCACCGAAAGCATCCGGTGAACCCGGTCGGCCACCTCCTGCTTTGCCGTCCGCTTGATCCGCAGGGGATAGGCCACGTTTTCGAACACGTTCATATGGGGCCACACCGCGTAGGACTGGAACACCATGCCGATATCCCGCTTTTCCGGGGGCACGAGGGTGTGCCCGTCCGACACCAGGGTATTCCCGATCCGGATCGTGCCGGAGGTGGGCTGCTCAAAGCCCGCGATCAGCCGGAGGGTCGTGGTTTTTCCGCAGCCGGAGGGGCCCAGCAGGGTCACGAATTCCCCGTCCTGAAAGGTCACGTTCAGCGACCGCAGCACCTGATGGCTGCCGAAGCTCTTGGTCAGATTCTCAATGGTTACCTTTGCCATTTCCTTACCTCATCCGTTTCGGATCTTCAGATCGTAAACTCGCCCCGGGTCAGCCGGTTCAGGAGCGCATTCAGCACAAACACGAACAGCAGGATGCCGAAGGCCATGGCGCAGGCCTGGGGCTGGCTGGTGAAGGTCCAGTACTGATACAGCTGAAAGCCGATGGTCTTGGTGTCGCTGGTGTACAGCAGGGTCGTCATGCTCAGCTCATAGAAGCAGGGGATGAAAATCAGGAACCAGCCCGCCGCGATGGAGGGCAGGATCAGCGGCCCCGTGATCCGGAGCATGGTGCGCAGCCATCCCGCGCCGGAGATCTGGGAAGATTCCTCCAGCGAAACATGGATCTGCGTCATGGCGGAGGAAACCGTGCGCATTCCCATCATCAGATACTTGATCAGATACGCGATGACGAGGATGGACGCGGTGTTGTAGATATCGACGCCGAACTGGCCCCGCATGGTCATGATCAGCCCCAGGGCGATGACCACGGACGGGGTGCCGGAGCCCAGGGTGATCAGGAAGTCCGGCAGCTTCCGGCCCCGGATCCGGGTCCGGTGCAGCAGGTAGCTCATGGTGCAGGAGATGACCATGCCGACGGTCGCGGCCGTGGCCCCGAAGATCAGGGAGTTCTTCAGGCAGCCCAGGGTTTCCTCCCGGGCCAGGGCGTTCCACTGGCCCAGGGTGAAGTTTCCCGGCTCCAGCAGGCTCTTTCCCACATCCACCTTGAAGGAGGTGGTCAGAATCGTGGCGAAGGGAATCGCCACCGCGATGAGGGAGAACAGCCCCGTCGCCGCCGTCAGCGGCACCCGCCATCCGCGCAGGTCCACCAGGCTGGGCCGGGTGGATTTCCCGGACACGGTGATATACTGCTTCCGCGCCACCACCACGTCCGAAAGGTACAGCACGGCCAGCGCCACCAACACCAGGAAAACCGCCAGCCCGGTGGCGTCGTTCAGGCCCTTGACCCCCAGGCCGTAATACTCGATGATCCGGGTGGTCACGGTGTGCACGTTCCCCGGCGCGCCGATGATGGAGGGAATCCCGTAGCAGCTGGCCGCGCTGACGAACACCAGCAGCGCCCCGGCGATCAGGGAGGGGGTCATCATGGGCAGGGTAATTTTGAGCACCGTCCGGAAGGGGCTGGCCCCGGAGATCCGGGAGGCCTCCTCCAGGGAGGGATCCATCTTCTCCATCGCCCGGGACAGGGTGATGAACGCGTACGGGAAATAGAAGGTGGTCAGCACCCAGATGAGCCCGCCCAGGGAATAGATGTTCAGCGGCCCCTCCGTGATCTTCAGGCCGAGGAGGCTCCGGAGGATCAGGTTGATGGTTCCCACATTCCGGTTCAGCAGCCGCAGCCACGCCATGGCGCCCACATAGGGGGGCACCATGTAGGTCAGCACGAACAGGGAGCGGAAAAACTTCCGCCCGTACAGATTGGTGCGGCCCACCAGATAGGCCAGCGGATAGGCGATGGCCGTGCCCAGCACCATAGCGCAGGAGGCGGCGATCAGGGTGTTCTTCAGCGCCTGCAGGTTCATGGGATAATCCACCAGCCGCCGGAAGATATCCAGGGAGAAGGCGCCCTCCGGGAAAAAGGCCCGGATCAGCAGATACACCAGGGGAAGCAGCTGGAACAGGAGCAGGAAATCCACGATTCCCAGAATCAGCACCCATTTGATATCCATCTGTCCGCTGCCTTCCCGCCGCAGGAAATAAAGCAGCAGCAGCGTATCCAGCGCCAGCAGCACGCCGACGAGGATCACCGTCCGGGCGTGCTCCGCGACCCAAGCGTTCACCGGAGAGATCCGGCCCTCCGCCCATTCCCGCAGCGCCGAGATTTCGTTCTCTTCGCTTCCCGCCGCCCGGGTAAAGGCCAGGGCGGTCTCCTTGTCCAGCACCGCGGCGTTCTCATTCGCCGATGCCAGAAAAACCTGCATGAGCATCGCCCGGTCCGCGTCCCGCAGCATCTCCAGCCCGGACAGCACCGGGTCCTCCGCGGCGTTTCCCCCCTCCGCCAGCAGGCGCAGCATCCGCTCCCGGGCCTCCGCCCGATCCGGCAGCGCCGCCAGGGCTTTCCGCCCGGAGGAGGGGATCTTCTTCCGGGAATAGGAATAGGTCATGGACAGCAGTTCCCACACCCGCTCATCGGAAAGGGACTCCAGGGTTTCCGCGCCGATGTTCCATTCCTCCGCCAGCAGCTCCCGGGCGGTCCGGCCCGCGGCCGCCCCGGTCTCCGGGGACGCCTTTGCCAGCAGCGGCGCCACCGCCTCCCGGTACAGTTTCTCCGCCTCGCCGCCCAGGTTCCCCGTCCGGGTCCAGAGATCCCCGTCGGCATTCTCCGCCCCTTCCAGGGCGTAAAGCCCCTGAAAGCCGCCCCCAATCAGCAGCGCGGAGAGCAGAAACAGCGACGCCAGAACCACCCGCAGGATGGTTCTGGCGGTCTGACGATTGGATTTGCCTGTCATATGATTCTTCCCTCAGGGCATGGTAACCGCTTCCTGGAACCGGGTCCGGATCTCCTCCCGGTCATGGTAGCAGCGCTCCCAGTTGACGCCCATGTCCTTTTCGATCAGGGCGTCCGTATCCATGGAATCATACGGATATTCGGTCATGCCCTTCCGCACGGAATGCATGTAGCCGGAGAGGATGCACTTCTGTCCCGCCTCGCTCAGCAGCCAGTTGGTCACGGCCTCGCAGGCCTCGATGTTGGCGTTGGCGCTCCGGTTCTCCGCCACGGTCATGACGGTGCTGGGCACCAGGATCACGCCGTCCTCCGGATAGATCACCTCGATGGGGGAATTCTCCTCCTTCCGGATCTTCAGCACGGATTCCTCCAGAATCATGATCGCCTTGCATTCCCCGGTCTGCAGCTTGGCCAGCGCGGAGGAGCCGGATTCGATCATCACGTGGTTTTCGCCCAGGGCCTTGAAATAGTCATAGCCGTATTTGTCGGACAGGGCGACGGCGGCGGCCATGGCGGTGCCGGAGGTCAGGGGATTGCTCATGGAAATCTTTCCGTCGAGGCTCCGGTCCTCCGCGAAGGCCTGGAAGGTGGAGGGCACCTCCTCCCGGGAATACTTCTCCGGATTGTAGGCCAGCACCATGTTCAGCGTCCGCACGGGATACCAGTATCCCTCCGGATCGTATTCGAAGCGCAGCGTCTCTTCCGGATTCTCGATCATCACCGGTTCCAGATAGCCGTACTCCTTCAGCTCCAGGGAATAGGCGGGCTCCGCCACCAGCAGCATGTCGCAGCTGAGCCGGCCCTTCAGGTCATCCCCCATTTCGCCCGCCAGCTTGGTCTGCAGCTCCCCGGTGCCGCCGTAGAAGAATTCCACCTCCAGGTTCGGGAATTCGCCCTTCAGCGTTTCCTTCATCTGGTCAATCATGAAGGGATACATGGACGTGTAGATCACGATCTTCCCCTCGATGTCCTCGTTCGCCGCCAGGGCGGTTCCGCCGAGGCCCGCCAGCAGCACCAGCGCCAGCAGCATGGACAGCAGCTTCCTCATTTTCTGTTTCCTCCTTCTTTTCCGAAGGCATCCGCCTCTCCCGGCGGAAGCCGCCGGTATTATATCACATTCCGGCCCTTCCGGAGCACCTTTTGAGGGCCCCGGGGCCTTTTTCCCGGATTCCGCGCTCCGCCCCTCAGTCCCGGAACGGCAGCTTCAGCTCCTCCGTCATCCGAACGGTCATCTCCTCCAGCCGAAGGCCGCTCTGGGCGAAGAACAGCTTGATAAAGTTGTTGGTCCGCATCATGACGCCCAGATCCAGGGTGACCTCCCGGGGTTCGCTGTTTCCGCCCCGGAAGGACAGGGTTCCCATATTGCTGCCGTTCACGAAGACGGTCACGGGCACCTGGGCCAGGGGCTCCGCCTCCACCCGCAGCCGCAGCCGCAGCTCGAAGCGGCCGGGCTTTTCGATCTGGATGCCGTACACCCGGGACGCGCCCCGGTCCGTGCGGATGTCGCGGACGTCCAGCTCCAGCCGGTCCGCGATGGGATGGAAGGGGATGTCGAAGTCCACCCGGTCCTCCTCGTCCAGCTGCTCCGCCGCCTCCAGTTCCTCCCGGCTCAGGCGGTTCATCGTCCGGGCCATGACCGGGGACCGCATCAACACCCGCAGGATGTTCCCCGCGCTGCGCTGCAGCTCGCCCCGGGTCAGCCGTCCCTCCGCCAGGCGCTCCGCCAGGTTGTCCCGGGCGCTGTTCTCCCCGGCGCTGTCCACCACCATGTACACATCGTTCTGCGCCCGCACCATGGCGGCCGTGTTCCGCGGGGAGGGCGCCTCCCCTTCGTCGTTGATGAAGGCCCACCAGTCGGTCATGACCATGCCGGTGAAGCCCCATTCCCCGCGCAGGATGGTCGTGTTCAGGTCATAGCTTCCCGCGGTCCACAGGCCGTTGAGGGATCCGTAGGTGGTCATCAGGGAATAGGCTCCCGCCTCCTTCACGGCGATCTCGAAGCCCTTCAGGTAGATCTCCCGCAGGGCCCGCTCGGAGATGACCGAATCCAGGCTGCGGCGGTGGAATTCCTGGTTGTTTCCCGCGAAATGCTTGATCGTTCCGGTCACGCCGTAGCTGTGCAGCCCCCGGAGCTGCGCCGCGGCGATCCTGCCCGTCACCAGCGGATCCTCGGAGAAATACTCGAAGTTCCGCCCGTTCAGGGGATTCCGGTGAATATTGATGCCCGGGCCCAGCAGCGTATCAATCCGGTTTTTGCGCAGCTCCGCCCCGAGGAAGGCGAACAGCTCCTCGTTGAGCTTCTCGTTGAAGCTGGAGGCCAGGCAGGTGCCGTTGGGCAGGTTGAACGCGTAGGTTCCGCAGTCCATGCGGATGCCCGAGGGGCCGTCCGCGCAGCAGCCGCAGGGGATGCCGAGGGCCTGCAGCGCGTCCGTCACTCCGCCGAAGGCGGCCGCCGTTCCCGGCGTCACCTTGGGGGAGCACATGCCCTCGCCCCGGACCATGGCGCACAGATCCGCGTCGGTCAGCTGGGACAGGAATTCCTCCAGCGTGTTCCGGCCGTCCGCCACGTCCGCCAGCCGGATCCCCCGATCTCCCTGGTACGGGATTTCCGGCGGCAGCTCCTCCTGAATCCGCCGGGCGGGATCCGCGGTACGGAGCGGAACCGCCTCCTCCGCCGGGATCAGCCTGCCCTCCGCGTCCTCCGCGGGGCGGATCCGGGAGAAGGGGAGCACGGGGGCCGCGGCCTCCCGCAGGGTCTCCGTCACCTCCGTCTCCGCCTGATCGAAGCTTCCCACGCGCGCGGCGGACCGCACATCCGTTCCCAGGAAGAAGGTATAGGTGCCCGCCTCCAGCACATAGCAGGACTTGTGTCCCGAGGCGCCGCTGTCGTCATAGGAGGCCAGGCGGGCCCGGGGAATCTCCAGAACCGCCGTTTCCGTCTCCCCGGGCTGCAGAAGCCCGGTTTTGCGGAACGCCGCCAGGGCCCTCGCGGGCTTTCCCAGCCGGCCCTGGGGCGGGCAGACATAGGCCTGCAGCACTTCCTTGCCGGCCCGGTCCCCGGTGTTGGTGATTTCCGCCCGCAGGCGGATTCCCGCCTCCGTGATTTCCATCGTCCCGCCCCGGACGGCGAACGTGGTGTAGGAAAGGCCGTATCCGAAGGGATAGATCACCCGCTCCGGGGCAAAGGTTTCAAACCAGCGGTATCCGACGTAGATGTCCTCCTGGTAGAAATCCCGCTCCGCGCCGCCGAAATTCCGGGTGGACGGATAATCCCCGATCTCCCGGGCGATGGTGTCCGTCAGCTTGCCGGAGGGGCTGACCCGGCCCGTCAGCAGATCCGCCGCGGCGTGGCCGCCCTCCATGCCTCCCTGCCAGACGTACATCACCGCGTCCGGCCGGATTTCCCCGACCCAGCGCATATCCATGATGCCGCCCGTGTTGAGCAGCACGATCATCCGGTCAAAGGCCTGCCGCACCCCGGTCAGCATCTGCCGCTCCAGGGCCGTCAGCAGATAGCTGCCCTCCCCGTTGGTGGCATCCTGATCCTCCCCCGCGGTGCGGCCCAGGATGACCAGGGCCGCGTCGCTTTCCGCCGCCGCGGTCCGGAGAACGCTTTCCTCCAGGGGCATCTCCTCCTGGCTCCAGGGTTCCTTTCCCCATCCGCTTCCCCGGTCATAGGGATGCGCCTGCAGCCACTCCCGGTAAACCCGCTCCACCCCTTCGTGGATCCGCAGGTCCTTCTCTTCCTTCAGCGCGTCGGGAATGCTGACGACGTACCGGGTGTTCACCAGGCCGCCCGAGCCTGTTCCGCTCTTGTAATAGTTGAACTGGCTCCGCCCGAACACCGCGACGGTTTCCCCCTTCCGCAGGGGCAGCGCCCGGTTTTCGTTGCGCAGCAGCACCGCGCCTTCCGCCCCGGCCTCCCGGGCCTTCCGGGCATAGGCGTCCCACCGCATGAGATATCGGTTGCTCATTCGTTTCTTCCTCCCGTCCGGAATTCAGCTTCTCAGCGCTGCCGCAGGGTCAGGCTGTTTTCCGTTTCGTTTTTCCGCAGTCTCCGGGCCGCCACCACCAGCCGCTCGGTTTCCCCGTCCAGGCAGGTCACCAGCAGCAGCAGCTGATCCTCCGCCTGAACGTCCACCACGCTGGCGCAGGCAGACCGGCTCTCCATCTTCCGGAGGGCCGCCTCCCGGGCCGCCGCCTGATCCGTCAGCGTGGACCAGAGGTTGAACCACCCCGGGCTTCCCGGCACCGTGTCCATGCGGAACACGGCAAACACCGCGTATTTTCCTTCCTCGTACAGGCTGTCGAAGCCGAGGATCTGATGCCGGAAAAAATAGGCGCTCTCCTCGTATTTCTTCAGCCGCCCGAACATGTTTCCGCTCTTCATGTTGTGCCCGTACAGGATCAGGGTGTCCGGCCGGGGCAGCAGGGGAATGCTTTCATCCAGGAAGATCGCGCCGTTCGCGTTCTTCCTTCCCAGGGCGTCATGGTCCAGATAATAGGAATTGTCCTTCTGGCAGACCGCCTCCTCCACCCCGTCCAGGCTGATCCATCCAATGATGTACCGGCTCCGCTTCCGAAGGCTGAGAAAGCGTTCCGAAATCTTCAGGTTCGGATTGTCCGGATAGGAGGTCAGGTACAGGGAAGCGGGCTCGGGCGGGGCCGGGACCCCCGCCTCCGCCGCGTCCGCTCCGTCGGGCTCCGTCCGGTCCCCGGAGGTTTCCGCCCCTTCCGCCGCGCCGGGGCGCTCCGTCCCGGACGGCGCCGGGGCTTCGGACGCTTCCTCCGCCGGCGCCGCGGAGGAGACCGTCTCCGCGATCCGCTGCAGCTCCCGGCTGGTATTCCGGGAGGCGGCGTACTCCGCCCCATACCCGATCAGGCGCACCAGCCCGTAGATCAGCAGGGCGGCGGATAAGATCATGCCGACCCGCGCCAGCCAGCCCCGGAGCTTCCGGGAGGGGCCTTCCGGCGGGGTTTTCCCGGCCTGCCCCTTCTTCCGCCCCGGGTTGGACACGTCCCCTTCCGGGGGCAGCGGTTTTCTTTCCGGATAATACGGCATGCTTCTTCCTCATTTCCCGCCGCGCGCGGCGGAACCGTATGCCGGCGGCGCGGTTATTTCTTTCCCGCGGAGGCCGGGCTCAGCTTGATGGCCAGGTTGTTCAGGTTCAGGGAATAGGTATACCGGACGTCCTCCGCCATGGCCATGACCAGGCGGATGCCCAGCGCGTCCCTCTCGCCCCGGGGCACATAGCTCACCGGATCGAAGGCCGTGCAGTCATCCCGGAAGCGCAGTACCCACTGCTCTCCCCGGTGCTGCACCCGAACGGACAGATGATGATCCTGCCGCCCGCCGAAGCCGTGGATCACGGTGTTGCTGGCCATTTCCTCAATGCACAGCGCGATATGATTCGCGGTGTGCTCGTCCTGCCCGTGCTGCCGGCAGAAGTCCTCCGCGTTCCGGGCGGTCTCGGTCACCTCCGCCAGGGTGCGGATATCCGTTTCCATCAGATCCTCGGGACGGACGCCGAAGTCCTCCCGCAGCAGCAGGAAGGATTCCGGCTTCAGCGCCGCCCCGCCGGCCTGCTTCCGGACATAGAGAACCGTGCACAGCAGCGCCAGGCATTCCCCGGCCACAAAGTACAGCCAGGCTCCCGTAATCCCGAAGAAGCGGCTCAGCACAAAGGCGGCCAGGGAGGGCAGCAGCGCACCCTCCAGGACGGAGATCGTCTCCGTCAGCCGCACCCGCTCCGTTCCCTGATACAGGCTTTTCAGCACGTTGTTCAGGCAGCAGGGAATCAGGCCCAGGGCGAAGAGCCGCAGGCCGTGGATGGCCATCCGCCGCACCTCGCTCTCCCCGGGAAGGAAGATGCCGACCAGCACCGGCGCCAGGAGCATCAGCACCGCGCCCATGCCCGCGCCCAGCAGCAGCGCATACCGGGACAGGCGTCTCATCAGCTCCTTCAGCCCCGTCCGGTCCTCCTCATGGAACAGGATGCCGGACAGGGTCAGCGACACGCCGCCCACGCCCGTGGAAATGCAGTTGCTGGCGTTGCCGATGGTCATCAGCACCGTATAGGCTGCCACCGCGGTGCTTCCGCCCAGGCCCATCAGAATCCGGTTCATCACATACACCAGCACCACCGACGAGGCCATGCCGAAGACGGTGGGAACGCCGCCCGCCGCCAGTTCCCGGATCTTTTTCAGGGAGATCCTTTTCAGGGAGAAGGCGAACACGCTCTTTTTCGACAGAAAATAGGTCATGGCGAACACCATCGCCACATAATAGCTGAGGGAGGACGCCAGGCCCATTCCGAACATGCCGCCGTGGAACACGAAAACATTCAGCAGATCCAGCGCCACGTCCGCGACGGTCATGCCCAGCACCGCCACGATCAGCAGGCTGCTCTGTCCCGCCATCTGCAGGAAGGGCACCAGCACCAGCGCGCCCATGGAGCCCGGAGCGCCCAGGATGAATCCGGCCAGGTAGTCCCGGGTCTGATCAAACAGCCCGCCTTCCCTTCCCGCGCCCATCAGGGTCGCCAGGGGATTCCGGAACACCAGCACGATCAGCGTCATCGCCAGGGAGATGCCCAGCATCAGTCCGATGGCCGAGGAATAGCCCCGGTTGGTCTCCTCCTGATCGCCGCTGCCCAGGGATTTGCTGCAGGCCACCTGCACGCCCGCGGCCAACATGCTTCCGATGGCGCCGATCACCAGCAGGATGGGGTTCGCCAGCCCGTAGGCGGCAATCGCCTGCTCGCCCAGGAAGCGGGAGATCATGATATTGTCAATCAGCAGGCACAGGGAAACCGTCAGGGCGGAAAGCGTCTGGGCGGTCAGCATCTGACGGATCAGTTTCTTAATCATTGTCTCTGTCCTTCCTGTCTCCGCTTCCTCCGGAACACCCGGCCGGGCCGCGTCCGGGCGGGGGAGGCCGGTTTTCCTTCAGCATCATAAGGCCGGAATTCCCCGGTGTCAAGAAACCGGCGCAGGTTCCCGCCGCCGGGGGAATTCCGTGGTTCCGTTCCGGAGGGGCGAAGCTTCATTCAAAGCAGATGTCCGTCCGCCGCTCCGGCAGGGGCGCCTCGTCCCCCAGATAGAAGGAGGCAAAGCCCACCTGGTTGTAGCAGATGTTCTGGTTTGCCGCGGAATTGCGGTACCAGGGATCGTGCATCAGGCAGCGGATGCCGTATTCGGTGGGGGCCAGGGTCCGGACGATCACGATGTGATTCTCCGCATCCGTCAGGACCAGCTCCTCCCGCCAGTCCCCGAACAGATCCGCCTTCAGCGTGGGCGTCCGCTTCGCGCCGGTGGAAATCAGGCCGGTGGTCAGATACGGCTCGAACCGCAGGGTATCCGGATCCGGCCGGTGAATCTCGCTTCCGTTGCAGGCCCAGTGGGTCAGCCCCGGGCCGAACCAGACGGCGTTCTCTCCCTGGGGAATGCCCCGGGGGCTGTCCGTCTCGGCCAGCACGCGGCCGTCCACCAGGCTCCGGATCCGCCCGCCGCATTCCGATCCGCCCGCCATGGCGCCGGGCCAGCGGTTGGAGAAGTTGCCCGCCACGGAGCCCTCATCATCGTCCCCGGAGAATTCCCCGAAGATCAGGGAGCTTTCCTTCACCAGCTCCCCGTCCTTCCGCCGGAGTCCCCGGTTCGGATCATGGGCCTCCGGTCCGGGCAGCCAGCCGAATTGCGCCCCGGTGTGCCGGTCGTCCAGCGTGTATTCCTCCGTTCCGGAATAGAGCCGGATCGCTCCCTCCGCGTTCACCGGCAGCAGGGCGCTGCGGTCTCCGTGCTGCAGCCCGGCCCAGAAGTTGCCCGGGGTGCGGCGGACCTCCTCCGTGGCGATGTTCTCCCCGAAGGCGGGCTGAACGCCCGTTCCCCCGAGCATGGGCATGATATCCCCGCACAGCACCCGGGGCAGCAGATGCTTTCCGTCCGCGGACAGCTGCAGGTTCATGCCCTTCAGCACGACCTCGTCCCGGCCGTCCCCGTCCACGTCCGCCATGTCCGTGAAATGGTTTCCCCGCGCCCGGTACAGGTCCGGGCCCTCGCCCAGCGTCCAGCAGGCCGGATCCTCCGAATCGAAGGTGGCCGGCGGCATCAGGCGGCTGCCCCGCATCGTGTAGGCCGCGAGGGTGGTCCGCTGGTAGTATCCCCGCTGGATCACGGCATAATAGTTCTCCCCGTCCAGGCAGGCCACGCCGCCGGCGTATCGGTTGGCCCGGTTTCCCTGCCCGTCGCCCCAGACCGGGTATTTCCAGCGATGGGCCAGGAAGTACCCGTCCTTCTTCTGCATGATCTGAACCTTGTAGCTGTCCATGGTGTCCGCGCCGGGGAGCGGATCGGTAATCGTGCAGAAGTTTCCGCGCTGGGTCATGGGATCCAGGGCGAAATCATCCCCGTCCGCGGAGACCGCCGTCCAGGGGAAGGCGTAATCCACGGTGTCCAGGATCACGCCGCCCTTTCCGTCAAAGCCGATGGCGGTCACATATTCCCGGTGTCCCGGCCCCATGGGGCCGATGTGATAGGATTTGATCCAGGCCTTTTTTTCCGGATCGTTGGGGCCGTCGTTGTCGGCGGACCGGACGGGGGACCGGTAGCAGATGTCGAATCCGTTCAGCAGGGACCAGACCTCCTTCAGGGTCTGCTCCTCCCCTTCCGCAAAATACCGCAGGAAGCAGTCCGTGGTGCTCCGGAGGCCTTCCGCTCCGCCCACCACGTGCTGCGCGTCCGCGGGGTAAACCACCTTCCCGCTTTCCGCGTCCCAGGTTCCGACCCGGGTGCCCGGGGCGGTCTTCAGGATGATCTCCGCCCGTCCGTCCCGGTTGAAATCCTGCACGTGCAGCATCGTTTCATGATCGTTGCCGGACTTCACGTTGTAGCCCATGTCGATCCGCATCAGCAGCCGGCCGTCCAGCTTGTAGACATCGATGTATTCCGGGGCGCTGAGATTGAAGTCCGACCGGTAGATCGGGTCCGAAAACATGGGATCCGGGCTGTCCGCCCGCCACTTGACCACGATCTCGTACTCGCCGTCCCCGTCGAAGTCGCCCACGGTCATGTCCTGGGTCCGGTATTCCGCGGACAGCGAGGTTTCGATCGCGCCGCCGGCGGTCCGGGCAAAGGGCAGGGACGCGCCGCTGTCCAGCTCCCGGACATAGCGGATGAAGGCCGCCTCCAGCTCCCGGTACATTTCCTCCGTGATCCGGCCGTTCTCCGTCCCGTGCTCCAGCTCCAGCTCCTCCCCCAGCAACTCCGAAAGCCGGGCCCGGATCTCCCCGATCCGCTCATCGGAAACCGGCTCCCCGTTCTCATAGGGCTCCCGGAAGGCGCGCAGCAGGTCCATCTCCACCCGGTACCAGTCCTCCCCGTTTTCGAGGCGGAACGCCGCCGGATCCGGCGTGCAGCCCGGGCCCACGGAGACGCCGCGGTACGAAAAATGCGCCAGCGGAACCCGCTCCGGCGGCGGAGCCAGCGGAATCCGGTGCACCGCCGCGCGGAAGGCCTGGCCTTCCCCGCCGGCCAGGGGCTCCAGCACCGGCAGCAGGGGCTGCTCCCGGGGGCCTTCCTCCCCGTTGATCACCGGAGCCACCGCGTACAGATCCTCCGGCCGCCCCTCCGGATCCGCGTAGCAGCAGGGGGCCGTGTTTTTCTTCACGATGCCCGGATTTTCGGCGTAGTGGCTTTCCGGGGGCACGTCCCGGGGCGCAATCTCCGCGAGTCGCGTCCAGCCGTCCTCCCCCCGCTTCCGGTAGATCCGCCAGGCCGTTCCGTCCGGCTCGCTGCCCAGAAAGCGCCAGCTCAGATACATTCCCTTTTCCAGCCGGGCCGCGATCAGCCCCCGGTTCAGCTTTTCCATCCTCCGCATCGTTCCGTTCCTCCCTCGGGTGTGTCTGCTTCCATTATAGCAATTTTTTGCCCGGTTGTCAGAAAAAAACACAAATGATATAATCATTTCTGTTCCCACCGGATCGCCGGACGGAAATGCTGATATTCGCGGAAAAGGGCGGAGGCATCATGGACAGAATCGCGGTTTTGATTCCCTGCTATAACGAGGCGCGGACCATCGGAAAGGTGGTCTCCGATTTCCGCGCCGTCCTGCCGGAGGCGGCCGTCTATGTGTATGACAACAATTCCACCGACGGCACGGCGGAGATTGCGGCCGCGGCCGGGGCGATTGTCCGCCATGAGTATCAGCAGGGAAAGGGCAACGTGATCCGCCGGATGTTCCGCGAGATCGACGCGGAATGCTATGTCATGACGGACGGCGACGACACCTATCCCGCCGAAAGCGCGCCGGAGATGGTCCGGCTGGTGCTGGAACGCCAGGCGGACATGGTGGTGGGGGACCGCCTTTCCTCCACGTATTATGAGGAGAACAAGCGCCCCTTCCACAATCTGGGAAACCGGATCGTCCGCGGCAGCATCAACGCGCTGTTTCACAGCGAAATCAAGGACATCATGACCGGGTACCGCGCCTTCAGCCTGAATTTTGTCAAAACGTTCCCGGTGCTTTCCCGGGGCTTCGAGATCGAAACGGAGATGAGCATCCACGCCATCGACAAAAACATGGCGGTGCAGAACGTCGTCATTGACTACCGGGATCGGCCGGAGGGCAGCGTTTCCAAGCTGAGCACCTTTTCGGACGGGTTTCGGGTGCTCCGGACGATTCTCCGGCTCTTCCGGACCTATCGGCCCCTGCGCTATTTCGGCTTGATCGCCCTGCTGCTGGCCGCGGTCTCCCTGGCCTTCTTCATCCCGGTTCTGATCGATTTCATGCGCACGGGAAAGGTGGACCGGTTCCCGACGCTGATCGTCTGCGGCTTCGCCGTCATCGCCGCGATTCAGTCCCTCTTCACGGGGCTGATGCTCCAGAACATGGTGCAGAAAAACCGGCAGGATTTCGAGATGCGCCTGCTGGCCGTGCGGCGGGAGACCGCCTCCCGGAGCACGGACGCGCCGGATCCGGACTGAAGGGCCTGCACAGAAAGGCAGACCGCCGAAGCGGCCTGCCTTTTTTATCCGGAACCGTCCTCCCGGGGGATGGGATCGCTGCCGGCGCGGTCCGAAGAAGGGTCACCGGCAGGGCGATCCGTTTTCTTCTGTCATAAAAAAAGAGGGACCGCGCGGCCCGGTCTGCCCGGCGCCCGATCCCCCGTTTTGCCTTATTCCTTATTCCGCAATGGGAGCAAATTCCACATCGGTCAGGAACTGAATCATGGCCTGGATGTCTTCCTCGCTCACGCCGCCTTCTTCCTCCGTGCCGGGGAAGAGATCCACTTCGATCTCGTGGCTCTTGTAGATGGTGTACACAGCCGCCATGGCGCCGTCCGCGGTCCGGGCGATCAGCAGGGGGGTGCCCAGGCCGGTCGCGGCATCCTCAAAGGTGATGTCGCCTTCGTCCAGCTCCGCCACGGTGTAGAAGTCTTCCTTCACGGCCGCCATGTCGTCTTCCGTCGCGTCGGCCAGGGTTTCCACGCCGTCCCACGCATCGCTGAAGGCCATGGTCAGCAGGATTTGCGGCTTGGTAGCATCCTCGGACGCGAAAGCGGCGGCATACATCATTTCGGTGTCGGTCAGCACCTGCATCTCATAGTCTTCCGGCAGCTTGTCGTAGGTCACGGTGAACGCACCCAGCATGGTAATGGTTTCCTTTTCCGCGGTCTCCGCGAAGGCGGAAACGCAGCCCAGCAGCAGCATCAGGCTCAGCGCCAGCGCAATGATTTTCTTCATCTTCAGCAGTCCTCCTCTTTCTCTCTCGGGTTCCGTTACTGATCCACGTATGCCACGTTCACGAAGCCCACGATGTTGTTGGCGGAATCATAGACCTGATACCACTTGTCCATTTCCGCCAGCACCTGCACCCGGGTTCCGGCAGGATACGCGCGCAGCAGCGTCGCCTGCTTGCTGGGAGCCCAGCGGACGTTCGCCATGCCCTTGCTGCTCTGGGTCGCCTTCAGGGTCACCTCATAGGGGATGACCAGCTTCGCATTGCTGAAGAGGGTGTTGTAGCTGTCCTGCGGCGTGACGGCGGGCGTGGTTTCTTCCTTCTTCGGCGGCACATAGGGGCCCGGATAGGTGCCGGTGGTCAGGCTCTTCATCACAAAGCCGGGAACGCTGCCCCAGACGATTTCGCACCAGCCGTCGCCCACGTCGTGATCAATCGGGACTTCCTGGCCATAGGGGATGGATCCGATCTTTTCATAGTTCTTGCCGGGGCCGGAACGGACGTTCAGCGGCTTGCCGTTTTCGCAGTGGGAATATACGATATAGATCGCGGAAGCAGACGTCGTAAAGGCAAACATGGTCATGAGCAGAACCACGACCGCAATCAGGGAGAGGATCCGTTTGTTCATAAGTGATAGCCTCCTTCAATCAATGAAAATAAGTCAAAAGCAATTCTTTTCGGAATTGCTTTTTTCATTCTCTTCCCGCCCTTCGGCGGCGGAACGGCGCGCCGGGCGGCCGCTGTTCCGAAGGGAGATCGCCGGATCCTTAGGAGACCCGGATCACGTCCGTCAGGCCGGTAATCTCGAAAACTTCCTTCACCACGGAATTGCAGTGAGTTGCCTCCGTGATGCCTCCCATGGCAATGCTCCGGTGCGCCATAAGCACCACCCGCAGCCCCGCGGAGGAAATATACTGCAGGTCGCTGAAGTCCAGGATCAGATGGTCAATCTCCTTCAGCTGGGGAATCAGCTTCTCCTGCAGTTCCGGAGCGGTGGCGGTGTCCAGCCGGCCCTCCACCTTGACCGTCAGCTCTTTTCCATTCTGCGTCATTTCACACTTCATGTCTCTTTCCTCCCCGCTTATTTCGCCGCGCCAAAGCGCTTGCTGACCGTAATCTCCACCGTGCCGCGCTGCACGCCGATCTTCACCTCGTCCGCCATCCGCTTCAGGATGGAGCGCTCATACCCGTCCCACTCCGGCTCCTCCAGGACGCCGAAGGGCAGGTCCGCCAGAATATCGGTGGGAAGCGAAACGGTTTCCGGATCCGCGGCCATCGCTTCCTCGAACCTGTCCCGGATCTTTCCGAGGAAGGTCTTCGCCGCCTCGTTTTTCCGGGAAGTGGAGGAGGCGATCAGCTCCGCGCGCTTCTGCCGGTCCAGCACGGCCTGGGTGGCCATATGCATCACGGCCACGCCGTCTTCCATTTCAATCCAGAAGGAGGCCTCCATCTCGCCCGTCACACTGCGGGCCAGGCTGAGCATCTCCTCCGTCAGCACCTGCAGCTGAACCGCTTCGGCCGCGCTGATTCCCTCGTAGGCAGCGACCTTGCGGGTCTGCTCCACCGCGCTTTCAAATCCCTTTCCGGAATTGTCAATATGAACCGTATCAGATCTCATCGCGCATTTCCTCCTTATTGATTGTTGCTTCCATTATAAAACCCCGCGCCAGATTGTCAAGCGCGTTTTTCATTTCTCCTGGTTCGCGGTTTGTTTTTCACTCCTCCTGGTTCGCGGTATTTCCGATGCCGATCAGGGAGGTCACCGTCCGGACGAAGGATTTCCGCCGGTAGGTCGCCAGCTTGTTCAGCATCCGTCCCCGGAACACCAGGGCCATCGTATTGCCGCCGTCCAGGTTCAGCGCCTGCCGCACGCCCCGCTGCTTCATGGTTTCCGCCACCCGCTGCAGCGTGGTTCCCCTGCTTTCGGAGGTCCGGCCCTGGAAGGAAAGCAGCAGGTAATGCCCGGGCTCGATCATGCCCAGGGCGTGCCGCGGCTCCACGCTGCGGTAATAGGAATAGAGCATTTCGTTGATTTCCCCGTCCCGCAGCAGGATCGGGCCGAAGCTGAACACGTTGACCGCTCCCCGGGCCAGCAGCTCCTCCGCGGTTATCTCGCAGCATTCAAAAACCTCCGCGGAGCCGTCCGGATACAGGGCCATCATATCCAGATTGGGAAGATGATGCCCCTCCTTCCGATAGGTGTCCCGGCTGATGATCTCCCCGTTCCGGATAATGATGCCCACCGTCTCCCGCTTGGCCATCCGGGTGGCGAAAAAATCATCGGAGAAGCCCAGCACAAACTGTTCCTGGCGGGCGATCACATACGGATACTGAAACTTCTTTCCGGGGTGTTCGGGATCCGTCTGCACCGTGCGGAAGGCCTCCCCGTTCCGCATGCGGATATCCGTTTCAAACCAGACCAGGGGAATGGAGGGCTCCGTCATGCGGGTCACGGTGATCTGCAGATCCCGCCCCAGATAGACCCACCTTCCGTTTTCATCGTCCTCCCGGAAATACTCCCCGTCCTCCGCCAGAAACCCCCGGGCATCCCGGGCCGGTTCCTCCTTCCCCGCCGGCAGGGGGGCGGGCGTGCTCAGCGGGGGCAGGGTGGGATACGGCATCCGGACCGCGCCGTCCGAAAACAGCGCCTCCCGGGTGGCCCCGTCCAGGGTCCCCGTGGCCGGCAGCCCGTTTCTCCGCTGAAATTCCCGGAGGGAAACGGCCGTCTTCTCCGTGAAGGTTTTGGTCAGCTTTCCCTTCTCGATATAGCCCAGGGTCTGCAGCCGCTGCTTCATGGCCAGGACCTCCTGCCCCTTGTCCCCGACCTGAAGCGCGCCCTCGGAAAGGGCGCCGCCCACCAGCAGCAGGATCGCCGTGACCCATGCCAGAAATCTTCTCATGTCCGTCCCCCGTCTCCTTCCTCCGCGCCGTCCGGGGCCGGCGCGTCCGTCCCGGCCGTCCCCGCCTGGGGCGAAGGATCCAGGCCGGTGGAATCCTTCATCTTCCGAAAGACCCTTTCCGCGTCCTTCCCCGTCAGGAAGCGGGGCGAATAGTTGTTGTAATGCGGATCGCTGGTGATCGAGAGGGGATAGAACCGGAGCCGCACCTCCTGCAGCCGGCTTTCCTCAAAGATCATCTCCGCCTGCACCGCCAGCGCGTCCGAGTCCTTCGCGCGGGTGGTGCCGCCGAAGGAGCAGTTTCCCAGGCTGTAAACCACCGGCACCCCGTCGATCACCTCGTACCCCTGCACCACATGGGGATGGTGTCCGATCACCAGGTCCGTACCGCAGGCAATCGCCCGGCGGGCAATCATCCGCTGATTCCGGTCCGGCTCATAGCTGTATTCCGTCCCCGCGTGCATCACCGTGATCACCGCGGCGCAGCCCATGCTCCGCAGCGCCTCCATCTGGCGCTGATACCGCGTGTACCGGTTCCCGCTCAGGGAAAAGGAGACCCCGATAAAGCCGATTTTCAGTCCCTCTCCGTTCGACCAGACCGCCGTGTCCCCGGTGCCGAACCAGCCGATCCCCGCCCGCTCCAGCGCCGAGATCGTATCCGCGTATCCCTCTTCCCCATAGTCATGGGAGTGATTGTTGGCCAGCGTCACCCCGTCGATTCCCCCGGAGGTCAGGATCTCCGTGAAGGCGGTCGGTCCGCTGAAGTTGTACTTTTTCTCCACTTTCTTCAGGGTCCGGTCCGTCAGCACGCCCTCCAGGTTCGCCACGGTCAGGTCGTCCGTCCCCGTCAGCTCCTTCAGGTACCGCATCGGAAACGCGGTTCCGTTCTCCTGGATCCGCCGCAGATAGCCCAGGGAACTCTTCCGCGATTTTTCCTCCCCGCCCAGGGTGCAGTCCCCCAGGAAGGTGGCGGTGACGTTTCCGCTGAATTCATCCACCAGAAATCCGGTGTCCGCGGGGGGCTCTCCCCCCCGCAGCGTCGTCCATTCGCCCTGCGCATGGGCAAAAATGAAAAGCAGGACCAGCAGGAGTGCTCCCCCGCGGCCCGCCCTCCGCGCTCCGCCGCCGGCGATTCCCCGGCGCGGCCCGAAGGTGGATTTCTCTTCTCTCCTCATGCTTTCTTTTCCGGAGGCGTCCTTCCGGACGTCTCCCCGCTCTCCTCCCGGGGCGTCTTCTCCCGCTCCTCCGGAGCGTCCTCCGCGCCCTTGAACTGCGTTTCATACAGCTCCTGATAGGTTCCGCCGGCGTGCACCAGCTCCGCGTGCGTTCCCCGCTCCACGATCTCTCCGTCCCGGACCACAAGGATCTCATCCGCCGCCAGGATCGTGCTGAGCCGGTGGGCGATCAGGATGGAGGTCCGCTCCTCGATCAGCGGATTGATGGCGGCCTGAATCGCCGCCTCGGAAATGGAATCCAGGGCCGAGGTGGCCTCGTCGAAGATCAGCAGCGCCGGATCCTTCAGCAGCACCCGGGCGATGGAAATCCGCTGCTTTTCGCCGCCGGAAAGCTTGAGCCCCCGGTTCCCGACCTCGGTGTCCAGCCCCTCCGGCTGCCGCTGGATAAAATCGTAGATATTGGCCTTCCGGCAGGCCTGGATCATCTCCTCCTCCGTCGCGTCCGGCTTCGCGTACAGCAGGTTTTCCCGGATCGTTCCGTTGAAGAGGTAGGTTTCCTGCGTCACCACCCCGATCTCCTCCCGCAGGGAGTGAAGCGTCAGGTCCCGCACATCCGTTCCGTCGAAGGTCACCCTGCCCTCCGTCGGATCCCAGAGCCGGGGAATCAGGTTCACGATGGTGCTCTTGCCGCTTCCGCTGGGACCGACGATGGCGACGCAGTCCCCGCTGTGCAGGGTGAAGCGGATGTTCTTCAGCGTCAGCTTCTCCCCGTCATAGGAGAAGCTGACATCCTCGAAGGCGATCTCGCCCTTCGCGTTCGTCAGTTCCTTCGCGTCCGGCCGATCGTCGATTTCCGGCTTCATGTCATAGTATTCAAAGATCCGGGTGAACATGGCCATGGACCGGATCCATTCCACCTGCATGTTCAGCAGGCTGTTCACCGGGCCGTACATGCGGCCCAGCAGCGCCACCAGCACCGTGATGTCGCCCACGCTCAGGCGGCTGTCATACCGCATGATCAGAATGCCGCCCGCCAGATACAGCAGCATCGGCCCCACCGTCATCAGCGTGCTGAGCATCGTCAGGAACCACCGGCCCGCCATCCGCTCCCGGATGTTCAGCCGGATCATCCGCCCGTTCGCTTCCTCGTAGCGGGCGTATTCCGCCTTTTCCCGCCCGAAGAGCTTGACCAGCAGCTGGCCGCTGACGGACAGCGTTTCGTTCAGGATCCCGTTGATCTCATCGTTGCATGCCTGGGCCTCCCCGGCCAGCTTCCAGCGCTTTTTCCCCGCCAGCCGGGTCGGGAGGACGAAGAGCGGCACCGCCGCCATGCCCACCAGGGCCAGGATCCAGTTCTTCCGGAACATGGCGACCACGGCCACCGTCAGGGTAATGACGTTGGACAGGATGCTGGTGAAGGTGCCCGTGATCACCGATTCCACGCCGGAGATATCGCTGGTCATCCGCGTGATGATGTCCCCCTGATTCGCGGAGGTGAAAAAGCGCTGGGACATCTTCTGCAGGTGCCGGTACATCTGGTTGCGCATGTCGTAGGAGATATGCTGGGCAATCCAGTTGTTCAGATAGGTTTCCCCGACGCCGATCAGGTTCCCGGCCAGGTTCAGCGCCAGGGACAGCAGGATCAGCCGGACAAGGGCGGAAAGGCCCCCGCCGATCCACCCGCCCAGATCCCGGCCGGTCAGCACGTCGATAATATTGCCCGTCAGAATCGAGGGAAGCATGGCGCACACCGACGCAATGGCGATGCAGACCAGCACCAGCGCCAGCTGTTTCCAATAGGGTGCCAGATAGGAAAACACCCTGCGCAGCAGCGCGCCGGTAATCTTCGGTGCCTGCTGCTTTTCTTCCTCGGTCAGAAAGCTGGCCCTTCTTCCCGGACCTCCGGGTCCCGGCATCGGCGGATTCCTCCTTTTCAGCTTTGGAGCCGCTCCCGCGGGGGAGCGGCTCCCGGTCATTTGTCCGTGTTGAAGAAATAGTTCCGGACGAAGGGATCCATCGGGGAAACCCCCTTGAATTCGCTTTCGCCCACCAGCTTTTCCACCAGCGTGTCCACCACCAGCTCCGAGGAATTGTACGCGTTCACATAGGTGGGAATCCGCGGCGCGTCCATCAGGTGATAGGGATTGTCGATGGACACCATCATCGTGGGCACGTCGTGGATCATCATGGTGATGGTGACCCGCGTTCCCGGCCAGGAGATCCGCACGGCGGAATCGGAATTGGAGGAGGCCACGTTCATGAAGTAGATGATCGCGTCGTATTTCTTTTTGAACTCCCGGATGGGGCTCTTTCCGATCATCTGCATGTCCTCCGGGGAGGCGTCGTACAGATGCACCTCAAAGCCCCGCTTCTCCAGATCCTCCGCGAAGCGGCGCTCGTATCCGCCCAGGGGATTGTGATAGTTCGGCTCCACCTTGATGGGGATGACAAAGAGCCGCCGGTGCTTTTCGGGCGTCAGGGGCAGCAGCCCCTGGGTGTCCTTCACCAGGGTGATGCCCCGGTCGGCCGCCTCCCGGGCGAAGGCCGCGCTCTCCGGCCGGCGGAACACCTCCAGGGCGCTCTCCGGCGGCACGATGGTCCCGGCGGCCTTCTTTTCCGGCAGGCGCAGCCGGGCCTTCATGCCCAGAATCCGCTCCAGCGCCTCATGCAGCCGCTCCTCCGTCAGGATTCCCTGCTCGTATCCGGCCTTCATGGAATCGAAGTCCTCCTCCAGATCCCGGGTGAACAGGAAGATATCCGCCCCGTGGGCGATGGAGGTCGGCACGGCCACGGACCGCGGCAGCACGTCCGTGAAGCCCGCCATGCTGGACGCGTCGGTCACCAGCAGGCCGTTGAAGCCCATCTTCTCCCGCAGCAGCCGCAGGTTCAGCTCCTCGCTCAGGGAGCCCGGCAGGATGTCCGCGTCCGGGGTATCGGGGCTGAACTTCTTCGTGTACGCGGGCTGCATGATATGCACGGTCATGATGGTTTCCAGCCCGTCGTCAATCAGCGCCTGATAAACCTTTCCGTAGGTCGCGTCCCACTCCTCCACGGACAGGGAATTGACGGAGGAAAGGAAGTGCTGGTCCCGGCCGTCCACGCCGTCGCCGGGGAAATGCTTGGCGCAGGGCAGGATGCCCCCCTCCCGCATGCCGCGGCAGGCGGCCAGGGCGAACTCCCGCACCGTTTCGGGATCGGAGCCGAAGGAGCGGACGTTCGTCATGGGATTGAAGGGATTGAAGTCGATATCCACCACCGGACCAAAGTTCCAGTTCGCGCCCACCGCGCTGCACTCGGCGCCCATGATCCGGGCGCCGCGGTAAGCCATCTGCGGATCCCCGCTGGCCGCCAGCAGCATCTCATGCCCGTACTGGGTTCCGTCCGAAATCATGTTGTACGCGCCGCGGTCCAGATCCCCCGCGATCAGCAGTGGGATCCGGGCCTGCTGCTGGAGGCGGGCGATCTTCTCCCGGGTCTCCGCCGCCGTTCCGGAGCGCAGCAGCACGCCGCCGGGCTGCAGCCCCAGCCGGTCAAACCGCGCGAGGGCATCCTCCACCGGCTCCGCCACCATCGGCAGGAACAGCTGGCCCAGCTTCTCCTCCAGCGTCATCTCCCCGATCGTTTTCTCCACCCAGGCAATCTGCTCCTCCGTCAGATAAAACGGCTTTGCCTTCAGATTCACCTTCATGGCTCTTTCTCCCTTTCTGTTTTTTCCCCCTGAATCGTTCCGCCCTTCGCGGCGGCTCCGAAACCGCCGGTTTCGGGGCATTCGTTTCCGGCGCGTCCGCTTACTCCGCGTTCAGCTCGCTCCAGGCCTGCCGCAGGCCCTCGATAATCCCCAGATGCTGCGGGCAGGCCGCCTCGCAGGCGCCGCAGCCGACGCAGTTGTCCGCGCCGCCGTTCTTCTCCCGGATCTGGCGGAAGTTCCAGTCCTCTTTGGGATCGATCTCATACAGGGACACATTGTTCCACACCGAGAAGATGCCGGGAATCTGGACGCCGTTGGGGCAGGGCATGCAGTAGCGGCAGCCGGTGCAGCCGATTTTGGTCCGGCTGAGGTACGCGGCCCGGACCTCGTCCATGAGCCGGAGCTCCGCCTCCTCCATGATGCCCGCTTCCACCGTGTCAAAGATGCGCAGGTTGTCGTCGATCTGCTCCGCCTCGTTGCAGCCGGACAGCACCACCGAAACCTGCGGATGGTTGCACAGCCAGCGGAAGGCCCATTCCACGGGGGAGCGCCGGACCGGGAAGGCGTCGTAGAGCGCCTGGACGTTCCGGGGCGCCCGGGACAGGCGGCCGCCCAGCAGCCCCTCCATGATCACCACCGGAATACCCTTGCTGCCCGCCAGCTCCAGCCCCTTCCAGCCCGCCTGATTGTCGACGTCCATGAAGTTGTACTGGATCTGCACCATATCCCAGTCCCAGTCGTTGAGGACGTACTCGAAATCGGAATAGGGCCCGTGGAAGGAGAAGCATTTATAGCGGATCTTCCCGGCCTTCTTCATGTCCTCGAAGAATTCCCGCGCGCCGATGGATTTGAAATACTCCCACTTCTCCTTATTGATCCCATGCATCAGATAGAAGTCGATATGATCCGTCTGCAGCTTGGCCAGCTCGCTGTCCAGCAGCGCCTGCATCTCCTCCCGGTTGTGCACGTATTCCATGGGCATCTTGGTGGCGATGGTCACCCGATCCCGGTATCCGTCCCGCAGGGCCTTGCCCAGCACAATCTCGGAGGTTTTGTCCAGATACACATAGGCCGTGTCCAGATAGGTCACGCCCCCGTCGATGGCCCGCCGGATCAGGGAGATCGCCTTCTGTTCGTCGATCACGCTGTCCCCGGAGGCGGCGCCGTTGAACCGCATGCAGCCCAGGCCGAACGCGGAGGCCTGAATGCCCAGTTTTCCCATCGTGCGATATTTCATGCTGTTCCTCTCTTTCTGTTCCCGCGGAGCCGGTACCTTCCTCCCGTCCGCATCTGTCGGAGAAGCGTCTGTTTCTGTCCGTTATTATGGGGGAAAAAGAAAAAGATGTCAATCCTGGATTCCGATGTCCCAAAAAGTCCCGGACCGCCCTTCAAAAAGCGGAACTTTTCGCGTATAATTCTCCCAGAGAAGGGAGGGATTTCCCATGAAACGCCTGCTTTGCCCCAGCATGATGTGCGCCAACTACGGACACCTGGCCGCGGAGGTCAGGGCCCTGGACGACGCGGGGGTGGACATCTTTCACTGCGATATCATGGACGGCAGCTTCGTGCCGAACTTCACCATGGGCGTCATGGATGTGCAGACCATCCGGCGCTATACGGACAAGCCGGTGGACTGCCATCTGATGATCGAAAACCCCGGCAGCAAGGTGGACTGGTTCATCCGCGCCGGGGCAAACATCATCTATATTCATCCGGAGTCCGAGCGCTATGTCGTCAAAACCCTGGCGCACATCAAGGAGATGGGCGCCGCCGCCGGCATTGCGGTGAACCCGGATACCAGCGTGGCCAGCATCTCGGAGATCCTGAACCTGTGCGACTATGTCATGGTCATGACGGTGAACCCCGGCTTTGCCGGGCAGGGCTTTATCGATTTTACCCGGAAAAAGGTCTGCCGGCTGGCGGAGCTCAAGGAGCAGTTCGGCTACCGGCTGATGATCGACGGCCATTGCAGTCCGGATGTGATCGAGGATCTTTCGTCCGTCGGCGCGGACGGATTCATTCTGGGCACCAGCGCGCTGTTCCGCAAGGGGCGCAGCTACGCCGATCTGATCCGGGACCTTCGGAAAGGAGAAAACGCGAAATGAGCCATTCCCTGCCCCGTCCCCTGATCGGGATCGTCGTTCCCACGGTGGACAATGCCTTTTTTTCCAGCCTGGCCGAACACGCCGGCCGTTGCCTGTTCGAAAAGGGCTTCACGCCGCTGATGCTGAGCAGCGGCAATCACGCGGAGACGGAAAAGGAGCATCTGCGCTCCCTGGCCGCCCTCGGGGTTTCCGGCATTCTGTGCGTCAGCGGCCTGAGCGCGCTGCCCGACGGCCTGCTGCCGGAGGATCTTCCCCTGGTCTGGGTGGATCGCCAGCCCCAGTCCCGGCGGGAGGTTCCCTGCGTCGCCAACGACGACCGCGCCGCCATGGCGGAAGCCACGGATTACCTGATCCAGAAGGGCTGCCGCCACATTCTGCTGCTGCCGGGCTATCTGGCCGAAATGCGCCGGAGCCCCCGGGTGCAGGGCTATGAGGAGGCGCTGAGCCGGCACGGCATCGAGCCGAATCCCGCGTACATCCTCCACCGGGCCGGAAAGGAGCCCACCGAAACGGAAACCGGCCGGCTGGTGCGATCCATTCTCGCCCGGGGCCTCCCTGTGGATGCCATCATCACCAGCAGTGACCGCGCCGCCTTCGGCGTGGTGACGGCGCTGCACGAGGTGGGGCTGTACGTGCCGGAGGATGTCCGGCTGATCAGCTTTGACAATTCTCCCTATTCCGCCATGGCCTCCCCGGCCGTCACCGCGCTGGACCGCCGCCCGCAGGAGCTGGCGGAGGACGCCTGCGACCGCCTGCTCGCCCTGCTGCGGGGAGAGGCGGTGCCGTCCCGGACCATCGTTCCCGTCAGCCTGATCCAGCGGGATTCCACCCGATAGAGCCCCGGAAGCGGGCTCATTTCCCTTCCGCCAGCTCCCGGACGCGGTTCAGGGCATCCTCCAGAATGGCGGCGGAGCCCTTGACGACGCCCGCCACATAGGTATTGCACAGGTTCATGGGAACCAGCACCCGATAGGCGGCGCTGGACGCCACGGCATGGGCCATCGCCGGGGAGATTTCGCCCATCATGGCGTCCGCCGTCGCGATGCCGAAGGGGCCCACGATGATCTGCGCCGTCCGGCAGGCCACGATCACGGCGTTTTCCCCGGTGGCCAGCTGATCGGCGCAGTTGCTGTTCATCATGTTCTGCGTGGCCATGCTGTTGGTGCCCACCGCCGTGATCTGCGCCTCCGGACAGGTTTTCCGGATGCCCTCCAGCAGCTTTCTTCCCAGCCGCCCGCCCTGGCCGTCAATGACGAGAATGTTCATGCTCCGCCCTCCCTGTAATAGAAGATTCCCGAAGGAAGCGTCCCGGTGGCTTCCTCCGTCAGCATTTGCAGCATTTCCTCCGGGTTCACGTCTGAAAACAGATCCGGATAGGCGGTCTGGGCGATCAGCACCAGGGCCGCCGCCTGCCCATACGGCGTTTCCAGAAGCTCCCCGGAAAGCAGCAGGATCCGGCGGTTTCTGACCGCGTTGATCCCCGCCCAGCCCTCCCGGCTTCGCAGGCTTTCCAGCAGTGCCCGGGCCGCCCGGTCGCCGGGAACGCCGCTGCCCAGCACGCTGCCGTCCGCGATCCGGATGATGAGGCCGGGGTTTTTGCGTACCACCCAGCCGTCCTCCACCCGCAGGTTTTCGGGCAGCAGGCGGGCCGACACGTCGTAGCAGCCCGCCTTCCCGATCAGGGCATGCTCCGGGGAGCTCCGATGGATGGTCACCCGGTCCCGGTCCGTTTCCCAGTACGCGTTCTGCCGCTTGCATTCGAACAGGGAACCCGTTCGGTCCTGCAGCAGCACGGTGAAGTAGGTCAGGGCGGAATCCGCGGCGTCCGCGTCCTCCGAAACGCCCATCCGGTCCGCCTCCCCGGCCGCCACCGTCTGCTCGGCCGCCTTTTCCGCCCGGTCGTTCACCTGGCGGGCGGAAACCTCCGCGTCCTCCCCCGGGGCGGACCGGCCCTCGCCCCCGCCCGGCCCGTGCAGCAGACGCTCCGTGCCGGGATCGATCTCGGCGGGGGCGCTTTCATCGTATTCCTTTCGGGACGCCCCTGGGTTCTCCCGGGTCCGGCTGTCGGGGCCTTCCCCGTCCCCGGGTTCCTCCGGCCCGTTTTCCCCGGAAATGGTTTCGCCCCGAACATTTTCCTCCGCCCGGCTCCCGTCCCCGTCGGCGGGCAGGGTCTCCGGGCCGGTGCCGGTGCGCGTGCGGCAGCCGCAGAGGAGCAGCGTCATCCCCAGCAGCATCGCCAGCAGCCGTCCCTTTCCGGATTTCATTCCCATAAACACTCCCCGTACCGAAGGCGCAGCCGCGTTTTCCATCCAGCCTGCCGCCACAGCGTCTGCTCGGTTTCGTTCAATAATGCCAGCGCCTGTCGCCGGTGCTCCTCCCGCATTTCGTGGGAGCTGTAGGCCGCTTCCTCAAACAGCTTTTCGCAGGCCGCGAAGCGCTCCGGATAGCCCGGGGAAAGCCCGGTGTCCCAGGCGGCGTACAGCGCGTTTCCCCGCCCGTGGCCCGTGGCCTCCAGCCAGGCGATGACGTGCTGAAAAATGGCCGTCACCGCTTCCCGGACATCCTCGGATTCAAACGCCTTCCGGGCCTCCAGCGCCTTTCTTCTCCGCCGGTTCAGCAGCAGAAACGGAAGGAACGGCAGGGTCACCAGCGCCACCGTTCCCAACAGCAGCAGGGCGATCCGCAGATAGCTGACCCAGTGGGGGCGGGCAATCTGCTGTTCCTCCACCGTCTCCAGCCGGTATTCCCCCTCCGGCCGGGCTTCCCCGTCCCCCGCGGTCAGCGACAGGGAAAGGACGTGCCGGACTTCCTTTTCCCCCGCGGGCAGCTCCCTTGCCGTGCCGCCGGCGGACTGCGTCAGCCGGCTCAGCCGGTCCCGGACGGCCTCGGAGGCCGCTTCCGTGGCGGCATCCGTGCCGGGCCAGATCAGCAGCACCGCCAGGGACAGAATCCCGATCCCGGCCATCGCGGTCAGGATCGTTTTCCGGCTCCGCGGCCGCCGCAGCGTCCGGAGGACAAACAGCGCAAAGAGCACCACGTTCCCTCCCGCCGGGAGGGACAGGCCGAAGTAGACCTGGAAAAGCACGATCCCCGCCATCAGCACCAGCGCCGGCCACCGGCTTTCGGCGCCCAAGACCATTCCCAGCAGGGAAAGCCCCAGAACCGCCGCCAGCGCCGCGGCCAGGGTCACCGGCTGCCCGGCGGGCACATCCAGGCGTACGTAGGCATAGGCATTGACCGCCTCGCTGGCCTCGAACAGGCGGTTGAGCAGGGCCATCCCTCCCCGGCGGGCCGAAGGAAGCAATCCGAGCAGGAGCAGCGCCGCGAGAAAAATCAGCAGCGCCGCCCGGAACAGGCGCTTCCGGGACCGTCCCGCGGCGGGCGCGTCTTCCTCCCCGGCCGCTTTTTTTTCATCTTTCTCCGCGCTTTCTTCCCTTTCCCTCTCCCGGATCAGCAACTCGTCCCGCTTGGCGCTGAGCTTCCAGTGGATGCGGTTCACGGGATCGCCGGGCAGATACGCCCGCACGCCGCCCGATTCCTCCTCCCGGCGGCCAGGAACCTCCTCCGGCCGGGGAAGGCTCCGGGGCTTGCCCCGCTCCCCGTCCTCCTCCAGCAGGCCGCGCCGCAGCGCGGGCACCAGGGGAAGCAGCAGCGATCCGGCCAGCACGATGCGGGTGCCGGTGTTGTTCTCAAAGAAATACAGCAGAAAGGCCAGCGCGATCCAGACCGCCAGGCCGGCAGCCCGCTTTCTCATGGCTTTCTCATCCCCCGGCTGTGCCGGTCCGGATTCTCCACGGTTTTCAGCAGATCCTCCAGCATGGCTTCCACCGTCTTTTCGGCGTGCTCCTTCAGCAGCACCCGGTGGGCGCACACGTCCGCGAATACTGCCTGCACATCCTGCCCGGTCACATAATCCCGCCCGTCCATCCAGGCATGGGCCTTCGCCATGCGGTCCAGGAAAAGCGCGCCGCGGGGGCTGATGCCCACCTCCACCGCCCCATGCTCCCGGGAGGCCAGGGTCAGACGGGTAATGTAATCCAGAATCACATCCCGGGACAGCACCTGCCGGACTTCCTCCTGCATGCCGGCCAGCTCCTCCCTGCCAAGAACGCACCGGACCCGGTCCAGGGGATTGGCGCCCTGGCGGTTTTTCAGCATTTCCATCTGGGCCGCGTAGTCGGGATATCCCAGGGACAGCCGCACCAGGAACCGGTCCACCTGGGCGTAGGGCAAAAACTGCGTGCCCACCGCGCCGACGCTGTTCTGGGTGGCGATCACCAGAAAGGGCCGGGGCAGGGGGTACGTCTCGCCGTCCACGGTCACCTGCCGCTCCTCCATGGCTTCCAGCAGGGCGGACTGGGTTTTGCTGGCCGCCCGGTTGATCTCATCCCCCAGCACCAGATTGGCCCCGTTCAGGGCGCCGGGATGATAGACCAGACCGCCGCCCTGCCGGTCATACATGGAAAAGCCCACCAGATCGGAGGGCAGCACGTCCGGGGTAAACTGCACCCGCCGGCACGCCAGGCCGGATGCCCGGCTGAGGGCCACGGCCAGGGTGGTTTTGCCCACGCCGGGCACATCGTCCAGCAGCACATGACCGTCCGCCAGCAGCGCTGTCAGAATCTTCGTGATGACGTCCCGCTTGCCGGCAAGAACCTTTTCGATCTCGGCAAGCACCTTTTCCATTTCCGGGCGCATGATTTCCTCCTGAAAGAAACAGCAAGTCCGCAGGCGGCTTGCTGTCAAAGGCATGACCGGCCCCCGGAGCCGCTGCGACGGTTCCGGCGGGCCGGAAGGAAGTGCCGGATGCAGCACATTCCGGTTTCCGTTTACTGAATGGTGATACGGCCCTGGGGTTCGGCATAGGCTTCGCCGATCTGATTTCCCAGCTCCTTCTCAATGTACATCCACACCACATCCCGCACCACGGCCGTGGTGATGGTGCTCTTCCCGTTTTCTTCCGCCGCGGCGGGGAAGATATAGGAGGAGTCCATGCCGTTGAAGTTCGCGTTGCTGGTGATCACGGCATAGGTGGCCTCCGCGTCAAAGGGCTGACCGTTCACTTCTTCGAGGACGACCCGGCCCAGGGAAGCAGCCCGGAACCAGCCCTTTTCGCCGTAGGCTTCGCCCCGGTCAAACTCCCGGGACGTATCCACCGTATACTTCAGGCCGGATACCTGCATGAAGGAGGCGCAGAGATCGGCCGTCTCCTCCGTGCAGGGCAGCCCCTGCGAGGCGGCTTCCAGCGCTTCCGCCAGCTGCGCGCCGGTCACATAGACCACGGCCACCGTGTTGGGATAGGGCAGCACCTCCGCCAGCTGTTCCGCGCCGAACTTGCCCTCGGCCACGTCCGCGCGCAGATTGCCGCCGTTCCACAGGGCCACGATGTGATCGGCGTCCGCATCGATGCCCGTGATGCCGGCCGTCACGTCGTCCTCCTCAAAATAGTCGTTGATGGTTCCGGAAACCGCGAACCAGCGCAGGGCATCCGTCCACAGGTCCCCCAGATTGGTTTCGCCCGCGCGGGCGGCGTTCTCCGCGCCGCGAAGCACCGCGCCGGTATACGCCTCCAGCGATTCGTCCAGCTCCACCGTGTTGCCGTGGGCGTCGGTGAAGGTGAGGGCGGACGCGGACACCGCCGCGCAGCAAAGCAGCCCCAGCGCCAGGATCAGGGCGATCCTCTTTTGCATCTTTCTCATGGTTGTCCTCCTTGTTCTCTTCCGGGAGGGTTCCTCCCGGCGGCTCATTCGCCGGCTTTACAGGAAAAAGGCGCCAGAAACCGTCTTCGGACGGTCTTCGGCACCTTCAGGATACCGGTTTATTTCTGGAGCCTCTGACAGGAACGGCCTGCTTGGGCAGGCCCGGGGACAGCTTGTGCTGACAGGGGCAGGATATCATGGCGCCCCCCTTTTGTCAATGACATTCCGACGCCGGACGCCGCTTCCGCGGGCGCGGATCACCCGCCGGTCCGGATTCCCTTCAGGATCTGTTCCGGCTTCCGCCTCCGGGGGTCGACGCGTAGACGGATGCGGCGGCCGGCGAAGCTGAACAGCCCCTCCAGCGCAAAGTAAATCAGCGTGATGGCGATCAGGGGGAAGAAGGCTTCATAGGTCCGGCTGCGCACAATGTCCCCCATCTTCGTCAGATCCTGCACGGCGATGTAGCCCACGATGGCCGTGGCCTTGATCAGCCCCGTGATCTCGCCCTGATAGGCCGGCATCACATGCGGAATGGCCTGGGGCAGGACGATCCGGAAAAAGGCGTGCAGGCGGGAGTGCCCCAGGGCGCAGGCCGCCTCGTACTGCCCCGGATCGACGGCGCCGACGCCCATTTTGAGGAGGCTGAACACCGCCGAGCCGAAGGTCAGCGTAAACCCGATCACCGCCACCGCCGCGCCGCTGATGCGGAGGCTGCCGAAGACCACGTAGTACAGAATCATCAGCAGCACCACCATGGGCGTCCCCTGCACCAGCCAGATGCAGATGCGGGTGATCCGGTTGGCGAGGAGATTTCCGTTTCGGCACAGCATGTACACGCCGAAGCCCGCGGCGGTGCCGAAGAGGATGGAGAGCAGGGTAATCAGCAGGGTGGTTTTCACGCCCTCCAGGAACAGCCTCCAGCGTTCCTCCCGGAGGAAGGTCTTCTCAAAGCTGGCTGAAAGCTGCTCCAGGATGCTTCCCTTCCAGGCCGGCTCCGCAGCCTCCGCCGTCTCCGGCACTTCTCCCCGGACCATGACCCCCAGCTTTTCCTCGTACAGGAGATCGGAGAAGGGCAGGGTCTCCGCCCGCTCCGGGGTCACGTTCAGGTTCGCCATGATGCAGTCCACGTCCCCGCCCGCGGCCGCCGCGATGATGGATCCGTAGTCATAGGTCCTGAACTCCAGATCCGCGCCGAGCCAGGCCGCGAACCGGTATGCCAGCTCGATGTCCAGGCCGGCCCGCTCGGTGCCCACATAATAGCTGTACGGCGGCACGATGCCCGTCGTCCCGACCGTCAGGCGAAGGCCGAGGGCTTCCGGCGCCGGAATCTCCGGCATGGTTTCCCTGCCTTCCATCACCCAGCGCTGGAACATGTCGTCCAACGTGCCGTCCGCCCGGATTTCCCCGATGAACCGGTTCAGCTTCTGCTGCAGATCCGGAATTTTCGACACGGGAGAGATGCCCACGGCAATCCGGACCGTCTCGTCCAGCGTCTCCTCCAGCAGATGCACCCCGGAGACCCCGCTTTCCAGGGCGAGGCGCATCTGTTTCACATCAAACACATAGGCGTCGATTTTCCCCTGGGCCACGGCCAGATACGCCGTGCTGTTGTCCAGGAAATAGACCAGCTCGGCCTGGGGGTACTGCTTCTGCACGATGCCCTCCGCCGCGCTGCCCTGGGAGATTCCCACGCGGATTCCCGGGCGGCTCAGCTCCTCCACGGACGAAATCGCTTCCCCGGCGAATGCGGGCAGAGCCAGCAGACAGATCGCCGCGATCAGCGTCAGCATCCACTTCTTCATGAAACCCTCTCCTCCGTGTCCTTCCGTCCCGTTCCGGATACGCCGGGTTCTACCACGGCATCTCCCGGCCCCGGTTGTCCAGATACCAGGGCCTCTCCCGGACGGGCCGGGGCGTATCCAGCACCGCAAGCACCTGCCGGGCGGATTCGTCCGGCGTCAGGGAGGCGGTGGTATCCAGATGCCCGCGCATGTACGTGGCAACATGCCCCGGATGGATCTGGATCACCTGGCCCCCTTCCCTTCGCAGGGTGTTGTGCAGCAGGGCTCCCTGCATGTTGTTGCCCGCCTTGGAGATGCAGTAGCCGAACCATCCGGTTCGCTCGCATTCCGCAATGCTCCCCGCTTCGGAGGAGATATTGACGATGGTTTTCCCCTCTCCCCTGCGAAGCAGCGGCAGCAGCCCCGTGCTGACCCGCAGCGTTCCCAGGGCGTTGACGTTGATCACGCGAAGCATCAGGTCATAATCCAGCTCCCCGTCCGGGCCCGGATCCATCACTCCCAGAATGCCGGCGCAGTTGATCACGAGATCCAGGCAGGGAAAGGCCTCGCCCACCGCCCGGCAGAGCTCTCGCACGCTGTCGTCCCGGCTGATATCCACCGTAAAAACGGATACCTGGTCCGGATATTCCCGGGCCAGCCCGTCCGCCCCGGTTTCGCCTTCGTTCAGGCGGCAGGCCGCCACCCGGTACCCCCGCTCCGCCAGCTGGCGCGCCAGGCTCAGCCCGAGCCCGTGATCACATCCGGTGACAAGCGCATACTTCATTCCGCTTCTCCTCCCCTGCCGGCCGCCGTCAGCGGTCCGGCTTCAGCCGGTCCGGCACCGGGCAGTCCGCTCCGGTGCCTTCCCTGCAGCCCAATGCCCTGCGGATTCAGGGAATCCCGGGCGGTCCCCCTCCCCGGCGGGAGGGCCGTTTTCTACCGGAAGCCCCAGCTGCGCAGGTATTCATAGGAGCGGCGCAGGCACGCAAAGGGATCCTCGCCCTGGCAGTCGTCCTGCTCCACCAGCATGAACTGCGTGCCCGCGGCCTCCGCCTTTTCAAAGACGCGGCCGAAGTTGATATTGCCCTCCCCGACCACCGCCATCCGGCGGCCGTAGGCATAATCCTTCAGATGGATGACCGGCACCCGGCCGCTCAGCTTCTCGAGCCACTGGGCCGGATCGCCGCCCCCCGCCTGCACCCAGAAGGTGTCCAGGGTAAAGCCCATTTCCTTGGGAGGCAGGGCTTCGGCCAGGCGCTCCAGAATCAGCCGTCCGTCCAGCTTTTTGAATTCCTGATCGTGATTGTGATACATGAAAAGCTGGCCCGAGGCGGCGATCTTCTTCGCGATGGGCGGAAAGGTCTCCATCCACTGGTCAAAGCTCATGTTCTTCTCCGGGTCGAAGGCCCACCAGCCCAGGCCGATGCGCGGGCAGCCGAAAACCCGGTGATCCGCGATCACCTGATCCAGCTTCTCCGTCAGACGCGGCACCGGAATGTGGGTCAGGACGCAGCGAAGGCCGTTCCGGTCCAGCTCCTTTTTCAGCCAGTCCGCCGGATAGGGGCAGGTCCCGGAAATCTGCACCGTGCGGTATCCGATGTCCGCCACCTTTTTCAGGGAAAGCGCGAAGTCCTCCAGGTTCTGGCACTGCTGCCGTACGGTATAAAACTGTGCTCCGATCTCCATGATCCGTTCTCCTTTCCCCTTCACCAGTCCGCCCGGACCTGATTCAGGTCGATCACGCAGACCTGGGCGATGCCGTTTTCATCCGGATTGGAAAACAGGATCTGATCCCCCTTCCGGTTGAAGGACGGGTGCTGATGATCCGCGCCGGTTTTGCACCGGCCCGTGGTGGCAATCAGTTTCTGCTTTCCCGTGGCCCGCTCGAAGAGAACGATGCCCTCCTGAACCTTCGTGCCCAGGTAGCTGATCCGATCCGCGCAGAGCCACCTGCGGTCCCGGCTGATGCAGGGATGCAGCAGCTGGAGGGAGCGGGCCTCCACGTCAAAATGCCGTCCGTCCCGATCCCCGATGATGATGTTTCCGGTATGGGTCTCTCCCTTTTCCCCGTCCGCAAATCCCGGGGGATCCAGCTTCATCAGCGCCATCTCCATCCCGTCCGCGGACCAGACCTCGTGCGTGATCCATTCGCTGGGATGCTCCACATAATAGGGCCGGACATATCTTTCCTTCACGTCGAACATCCAGGTCCGCTGGAAGGCATCCCCCTCGGTTTCATGAATATAGAAAATCAGGTTTTCGTCGGTGGGGCAGATCTGGGCGTGGCCCAGGCGGTAATCGCTCTGATAAACCACCTCCGCTTCCTTTCCGGGATCCAGGATCACCAGGCCGTAGTACTTGTTCGCCAGGTGATAGCTGCAGGCGATCCGCCCCGTGTCCGCCGCGGTCAGGTGCCCGGTAATCTGCCCGCCCCGGGGCAGGTCGCCGATCTTCTCCATCCGGTTCGTCTCCAGATCCACGGCAAAAACTTCCGTCTCATTCCGGCAGGTATAGCCGATGTTCTTCTCCCGGTCCGTGGCAAAGCCCCGGAAGGTATCGTCCGTCACCCGCTCGATCCTGCCGGTTTCCACCTCCGCCCGGTAGCAGCCCCCGTCCGTGCGGCCTTCCAGCTGCTGCTTCATGAAATAGAAGTATTTATCGTCGGTGGAGAAATTCTCGCAGGTAAAATACAGCTTGGCGTTGCGCTCCGGTCCTTCCGTATAGCGGCGCACCTGATACCCGGTGACGGGATCCTGATAAACGACCATGCTTTGTCCGTCCTTTCCGCCCCCTGGGCGCTGACGTCGATGGGGTTTCCTGCCCCTCCGCCGCCCCACAGGGGGCCGGCGGGAGAGGCCTGCTTTCTGAAACAAGAGGCTGCCGCAGAACCTGCGGCAGCCTCCCGCCTGAATGGACTCAGGAATTACTTGGCAGCGTCATAGATCGCCTGATACTCCGCCAGGATATCGTCACCGCCCTGGGTATGCCAGTTGGCATACGCGGCCTGCAGGCCCGCCAGGTCGATCTTGCCGGCGATGTACTGCACCTGCGCGTCTTCCACTTCCTGGTTCAGGCTGGCGCCCATCAGGTTGTTGGTCTCGCTGTCGAAGGTGTAGCAGGGATTGCCGATCACGTACTGGGCGTTGTCCAGCAGGTTCTGGTTGTACTCATCCCGCAGGAGGGTGCCGGCCGCGGGGGGGGTCAGATCGCCGTTGACGTTCATGCCCAGCTGATTCAGGCTGTGCAGAATCACGTGGGTATTGGTGTCGGCAGCGTTCTTCTCCTCGTCGGTGGCGCCTTCGGGGAAGGTGTAGCGGAATCCGTCGCTGTGGATCCAGTAGGTCTCGCTTTCCACGCCGCAGTTCAGCAGGGTCTGGCCTTCGGCGCTGCTGCACCAGTCAAGGAACTTCATGACGGCGGGCAGCTTCTCGGCGGAAACCGCCTTGGTGACCACGATTTCACCGGACGCACCGATGTTCTGGGGCCAGATCTGGATCTTGCCGTTCTTGTCAGGCAGCGCGGTCAGCAGGGAAACGATGGGAGCGGTGGGATCCGCGCCCTTGTTCTGCTCCAGCCATTCCTGATAGCGATAGCCGTTGTCCAGGCAGTCCAGACGCATGAGGGCCTTGACAGGCTCGCTGCGCTCGGCGTCGTTCCAGTTGCCGGACTCGATGGTCATGAAGTTGGGATCGATGCCGCCGGCGGCATACAGCTCGCGAATGAAGTCCAGGCCTTCCTGGAAGGCTTCGTCTTCAAAGGCGGGATAGATCTTGCCTTCGGCGTTCACGCCGTACTGATAGGGCGCGCCGTTCATGACGGTCATGATGCCGATGGTGCCCGCCACGTATTTGCACATATTGAACACGTAGGTGTTGGGATCCAGGGCGGCCATCTTCAGGCACATATCCTTGAATTCTTCCACGGTCTTGGGCTCTTCGGCGTAGCCGGCCTTGGCCGCGAAGTCGTTCCGGTAGTAGATGCCGGCACGCGCATAGGCGCGGGCGCGGTAGATGCCGTACAGGCGGCCGTCCACGGCGATGTTGTCATAGATGGACTCGGCGCCGGCAGCCAGGTTCGGATAGTTCTCGGCATCGGCCACGAAATCGGTCAGATCCCAGAACGCGCCGGAGCGGGCGGAAGAGATCATGATGGCATCGCGGACGCCCTGCATGACCATGACTTCCGGCATATGGGCCGGATCCGCCAGGGTCAGGGTGGTCTGCTCACCGTAGCCGGAGTCCGGCACCCAGGTAATGTTCAGCTTCACGCCGGTGGCTTCGTAGATCTTCTGCAGGATGGGGTTGCCGTCTTCCAGGCTCTTCCAGTCGGAATCGGAATAGAAGTCGGGCAGCATGACGTTCAGGGTCATGTCTTCCTCCGCCGCGGCGAAGCTCATCACGGAGAGCAGCAGCGCCAGGCTCAGAAACAGGGAAACGAGTTTCTTCATGGGATATTCCTCCTTTGTCGATTTGTTATCAAACATGCGGCTTTTGGCCGCGGATAACCGGGGGACGAAATTTCCGCCACTGGCGGTCGTCGAATTTTAACCCTTAAGAGCTCCAACCATAACGCCCTTCACGAAGTACTTCTGCAGGAAGGGATAGATGCACATGATCGGAACGGTCGCCACCACGATAACCGCCATCTTGATGGACTGCTTCGGGGGCTCCACGAAGTTGGGATCCATCAGGCTCATGTCAGACGCGGAGGACTCCGCCGTCACGATGATGTTCCGCAGGATCAGCTGCAGGGGATACATCTTGTCGTCCGTCAGGTAAATCATGGCGGGGAAATAGCTGTTCCAGTGACCCACCGCGTAGAACAGGCCGAAGGTGGCCAGCACCGGCAGGGACAGGGGCAGCACGATCCGCCACAGGATCCCCATGTCATTGCATCCGTCCAGGGAGGCGCTTTCCTCCAGCTCCGCGGGGATGCCCTGGAAGAAGTTCTTGACGATCATCATGTTGTACGCGGAGATCGCTCCGGGCAGCAGCAGCGCCCAGTAGGTTCCGCGCATGCCCAGCCAGGAGGAAACCACCACGTATCCGGGGATCATGCCGCCGGAGAAGAACATGGAGACGATCACCAGGTTCAGGATCGGCGTGCGGCCCCGCAGGAACTTCTTGCTGAGCGGGTAGGCCATCGTCACCGTAAAGAACAGGTTGATCGCGGTACCGCAGGCCGTGATCAGCACGGAGTTGCCGAAGGCCCGGATCAACTTGGGGGACGCGAAGATGTACCGGTACGCGTCCAGGGACCAGGTGTTCGGAATCACGAACATGGACCGGGTCTGCAGCTCCAGCTCCGTGGCGAAGGAGTTGAAGATAATGTAGATAATCGGCATCACCGTGGTGAAGGCCGCGAGCCCGATCACCAGGTAGTTCAGGATATCGAAGGCGATGCTGCCGGCCGTGCGGTAGACGCCCACCGGGCCGCCGCTCACATTGATGGTTTTTCCGTTGAGCTCAACGGTGGTAATTTCCTTTTTCTTTGCCATTTTCTTCCCCTCCCCTCTCAATACAGGCCTTCTTCGCCCAGCGCATGGGCGATCTTATTGGAGGAGACCACCAGCACCACGGACACCAGACTCTTCATCAGGCCCACCGCCGTGGTGTAGGACAGCTGGCCGTTCTTGATGCCGTTCTCGTAGACGAACACGTCCAGCGTCTGGGAAACGGACCGGTTCAGCGCGTTGCTCATCAGGATCAGATGCTCATAGCCCGTATCCAGCACGCTGCCCATCCGCAGCACCAGCATCAGCACGATGGTGGAGCGGATCGCCGGCAGGGTGATGTGCCACAGGCGCTGGGCCCGGTTCGCGCCGTCGATCATGGCGGCTTCGTACAGTTGGGTGTCCACGTTGGTCAGGGCCGCCAGGAAGATGATCGTGCCCCACCCGGTTTCCTTCCAGATGTTCTGGCCGACGATCATCCAGCGGAACACGCCCGGATCCCCCAGATAATCGATGGACCTTCCCAGCATCTGCGTTGTCAGCTTGTAGATGATGCCGTCCGTGCCGAAGATCACGTAGGTAATGGACACCACGATCACGATGGAAATGAAGTGCGGCATGTACAGCAGGGTCTGCGTCACCTTCTTGTACCGGATGCTGCGGATTTCATTGAGCATCAGCGCCAGGATAATCGGCGCCGGGAAGGTGAAGATGATGCTCATGAAGGAAAGGATCAGCGTATTGGTGAGATAGGTCACCCATTTGCTGGTCGAGAAGAACCGCTGGAACCAGTACAGCCCCTTCCACGCGCTCTTGAAGGGCCCCAGGAAGGGCGAATAGTCCTCAAAGCCGATGATGATGCCCCACATGGGCAGATACTTGAACACGAGGAAATAGACCAGCCCCGGAATCAGCATGAGATACAGCCAGGGATTCTTCATGAAATCCAGGCTCAGCTTCTTCCAGTAGCCGTACTGCTTCCTGCCCGGAAGCGCCGTGTTCGCCGTCTTCGCCTTGGCCATGGCCCGTCACTCCTTTTCGTGGTTTTCTCCGTTGCGCTTCCGGCGGGAAAAACCCGCTTCCCTCCGCAAGCTCCCGGATCACGTATGAAGGGCCCGAATCATCCTGTCCGCCGGCATCCGGAAGAGCAGCCTCCTGCAGGTTTCCCGATTTCCAGCGGCCTTTTGACAGCCCTTTTTGTAAAAACCGTCCTATTTTAGAACGGATTTCGCCATGCTGTCAACCCTCTGTTTTCATTTTTGCAGGCTTTTTGCTCAGTTTTTGTTTTTCCGGGAATCCGGCTTTCCCGGCTTCGCGCGAAGGGAGGATTCCGGCTGCCGCCGCTGTTTCTGCTCTGTATTTTTTTGCTTGAGAGGGGCGGGCGGTTCTGCTATACTGATTCCGTTTTCCGGAATCCAAATGCAAAGAACCTGTCCGCCGTGGGGAGGAAAATCATCATGAGCAGGCCCAATATCATTTTTCTGATGACCGATCAGCAGCGCTGGGATGCCCTGGGCTGCGTGAATCCGCTGGTGCAGACCCCGGGGCTGGACGCCCTGGCCCGGGAGGGAATCCTTTTTGACCAGGCCGTGTGTCAGGCGCCCATGTGCGTTCCCAGCCGGAATTCCCTGATGTTCGGCCTTTATCCTTCCCAAACCGGGGTGCGGAACAACCGCGGCGCCCTGCTGGATGAATCCCGCCTGCCCGGAACGCCCCTGCCCCAGCTGCTGGCAGACGCCGGATACTTCTGCGCCGGTTTCGGCAAAACCCACTGGAATCACGCGCTGGCCGGAAAGCCCGGCTCCCGCCGCGGCTTCCATGTCCGGGCGGAGGGGCAGAGCCGCTCCTCCATTCTCTGCGAGGAAGGCGCGGTCATGATGGATGACGAGGATCCGGAGGGACTGGCGGCCTATTATGAGGAAACAAAGGAATTCGGCGCCGGGGAGGAAAATGCCCTGGGGTATCTGGGCAAGCCCAGCCGGCTGCCGGAGGAGCATCACCGGGACGGCTTTATCTTCCGGAAATGCATGGAATTTCTCGACGGCTATGAGCCCCGGGAGGATCAGCCCCTGTTCCTGTATTTTTCCCTGATCAAGCCCCACGCGGGCTTCAATATTCCGCCCCGGTACGAGGCGCAGTACCGGCTGGAGGAGATTCCGGATCTGCCTGCGCCGCCCTGGGCGGAGGAGCCGGATACCCACATCGCCGCGGCCATGAAGGTCAGCCCCTCCCTGTGGGAGGTGCATCATCAGCGCAAAGCCGCCCTGGAACAGGTCTCGCCGGAGGAAAGGCGCCGGATCACCCTGCGCTACTGGGCGAACTGCACCTTCATGGATTCCTTCCTGGGGCGGGTGCTGGCCCGGATCCGCGAGAAGGGCCTGGACCGGAACACGCTCTTCGTCTTCTGCTCCGATCATGGGGAGATGCTGGGGGAACGGGATCTGCGCTACAGCAAGTACTGCCTCTTCGACAGCAGCGTCCGCGTTCCGCTGATTCTGGCCGGGGATGTGATTCCCGCCGCCCTCCGGGGAACCCGGGACAGCCGCCCCGCCATGCTGACGGACCTGCTGCCCACCCTCTGCGCCGTTTCCGGCGCCCGTCCGGATCCCCGCTGGCCGGGGCTGAACCTGCTTTCCGGCGCGCGCCATCGCGGCGGCTTCTGCGAGTTCAGCGGCTGCGGAACGGAGCGGCTGCAGCCCGCCCCGGCCTGGATGTGGCGGACGGAGGAGTGGAAACTGATCCTTTTCCGGGACGGAAACGTGCTGGAGGATACGCCCCTGCGGGGCGAATTGTACAACCTGCGGGAGGATCCCCGCGAATGGTTCAACCGCTTTGAGGATCCCGCCTGCGCCGACGTCCGCCAGCGGCTCACCCTGGAGCTGCTGGCTCATGTCTCCTCCGCCTTCGCCCGGGGCCCCGCCTTCGGGGATTACCGGGGGCTGGAGCCCATCACCCCGCCCGCGGAGCCCTGACCGCCCCGCGTCCGGCAGACGGCGCGTCCGGCGGCGAAAGACCGCCGCGCGCAGAAAGGAAGCATCCCATGAATTCATCTTCCGTTTTTCCTGACGGAACCCCCATCGCGGCGGAGCTGCTCTCCGACGCGCTTCCCCCGCCGGATCAGCTGGGCCCTGTCTGGGATCTGGCGGAAAACGGCATCCTTCCCGGCCCCGCGGTGCAGACGGCCGCCCTGCAGGCCCTGATCGACCGGGCGGCGGCCTCCGGCGGAGGCGTTCTCTCCGTTCCCGCCGGCACCTATGTTTCCGGCTCCCTGTATTTTCCCCGGGGCGTCCATCTGCACCTGGCCCGGGGGGCCGTGCTGCAGGGCAGCGACCGCCTCGCGGATTACGACCTGCGGGAAACCCGCATTGAGGGGGAAACCTGCCCCTATTTCACGGCCCTGATCAACGCGGATCACGCGGACGGGTTCACCCTTTTCGGTTCCGGCGCCCTGGACGGCAACGGCCTGCGCTCCTGGGAGGCCTTCTGGCTGCGGCGGAAGTGGAATCCGGCCTGCACCAACAAGGATGAGCAGCGCCCCCGCCTGGTGTACATTTCAAACTCCGATCACGTCACCCTCTCGGGCATCACGCTGCGGAATTCCGCCTTCTGGACCACCCATCTGTACCGCTGCCGTTTCGCGCGGATTCTGGATTGCCGCATTTCCTCCCCCGCCGCGCCGGTGCCCGCCCCCAGCACGGACGCCGTCGACCTGGATGCCTGCCGGGACGTGGCGATCCGGCGCTGCCGCCTGTCCGTCAACGACGACGCCATCGCCCTGAAGGGCGGCAAGGGGCTGCAGGCGGATCGTCTGCCGGAAAACGGCCCCGTGGAGCGGGTGCTGATCGAGGACTGCGATTTCGGATTCAGCCATTCCTGCCTCACCTGCGGCTCCGAATCCATTCACTGCCGGAACATTCTGCTGCGGAACTGCCGCGTGGAGGGCGCCGCCAACCTGCTGCGCCTGAAGATGCGCCCGGACACGCCCCAGCATTACGAATGGATCGCCGTGGAGGGAGTCACCGGGAAAGCCGCGCAGCTGCTGAACGTGAACGCCTGGACCCAGTTCGCGGATCCGGACGCGCCTCCGGCGCCGCCCTCCCTGGCGGAGGAGATCTCCCTGCGGGACTGCCGCCTGGTCTGCGACCGCCCGCTGGATCTGGATCCCGAAAGCGGCGGCTTCCAGGCCCGCCGGTTCTGCCTGGAAAACCTCCGGCTCTCCGCCCGGGAAGCGGGCTTCCCGCCGGAAAAGCTGGCGGAGGCGTTTCCGGGATCCCGGGTTTCCGGCGCGGAGATTCTTCTCCGCCCGGATCAGGCGCCGGTTCAGACCATGGAAATCATGTAATTCCAGGAGGTGCGCATGCTCGCTCCGAATCTTTCCGAACTGCTTTCCCGGCTGGAGCATCCGTCCCGGGAGTATTCCCCCCTTCCCTTCTGGTTTCTGAACGGGGATCTGACCCACCGGGAAATCCGGCGCCAGCTGCAGGATTTCCAGGCCCATGGCGTTCACGGCGTGGTGCTGCATCCCCGCATGGGGATGAGCCGCCGGATCGGCTACCTGTCCCCCCTCTTCTTCCGCTACCTGCGAACCGCCGTGGAAACGGCGGCGGAGCTGGGCATGACCGTGATCCTGTACGACGAGGGCATGTATCCCTCCGGCTCCGCGGGCGGTCAGATCGTCCGGGAGCGGCCGGACCTGGCCAGCCGGGGCATCCTCTGGGTCGAGGCGCCCCAGCCCGGGGACACGGTGCTCCTGGAAACGGATCACGGCCTGCTGGTGGAGCGGTTCAGCGGCGGCACCCTCCGGGGAATCCACGCGGGGGAGGACGACGGGGAGCCCCGGGTCCCGCGCAGCGCGGATATCCTGAATCCGGAGGCGGTTTCCGCCTTTCTCCGCCTGACCCATGAGGCGTATGCCCGGGAATTCAGTCCCTGGTTCGGCAGCACCATCCGCGCCTTCTTCACGGATGAGCCCAGCATCCTGGGCCGGAACGCCCCGGCGGGCATGCAGCCCTGGACCCGGGGCTTCGCGGAGATCTTCCGGGAGGCCGGCGGCCATCTGGCCGGGCTGGAGGCGCTGTTCCGCGGCGGGGAGAACGAGGATACCGCCCTCTACCGCCGGCTGATCCTGGAGCGGGAATCCACGGTGTATTACGGTGCCCTGTCCTCCTGGTGCGAATCCCACGGGCTGGCGCTGATGGGGCACCCCCATCAGAGCGATGACATCGAGGTCCTGCGCTGGTTCCAGATTCCCGGGCAGGACCTGGTTTACCGCTGGGTTTCCCCGGAAACGGGCGGCACGAAGGGCATGGACAGCGTCATGGGAAAATGCGGCGCGGACATGGCCCGCCTGATGGGGCGATCCCGGAACGCCAACGAATGCTTCGGCGCCTGCAACCGGGAGGACAACCCCTGGTATTTTACCGGTTCGGATATGAAATGGTTCCTGGATTATCTGGCCGTCCGGGGCGTGAACCTGTTCGTTCCCCACGCGTTTTATTACAGTCTGGCCGGAAAGCGGAGCCAGGAGCGTCCCCCGGACGTCGGACCGGGCAGCATCTGGTGGCCCCATTACCGGCAGTGGGCGGCGTATATGGCCCGGCTGTCCTGCCTGCGGACGGAAACGGAGGAGGAGATCTCCCTGGCCGTGCTCTGCCGGAACCGGGATCTGCGTCCCGAAGCCGTGGAGCCGCTGTTCCAGTCCCAGCGGGCCTTCCAGTACCTGCCGGAAAGCTTCTGGCCCCAGTGCCGGGAAGAGGGCGGCGCCCTGCGGCTGGACGGGCGGGTCTACCGGGCCGTTCTGGGGGAGGCGGAGCGGTTTCCCACCGTGCCGCACGATCCGGAAGCGGCGGCGCCGGTGCTCCGGTGCGATCCGCCCCAGCCGGATCTGCGCGCCGCGGCCCTGCGAACCGCGGATGGCGGGCGGTGCTGGATGCTGGTGAACGAAGGGGAAAGCGATCTGGAAACGGAAGTCACGCTCCCCGCCCGCGCGCCGCTGGCGCGGATGGATCTCTGGACCGGGGAAAAAGCGCCCCTGCCCGATCTCTCCGTTCCGGAAGGCCGGAGGTTCCGTCTTTCCCTCCCCCGGCGGGGCAGCCTGCTGGTGTTCCCCCGCGGGGCGGCAGAACCGGAGGAGCTTTCTCCGCCGGAAGCGCCGGACCGGGTGCTGGACGCCTCCTGCTTCACCCTTCAGGAGGAGGATCCGGCCCGCAGCACGCAGACCTGGACGGCGGAGATTCCCGCGGGCCCGCGGGATGTCCTGCTCCGGGTGGAAGCGGAGGAAATGGCGGAGCTGTATGTGAACGATCAGCTCGTCGGCGCGGCCTTCTGGCCGCCCCAGCAGTTCCGGATTCCCCACACCCTGCTGGAAAAGCCCGCCCGCCTGCGCCTGGTGATCACCGGCAGCCCCGCCAACCGATACGGCAGGCCCGTGCCCTACGGGCTGAAAAAATGAGCCGCCCCGGCGGGGCGGCTTCTCAGACCGTCTTTTCAAAAACCATATCCGTTTGCGCGGCCCGGATGATTTCCTCCGGGTTTCCCCCCGGCCGGATCCAGTCCTCCAGGTACTGTTCCGGCAGCATGAGCGGCATGCGGTCATGGATAAAGCGGATTTCCTCCCCGGGTTCCCGGGTCAGAATCACATAGCAGGGCAGCCCCTCCTCCAGGCGGTACAGGCCGCACATCCAGGCCACGGCGCCGTTCCGGGGCCGGAGCATGTATTTGTCGCCCGTCTTCGTTTTTCCGCCGCCCGCGGGGAGATGCTCCCATTCATAGTACCAGGAAGCCGGAACAATGCACCGGTGGCTGGCCCAGGCCTCCCGAAAGGTGGGCTTCCGGGCCGCGGTTTCGGTTCTCGCGTTGATCAGGAGCGTCTTTCCCGTGAATCCCCACTTCATGGGGAACACCGCGCGCCTTCCGCTCCGGCTGGTCGCAATCACCGGCGCGGCGTTCGCAGGGCGGATTTCTCCCTGCGGCAGCACCGCGGTGCCCTGCGGGAACCGGCTCACCAGCGGAGAGCGGTTCATGGCCTCAATGATGGGCTGAAGCTCCGGCGAATAGTCCACAAAATACCGTACGCACATCTTCCATTCCCCCGCGGAAACGTGATATCCGGAGTATACCATATTCCGGGGGCCGCGGGAATCCCCTGACTCACGTCCGGGCCGCCGGCATGCGGCGAAAAAAAAACTGCCAGGCCGGCCGGTGCCGACGTATCAAATAGCGGGACGGGGGAAAGCAGCGCCTGCTTCCGGCCCATCCCAGAAAGGCACGGCCGATGGCCGTGCGGAAAGAAGGAGTCGAAAATGAAGAAGTTTTTTGGTTTGCTTGCAGCCCTGTGCCTGCTGCTTGCGTCCGTAACGGCCCTCGCGGCGGACGGGACCCCGGAGATTCTGACAGGGATCAACGGGCAGATATTTGAATTTTCCAGCGGAGTCGGTGCCTGGGGCACGGAGCTGACCTTTCAGGAGAACGGCCTTTTCACCGGCGTGTTCCATGACAGCGAAATGGGCGAGACCGGCGAGGGCTATCCGGATGGATCCGTCTACGGCTGCTCGTTCCACGGCCAGCTGTCCGATCTGAAGCAGGCGGATGAATACACCTGGACCGCGGCCCTGTCCCTGGAGCCGGACGAAGGGCAGGCGCCGGAGGCAATCGAAGACGGAATCCGCTACGTGACTACGGCGCCCTACGGCCTCGAAAAGGCGACGTCCGTCACCCTGTTCGTGCCCGGCACGCCGGTGGAACGCCTGCCGGAGGGCTTCCTGCCCTGGTCCCATCTGCAGGACATCGCTCCCGACGCGAAGGAAATCCCGTATTATGCCATCTGGAGCGCGGAGGATGAAGCCGGCTTTATCTCTTCCGGGGAGACTGTTGCGCCGCAGAAAATCACGGGAGCCATTGAAAACGGGAGCTACGTGCTGACCGTGCGGCTGGATGCGGAGGAAGCCGGCGAATGGCAGGCGGACGAAATGGCCCAGGACGCCTCCGTGGTGAAGCTCGCCGAGTCCCATACGGCGGATGGCTGCTTCATCGCGCGCTATGAGCCCACCGGGGACGGAGAGGTATCCGTCCATCTGCGCCGCATCCATCATCAGGTTTGCGCCGAGCTGCACAGCTTCGACCTTCGGGTGAAGGACGGAATGGTTCAGGAAGTCACCGGCGGATCCTACACGGCCGCGCCGGATGAGTCGGAGCAGGATCCCTGGCTTTCCGGCGAATGGCTGGAGAAGGATACGCAGTTCATCACCCTGAGCGCGGCTCACCGGGACGAAGGCGGTTGGAATGTTGAATTCACCTCCCCGCTGACCCACGGGGCCTGGGTTCTTCGCGCCACCGCTTACTATGACTGCGAGGAGGGCGCGTTCGTGTACGCGGACGGCGTCCGGTATGACCTGCTGCCCAGCGGGGAGATGAAGGAAACGGAATCCGCGAAGGATCTCTGGGGCAGGCTCACTCTGATCGACAGTCCGGAGGACGGGCTTCATCTGGACTGGTATGACATGGACACGATGAACGGGGAAACGGTTTGCTTTGAAAAGTCCGTCCTTCCCGCCTATACCTACACCGGAGAGGATCCGATCGAAGGAGCGGTCGCGGATTGGCTGGCCTCGGATGAACTGGCCTCCCGGTATCTGACCGTGCCGGGATCCGCGGCCATCCCCTGCCCGATCCTTCATCGGACGGAAAAGCTGGATGACACGCATGTTCAGGTGTACGGCACTTTCTGGATCCTGAACTACGTCCAGCGCGGCAATCTCCTGTATGCCATCTCCGGCGGGGAGGATCCCGCCGTGCTGACCCTGGAGCAGGCCGACGGCGCCTGGCGCGTCACGGCCCTGGAGGAAGCCGGCGACGGGGAGGATTATACCGCGGATATTCAGCGGTTCGCCCAGGGGGATCCGGATCTGGAAAGCCGGTACTTTGCCGCTGCCGATCTTGACGCGCCGGAGAATCAGGCCATCCGGACCCGGTATATCCGCGCCTATGTCGAAGCGAACCAGCTGAACATCACCGCATACCAGGATTTCGGCTGGGATCCCATCCCGCTGCAGTAAAAGCTGACTCCACAGGCATTCGCAGGCTGAATCGCAGCCCCGATCCCGCAGGCTGGTTCAGCGCGCAGTGGATCTGCCGGGAGGACGGCGTGCGGTACGAGCTGAAAACGCCGGTTCCCGCGCGGATCCTCCTGCCCGGCGGAGAAGAGAAGCAGGTGGCGCCCGGAAGCTACACCTTCTGGACGGAGAAATAAGGCAGGGACAATCCGGGGACGCGCATCAGAAAGAACAGATGAGGTGAAAGAAAATGACAGAACGGGAACAGATTATTCAGGAAGCACGCGGGCAGTTTATGCAGGAGATGATGGCGCACTTCGGTCAGGAAAAAGAAAAAAAGCTGGCCAACTTTCGCAGCCAGAACCTGTACATTCAGAAAGGGAAGACCCTGTTTACCGGCTCTTCCCTGATGGAGCAGTTCCCCATCACGGAATTCTGCCTGAACGAGGGCCTGCCGATCGCCTACAACCGGGGGATCGGGGGCTATACCACCGATGAGTTTCTGGCGGCCATCGGCCCGATGCTGCTGGATCCGGAGCCGGCCAAGCTCTTTATCAACATCGGCACAAACGATATCCGCGACCTGCCGAACGGCGAGGACTGGTTCACCCATCTGTCCGCCAATTACCGGAAGATCTGCGAAATCATCCGGGAAAAGCTGCCGGAAACCAAAGTGTTCATGATGGCTTATTATCCCGTCAATCCTCACCGGGACAACCCGGGGCTGCGGGTGCGCACCAACGCCGCCATCGCCCGCGCCAATGAGATGGTCCGTGCGCTGGCCTCCGAGTTCGGTTTTCAGTATATCGACGCGAACGACGGCCTGAAGGACGAAGAGGGAAACCTTCAGCCGGAGCACACAATGGACGGCATCCATTTTGACGCCGCCGCGTACCGCACCGTATTTGAGCGTCTGAGGCCGTACCTCTGACCGTCCGCAAAACTGCCGGCATGCTGATCATGCCGGCAGTTCTTTCAGATAGAAGCGGTTCATCGCGGTGTGAATCACGAAGTCCGGTTTCGGAATCGCGTGATATCCGCATTTCTCATAGAGGCGGACAGCCGCCTCCAGGTTTGTATGCGTTTCCAGATACATCCGCTGATATCCCATTTCCCAGGCCGCTTGCTCAATGCGGTCAACCATCCGGCGGCCCCATCCCCGCCCCCGATAATTCTCGTCCAGATACAGTTTTTGCATTTCACAGCAGGCCGGCAGGTCCGGGAGCTCCGCCAGCCCGATTCCGCCGATCAGTTTTTTCCCTTCCGTGAGGAGATAGTATGCCCTCCCCGGCTCAGCGTAAAACCCGGACAGATGATCCAGGGACGCATCAAAGTACGCGGTTCCCGGGATATCGAGCGCATGCGCTTTCAGAATGCGCCGGATGAGTCCCGCAAGCTCCGCGTCATACGCCGGCGAAATCAGTTCAAAGTTCATACGTCCCACCTCTCCGGATTTCAGAACGGAAGCAGGCTCCACAGCCAGGACAGCGGAAGCACCAGGATCAGGGCCGGAATCATGTTGATCACCCTGGTATGCAGGATCCGGGAAACCCGCACGCCGGTAACCAGGGTCAGAATGCCGCCGCAGGCAATGAAATCCTTCATCATCCCCTCGCTCATCAGCGGCGCGATCAGCTTTCCCACCAGAAAGAGCGCCAGCATAATCGCCAGCATGGGCAGGCTGACCAGCGTGACCGGGATGCCGACGCTGATGGCAAAAATCATGGCGGTAAAGGCGTCCAGCATCGCTTTCGAGATCAGCACCGAATGATCGCCGCTCATGCTGGAAAGAAAGGTGCCGTAATACCCGAAGCCGCTGAAGCAGAAGAGGACGATAACGATCATCAGCTGATTCAGATCCGTTTCTCCCCGAAGCGGCAGCCTTTTCAGCGCGGCCGATGTCATCCCCTGGATTTTTCCCTCCAGATCCCAGAGCGAGCCCAGAAGGCTTCCCAGAATCACCGCCAGAATCACCGGCGTCATGGAAGAGGCCTTGATGATGGAATTAATGCCGATTCCCATGGCGCAGAAGCCAAAGATGACGGTCAGCTGTTCCCGGGTCTCCCGGGGAATCCGTTTTCCCGCCAGGGTTCCGATGATTCCGCCCAGTGCCACCGCAGCGCAGTCGGTCAATACTCCGATTGGCATTTTGTTTTTCCTCCTTCAGGAAGCATTCTGCTTTTCCGATCCTCAGAGCTTTCCCCGGCCTGCTTTCTGAACCTCGTGGATCTTCCGTATTCCCTCGTATTTCATTTGGCATCCTGTCCTTTCGGATTCTGCGGTCTTCTGCCGGATGGCTACTTTCGGATTCCGATGACCCTTCGGATCCTGTCTTCCTCCGCATGGGGATAATACTTCCGGATCTGCACCCGGATTCTCTCCCAGGAATCCGCAGGAGATTCCCCGCAGGAATTCACCGCGTCGTATCCCCATTTGGTTTCCGGCGTCATCAGGGTGGCTGTATGCCATCCATAGGCCATTCCCTGCCGGTTGCGTCTCTGCCGGAAGTCATTCATCAGCAGGAATGCGTGCATCTGCAGATCCGTCAGTGCCCCCTCGAAGCCCTTCTCCAGCGCGGCCTTTTTCCGAAGGTCACAGGACAGCATCTCCAGCCCTACGGCGTCCTCATTCAGTTCAAGCGCATCCAGAATCCGCTTGCATCGGCTGTTCATCCGGCCGTCCTCATACATTCCCTCATAGTCGTATCCGTCCCGCCTGTAATTCGCGAATACGGGAAACCACTCCCGGGAAACGAAGCCTGCCTTCTTATCGAAGAACTTCCCGTATGCCACCCGCGTATTGGATGCCAGCACCTGCCGCCAGGCCCAGGGATCTGAAGCAGGATCGTCCGTCCACCAGTCCGTCGCCGGCGTATGTTCTTCCACCGAGAATCCCGGAATCAGGTTTTCGAACAGGGGCAGAAAACCGATCCGCTCCACGAGGGCCAGTAAATCCTCCGGACTGTGTAGGCAGGATGGATCGCTCCTGCTGCATCCGTGCATGTTCCAGTCGCTGTCTGCCATTCACTGCCTCCTCCGTATCTTCCGCGCGGAATGGTCTCAGTATCAACCGGTGGGTTTCAATCCGCTGTGTGCCTGTTTTATTCATTCGATCGATTGATCCTGTTCTCCTGTGCTGCCAGTTTCTTAACTTCCCGCAAGTCCAAGCTCTTCCGCATGTTCTTTCATTCCTTCGATGCAGATTTCCGCCACATCCTTTACGTCCATCCCCAGCATCTCGCAGCCCTTTAAAATGAGCTCCCTGTCACACTTTGCCGCAAACTTCCTGTCTTTGAATTTTTTCATGAAGCTTTTTGTTTCCATATCGCGGATGCCATTCGGCCGCATACGCGCTGCGGCCTGGATAATCCCGGTCAGTTCATCCACCGTAAAGAGACTCTTTTCCAGATTCGTGACAGGCTCCACATCTGAACAAATGCCATACCCATGCGAAAGAATTGCTCTGATCTCTTCTTCGGAGACGCCCGCTTCCCGCAGAGGTTCCGCCGTATGCTGCAAGTGCTCCTCCGGGTATTTTTCATAGTCATAGTCGTGCAGCATGCCGATTGCCTGCCAGTGTTCCGCATCTTCTCCAAAGTGTTTCGCCATGGCACCCATCGCATAGCAGACATTCTTTGCATGCAGGATCAGATGATCCTCCGTGACCATGGTTGCGTTCAGTTCCGTTGCCTGTTCCAGGGTTAACATGCTTTGCACCTCCGCCTTCTGCTGATTGTCCAACATTATACCATGCCCGGCCAGGCCCTGCAATGCACAGCTTTCAGCGCCGCAGCGCCGGTTTCAAAGGTTTCAGGGATATCAGATTGAACCTGCCGCGCTTTCAGCTTTTTTCTGCATCCTCCAGCTCTCTGAATACATGTTCCACATCCTCATGGATCACCAGCGTCGCCCTGCTGTCTGCACCGGTTTCTTCCCGATTGATGATGACCAGATTCCTTCCTCTGAAATCCTCAAGGAAAGATGCGGCAGGCTCCACCGCCAGAGACGTGCCTGCCACAATCAGCGTGTCGGCGTTGGTAATCTCTCTTCTCGCGCCGATACACACATATTTCGGCAGAGGTTCCCCATACAGCACGACGTTCGGTTTGATCACTCCGCCGCATTCGCACCTTGGAATCCCCTCTGCGTGAAGAATGTACTCCATTGGATAGGAAGCGTTGCACTCCTCGCAATAATTCTCATGCACATTGCCGTGCAGTTCATAGACCCGAATGTTTCCCGCCATTCTGTGCAGGCCATCCACGTTCTGCGTAACGATTCCGCGCAGCCTGTCCTGTTTTTCCAGTTCATACAGGAAACGATGAACCGCATTGGGTTTCGCATCCGGATACAGCATATGCGTCCGGTAATAATCAAAGAACCGCTCCGTTTCCAGATAAAAGAAGCTCTTGCTCAGGATCATCTCCGGCGTCAGTCCGTCGCAGCCCTTCCTCCCGTTTTCTGATCGAAAATCCGGAATGCCGCTGGCCGTGGAAACGCCGGCTCCCCCGAAGAACACGATTCGCTTCGAAGCATCCAATATTATACGCAAATCATTCATCTGTCATACACCGCCATCTTCCGCTGTTTTAAATCCATTTTTCCCGAATAGTCCATGCGCATCCTTCCGTGCCACCTTCTCCCTTTGTCTCCATTGTTTCACGCCTCCCTCACAGTCCCAGCCAACAGCAGTATAACACAACACTGAATTCGATTCACTTTTTCAATCATTTTCATCTTTGCGGCCCAAGCCTTCCCGATTCGCCCATGTGTCATGAAAGAGATCTTCGAAACGGAGGTCCCTCCGTTCATGAGAATAAAACCCGCGAACAGATTTTTTATGTATTTCCATTATTTTGCTTGTCTTCATCGAAAAATGGAATATAATGATGTTAGAGGAAACTAACAGATTAGTCTCCTGATCCTGACCGCCCGTGATACGGGGGGCTGTTGTGAAAGGTTATTGTTGCGCATGGGATTCGAGCCGGCGGCCCCGGTCATGGCCCGGACGATCCGTCCGGCATAGAAGAAGGAATCCATTTCGGGAGGTATACGATGATCAGGACAACGCTAAAAATCTCCGGCATGATGTGCGGCATGTGCGAGGCGCACATCAATGACGCGATCCGCGCAGCCTTTCCGGTGCGAAAGGTCTCCTCTTCCCACACAAAGGGGGAAACAACCATTCTCTCGGAGGCGCCGCTGGATGCAGAAAAGCTGAAGCAGGCCGTAAGCGCCACTGGCTACAGCATTGTCTCCATCTCGGAGGAAACCGCGGAGAAGAAGGGCATCTTTTCAGGTCTGTTCAAGCACTGAGATATGCGTAAAGGGCGTGTTAAAAAGCCCACCCGATAGTAGTATTTCTTTTTTGCGGTTCCTGTCCGCTTTTTTGCGTTTTGCTTGACTTTTTTCCGCCGGGGTGTTACAGTGAATCCGGTTTTCTGGGTTCTACAGTTTTATATGCTGAAGGAGGGGTATTCCATGACTGGTCTTCCTCTGATCATTGCCTTTGTGGTGGCAATCGTGCTGATGATCCTTCTGATCTCCAAGCTGAAGGTTCATCCTTTCCTCGCGATTATGGCTATCTCCCTGTTGCTGGCCATCGTCGCCGGCATCCCGCTGAAGGATATTCCCGGAGTCATCGGTTCAGGTTTCTCCGGAACCTTCACCTCCATCGGTATCGTCATCATCCTGGGCGCCTTCATCGGCACGGTGCTGGAAAAGACTGGCGCGGCTCTGAAGCTGGCGGATATGGTTATCCGTCTCGTGGGTGAGAAAAATCCGCAGCTAGCCATTGAGCTGATGGGCTGGGTTGTTTCCATCCCCGTTTTCTGTGACAGCGGCTTCGTGATCCTGAATCCCATCCGCAAGGCCCTGGTCAAGCGCACAGGCGTTTCCTCCGTGGCCATGACGGTCTGCCTCTCCTGCGGCCTTTATATCGCGCACGTCTTTATTCCGCCGACCCCCGGCCCCATCGCCGCTGCTCAGACGCTCGGCGTCGGCGAGAACCTGCTGCTGGTAATCGGTATCGGCGTACTGTGCTCCATCTTCCCGCTGATTGCCGGCCTGATTTACGCAAAGTTTATCGGCAAAAGAATCAAGAGCGCTGACGAGACCGGAGACAACGGTGAAACCGTCAAGTCCTATGAGGAACTCAAGGCTGAATACGGCAAGCTGCCTGGAGGCCTGAACGCCATCGCTCCCCTGGTGGTTCCGATTCTGCTGATGGCCCTCTCCTCCATTGCCGCCATGGCAAAATGGACCGGCGCTGTCGCCGATCTACTGACCTTCCTGGGCACCCCGATTATGGCTCTGGCCGTCGGTACCGTGCTGGCGATCATTCAGCTGTTCACCTCCGGGAAGCAGAAGGATTTCTACAATATGACCAACGACACGCTCAAGACCGTCGGACCGATTCTGTTCGTCACCGCGGCCGGCGGCGTGCTCGGCAAGGTCATCTCCTCCTCTGACATGGTCAATTTCATCACAGCCCATGCCAATGCGCTGCAGACGATCGGCATCTTCTTCCCCTTCCTGCTCGCTGCCATCCTGAAGACCGCGCAGGGCTCCTCCACCGTGGCGATTACGACCAGCGCCGGTATTGTGGCTCCGCTGCTTTCCGTGCTGGGCTTCACAACGCCCGTGGAGATCGCTCTGGTGGTTATGGCCATCGGCGCAGGCGCCATGACGGTTTCCCATGCCAACGACAGCTATTTCTGGGTTGTTACCAACTTCGGTGAGATGCAGCCTGAAGAAGGCTACAGGACCCAGACCCTGATGACGCTGATTATCGGTCTCGCTTCCATGGTGGAAATCTTCATTCTCAGCCTCATCTTCTGATCGGCAGACATATCCCGCACATCCTGTCTGCGGACAGGGTGTGCGCTTTTTCTGATATCCGGAGGAATATATGAATCAGCAATTACGTAATCACGCGGATCAAATTGTCCGGGAAGTCATTGCCGCCGTTCAGCCGGACGCGGCGGTGCAGCGGGCGTTCCGCGGCATGGATTTTCCCGGCCGTGTCCTGCTGGTAGCCGCCGGCAAAGCCGCCTGGCAGATGGCCAAGGCCGCTTCCGACTGTCTGGGAGACCGGATTGAAAACGGTGTTGTCGTCACCAAATACGACCATGTGATGGGTCCTGTCGCGAACTTCTCCTGTTTTGAGGCTGGGCATCCGGTACCGGATGAAAATTCGTTCCGCGGAACCCAGGCCGCTCTGGATCTGGTGGCGGATCTGACGGAAAAGGATACCGTGCTTTTCCTGCTTTCCGGCGGCGGCAGCGCGCTGTTTGAAAAGCCTCTGATCCCGGGAGCGGAGCTGCAGGATATTACCGGCCAGCTGCTGGCCTGCGGTGCGGATATTGTGGAGATCAACACCATCCGCAAGCGCCTGTCCCAGGTAAAGGGCGGCCGCTTTGCTCAGCTTTGCTGGCCCGCCAAAGTGGAAGCCGTCATTCTTTCAGACATTCTCGGCGATCCGCTGGATATGATCGCCTCAGGCCCTGCCTGCCCAGATACTTCCACAGCGGAGGACGCCATGCGCATCCGTGAAAAATACAGCCTGCGGATGTCCGCTGAAGCGGAACGCCTTCTGGGCATTGAAACGCCCAAGGCCCTGGATAATGTGCACACCCAGATCACCGGAAGCGTGCGGGAGCTGTGCTCAGCGGCGGCAAAAACCTGCCGCGATCTCGGCTATGAGCCCATTCTGCTGACTGATCAGCTCTGCTGTCAGGCCCGGGAGGCCGGCAGCTTCCTCGCCTCCATTCTGAAGACCCATGCATCGGACAGCAAAGCCCTGGCCTTTATCGCCGGCGGTGAAACTGTTGTTAAACTCACCGGACACGGGCTCGGCGGCAGGAATCAGGAAATCGCCCTGTCCGCCGCCGCCGGCATTGCTGGATTGACCCGGGCGGCGGTTTTCTCGGTCGGCAGCGACGGAACGGACGGCCCTACCGATGCCGCCGGCGGCTATGCGGACGGGGACACCTGCCGGGAGCTTCTGGCCCAGGGACTCACAATCGATGCGGTGTTGCAGGATAACGACGCCTATCACGCGCTGGAAAAGACCGGCGGCCTGATCATGACCGGCCCCACCGGCACCAACGTCAATGATGTGTCGGTTGCTCTGCTGGAATAAGAACGGAAGCCTGGATTCTTCCCCGAAGACAAGAGTCAGACAAAAACGGCGGCCTCTCCATTCGGAGAGGCCGCCGCGTATTCAGTAGGGGGCTGATTACTTTACATATTCTGCAGCCTGTTGACCGGCAATGCGGCCAAAGACCACGAAATCGGCCACGGCGTTACCGCCCAAACGGTTGGCGCCGTGCACGCCGCCGGTGACCTCGCCCGCGGCGAACAGGCCGGGGATGATCTCGCCGTTTTCATTCAGCACATGGGTGTTTTCATCGATCTTCAGACCGCCCATGGTGTGATGGATGCCCGCGGTGACCTTCACCGCATAGAAAGGCGCGGTATCCAGGGGCTGGGCAAAGCTGGTGCGGCCAAACTCGGGATCGTTCTTTTCAGCCACATAACCGTTCCAGGTGTTCATGGTTTCGGCAAAAGCGTCGGCGGGGATCTCCAGGATCGCGGCCAATGCTTCATAGCTGTCCGCGCCGTACATGAAGCCCCGGTTGATGTAGCCCTGAATGACAGAGGAAGCATCCACCATCTTCTGGTCCACCACCAGCCAGGAGAAGGCGCCGGGCTGGGCGATCTCGGCAGCAGAGACCACGTCCCGGGTGCCCACTTCGTCGATGAAGCGCTTGCCTTCCGCGTTCACCAGGATCGCGCCGTCGCCCCGCAGGCCTTCGGTGATCAGGGAAGCGGTATCGGCCTGCACGGTGGGATGGATCTGGATCTGCTCCATATCCACGGTGGCGGCGCCCAGCGCCTGGGCCATTTCGATGCCCTGGCCCTGGATGCCGGCGGCATTGGTGGTCATGAAGCCGTCCAATTGAGGCGCGTACTTGACCACCATATCCAGGTTGGCGCCAAAGCCGCCGCTGGCCAGGATCACGGCCTTGGCGTTGACGGTGACGGTGTTGCCGGATTTGCCGGTGGCCACGATGCCGCAGGCCGCGCCGGCCTCATTGGTCAGGATCTGGGTGGCGGTGGTGTCGGTGAGCAGGGTAATGTTGTCCCGTTCCTGACTGGCCTTTTCCAGCAGCGGCACGGTATAAGCGCCTACGGAGACCACCTTGCCCTCGGCGTTCACCGGACGATGGATGCGCTTGACGGACGCGCCGCCGAAGGCCGCCACGTTGTTCAGATCAATGCCAATGGAACTGAGCCAATCGATGGCGGCGGCGCTGTCGTTCACCAGGGTGTTCACCAGGTCAGGGTTGTTCAGGCCCTTGCCGCCGATCAGGGTATCCAGGGCAAAGAGCTCGGTGGAATCGAAATATCCTTCGGGATTGGCCTGCCAGGCTTCCCACTGCTCCTTGACCTTGGCAGCCAGGGCAGTGATGGCCTCGTTGTCGGCATAGGCTTCGGCAGCGGCCAGGGTCTTTTCCACGCCGGCGCCTTCGCCGAATTCATTTTTGTCCTGATACACGGTCTTGGCGGCGTTCATGCCGCCGGTGGCCTTGACGGAGTTTCCGCCCACGGCAGGCTGGCTTTCCACGATGACCACCTTCTTGCCTTCGTCGGCAGCGGTGATGGCGGCTACCATGCCCGCGCCGCCCGCGCCGACCACCACGATGTCAGCTTCGTAGGTTTCGTCCTTGGCTTCCTCGGACTGGGCCTCGCGCATATAATCATCGGGGTTCACGCCGGCGTTTTCCAGCGCTTGGCGGGCCGCTTCGATCACGGCGCCGCGGGTAACGAAGGCAAAGGTCGCGCCGGTGTAGGTGTCCACGATGCCGTTCGCTTCCACGAAGGCCTGGGGCCACTCTTCAACGACCTTGCTGCCGATGCCCTCAGTTTCGGCGTCACCGACGATCTCCACAATGGCGATTTCGCCATCGTCCAGGGTCATGGTCACGGTCACATCGCCGCCAAAGCCTTGGGCTGTGCCGGTGCCGGTGACAACAGCGGTTTCGGTGGCGGTTGTGGCCAGGGCCGCGGGCAGGATGCACAGCAGCATGGCCAGCGCGGTCAGCAGGGCGAGGATACGGTTCTTCATAGAGGGTTCCTCCTTTTTTTATTCAACACGTTCCCGGCTGGGAACGGTGTTTCCCGGGAGAGATACAAATGCTTTTCGGTAAAAAAGCAGGGACACGCCGGTGGCGATCACCCAGCCGATGGGCCAGGCGCACCAGATCCCCGTGGACTGCAGCGCCGTGCGGGAAAGCAGGATCGCCAGCATCACCCGCAGGATCAGGTCGGTAAAGGTGGCCGTCATAAACTGCCGCATCATGCCCGCTCCGCGCAGCACGCCATCCGCCGCCAGCTTGGCGGAAACCACGAAATAGAAGGGCGAGAGAATGCGCAAAAAAACGATGCCGGTTCGTAAGGCCTGCTCCGTCGGATCATCCATGAAGAACCGTACCAGCGCCTCTCCCGCAAAGAAATACAGCAAGCAGAAAGGGACGCACAGCAGCCACACCATTTTGTGCCCTGCCCGCAAGCCTTGCCGCACACGCTCCCGCTTGCCCGCGCCGATGTTCTGCGCCGTGTAATTGGAAATGCCGTTGGCCAGCGTGGTAAAGGAAGTAATGACCAGGTTATTCAGCTTGACCCCGGCAGAATAGCCCGCCATAATACTGTGGATGGTTTTCCCTCCGTCAGATCCTTGTTCATGGTTTGCATGCTTCCCATCGTGCGTGAATTTGTGTATTCTCACACAAAAATGATTATACACTTGACTTTGCTCTCTGTAAAAGATATATTTTACATGTCGGCTATCAGGATTTGATATGGAGGGGAAAACGTGGCGGCATCCTATGAATCGTATCGGATTTTCTATCATGTGGCCACCTGCGAAAGCTTTACCATGGCGGCGCGTATACTGCACAACAGCCAGCCCAACATCACCCGGATCATCAACCGGCTGGAGCAGGAGCTGGCCTGTCAGCTTTTCATTCGCAGCAACAGGGGAATTACCCTGACCCACGAAGGCGAAATCCTCTTTGCGCACGTACAGGAGGCCGTGCAGCACATCACCTGCGCCGAAACCGAGCTGAAAAACATGGCCCATCTGCACGACGGGCAGATCACCATCGCCGCCAGCGAAGTGGCGCTGCGGGGCACGCTGCTGCCCGCCCTGCGGGATTATCGGCAGGAGTACCCCGGCGTACAGATCAACGTACGCAGCATGACCAGCGAGGACGCGATCTTTTTGATCCTGCATGGCCTGGCCGATCTGGCCATCGTCACCAAGCCCCTTCATGAAAACGCTTCCCTGAACGTGGAAACTTTGGCCACTTTCCCCGACGTGCTGGTGGCTCCCGCATCCATTTCCGCAAAGGCCGACCCTGAAGTCTGCTGTACTTTGGAACAGATCGCTTCCTGGCCCTTTGTGGCAATGCCCCGGAAAAGCGTGAGTTATGAAATGCTGTGCGGATACTTTGCCCGGCACGGCCTGCTGTTTCATCCCACCACCTTCGTATCCGCTATGTCCCAGATCGTGCCCATGGTGTGCAGCGGGCTGGGCGCAGCCTTCCTGCCGGAATTTATGGTCCAGGAACAGCTTCGTACCGGAGAAATCGTCAAAATCCGCTTGACCGGTGATCCTCCCGCCCATACCGTGTGCATGATCACCCGGGCGAACCAGCCTGCCAGCGCAGCCTGCCGCGAACTGATGAACAGGCTGCTTGAGAATACATGCAGATGAACCATATTGCGGCAAAGACGCTTTCTACACAATCAGAAATTCATTCTCTTGCTCTATATATCTGCAAAAGATAAATATACCGCAAATAATTTCCGGGAGGAAACCGCAAGTATCTTCCACAATCCATCCTCCTGCAATGCCCTTGTGCATGATGCGGAGAACCTCAGAATTGGCGTTGTTTATCAAAGAGTAGTTCTGGCTATTGTGCATGGTCAAGAGATATTCTTCGCCGTTCACAACAATAATGGCGTGGTCAACTCTTGGCATTCTGCAAATCGGCCAGCCCACCACATCGGGATCATCACCATCTGCATATCCGGGATGGGCAGAACCAAGCAATCGGTTTTCGCTGTCAGTCAGAATATATTCTCGGTTTCTTACATCACCGGAACTGGCTTTTGCTTCATCGAGATAACGGACATCTGCCGTTAAAAGCAGATCGTCTGCGATGCTGAGAATCTTTCTTTGCGAACCGAGCAACGCACTTTTTATTCTCGCCAAAGCAAGTTGCGGTTCATTTTTATAAAGAACTCCTGCCTTTATCGTGTATTTCATCACTGCGTCTCCTTTCTTACAGAAGCGAATACAGGATAATTCCTGCAACACCTGAGCCTGCCATAACCCAAAGCGGATTCGGCTTCCATTTTCTTAAAGCAAAAATGCCAATGGCAAAAATCATCACGGCAATCAAATCCAGAGATAGCAAGTCATTCGGAAGCGTTCTCTGCCCATACAGTGCCATAATCAACAGCGAGATACCCGCCGATGCGATCATTGCAATGACCGCAGGGCGAAGTCCGGCAAGCACACCCTGCACCATATTCAACCCACGGAAACGATAATAGATATAGGCAAGGGTCGTTACGATAACACAGGATGGAAACACACACCCAACGGTTGCGATCATTGCACCGGGCAGTCCTGCAACTTGGATACCAACAAAGGTTGCGGAGTTGATGGCTATGGGGCCGGGTGTCATTTCAGCGATGGTCATAATATCCGCAAATTGTGTCATTGTCAGCCAGGGGTGAATATCAACCACTTGATTCTCAATCAAAGGCATGGCAGCATATCCACCACCAATGCTGAATAATCCAATCTGAAAAAAGCTCCAGAACAATTCAAGATATATCATCTCTCATCACCTTCTTTCCGCATTCTTCCTTGATACCATGTATCCGCTGCTCCGATCACGCCACACACAAGAATAATGGCTATGATATTCACAGAGAAAAAGCGAACGGCGACAAAAGAACCGAGCATAACGATAATCGGCAATAACCGTTTCTTTTGAAAAATGGTTTTTGCCATATTGATCACAACATCACAAATCACCGCTGCCACTCCGCAAAGCATTCCTGCCATCGCCATATTTACAATGGCATTATCTCGAAATGCCTGATAAAACATGGAAATGATTGATATAATAATCAATGGCGGCAACACAGTTCCCAATACAGTAAGCATTGCGCCGGGGAATCCTGCTACATGATAACCAACCAAAATGGAAGCATTAACTGCTATTGCACCCGGAGAAGACTGTGCTATTGCAGTCAGATCCATCATCTCATCTTCTTCAATCCAACCAAGTTCCTCCACGAATTTCCTTCGCATCAAGGGAATGATTACAAATCCACCGCCAAAAGTGCAAGCACTCAGTTTGAAAGTGGAAAAAAACAATTTTTTGTATTTTTGCAGGCTGTTCACTTCAAAAATGCCATCCTTTCCGTGTTTTTTAACTTTATACCACTTGATTTATGATAACGGAAATAATATAATTTAACAGGAACGATAAGTATTCTAATATAAGGAGCTTATTATGACGATACGACACATGATCATATTCCGTACCGTATGCGAAAACGGATATAATTCCACCAAAGCAGCGGAAGTTTTACACATGACACAACCGGCAGTCAGCCTTGCCATTAAGGAACTGGAACAATATTACGGCGTACGCCTGTTTGACAGAATCGGCAGAAGATTACAGATCACCGATGCGGGGCAGCATTTTCTGCAATACGCGATTCATATTTCCGACTTATTTTCAGATATGGAAACAGTTCTGCGTGATTGGGACTCCAAGGGTATTCTTCGTATAGGAGCAAGCATTACCATCGGTTCGCAGTTTTTACCGAATTATGTGAAGGCATTCTCTGCGATTTGTCCTGGAATTGATGTAAGAGTTACGGTTGAACCAACTGATCGTCTGGAACAAAAAATATTGGCTAATGAGTTGGATTGTGCGTTGATTGAAGGTGTTGCCCATGATACAAATATTGTGTCTGAAGCCTATATGGAAGACCATCTGAGTGTTATTTGTGGTGCTGACAAAGGTTGGACACAGGGACAAATAATTCCCATCGAAGAATTTGAAAAGCAACGGTTCCTGTTGAGAGAAAAAGGCAGCGGCACAAGAGATGTCTTTGACAGGATAATTGTCCAAGCAGGCATTCATGTTGTTCCCGCATGGGAAGCTATGAGTACGACAGCATTGGTCAATGCTGCCATCAATGGACTTGGCATTTCCGTTTTGCCGCATCGAATGATTTTGCCTGCATTGAAACAGGGATTGATTTGTACAGTCAAAGTGCAGGGTTTAGTTTTCAGCAGGAATTTCTATATAATTTATCATAAGGACAAATTTCTGACCGCTTCCGCCAAGCAGTTTATTTCGCTCTGTAAAAACTATGAAGTTGATTATCCGCTGCCAGATTATAACGGGTTATACGAATCATGTGAATGAGCCACTTGCGGTTGTAGAACATCTCGATGTCGTATTCCTGCTCGTTCAACCGTTGATTGTACTGGGCTTCCGAGAATTCATGATGAACTGCCTGTGATTGCGGATGAGTGTTCAAGGAGTATCCACGCCAGGTGCGCAAATGCAGCTCAGGAAGCAGCGTGCGAAGATTCCGCAAACTGATTTTTGGGTGTATTTTCATTTTTCCTGCGAAAGAAATCACTTCCTGCCTTGTCTTGCTGAAAAAACAGATTATAATAGTCGCAGAAAAGTCGGAGGTGTTACGTATGGCGCTGATCGGGGTCGTGCCTTCCTGGGTGGAAGAGAAAAAGATCACTGTCAATCAGGATTATGTGGAATCGGTCCTGCGGGCGGGCGGCACGCCTGTCCTTTTCCCCGTCACCGATGACCGGGAGCAGATTTCTGCGCTGCTTGCCCGGGTAGACGGCTTACTGCTGACCGGCGGTCAGGATGTAAACCCAGCGGAATACGGAGAACAGAGAATGCCCTGCTGCGGAGACTTTTCCGCGTGCAGGGACGCCATGGAAATCCCGCTGTGCCGGGAAGCGTTAACACGCCGGATGCCGGTCCTGGCCATTTGCCGCGGAATGCAGCTCCTTTCCTGCGTCCTGGGCGGGACGCTTTATCAGGATCTGGTGTCCCAGTTCGGAACGCAACTGAGCCATCCCCGGTTTGACATGCCCGGAGACCCGGTGCATGAAGTGGATGTCAAGCCGGATACGCTCCTGTCCTCCGTCATGGGTGCAGGCACGCTGCGCGTCAACAGCAGGCACCACCAGGGCATCAAAGTGCTGGGGAAAAACCTCCGGGTCAACGCCATAGCTCCGGACGGACTGATTGAAGGCATTGAACTGCCGGATCATCCTTTTGTCCTCGGTGTTCAGTGGCACCCGGAATCACTCAGCGACCGTTATCCGGACCATCAGAAGCTGTTTGACGCTTTCATCCATGCATGCGCTGATCACCGTCAGCCGGTCTGAAGAAAAGAATCCGTCAGGGTCCGGTAAATCGCCTCTGCCAGAATACCGTGTCCTTCCGCGTTGATATGCTCGTCATCAAAACGGGACGGACTGACATAATCCTCTTCCACCGTTGCGTCAAACACAGCCTTGCAGTCATTGGTCCCCAGCATGATGATCGCAGCGAAGGACAATGTCATTGGTTTTTTGGCTTGGGGGTGCGGACGGATTCCTGGACCGCCGGTGACAGCGGGACAAGGAGGGTCTGCACTTGTACAGCTATGAGCAACGAAAGAAAGCAGTAGAACTTTAC
>ONCV01000012.1 GCA_900316415.1 uncultured Eubacteriales bacterium
AATACTTGAAACCATGTTTCGATGTAGCGCCGTATACCAGACCGGTACGTACGGTGCAATGGGAGGGGCGAGGGTTAACGCCCTCCCTCTACCCTATCCTCGAGTTTTATTCCTTCACGATATCCAGCAGTTCCCGGATGCTTTCCATGTTCCAGTCTCCGGCCCCGTTCTTTGCCGCGTCGCCCAGGCACGCGACCTTCATGCCGCCCGCGTGGCCTGCCTCCGCGCCGGATACAGCATCCTCCACGACCAGGCAGTGCTCCGGGGCGATGCCCAGCATCTGGGCCGCCTTCACGAAAACCTCGGGATCCGGCTTGGAGTGAGTGATGTTGTTGCCGTCGCTGACGGCGTCAAAATACCCGGAAAGCCCGATCTGGCCCAGGATAAAGGGTGTGTTTTTGGAAGAGGAGCCGATGGCGAGCTGAAGCCCCATGGCCCGCAGCCCGTCCAGGGTTTCCTTCACCTCATCGCTGAGGTCAGCGGTGCTCATCTCCTTGAGAGACTCCCGGTAGATATCGTTTTTCTGCTGGGCGAGTGCCGCTTTCTGCTCCTCGCTCAGCGCCGGGCCATGGTATTTTTCCAAAATAATCTCCAGACTGGCCATGCGGCTTACGCCCCGCAGCCGGTTGTTGATGGTGCGGTCAAAGGGGATTCCCATGCTGTCCGCCATGGATTTCCATGCGCGGTAATGATACTCGTCCGTGAAACAGATTACGCCGTCCAGATCGAAAATAACAGCCTGAAACTTCATGCGCCTCTCCTCCGTTGTGCTCATTTTTACTTCCGCGATCCGGCCAGGCGGCCGCGGGAGGAAACTCCGTCAGAAAACCCGGGAAAACCGATGGGAGAAAACCGTCAAAGCGTCGCCAGCATCTCCCGGTTGCATTTCCGGTAAAACAGCAGGCAGATGACGAGCGAGACCGCTTCCGCAACGGGGAAACACCACCAGACCAGATAGACATTCCCGGTCAGCGTGGCAATCAGCCAGGCCACCGGCAGCAGGATGGCCAGCTGGCGGCAGATGCTCATCAGCATGCTGTAGACGCCCTTGCCCACGGCCTGGAAGACAGTGGACAGGACAATTCCGATGGCGGCGAAAACAAAGCTGGAGGAGATGATGCGCATGGCGACTACGCCGATCTGCGTCATCTGGGCGGTCAGTTCCGCCTCCGCCTCCGATTCGAAGATGGACATCATGGCTCCCGGGAAGACCATGAACAGGATCGTGCCGATCAGCATGATCGTGATCGCCCAGTACAGCGCAACGCGGATGCACTGATAAACCCGGGCCTTCATCCGGGCGCCGTAATTGTATCCGATGATTGCGATAATCCCGTTCGACAGGCCGAAAACCGGCATGAAGATGAAGGACTGCAGCTTGAAATAGACCGAGAGAACATTCAGGGCAGCGTTGCTCTCCGCGAACCCGGAAAGAATGGCATTCATCCCCAGGTTCATCACCGACCCCAGGGCGGACATGATGGTGCTGGGAAAGCCCACGGCAACGATGTCCCGCAGATCGTTCCGGAAAATCCGGAAATCGGCGCGCAGCAGCTTCAGCTCCGGATTTTTCCGCTGATTCAGCAGGAAGCCGACCAGCGCGGAAACCCACTGGCCGATCACCGTGGCAATCGCCGCGCCGGACACGCCCAGCTGCGGGAGACCCAGATAGCCGAAAATCAGGAGGGGATCCAGGATGATGTTTGTCACCGCGCCGGCGAGCTGCGTGATCATGGACAGCGTCGTGTTTCCGGTCGCCTGCAGACAGCGCTCCAGGAATACCGCCATGAAGATACCGGTGGAGAAGGTGCACACGATGGAAAGATAATCCCGGCCCGTGGCCAGAATCCAGTCCGCATTCTTCAGGTTGTCCGATACCACCAGGCGCATCAGCGGCCCGGCGAAAAAAAGACCCAGGATGACAAAGAGCAGGGAGCCGAGGATTTCGATCAGCAGCCCGTTCCAGGCAGCCCGGCGGGCTTCCGCGGGACGCCGCTCGCCCAGCCGGCGGCTCAGCAGGCTGTTGATTCCGGTTCCCATACCGACGGACAGCGCGACCATCAGCATCTGGAAGGGGTAGGCCAGCGAGACGGAGGTCAGGCCGTTGGGGTCAAACTGGGAGACAAAGATGCTGTCCACCACATTGTACAGCGCCTGCACCAGCATGGAAACCATGATGGGGACACTGACCTTCGGAACCAGCTTTCCCATGGACATGGTTCCCAGCATGGCGGACCGTTCCTGTTTCTGCATGCAAATACCCTTTCCGATGAAGATTCCAATATCCGCTCCCTCCGGAGCAGAAAAAGTATATCATATTCTCCACGGAATGGGAATGGAAAAGATGGCTCCGTGCTGCCGGATGCGGGCAGGTTTATGCCACATAGAAGACAGAGAGGGAAAACTTGATTTTTCCAGAGAAATCAGGTATGTTTGTCCGGAAGGAAACAGCGGGAGGCAAACGAGTGGCTGTTATGGAGATTGCTTCGGCGTCCGCTCCGGAAGTGCAGATGTTCTTTGGCATGACGGACGCCCAGCTGCGAAGCAGGCAGCGGCCGGAGGAGTCCATGCTGATCGCCGAAGGGCCGAAGGTGGTCCGGACGGCGCTGGAGTCCGGATTAAAGCCCGTCGCCATGCTGATGCGGAAAAAGATGGTGAATACCAGCGGCGCGGATCTGGTTCGCCTGGCGGGGAGTACGCCGGTATACACAGCGGAGGACGACATACTGGCGGCGCTGACAGGGTTCCGCCTGCAGCGGGCCTGGGTGCTCTGCGCCTTTCCCCGGCCCGCACAGACGCCGCTGTCCTCCTGCCTTCATGGCGCGAGACGGGTTGCCTTTCTGGAAGGACTGAACGAGCCCTCCAATGTCGGCGCCATTTTCCGCGCGGCGGCCGCGCTGAAGGTGGATTCCCTGCTGCTTTCGCCGGACTGTGCGGATCCATTTCACCGACGGGCGGTGCGGGTCTGCATGGGTGCGGTCTTCCGCCTGCCCTGGACGCGCTGCGCACCCGCGGAGGCGTCGGAGGCCCTGCGGGCCGAGGGATTCCGGACGCTGGGCTTTGCCCTGCAGGAGCCGTGCGTGAATCTGGGAGATGAGGGGCTCCGCGGGCTGGAAAAGGCTGCCGTTTTTCTGGGCACGGAGGATACCGGACTGACTCTGGAAACCCTGTCGCGGATGGATCAGATTGTCCGGATCCCCATGGCTGAAGGAATCGACTCCCTGAACGTGGCGACCGCAGCGGCGATCGCCTTCTGGGAACTCCGGACGCAGCCCTGATGCTTCAGGAAGCAATTTTCTTTCATATTTGGACTACAGTTTGAACTTCAGTTTGGACTACACTTTTTTGAAGGAGCCGGGGGAAAGGGAAGCTTATGGGAATTGAACGGAGTTCTTTTGGGCTTTTCCTTTTGTCAACAATTTGTCAACAATCTTGACAACCATTGTCCAACCATACGATGTTTTTTTCGGGAAAAAAGGCTTTTTCCTTGCCGCTTTCAGCGATTTTTCCCTGCTCCAAGGCAAAAGAAAAACCCCTGAGAACGTTGATTCTCAAGGGGTTTCGCCTGGCAGGGCAAGAAGGACTCGAACCCTCAACAAAGGTTTTGGAGACCCACGTGTTACCATTACACCATTGCCCTTCGCGTGACAACGAAGGGATTATATCCGTTTTCTCCCCGCTTGTCAAGCAGAAAAAAACGCGCGGATTCCCGGGCTTTTGCCGGAATTCTGCCCGGACCGCGGGGAAAAGGGAAGGAGCCGCTGACGTGCTGAAAGCCTATATCTGGGATCTGGACGGGACCCTGCTGGATTCCTACGGAGCCATTGTGTCCAGCCTGGTTGCGGTGGCGCGGGAAACCGGCGCGGCCGATACATTCGATGAGATCATGTCCGCCGTCAAAAGGGGAGCGGTCTCCGCGTATCTGCGGGATCTGGCGGCCTGGTTCGGCCGGGATTATGACGGACTGTACCGGCGCTACCGGGAGATCAGCCACGAAAAGCTGCGGGACATCACGCTGATTCCCGGAGCGGCGGAAACGCTGGAGGCGCTGCGGAGCGCCGGCGCGGCGCATTTTGTCTATACGCACCGCGGCGCGTCGACCGCGCAGGTGCTCCGCCGGCTGGGCCTCACGGAATACTTCACCGAGATCGTCACCTTTGAGTACGGCTTTCCGCCGAAACCCTCCGGAGCGGGGGTGGAATACCTGGTCGAAAAATACGGTCTGGAAAAGGAAAGCACGGCCTATGTGGGGGACCGGACCATCGATGTGCTCTGCGCAAAGGACGCGGGCGTAAAGGCCGTGCTGTACTGTCCGGAGGATTCCCCCGTCCGGCCGACCGGGGAGGAGGATCGGGTGATCCGCCATCTGAGGGAGCTGACGGAATAAGGAACGGGGAAAACGAGAAAAGAAAGCCGGACGGAATCATCGGAGGGGAAACATAACATGAAAAGGGATCGCAAAGCTGCCACTTTCTTCATATTTATTGGATTGCTTCTTATCCTGGTATTTGCGGTCGGAAGGATTGTCTCGCAGGATCCTTCCGCCTTCCGGAGCCGCTACATGGTCGACACCACGCTGGAGATGTTCCTGCGGTTCTGCGCGGAATGGTGGATTCCGGCGGGAGCGGTGGGAATTCCCATGTTCCTGATCTTCTTTGCGGTGAGCCTGGTCCGGGAACACCGGGACGGGGGAAACCGGCGCCAGGGACGGGACTGAGGTCGATCTGCGGGTCTCCGGAGGAAGGCAGGAAACCCGCTTCCCCGGAGCATGAAATGAATGTTTCAATTCGGTTAAAAAAAATACCAATACAGGAAAAAATCTTTACAAGGAATCGGGAACGTGATAAGATTTCCGCATAAGGCATGATGTTGAAAGAGGCTCCCGGGCGTTTCAGAAGGTATTCCTTTGGAGACGGCGCGAGGCCGTCCCCCGGCGTTTGCTGTGGGAAAACAACGGATATGCCGCAAATAAGAAGGAGGTTATCCCGGTATGAAGAAGATCATGGCTCTGGTAATGGCCGCGATGATGCTGCTTGTGTGCTGCAGCGCGATGGCCGAAGCTCCCGAAGGCTATCCCGAAGTCAAGGAAGGCATTGATTTCGGCGGCAAGGATGTTTACATCTATGATTACTGGTCCGGTGAAGACTGGGTCACCAAGACCACGGATCTGACCGAAGAGCAGCAGCTGCAGTACGACTATCGGATGTGGCTGCAGGACACCTACAATGTGAAACTGCATCAGATCCAGAACGGTGACTGGAACACCTGCGCGCAGGTCATGATCGACTTCGTGACCAACGGCGGCGAGGATGACAAGCTGGCCATGTTCATCGTCGAGCCCGGCAAGATCGGCTCCCTGATGACCAACGGCGTGGCGGCGGACTGGAACTATGACTTCTCCGGGGAGAAGTGGAACCAGCTGGACCGCGATTTCGTCACCATCGGCGGCAAGACCTACGGCTGCTATGCCGGATACACCGAGCCCCGCGCCGTGCTGTACTTCAACAAGCGGGTTCTGGAACAGGCCGGCATCGACTGGAACAGCATCTATGACATGCAGAAGGAAGGTACCTGGACCTGGGACGTGTTCGAGGAAATGCTCGCGAAGCTGACCGCGGACACCGACAATGACGGCACCATCGATCGCTGGGGCTTCACCGGCTCCTTCGACGACATGCAGAACGCCTTCGTGTTCGGCAACGGCGGCAAGTGGTTCGACTTCGACGAGAACGGCAAGCTCTATCCGGCGATGAACACCGATGCCACCCTGGAAGCCCTGACCAAGGCCCGGGAACTGCGGGAGAAGTATTTCTATGCGCAGCCCGAGGACGGCAACTGGGACTACTACAAGGAAGCCTTCAAGTCCATGGACATCGGCTTCTACTCCTATCAGTGCTACGGCGGACTGGCCTTCGGCAACGGCGATTCCAGCACCACCGAGCTGGCCAACATGCAGGATGAGTGGGGCCTGGTGGCCTTCCCCGTGAAGGAAGCGGGCATGAACTACATTACCGTCGGCTCCGGCTGCGACAACATCACCATGATCCCCTCCTGCTACGATGCGGAAACCGTGCAGAAGCTGGCGTTCATCTATGACATGTGGACCAACGACACCCCCGGTGTGGACACCGAGGATGCCTGGATCGGCGACAAGTACAACATGACCGACGAGCGGGCCGTCGATGAGACCTACAAGCACCTGCTGACCAACTCCGTGGCCAACCGCGTCAGCCTGCTGGGAACGCAGAACGACGTGCTGGGCCCGAGCCTGCTGTGGAACCTGGACGGCACGCCCGCCGAGATCATCGAGGCCGGCATGCCTGCCTGGCAGGCCCTGTGCGACACCTTCAATGCCGCCGGCAAATAATCCCTGACCCTGTTATTCCGGGCCGCTCGCACGAGCGGCCCTTTTTTTCTGCGCGATGCGCTGTCCGCGTGTCCGCCGGCACGGCTCCGGCGCTCTTTTTGCCGCCCTGCCCCCGCCCTCCTTTCGGCTTGAAAAAGTCCGGGGAATGAGGTAATATAGAGTGTTGAATTTTGCGGGATTGATTCCGGGGAGGAAGGGAAGCTTCCATGGCAAAGGTGATCGCGATCGCGAATCAGAAGGGCGGCGTCGGAAAGACGACGACCGCCGTGAATCTGTCCGCCTGGCTTGCGGAGAAAGGGAAGAAGACCCTGATGGTGGACCTGGATCCCCAGGGAAACACGACCAGCGGGCTGGGCTGCCGGGTGAAGGAGAACAATTCCATCTATGACCTGATGATGGGCCGGACGCAGCTGGACGACTGCATCCAGAAAACCGGCGTCAAGAAGCTGAAGCTGATCGGCGCGGATATCCGGCTGGCCGGCGCGGAAGTGGAACTGGTGAGCGAGGAGCGCCGGGGATACTATCTGAAAACCGTGCTGGGCCCCGCCCGGGATCGTTTTGACTTTATCCTGATCGACTGCCCGCCCAGCCTGAGCCTGTTGACGCTGAACGCACTGAACGCGGCGGATTCCGTGCTGATTCCGATCCAGTGCGAATATTACGCGCTGGAAGGGGTGACCAGCCTGATGAGCACCATCAGCCGGGTGAAAAAGACCACAAACCCCCATCTGGAGATCGAGGGCGTGCTGCTGACCATGCTGGACGGCCGGACCAATCTGGGGCTGCAGGTGGTGGAGCAGGTAAAGAAGCATTTCAAAAAGGAAGTTTTTGCCACCACGATTCCCCGGAACGTGCGGCTGGGAGAGGCGCCCAGCCACGGGGAACCCATTCATCAATATGATCCCAAAAGCGCCGGAGCCCGGGCCTATGAATCCCTGGCGAAGGAAGTCATCGATCGGAACCGGAAGAAGGAATAAGGAGGGCAGCATAGCATGGCGAAGAAGGCGCATGGCCTGGGCCGGGGGCTGGACTCCCTGTTCGAGGAAACGGAGGAGCTGGACAGTTCGGCATTGCAGGAGATCTCCGTGGGCCTGCTGGATCCCAATCCGGACCAGCCGCGGAAGGATTTTGACGAGGAGAGCCTGAGCCTGCTGGCGGACAGCATCCGCGATCAGGGCGTGCTGCAGCCCCTGATCGTGGTGGCCACACCGGGCAGCGGGGGCAGGTTCCGGATCATCGCCGGCGAGCGGAGATACCGGGCGAGCCGGCAGGCAGGGCTGGAGACCGTGCCCTGCCTGGTCAAGGAGCTGAACCTGACCCAGCAGCGCGAGGTCGCGCTGATCGAAAACCTGCAGCGGGAGGACCTGAACCCCATGGAAGCAGCCCGGGGTATCCGGGACCTGATGCAGCATTGCGGATACACGCAGGACAAGGTGGCGGTCCGGCTGGGGAAAAGCCGGCCCGCGGTCGCGAATCTGCTGCGGCTGCTGAGCCTGCCGGAAGAGATCACGGACATGGTCCGGGAGGGTCAGCTCAGCGCCGGGCATGCCCGGGTGCTGGCGGGGCTGGCGACCCCGGAGGAGCAGATCCAGCTGGGCCGCAAGGCCGCGGAGGAGGGGCTGAACGTCCGTCAGACCGAGGCCCTGGCCGCGCGGATGAAAGCGCCGCAGAAAAAGCCGCCCCGGAAGACGGAGCTGGAGCCCGAAATGCGGGAGCTGCAGGAGCGGCTGCTGGAGAAGACGGGCATGAAGGCGACCCTGACCGGAACCGTGAAGAAGGGAAGAATCGTGCTGCAGTACGGCAGCATGGATGAGCTGAACCGGCTGAGCGAGCTGCTGGAAAAGATGTAAACGGAAAAGAGCGAGAAGATGAGCGGAAAGGATTTACCGAAGCTGCCCTACTGGGACGGGCCCCTGAGCCACCCCTTCTACAGCCGGGTGGTAAAGCGGGGGCTGGATCTGCTGCTGGCGCTGCTCCTGCTGATTCCGGGGCTGGTGCTGATGATTCCCCTGGCGATCTGGGTGAAGCTGGATTCCCCCGGGCCGATCATCTACAAGGCGGTGCGGGGCGGATACCATAATCAGCCCTTCTATATTTACAAGTTCCGCAGCATGGTGGTCGGGGCGGACCGCACCGGCGGCACCACGGCGAAGAACGATGCCCGGGTGACGGGCGCCGGACGGATCATGCGGAAGCTGAAGCTGGACGAGCTGCCCCAGCTGTTCAACATCCTGAAGGGAGACATGAGCTTTGTCGGCCCGCGCCCGGAGCTGCTTCTGTACACGAATCAGTACACGAAGGAGCAGGAGTGCATCCTGTGGGTGCGGCCGGGGGTGACGGACCGCAGCAGCATCGAGTACATCGCCCAGGACGAGATCGTGGGCGAGGAGGATCCGGTGGGCAATTTCGAGCGGCTGGTGCTTCCGCGGAAGAATCAGCTGCGGGTGGAATACGCCCGGAATCAGAGCTTCCCCCTGGACTGGAAGCTGTTCTGGGAGACAATCGCCGGGGTGTTCAGGAAGGCGGAAAAGGCCGCGAAAGAGAAGTAAGAGGAGCCGCAGCGGATGGCAGACAGTTACGAAGCAAAGGTCCACAGCGCCTTTCCGGAGGGAAGGCCGGATGTCCGGGATCCCCGGGTGCTGGCATGGCTGATCCGGAGAAACGGGCTGGAGATGACCCATCTGAGCCGGGGGAGCCATATCGGCTCCATTTTCAGCGCGGCGGAGATTATCGCCGTGCTGTATGCCTCCGTGCTGAAGGTGGATCCGGCGAACCCGAAATGGCCGGAGCGGGACCGGCTGATCCTGAGCAAGGGGCACGCGGGCAGCGCGGTTTATTCCGCCCTGGCGGAGACGGGCTTTTTCCCCGTGGAGGAGCTGCGCACCCATTACGCCAATGGCTCCCGGCTCAGCGGACACGTGAGCCACAAGGGCGTGCCGGGGGTGGAGGTTTCCACCGGCGCCCTGGGTCACGGGCTGGCCATCGGAACCGGGCTGGCGCTTGGCGCCCGGATGGACGGCGCCTCCTGGAGGACGGTCGTCGTGCTGGGCGACGGGGAATGTGACGAAGGCGCGGTCTGGGAGAGTGCGCTGCAGGCGGCCCAGTTCGGGCTGGACCGGCTGGTGGCGGTGGTGGATTACAACCATATGCAGAGCCTGGACTTTGTGGACCGGACGCTGCGGCTGGAGCCCTTCGAAAGCAAATGGCGCGACTTCGGATGGAATGCCATGAGCTGCGACGGGCATGACACCGGGGCACTGAAGCAGGCCTTCGACCGGGCATGGAGCCTTGCCGGAAGCGGGAAGCCCACGGTCATTCTTGCGCACACCGTAAAGGGGAAGGGCGTCTCCTTCATGGAGAACAACATCCTCTGGCATTACCGGACCCCCCAGGGCGAGGAGTATGAGGCGGCGCTGAGGGAACTGGAGGCGCAAAGACCATGAGAGACGCGTTTGTGAGAGCGCTGCTCCGCGAGATGGAGCGGGATCCCCGGGTGATGCTGGTTACGGGGGATCTGGGCTTCGGCGTGCTGCGCCCGGTGAAGGAGCGGTTTCCGGACCGGCTGATCAACGCGGGCATCGCGGAGCAGAGCATGGTGGGACTGGCGGCCGGGCTCGCCATGACGGGCCGGAAGGTGGTTGTGTATTCCATCGGCAATTTTCCGACCCTGCGGCCGCTGGAGCAGATCCGGAACGACTGCGCCTATCACGGGCTGGACGTGAAAATCGTCTGCGTGGGCGGAGGATTCGTCTACGGCAGCCTGGGCATGAGTCACCACGCGACGGAGGATATGGCGGTGATGCGGGCGATCCCGGACATCACCTGCTTCACCCCGGGCGATCCCGCGGAGACGGAGGCGGCGGTGCCGGTCATGTTTGCCACGAAGGGCACCTGCTACCTGCGGCTGGGGCGGGGCAATGAGCCCCGGGCCCATGAAGGGGAAATCACGGACTGGACCTTCCCGAAGGGAATCCGCCTGCGGGAGGGGAAGGATATCGCGCTGCTCTCCGCGGGAGGCATCCTGGTGGAGCTGAAGCGGGCAGCGGAACGCCTGGCGGAGCAGGGAATCGGGGCGGAGGTCTGGAGCTTTCCCTGCCTGAAGCCCCTGGACGCGGACCGGATCCGGGAGCTGGCGGGACGGTTTTCGGACCTGATCACCGTGGAGGAGCATACGGTGACCGGCGGCTTCGGCAGCGCGGTCTGCGAGGTGATCGCGGAAACGGGAAGCGGATGCCGGGTTCACCGGATGGGCCTGAAGGACTGCTTTACCACGGTGGTGGGGGATCAGGCCTATCTGCGGCATGTTTATGGGATGGACGCGGAAGCCATCGCGAAAAAGGCGGAAGAACTGGTGAGAAGATGAAAAGGGAACTGACGCTGGAGGAGATTCACGGGGAGCTGCTGGAGCAGCTGCGGGATATTACGGCGGTCTGCGACCGGCACGGAATTCAGTACAACCTGATGTGCGGAACCCTGCTGGGGGCGGTGCGGCATAAGGGCTTCATCCCCTGGGACGACGATGTGGACCTGCTGCTGACCCGGGAAGAGTTTACGAAGCTGCGGAAGGTCTATCCGGAGGAATGCGATCCGCGGTTCGAGCTGACCTATCTGGACACCTGGACCCCCCGGGTCATGAACCGGGATCCGGAGAAGGCGGCGGCCTTTACGGACCTGTTCATCCTCGATCCGCTGCCCCCGGAGGGCTGGCGGCGGAAGCTTCACCTGCTGCATCTGCATCTGCTGCAGGGCATGATGAAGAAAAACGTGGATTACAGCCGGTTTGGATGGAAGAACCGGATCCTGCTCCGGGGAACCCATCTGCTGGGCCTGCCCTTCACCTACCGGTGGAAGGCCCGGCGGTATGAGAAGGTTTCCACGCGGGTGAAGACGGGAAACGATCTGCATATGAGCAACGGAGCCTTTGAGCTGATGACCCATGTCTGGCATCCGGAGCAGTTCGCGGAGAAGATCCGGGTTCCCTTTGAAGGCGTGGAATGCCTGATCCCGAAGAAATATGACGAAGTGCTGACGGTGCTGTTCGGGCCGGATTACATGACCCCGCCGCCGCCCGAGGAACGGGTGGCCAAGCACCTGGACATCTGAGGCCGATATGGAAATGTATTTTTGCCCCCTCTATTCCGGATCCAGCGGGAACGTGCTGTTCGTCCAGTACGGCAACACGCGGCTGCTGATCGACGCGGGAAAACCGGGAAGACAGATCGAGGAAGCCCTGGGGCGGATCGGGGTGAACCCCGCGACGCTCAGCGGCGTGCTGATCACCCACGAGCACAGCGATCACATTCACGGCGCGGGGGTCATCAGCCGGAAATATCATCTTCCGCTGTATGCCACCCCGGGAACCTGGGCCGCCATGGAGGGAAAGATCGGAAAAATCGAACCGGGGCTGCGCCGGGAGATTCCGGCGGGGCGGGATTTCTACCTGGGGGATGTGGGCGTGGTGCCCTTTCCCATTCCGCACGACGCGGCGGATCCGGTGGGCTACCGGCTGTACGGCGGGAACCTGAGCCTCTCCACCGCCACGGATCTGGGACATTTTTCCCGCTTCGTGTTCGATCAGATTGCCGGCAGCGACCTGATTCTGCTGGAGAGCAATCATGATCCGGACATGCTGCGGGCCAATCCCCATTACAATGCGATGCTGAAGGCAAGAATCCTCGGGGATCACGGGCATCTGAGCAATCAGAGCTGCGCGGAGGCGCTGCTGGCGCTGATCGCCGCGGGCACCGGCACGGTGCTGCTCGGCCATCTGAGCGGGGAAAACAATACGCCGGAGCTGGCCCGGAGGGTCTCCACGGAGCGGCTGGAGCAGGAAGGCATCCGGGCCGGGAAGGACGTACAGCTGAGCGTGGCGCTGCGGGATCAGATCGGGGAAGTCTATACCATCAAGGAGCGTTAAGATGATCATCCTATCACTGCAGGGAATCCGAAAGAGCTTCGGCACCCATGAGGTGCTGCGGGATGCTTCGCTGACCCTGCAGGAGGGGGAACGGATGGGCCTGGTCGGGGTCAACGGCAGCGGAAAGAGTACCCTGATGAAGATCATCGCGGGGCTGGAGACTCCGGATGAGGGCACCCTCAGCATGCAGAAGGGGCTCCGCATCGGCTATCTGACCCAGCAGGGCGAGCTGAGCGGGGACGAAACGGTGCTTCGCGTGCTGGAGAGCGTTTTCGATCCGGTGGTGGCGCTGGAGCAGGAGATGCGGGAAACCGAGAAGGCCATGGCCGAAGCCGCCGGGGATCCGGAGCTGCTGCGCCGGCTGGGCGGAAGGTATGACGCGCTGACCCGGGCCTTCGAGGATGGAAACGGATACGGATGGCGCAGCCAGGTCCAGGGGGTGCTGGCCGGGCTGGACCTGCGGGACTATCAGGATCAGAAGACCTCGATTCTTTCCGGGGGCGAACGCACCCGGCTGTGCCTGGGGCGGATGCTGCTGTCCGGGCCGGATCTGCTGCTGCTGGACGAGCCGACGAACCATCTGGATCTGAAAAGCATCGCCTGGCTGGAGGATTATCTGCAGACTTACCGCGGCGCCGTGCTGGTGATCAGCCACGACCGGTATTTCATGGATCATGTCTGCGGAAAAATGGCGGAGCTGCTGATGGGCTCCATCGAGACCTATACGGGAAACTATACGGAGTATCTGGAGAAGCGGACCGCCGTTTACGAAGTCCGGATGAAGGCGTGGCAGATGCAGCAGAAGGAGATCGCCCGCGAGGAGGCGATCATCGCCACCTACCGCCGGTTCAACCGCGAAAAGAGCATCCGGGCCGCGGAAAGCCGGGAAAAGCGGCTGGAAAAAATGGAGCGGCTGGAAAAGCCCCAGGAGGAGGGCGCGATTCATTTCCGCTTTGAAACCCGCCGCCGGACGGGAGAGGATGTTCTGGTGGCGGAGGGGCTGTCCAAGGGCTATCAGGGCCGGACGCTCTTTTCGGAGCTGAAGATGCATGTCCGCTCGGGGGACCGGATCGCCCTGATCGGGGACAACGGAACCGGGAAATCCACCCTGTTCAAATGCCTGATCGGGCAGGAGAAGCCGGACGCGGGCATGATCCGCTGGGGCGCCGGGGTGGATATCGGCTATTACGATCAGCATCAGGCCGGACTGGACGGCGGCAAGACCGTCCTGGACGAGGTCTGGGACCGCTTCCCCCGGCTGGAGCAGTACGAGGTCCGCGGCGCGCTGGGCCAGTTCCTGTTTACCGGGGATGAGGTCTTCAGTCCCGTGTCCACGCTCAGCGGCGGGGAAAAGGGCCGGGTGGCGCTGACGGAGCTGATGCTGCGGAAGGACAACGTGCTGCTGCTGGATGAGCCCACCAACCATCTCGACATGGACAGCCGCGAGGTGCTGGAGGAGGCACTGGAGGGCTTCGAGGGAACCATTATCGCCATCAGCCATGACCGGTACTTCATCAACCGGTTCGCGCAGAAAGTCTGCGTGCTGGAGGAGGGAAGGCTGAAGGAATATCTGGGCAATTACGATGCCTACTTCCAGAAGGTGAGCCGGGATCAGCTTCCGGACGGGGATCTTCCCGCGATGACGCGGACCGCGGCGGAACGGGAGAAGAAGAAGAGCCGGGAGGAGCAGCGGCAGGAAAAGGCGCGGAAGGATGCGCTGAAAGCCCTGGAAAGGGAGATCGCGGACGCGGAAGAGGCCGCGTCGGAGATGGAAAGGCGCCTGGCCGATCCCGAAACCTGGGGAAACCCGGAGGAGGGCGCCCGGCTGACGAAGGAATACAATATTCTGAAGGAAACCATCGACGGCCTGTATGAAAAATGGGCCGCGGCGGAAGGATAACCGGACCGGAGCATCCTGCCGCGAAGGCAGGGCCGGATCCGATGATCCGGATGAATGATTTCACAGGAGGAAAACAACATGAAAAAGGCTACCCTGATTCTGGACAGGGACTTCTCCATCGGGCGGGTTGATCCCCGTATGTACGGCTCCTTTATCGAGCATCTGGGCCGCGCCGTCTACGGCGGCATCTATGAGCCCGGCCATCCCACCGCGGACAAGAACGGATTCCGGCAGGACGTCATCGATATGGTGAAGAAGCTGGGCGTTCCGGTGGTCCGCTATCCGGGCGGAAACTTTGTCTCCGGCTTCAACTGGGAGGATTCTGTCGGCCCCAGGGATCAGCGGCCGAAGCGGCTGGATCTGGCCTGGTTCACCACGGAAACCAACGAGGTGGGCCTCCACGAGTTCTGTGACTGGGCGAAAAAGGCGGACACGCAGGTGATGTACGCCGTGAATCTGGGTACCCGCGGCCCGGACGCAGCCAGGAACATCGTTGAATATGCCAACCATAAGGGCGGCAGCTACTGGTCCGACCTGCGGATTAAGAACGGCGCGAAAGATCCTCTGAATATCAAGCTCCGCGTATGAATACGGCCGCATTGCCAACGAGGCCGCCAAGGTCATGAAGTGGGTCGATCCCTCCATCGAAGTGGTTGCCTGCGGCAGCGCATCTCATCAGATGCCGACCTACGGCGAGTGGGAATACACCATGCTGGACGAGTGCTACGACAACGTGGACTACGTTTCCCTGCACCGGTACTACGGCAATCCCACCAACGATACCCCCGGATTCCTGGCGCGCAGCATGGATCTGGATGACTTCATCAAGGAAGTCGTGGCGATCTGCGACGCCGTGGGCGGAAAGAAGCACTCGAAGAAGAAGCTGAACCTTTCCTTCGACGAGTGGAACGTCTGGTACCACTCCAACCAGCAGGATCAGGAGGTCTGGAAGGCGGACAAGTGGGGAAGGGCCCTGCCGCTGCTGGAGGACATCTACAACTTTGAGGACGCGCTGCTGGCCGGCGCCATCCTGATCACCTTCCTGAAGAACGCGGACCGCGTGAAGGTGGCCTGCCTGGCCCAGCTGGTGAACGTCATCGCCCCGATCATGACCCGGAACGGCGGCGGCGTCTGGGCGCAGACGATCTACTGGCCCATGATGCACGCTTCAAAGTATGGCCGGGGAACCGCGCTGCGGCCCATCCTCAGCTCGCCGGTTTATGACTGCGCTGACTATGAGAAAGTGCCGCTGGTGGACGCGGCCGCGACCCTGGGGGACGACGGCAGCGTGACCATCTTTGCCGTGAACCGGGACCTGAAGGACGACATCGCGCTGGAATGCGATCTGCGGGCCTTCGAGGGGCTTGTTCCCGGGGATCACATCGTGCTGCATCATGACGATGTCAAGGCAGTCAATACGGAAGAGAAGCCGGACGAAGTCGCTCCGGTCAAGGGCCGCAAGGCCAGGCTGGACGGGGGCCGCATGACGGTCAAACTTCCGGCGCTTTCCTGGAATGTGATCCGCCTGGTTCCCGAAAAATAACCGGGACGGCCTTTCCTGCCGGGGCGTGATCAGCACCGGGTTTGACAACGAATCGGACGCCCGGGTCGTCTGCTTCAGCGCGTCGGATGAAACCGGAGCCGCGCTGTGGGGGACCCGGAATCCTGAAAACGGATGCCGGAACCCAGGGGCTGCCGTACGGAGCTGATCCTGTTTAATAAAAAGACATAATCAAACGGCAGAATGATTTAATAATAAAACATAATTGAATGTTAAATCATAAAGACAAGCCAGTTGGTTTCACGGACATGAAACGTTTGGCGGAACCTTTGAGCAAAACCATCATTAGAATGTGGCCTGCAATAGGAAGACCGCCGAAGAAGATATAGTTTGTTGCTGTGCCAGGCAGGCTGCTGGTGAAAAGCCAATTAACAAGAGGCAGATGGTGCCTTTTCATCAACCTGGCCTTCACTACACTGTAGTCAGACCAGATTTGTGTGTCAGGATCTATGAGAATGGTGCGGTACCTGGATATGGCTTGCCAGAGACCGTCATAAGCTGCGGCGTTCTTCAAAAGCCAGGAAAAGCTTTCAGACATGGACACAAAGACTTCCGGGAAACGACGGACATCGTTTTCTTTGTACCAGGAAACAGGAGCACATTCCGGTTCTGTATGATTCAATTCTTCCAGGACTGTGCTGGCGGGAATCATACTGTTGCTGTTTCTGTTAAGCGTGCAATCGGAAGAAATAATTCGCTCTTTGTGAATGGGGCAGAATTCCACGCCGTCCAGCTGGGGAAGGATCTGCCAGTAGGCTTCTCCATATAGGATCTGCTGTTCACGGGCACAGCTGCGGCAGAACCTCAGCTTTCTGGAAGATGTCTGGATGAGGTCATGGCAAAAGCAACGCAAATTGGAGGATCTGTACTCATACAACAAATCATTCGGGAGCTTTTCAACATACTGCTTATTCAGGAAGCTGAGTGGAAGGGCAGTGTTCTGGAGTGCGAACAATCTCGGATCTATGTAGTTATCAGCAAGAACCCGGCTGCTCAGCAGGTGAAGACAGACAGGGATCAGTAATGTTTGAAACAGATTGATTCCATGGCCGAAAAGCTGGACCTGGGTATGGACTGCAGACGAATTCCCGCTTCTCAGGTGGTAGCGACATAATACACTGTAGTAGGATTCGCCGGGGTAAGGTGTCGGAAAGAAAGGGACGCAGCCAGAGAATTCACTCATAACAGGCCTCCTGAATTCTGCCAGAATCAATGAATCCGGCTTGCTGCAGCGCATCATAACCAGAGAGATTGTGAAGCGGCGCTTTTTCTGGAAGCTTCCTGTTCCGGCTGTTGAAGTACTCGTAGGCGGTCTGGGCAATCTGGGATGGGACAGTGCAGTTGGCGAGCTTGGCAATGGCCCAGTTGACACAGGAGTTTGCATCCGAATAGGACAACCCCATTCCCATCATAGTGACAATGGCGGTTTCCTGAATATTCGGTTTTGCGGGCGGCATCTTTGCCGGATTTTTTGCTTCAGCGGCAACAGAATAATTGTCCGAATAATCCTTCAGACTGAATGGCGCAATATCCAGAAACTGCTGGAGATCTACATCTTTCCCAACTCGCATGGCATCCCGCATGGGCTTGGTAAGTCCCATTTTTTCCGTGGCGACCCTGCGAAAGTCCTTGGAAGTGAACTTTTCCCGGCCGGAAAGAATAGCGTCTTCCTGAACCAGCTTGTAGATATGCACGGCAAGAAACGGAACTCCCTGGGCTTCGGCATAGAGAGCATTTCTCATCTCTGGGGAGAAGGGAACAACGGTTTGCGTGTACTGGTATTCCCAGATGGAACGGCAGAACATATCCCATTCCTGGTCATTCTTCATCCGCTCCCACAAGGCGTCACCCTGGCCGGATCCTCGCTTGGCCTGCTGGAATTCGCTTTGCAGGATGGATAAAGCTTTCGGTGTGCCAATCATGACAACCGGTACGCCAATAGTATTGACCAGCGTGACAAAAAAGTTCAGGACTTTCGCCGGAATATCCTTTGTTGCAGTACATAAATTCTGCAGTTCATCCAGCACAATCAGGCCTACATGGAAAACCTTCACGAGATGTGCCATCTTCAGAATCATATTGTCCAACGTGCAGCGGTTCTGGTATTGCTGGTAGTAGGAAGTGCATCCGGTAAGTTCATCCAGCTTCTGGAAGAAGGCAAGACAAAGACCCTTCAGGGAACCATCCGGTGTGCAGTCCAGTTTTACCCAGGTGATCTGAGTCAGGGACAGAGGAATGCCACGGTAGCTGGTGTGACGGATTACCTGCGGATAGAAGGAAAGGATCGTTTCTACGGTTGTGCTTTTTCCAATACCGGATATTCCAAGAATAGAAAAACCGTAGGTGTGGGGATGGTATTCATGGAGATCCCGGAGCGTCAGCCCCCGGGCCGCGGCTTTGTAACAGCTGGATAATTGAGCAATGTACTCGGGCGTTAAAGGATTCCGGTCCACATATCCCCAGCGGATGCAGCGATCAATAGCACTGAATATATCCACTTCCCGGGACAACGGCTGGTGGAGTCGGGCAAGGTTTTGCGTGAGGAGCCGGCGTTTTGCGACAGAACGCTTGCGGTCCTCTTCAGAGTATTCCGGACGGATCATAAGTTTGCGGATTGCCTGGCTTGGTTCAAAGGGTTCAGGGAGCGCTTCAATGCAAGGATGATTCTGGAAAACAGGAAGTTCTTCATTGCGGTATGCGGTTGACATAACGGCTACTCCTCCTTTTTCAGCGCTTTGTCCAGTGCGTCGTGGATCATCTTCTGAACCAGAGGCATATCATCTTCTTCCTCTTCTGTCACCTCCTTCTCGGACAGGATGCCGTGTGTCTTGAGCGTTGTATCTGTGTTAGCCTGCAGAATTATTTCATTTTCCCGTTTCCTGTTGGATTGGATTTCCGCAATACGAGCGGCTTTGCTCCTGGACGAAACGGAAGAGGCAAGACGCTTAGCCTCCTGTTTGGTTTTCTCAATAAACTCATCCAGCTGTACACTGTGGAAATCCTCTGTTGGAGCATAAGTAATGGCCTCTGTGCTGTCGGCTTTGGCCATCCATGCTGCCTCTTCAGCGCTCAGGCCTTCATACATCCTGTCTTTTTCCAGAAGGTGGCATTCAATGGGGGAATCATTGGCGGCCGGACTGATATAGATGAGGGCAGCATCACGCGGATCATATGCGCATGTGAGCTTCCAGGAATGCTGGGTGCGGGCAATGTCGAACCATTTTTCCTGTTCTGCCCGGGTACAGCTATAATATCGTTTGTTGAAACGAATGCCGTGTTTGGTGACAGTGGCTTCTCCTTTGGGAAGCAGATGGTAACGGACATACTCCCTGTCCATGGTTTTCAGACCACCGCTCATATAGTGTATTCCATAATTCCAGAGATCGCGGGGTATCGGCTTTATGTGAAGCTGACGCATCTGGGGCGTTTTTCGGTAATCTTTCATATAGTGGTAATTGTTGTATTGGAGAACACAGCGGATCATAATGGCGGTGAACTGGAAGATGTCGAGAGAAGCCTCAAGCCGGTAATCTTCCGCTCCACGCTTGTTGAAATCCTTTTTCACAAATCCGGGAAGTCCCTCCATATCAAGATTCATCAGATGAAAGTGCTTTTCAATAATTCCTTTCAGATCGCCCCGGTATGGCGGAGCGTTTTCCACCGTAATGGAGAGATGTTTGACCAGCAGATCGGCAGTTTTGCTTTCCATTTCACCCCGGTCGCCCAGAATAACGGAAGGGAGATTCTGACAGGGCCACTCTTCTTCCGTAATGTTCACGCCATAGCGCCGACAGTAGTCAACCTTGTTCTCAATAGCATTTAAAATGGTTCTCGCAGCATTATCCCAGGATGGCGGATCCAGAGAGATGTTCATACCGGTGACAATGTGGCTGTAGCTGTCCATAAGGAAGTATATGGTTGGCCTTCCAATAATGGCGCTGCGGTCATCCCGGCTGACCAGATAAATGTCCGCTGTAGTAGCATCGATCTGACTGGCGATTCCAGGGCCATACAGATGAGTTTCTGTTTTTCCGAGCTCAGCCCGGTTCTCCAAATTGTACTTCCGTTCGCCATCCCGGCATTTTGCCTCCTGCAGAATGTCCTTGTTTTTCCAGTGCCAGTAGAAGAACTGGGATCGGGAAGGAATATCGTCCGGATTCATAAGAGCAACGTTGTTACCGGATTTATCCTTGACAGTATAATAGTCGCCGAGCAGTTTTGTATAAGTTTTCTCCAGAGAATCCTTACCGCCGTTCAGGTGGTATTTCAGGATGGCCTCCTGAAAATGCTGAAGATCTTCCGGCGTCAGTTTTTTTCCGGCTGCACCGGGCTGCTTCTTTCTGCCGGCTCTTTGGGAGGATTCGCTGTAGGGACTTCTCGACTGACCCCGGGCATAGTATTCAGGGATCAGCGCGTCCGGAACTTTTCCACCCCGCCAGTATTTGCCCAGATATGGATACAGGTTGGGGACAGCGATACCGGATGACTCCGAGATGGCTTTCAGCTCAGAAGCGCGCCAGGCGGGATCAAAAACCAAGGGCTCATTGGTAACAAGACGACCGATCAAATCCCAGATACGGTCCCGTGTCTGGATAGCGGCAGCGCTGAAATCCTGTAGGCCACCACGGACAAGCCAGAGATCTGGAACAAAAGTATACAGCCCGGACGGAATTCCATCCAGGATCTCCTGCGGGGAGAATCTTCGAGGTACATTGGCCTTGGTAGTCAGACAGATCCAGAAAGCAGGATCCGAGTTCCACAAAACACGGAAGTCAAGATCCTTTTCGACCAAATGGATGACCTGGTTAATTAGAAGGGGGGAGTCCATTGGGCATTCCTCCTTTGTACAGGACTAATGTAAATATGCAGATAATTTTCTGTCCTGGTTATTAAAAGTTCTGTATAAAATATCCGGAACTTTATATTTGCTATCCGACTTCATTGCATCAAGACAACGGGTTCATGAAATTAATCGGGCGATTCAGATTGACGACGACACGCCTGGACAGGACCAAATCTTTGAAAAGAGGAATAATGTTTTCTTGTGCAATTGACAGGGCCTCGCCAACGGTTTCCAGAATCAGCGGGAAGGAGAGCTGCTTTTCTGAGAGCAGTTCCAATATACAGGAACTGGCTTTCTCCCGGAGGGCAGCATCCGGAACAGCCTCTTTTGCTGAGAGACCGGCATACAGCCATTGCAGATTTCTCGCTTTGTCCCATTGAATGTCTTTCTCTGTGACAATCTTCCATTCGACGCCTTTTTCTTTCCAGTACTGGTATTCAATGGAGAACTTTTCAAGAACACGTTTCTTTTCCAGCTCTGCGGCTGGCTTTATTGTTCTGGCGTGCAGACCATCGACGCGAGTGACTAGAAAGTCGGTAGTAATGGGATAGGGAAAACTGCCGGCCTGCGGGTGCCGAATGTTAAAGCAGGAAGCGATTTCAAGTGTTTCGGTAAGACGAAGTGGAAACTGTTCCCGGATATCCAGCACATCCGGATCAAAATCAATCAGGTAGAAATAATATTCCTCAAGGCGGGAAAGGAGATGATGAATCCTTCCGGTAGTATGTCCGAATACACGGGCAGACACACCTTGAGAGGGAAAATCATGGATGGTGATTTGCGGTTTGTAGTTGGCGCCGGTTCCCTGACCGCAACCATCATGGAGAGCTTGAAGATAGTGCTGGTAATCCCAACGGGGTCTGAGCTTTCCCATGACATCACCCCCTGAAATTATGACTTACAATTAAATTATACTTTATTATTAAATGAAAGTCAACTATTATGAATAATTATTAAATGAAACAGAAAGCGTTGAAAAACAAAGGTTGATGATATTAGAAAAGATCAAAAAGGTCTTGAATGAAGACTGGTTATGAGATTATTAAATGAAAATCTTCTGAAATTATATCTTTTTAATCAATAGAATCAGGAGCGGCAGCCCTTTTCCTATGCAGGAGAGTAGATACGCATGAACACGTGTTCATATCCGGAGGGCGTGAAGCCAATGAAACAGGCAGTCCGACCGAACATTTCACCGGACAGAAAGGCAAAAAAACGGCAAAATGAGGTCAAACCGGCTCCGGTGATGGACACGCATGATAACGTGTTAACACGATAAGGCGGAGAATGAAGGAAAAACGCGGGGAAGCGCCCCGGCAAAAACGGAAAAATGTCAAAATTTTTTTGAAAAATCCCCCTCTTTCCTCTTGATTTGCCCCCCTGACTCGTGTATAATGCGACTGTTGTCTGTGTAGGGATGAAGTGGTAAGTTGCCGCCAGGCCAGGCGGGTAATTATCACGGACCAGCCCGTCAATCGGGCGACGGACTCGGGCGAAAACGAGAACGAAATTGAGGAGGTTAAAAGGTAATGGCCAACCAGAAAATTCGCATTAAGCTGAAGAGCTACGAGCACAAGCTGATCGACCAGAGCGCGGAGCGGATCGTGGAAACCGCCAAGCGCACCGGTGCCCGTGTCTCCGGCCCCATCCCGCTGCCCACCGAGCGTGAGGTAGTGACGATCCTTCGCGCTGTGCACAAGTACAAGGACAGCCGCGAGCAGTTCGAGCGCCGGACGCACAAGCGTCTGATCGACATCGTGAACCCGAATCCCAAAACGGTGGACGCCATGATGAAGCTGGATCTTCCTGCTGGTGTCGAAATCGAAATGAAGCTGTAAGCGGGAGGAAACGAAGATGAAGAAAGCGATCGTGGGCAAAAAGATCGGTATGACCCAGGTCTTCGCGGAAGACGGACGTCTGATCCCGGTCACCGTGATTGAAGCGGGCCCCTGCACGGTGGTGCAGACAAAGAACAAGGAAAGCGACGGCTACGACGCCGTTCAGGTCGGTTTCGGCGATCTGACCGAAAACCGGGCCAAGAAGCTGCTCAACAAGCCGACCCTGGGCCATTTCAAGAAGGCCGGTGTGGACGCGAAGCGTCATCTGCGGGAATTCCGGTTTGATGACTGCAGCGGCTACAAGGTGGGTGATGTCCTGAAGGCCGATCAGTTCGCCAGCGGCGACAAGATCGACGTGACCGGCACCAGCAAGGGCCATGGATACACCGGCGCCATCCAGCGCTGGAACCAGCACACCGGCCCCATGGCGCACGGCTCCAAGTATCATCGCGGCGTCGGTTCCCTGAGCGCGAACTCCGATCCGAGCCGGGTGTTCAAGAACAAGCACATGGCCGGCCACTACGGTGTGGATCGGGTCACGGTGCAGAATCTGGAAGTCGTCCAGGTGGATGCGGAACGCAACCTGCTGCTGGTCAAGGGCGCTGTGCCCGGCCCCAACGAAGGTCTGCTGCTGATCCGTGACACCGTGAAGGCGTAAGGCTGAAAGGAAGGAGAAAGCAACATGGCTAAGACAGCTCTTTACAATATGGAAGGAGCGACCATCGGCGAGGTGGAAATGAGCGATGCGATTTTCGCCGCTCCCATTCACGAGTCCGCGATGCATCTGGTCGTTCGTTCCTACCTGGCAGCCCAGCGCCAGGGCACGCAGAGTGCCCTGACCCGCGGAGAAGTCCGCGGGGGCGGCCGGAAGATTTATCGCCAGAAGGGTACCGGCAATGCCCGGCATCATGGCAACCGCGCTCCCCAGTTCAAGCACGGCGGCGTCGTGTTCGCTCCCAAGCCCCGCGATTACGTGGTGGGTGTGAACAAGAAGGTTCGCCGCCTGGCGTTCCGCAGCGCGATGACCGCCAAGTTCAACGCCGGCGAGATCGTCGTGGTGGATGCCCTGAACCTGAAGGAAGGCAAGACCCGGCTGATGGCCGAAGCCCTGAAGAAGCTGAACGCTGACAGGAAGGCGCTGGTTGTGCTTCCCGAGCGGGATGAGAACGTGGTCCGCGCGACCGCGAATCTGGCCGAAGCGAAGACCACCTACGTCAACACCCTGAATGTCTACGACATTCTGAATGCGGGCAAGGTCGTGCTGACCAAGGCCGCGAAGGAATCCGTGGAGGAGGTGTACGCGGAATGAAAAAGAACGCCTATGATATCATCAAGCGCCCCATCCTCACCGAAAAGGCATATGAGGGCATCGAAGACAAGCGGTACGTCTTCGAGGTGGACATTCACGCCAACAAGGCCGAGATCAAGGCGGCCATCGAGACCGTGTTCGCGGATGACGGCGTGAAGGTGGAAAAGGTCAACACCCTGCGCACCCTCGGAAAGATGAAGCGTCAGGGACGCACCCAGGGCAGGACGCCCGAGACCAAGAAGGCCTATGTGACGCTGAAGAAGGACTCCAAGCCGATTAAGTTCTTCGAAGGCATGGCCCAGTAACAGCAGGGAGGAGACGAAAACATGGCTATTCGAGTTTACAAGCCGACTTCGCCCGCCCGGCGCTTCATGTCGGTTCTGACCTACGAGGAAATTACCAAGAAAAAGCCGGAAAAGAGCCTGACGGAATACCTCAAGAAGAACGCCGGCCGCAACAATCAGGGCAAGATCACCGTCCGTCATCAGGGCGGCGGCAACAAAGTCAAGTATCGTATCATCGACTTCAAGCGGGACAAGCTGGACATCCCCGCGAAGGTCAAGGCCATCGAATATGACCCGAACCGCAGCGCGTTCATCGCCCTGCTGTCCTACGCCGACGGCGAGAAGCGCTACATTCTGGCGCCTCTGGGCCTGAAGGTGGGCGACACCGTGATCTCCAGCGAGAACGCGGACATCAAGCCCGGCAACGCCCTGCCGATCAGCAACATCCCCGTCGGTACCCTGATCCACAACCTGGAGATCAAACCCGGCCGCGGCGGACAGCTGGTTCGCAGCGCGGGACTGAGCGCCCAGCTGATGGCGAAGGAAAACGGTTACGCGCAGGTGCGTCTCCCCAGCGGCGAAATGCGGAAGCTGCCGCTGAACGCGAAGGCCACCATCGGCACCGTGGGCAACACGGATCATGAGAATGTCCGCCTGGGCAAGGCCGGCCGCGTCCGTCACATGGGCGTCCGTCCCACCGTCCGCGGCGTTGTCATGAACCCGAACGATCACCCGCACGGCGGCGGCGAGGGCAAGAGCCCCGTCGGCATGCCCGCTCCTGTGACCCCGTGGGGCAAGCCCGCGCTGGGTTACAAGACCCGGAAGCACAAGAAGTATTCCAATAAGATGATCGTCAAGCGCGCCGGCACGAAGTAATCGGAAGGAGGCTACTGAGAGGAAATGAGTCGTTCCATTAAAAAGGGCCCCTATGTAGAGGGCGCGCTGATGAAGCGCATTGAGGAAATGAACAAATCCGGCAAGAAGAGCGTCGTGAAGACCTGGAGCCGCTCCAGCACCATCTTCCCGGATTTCGTCGGCCATACCGTGGCCGTCCATGACGGACGGAAGCATGTTCCGGTCTATGTGACCGAGGACATGGTGGGCCACAAGCTGGGCGAGTTTGCCCCCACCCGGACCTTCCGCGGCCATGCGGGGGACAAGAACAGCAATCGCAAGTAAGGAGAGGAGTTGAAAGTCAATGGCTACCCGTACCAAGGAAAAGGCTGCAGCCCGTTTGGCGAATGCCGATAAGCGGCCGCAGGCTCATGCCAAGTACGTTCGCATCTCTCCCCGGAAGGTCAAGATTGTGATTGACCTGATTCGCGGCAAGAATGTGGACGAAGCCCTGGCCATTCTGCAGTATACCCCTAAGGCTGCCAGCCCCGTGGTGATGAAGCTGCTCAACAGCGCCATCGCCAACGCGGTGAACAACCAGGAGTTGAACCGCCAGAACCTTTATGTCGCCGAGGTGTATGCCAATCCCGGCCCCACCCTGAAGCGGTACGTAGCGCGCAGCCGCGGCAGCGCGTCTCCCATGCTCAAGCGCACCAGCCATATCAGCGTGGTGCTTGACCAGAAGTAAGGAGAAGGAGGATTCAACATGGGTCATAAAGTAAATCCCCATGGCGCGCGCGTTGGTGTGATCTATGACTGGAGCACCCGCTGGTACGCCGGGAAAAAGAATTTCGCGGATAACCTGGTGGAAGATTACAAGCTTCGCAACATGCTGAAGGAAAAGTATTACAGCACCGGGATTTCCCACATTGACATCGAGCGCACCGCGCAGAGCATGACCGTGAACATCTTCACGGCGAAGCCCGGCATGATCATCGGCCGCGGCGGCGCGGGCATCGAAGAGCTGAAGAAGACCATCCATGATTTCCTGGGCCATCCCGCCCACATCAACGTGATGGAAATCAAGCAGCCTGACGCGGATGCCCAGCTGGTGGCGGAAAACATCGCCCAGCAGCTGGAGAAGCGCATCAGCTTCCGCCGCGCCATGAAGCAGAGCCAGCAGCGCGCCATGAAGATCCCCGGCGTGAAGGGCATCAAGACCGCCGTCGGCGGCCGTCTGGGAGGCGCCGATATCGCCCGGACCGAGCGGTATCACGAAGGCTCCACCCCGCTGCAGACCCTGCGCGCCAATATCGATTACGGCTTTGCGGAAGCAAAGACCACCTATGGCCGCCTGGGCGTGAAGGTTTGGATCTACAAGGGACAGGTCCTGCCCAAGGCAAAGAAGGCTCCCATCGCGAAGGAGGGAAAGTAACCAATGCTGATGCCGAAAAGAGTAAAGCGCCGCAAGGTTTTCCGCGGCCGCATGAAGGGCAAGGCCCAGCGCGGTAATTTCCTGGCTTACGGAGATTACGGCCTGCAGGCCATGGAGCCCTGCTGGATTACCAGCCAGCAGATCGAGGCCGCCCGTATCGCCCTGACCCGTTACACCAAGCGTGGCGGTCAGGTGTGGATCAAGATCTTCCCCGACAAGCCCGTGACCGCGAAGCCCGCTGAAACCCGCATGGGTTCCGGTAAGGGTGCTCCGGAATACTGGGTGGCCGTGGTGAAGCCCGGACGGGTTCTGTTCGAAATCAAGGGTGTGCCGGAAGAAACCGCCCGCGAGGCGCTTCGTCTGGCCAGCCATAAGCTTCCCCTGAAGACCAAGTTTATGATGAAGGCCCCTGAGGCCAAGACTGAAGCGGGTGGTGAAGAAGCATGAAGGCAAACGAATTGACCGAAATGACCAAGGAGCAGCTGGAGCAGAAGGTGACCGAGCTGAAGAGCCAGCTGTTCAGCCTTCGCTTCCAGCTTGCGACAGGCCAGCTGCAGAACACCATGCAGATCAGCGAAACCAAGCGCGACATCGCACGGTGCAAGACCATTCTTCGCCAGAAGCAGGCTTGAAGAGTAGAGGAAAGGAGACAGCTGGAACATGGAAGAAAGAGGACTGCGTAAAACCCGGATCGGCGTCGTGATCAGCGACAAGATGGACAAGACCTGCGTCATCCAGATCAAGACGCGCGTCCGTCATCCGCTGTATGGCAAGATCATGAACCGGACCAGCAAGCTGAAGGTTCACGATGAAAACAATGAATGCGGCATCGGAGACACCATCCGCGTGATGGAGACCCGTCCGCTGAGCAAGGATAAGCGCTGGCGCCTGGTCGAGATCCTCGAAAAGGCGAAGTAAGCGGACACGAGGAGGCCGGATCCGGCCGGAGGCGGTTTGTTTGAGCCTTTGCAAACAGATGCCTGCCGTACTCCGGACGCCGATGGGCGGGGAGAAGGCCGAAACCTCAAGAGATAAGTTAGGAGGAAAAACACAATGATTCAGCCGCAAACCCGGCTTAAGGTAGCCGATAACTCCGGCGCCAAGGAAATCATGTGCATCCGTGTCCTGGGCGGTTCCTTCCGCCGCGACGGCAGCATCGGTGATGTGATCGTCGCCAGCGTGAAAACGGCAACCCCCGGCGGCACCGTGAAGAAGGGCGAGGTGGTAAAGGCCGTCATCGTCCGGATGCGCAAGAACAAGCGTCGGCCCGACGGCAGCTACATCAAGTTTGACGATAACGCCGCCGTCATCATCAACGACCAGAAAATGCCCCGCGGGACCCGTATCTTTGGGCCTGTGGCTCGCGAGCTGCGTGAGAAGGATTTCATGAAGATCGTCTCCCTGGCTCCCGAAGTACTGTAAGGAGGCGGAACGGTAATGCATGTAAAATCCAAAGATACCGTCATCGTCATTTCCGGCAAGGATAAGGGAAAGAAGGGGAAGATTTCCGCCGCGTTCCCGAAGCTGAACCGGGTGACTGTGGAAGGCGTCAATGTCGTCACCAAGCACCAGAAGGCCCGCAATCAGATGCAGCCCGGCGGCATCATCCACAAGGAGATGCCCATCGACGCCAGCAACGTGATGCTGGTCTGCCCGAAGTGCGGAAAGGCTGCCCGGGTTTCCCACAAGGTGACCCAGACGACCGATGACAACGGCAAGACCCATCGCAAGATGATCCGCGTGTGCAAGAAGTGCGGCGCGGAGATCGACTGATAAAGGAGGAGCGCCCATATGGCTACCAGAATTAAGGAAAAATATCTGGCCGAGGCTGTTCCTGCTTTGCAGCAGAAGTTCGGCTACAAGAACGTGATGGAAATCCCGAAGCTGAGCAAGATCGTGATCAACATGGGTCTGGGCGACTGCAAGGACAACGCCAAGGCCATGGAGATGGCTGTGAACGAGCTGACCGCGATCGCGGGCCAGAAGCCCATGGTGACCAAGGCGAAGAAGTCCATCGCGAACTTCAAGGTTCGTGAGGGCATGAATGTCGGCGCCAAGGTGACCCTGCGCGGCGAGCGGATGGAAGAGTTCATGGACAAGCTGGTCTCCGTCGCGCTGCCCCGCGTGCGCGACTTCCGCGGCGTCAGCACCAAGGCCTTCGATGGCCGCGGCAACTACGCCCTGGGAATTCGTGAACAGCTGCTGTTCCCCGAAATCGAGTATGACAAGGTGGAAAAGATCCGCGGCATGGAAATGATCTTCGTCACCACTGCCAAGACCGACGAGGAATGCATGGAACTGCTGAAACTGCTGGGCATGCCTTTTGCCCATGACTAAGTCAACTCAGGTTGAAGGAGGAAAAAGAACGTGGCAAAGCTGAGCATGAAACTCAAGCAGTCCAGACCCGCGAAGTTCTCCACCCGCGCCTATACCCGCTGCCGCATCTGCGGCCGGCCCCACAGCGTGCTGCGCAAGTACGGCATCTGCCGTATCTGCTTCCGGGAGCTGGCGTACAAGGGCCAGATTCCGGGTGTGAAGAAAGCCAGCTGGTAAAAAGACAGCATGAGGTTTTGGTAACTCGCGGAAAAGCGCGCATACAGGCGTGAACTGTCCGCGGATCACGGGGCCTGGCGGAAGGATCCGTACCGCCCGTGAGAACATTTTTTCAAGGAGGTCAAAACCATGGTAGTGAACGATCCCATTGCCGATATGCTCACACGCATCCGGAATGGTCAGGTGGCTCGTCACGATTTCATCACCGTGCCCGCCAGCAACACCAAGAAGGCCATCGCGAAGATTCTGCTGAACGAAGGCTTTGTGAAGGCTGTTGATTTTATCGACGACGGCCTGCAGGGCGAGATCAAAATCACCCTGAAGTATCTCAACGGCAAGCAGCAGCCCGTGATCGCCGGTCTGAAGCGGATCAGCAAGCCCGGCCTGCGCGTCTATGCCAAGTGCGAAGAGCTGCCCCGGGTTCTGGGCGGCCTGGGCATCGCCATCATCAGCACCAGCAAGGGCCTGATGACGGACAAGGAAGCCCGGAAGAACGAAGTGGGCGGCGAAGTGCTGGCCTACATCTGGTAATAACCGACACGCTATAGGAGGTGTGAGAAATGTCTCGAATCGGAAAGCTTCCGATCACAGTCCCCGCGGGCGTGACGGTTACGGTGGATGAGAACAACCTGGTCACGGTGAAGGGCCCCAAGGGCACGCTGACCCAGCAGGTGAACCCCATCATCACCGTGAAGCAGGAAGGCAATGTCCTGACCCTGGAACGTCCCACGGATGCCAAGCCCCACAAGGCCATGCACGGCCTGTACCGGGCGCTGGTCCATAACATGGTTGTCGGCGTGACCGACGGCTTCACCAAGCAGCTGGAGCTGGTTGGTACCGGTTACCGCGCGCAGGCGGAAGGCAAGACGCTGACGATCAACATCGGCTTCAGCCATCCCGTCGTGCTGGAAGCGCCGGAAGGAATCACCTATGAAACCCCGAACCAGACCACCATTCTGGTGAAGGGTGCCAACAAGCAGCAGGTCGGCAACCTTGCCGCGGACATTCGTGCCATCCGGAAGCCGGAACCCTATCTGGGCAAGGGCATCAAGTATCATGATGAGCATATCCGCCGCAAGGAAGGCAAGGCCGGTAAGAAGTAAGAGAGGGAGTGACTGCAAATGTTCAAGAAACGTGACCGGAACGAAGTTCGCGTGATTCGTCATGCGCGGGTCCGTAAAAAGATCAGCGGCACCCCCGAAATGCCGCGTCTGTCCGTCTACCGCAGCAACAAGCACATCCAGGCGCAGATCATTGACGACACCAAGGGCGTGACCCTGGTGGCCGCCAGTACCCTGGACGCTGCGCTGAAGGGTCAGCTGGAGGAAGTGGACAAGAAGGGTGCCGCCAAACTGGTTGGCAAGCTCCTCGGCGAGCGCGCTGTCCAGGCCGGCATCAAGAACGTGGTCTTCGACCGGGGCGGGTATGTATATACCGGCCGTGTGGCCTCCGTGGCCGACGGCGCCCGGGAAGCCGGACTTGAATTCTGATGAAGGAGGACTACGCAAATGCCCAGGTATGAACAGGAGAGCGAATTCAAAGAGCGCCTGGTTTCCGTGAACCGCGTATCCAAGACCGTCAAGGGCGGCCGCAACATGCGGTTCAGCGCGCTGGTCGTGGTGGGCGATGAAAACGGCCGCGTAGGCGCCGGCATGGGGAAGGCCGCTGAAATTCCGGAAGCCATCCGCAAGGCCGGGGAAGATGCCAAGAAGCATCTGGTCAACGTGCCGATCGACGGCACCACCATTCCCCATGAGATGACCGGATATTATTCCACCGCCAAGTCCGTGCTGATGCCTGCTCCCGAAGGAACCGGCGTGATCGCGGGCGGCGCCGCCCGTGCCGTGCTGGAAATGGCCGGCATCCGGGATATCCGGACCAAGAGCTATGGAACCAATAATCCCATCAACATGGTGAAAGCCACCCTGGAGGCCCTGAAGAAGCTCCGCAGCGCGGAACAGGTCGCCAAGATGCGCGGCAAGACCGTGGAAGAAATTCTGGGATAAGGAGGACGCAGAGATGAAACTGAAGATTACTCTGGTGAAGTCTCCGGTCGCCAGCCTTCCCAAGCACAAGGCGAATGTCGCCGCGCTTGGCCTGCACAAGGTGGGTCAGACGGTGACGCAGCCCGACAATCCCGCCATCCGCGGGCAGATCTTCGCCGTGAAGCACATGGTGAAGGTAGAGGAAGTTGACGAATAAAGGAGGAATACCCCATGAAACTGCATGAACTGCATCCCGCTGAGGGGTCCACGACCGCGCAGAAGCGGCTGGGCCGCGGTACCGGTTCCGGTCTGGGCAAGACCTCCGGTAAAGGTCACAAGGGCGCCAAGGCCCGCAGCGGCGGCGGAAAGCGGCCCGGATTCGAAGGCGGCCAGATGCCTCTGTACCGCCGGGTTCCGAAGCGCGGCTTCAACAACATCTTCGGCACCGAGTATGCCGAGGTGAACGTGGAGCGCTTGGAGATCTTCGAGGACGGCACGACCGTGACCGTGGATATGCTTCTGGATGCCGGTATCATCAAGAAGACTCTGGATGGTGTGAAGATTCTGGGCAACGGGGACCTCAGCAAGAAGCTGACGGTTCAGGCCCAGAAATTTACGGCCGGTGCCAAGGAGAAGATTGAGGCCGTTGGTGGGAAAGCTGAGGTGATCTGACATGATTGAAAACATCCGCAAGATGTGGAAGATCGGTGAGATCCGGAAAAAGCTCATTTACACATTCCTGATGCTGGTGCTGTACCGCCTGGTCGGCGTGATTCCCGCCCCCGGCGTGGACGCCGCCCGGGTCATGGCCAGCAACAATGTGAACAACTATCCGCTGCTGGAGCTGGTCAACATGATGACCGGTAACAACTTCAGCCAGATGACCGTGATGGCCATGGGTATTACGCCCTACATCAACGCGAGCATTATTATGCAGCTGCTGACCATCGCGATTCCCGCGCTGGAGCGCCTGTCCAAGGAAGAGGACGGACGGCAGAAGATCAACCGGATTACCCGGTACGTGACCATCGGTCTGGCGGCCCTGCAGGCCATCGGTCTGGTGCGCGGCCTGGGTTACATCAAGAGCGGCTGGCTGAACTACGTCCTCGTGGGCGTGACGATGGCCGGCGGCACCGCTCTCGCCATGTGGATCGGCGAGCGGATTACGGAGAAGGGCATCGGCAACGGCATCAGCCTGCTGATCTTTGTCGGCATCATCTCCAACCTCTTCAACGGTATCGTTTCCGGATTCAGCACCGCGGCCAACAGCGGCACCACCTCCGGATGGATCAATCTGCTGGTGATCATCGTGACCACCATCCTGATGACCGTTGTCGTGACTTACGTGGAGCTCGGCGAGCGGCGGATCCCGCTGCAGATCGCCAAGCAGGTGAAGGGCCGCCGGGTTTACGGCGGACAGAGCACCCACATGAGCCTGAAAGTGGTCTCCGTCGGTGTGCTGCCCCTGATCTTCGCTTACAGCTTCCTGGCCTTCCCGGGCACCATTGCCCAGCTGGTGGATCCCCAGGGAAAGGGCTGGTTCACCCAGTTCTGGACCCGGAACATGTATACCGGCTCCGTCTGGTACATGATCATCAGCGCGCTGCTGATTATCGCCTTCACCTTCTTCTACTCCAGCATCAGCTTCGATCCCAAACAGCAGGCTGAGCAGCTGCAGCAGCAGGGCGCGGTGATCCCCGGTCAGCGCGGGAAGAACATCCGTCAGTACCTGCAGAACGTGATGAACAGGCTGAACCTGTTCGCGGCTCTGTTCCTGGCGGTTCTGAGCGCCGTGCCTACGCTGCTGCTCCGCCTGGCGGGCGTCAGCGTTCCCTTCGCGGCCAGCTCGATCCTGATCGCCGTGAGCGTGTCTCTGGAGACCATCCGTACCCTGCAGGGCGAGATGAGCATCCGGGGCATCGACATGGATATGGACAACGTCGGATTTATGTAAGGATTTCGTCCGTTACGGAAATTCGAGGGGGCGAGGGTTGCCTCGCCCCTTCGTTCATTTATCAAAAAGAAAGGGGAACGGAAGGATGAATATTATTTTTCTTGGACCTCCCGGGGCCGGCAAGGGCACCCAGGCGCAGAAGATCTGTGCCGCGCTGAATATTCCGCAGATTTCTACCGGCGATATCCTGCGCCGGGCCATGAAGGAAGGCACGGAGACGGGCAAGAAGGCGAAGAGCTATATCGACGCCGGCCAGCTGGTTCCGGACGAAGTCATCATCGACATCGTGAAGGAACGCCTTCAGATGGACGACTGCCGGGGCGGCTACATCCTGGACGGATTCCCCCGCACGGTTCCGCAGGCGGAAGCCCTCGACACCTTTGCCACCATGGACAGCGTGATCGAACTGGACGTGGCGGATCAGGTGCTGGTGGACCGGCTGAGCGGCCGCCGCGTCTGCGTCAAGTGCGGCGCGACCTATCATCTGAGCATGCTGAACGGCGAAACGCACTGCGCGAACTGCGGCGAAGAGCTGATCCAGCGCAATGATGACAAGGCGGAAACCGTTCTGGCGCGGCTGAAGGTCTATCATGACCAGACGGCTCCCCTCATCGGCTACTACGAAAAGAAGGGCCTGCTGAAGAAGATCGACGGCGCGCAGGGCCTGGAAAACACCACCAAGGCGATTCTGACCGCGCTGGGAGCGAACGCATGATCAGTCTGAAGAATCCGGCCCAGATCCAGAAGATGAAGGACGCGGGGAAACTGCTGTACGAGGTGGAGTCCCGGGTGCGCGAGGCGATTCAGCCGGGCGTGACCACCGCCGATCTGGATGTTCTGGCGGAGCAGCTGATCCGGAAGGGGGGCGCCATCCCCTCGGAGAAGGGATATGAAGGATATCCCTGCTCCATCTGCGCCAGCGTGAACGATATGGTGGTGCACGGCATTCCCAGCGACCGGATTGTGCTGCGGGAAGGCGATATCATCACCGTGGACTGCACCCTGCTGCTGGACGGCTGGCAGGCGGATTCCGCCTTCACCGTCGGCGTGGGCGCCATTTCGGAAAACGCGCGCCGGCTGATCATCGCGACGGAAGAGTGCTTCTGGGAGGGGATCCGCCAGTGCGTGGCGGGGAACCGCCTCGGCGATCTGGGCCACGCGGTGGATGCCCATGCGCGGGAATACGGCTTTCAGCCGATCCGGGACTATACGGGTCATGGAATCGGACGGGAGATGCACGAGGATCCTTCCGTGTTCAATTACGGGGAACCGGGCCGCGGCCTGCGGCTCCGCAGGGGAATGACCCTCGCGGTGGAACCCATGATCGTGGAAGGGGACTGGCATATCACGAATGATCCGGACGGCTGGGGCGTGCGCACGCGGGATCACCTGCTCTGCTCCCACTATGAGCACACGATTGCCATCAACGAGGAAGGACTGCCGGATATTCTGACGCTGCCGGACTTCAGCTGGGACAGCACCCCGGTCAACCGGAAGGGCTATCCCCGCGTGTCCTGCCTGGCCGAAGATCCGGAGGAGGCATGATCCATGAAGGAACCGTTGTCCCTTGAGCCCGGCCGGGTCGTTCAGAGCATCCAGGGCCGGGACCGGGGAAGGTATTTTCTGGTGCTCGAGAATCTGGGAGAGGATCGGGTCACGGTGGCGGATGGCCTGAATCATTGCCTGAAAAACCCGAAAAAAAAGAACATCAGGCATTTACACGCCAAACCAAATGTGGTAAAATTATCGGGTATCCGTCCTGAGGGCGGGCCGGTGCAGGACAGCGACCTGCGAAGGGCGCTGGAGGCAAGCGGGTTCCCGGTGGAACGCAGGCTGTGCAAGGAGGGCTGATTTTTTGTCCAAGAGCGACGTGATCGAAATGGAAGGCAAGGTGGTGGAAGCCCTGCCCAATGCCATGTTTCAGGTGGAACTGCAAAACGGCCACCAGATTCTGGCCCATATTTCCGGCAAGATGCGGATGAACTTTATCCGGATCTATCCCGGGGATAAAGTTACCATTGAGCTTTCGCCCTATGATCTGACCCGCGGCCGGATCACCTGGCGCAGCAAGAACTGATGTCCGCTTCCCTCGCCTGCGAAGGAAGTTTCAATCCCATGTAAGGAGGTAAATATCCATGAAAGTTCGTCCGTCCGTGAAGCCGATCTGCGAGAAGTGCAAGATCATCAAGCGCAAGGGCCGCGTCATGGTCATCTGCGAGAATCCGAAGCACAAGCAGAAGCAGGGCTGATTCACGCCAAACAAAATCCGGGCCGTTTCGGCTCCGGGTTTTTGTTTTTGAAAATGGACTCCGCCGGACGGAAGGCATTCCTTCCGCCCGGAAAGCTGCGCGCAATCGGCGCGGAGAAAGGATCTGAGGAATTCCCATGAGTACGCAGAAAAAGGACCGCAGGCAGCAAAGAACCCGGGTGATGGCGCTGGTTATCGCCGGCGTCATGATTTTTTCCGTGCTGGCCGCGGCGATCATGAGCCAGATCTGGTAAGAACCCGCTCCGGCTTCGGATGCCGGAGATCCGGGAGGAGGGGAGGAGAGCAATCTGCGCGGAAGAAGACGAAAAGGATTCACCGCGGGCACGGTGCTGATGCTGATCGCAACGGTCGCGGTGCTGGCAGCGTATTTTCTGGTTTTCGCGCGGCTGACCGCCGGCCATGAGGCGCATCCGGGCTCCCTGACGAAGGCGGTGACGGAAGCCGTTACGCACCTTCAGGATGCAGGCGAAGCGCCCGGAACACCTGACGGGCAATGATTCCGGTCAGGCAGCCCACGGCGGCACCGACGCCGGCGAGGATCGGCAGATAGGTATACAGCAGCTGCGGCGTGCGCAGCACGGCTCCGGCGGCCAGCACCTGCCCCAGGTTATGGGCGACGGCTCCGGCGAGGGAGGTGCCCAGAACGCCGTATTCCGGGTGCTTCCGGATCACCGGGAAGGCGATCCCGGCGGCCAGGGCCGCCAGCCCGATCAGAAGGATGCACCACAGCAGGGCGCCGCGGGGCGGAAACGAGCGGACCAGAATCGCCGCCCCGCTGGCCATGGCCAGCAGGGAGATGCCCAGGGCGCCTTCGGCGGGACGCTTCCGGATCCCCAGCATGACCGCCAGGCTGAGGAGCCCGCCCGAGAGGCTGTACAGAATCGCGTTCAGGGATCCGAACAGGAATCCGGACAGCATTACCTTGACCAGCATCAGCAGCAAGCTGCTTTTCCAGTTCATCAGATAGACCGCATACAGCAGAACCGTATTGGCCAGGCCGAGCTTGATGCCGGGGACGGCTCCGCCCAGCAGCGCGCTGAGGGGGATCGCCCGGTCGAAATAGCCCAGCACCAGGGAAAGGGCGGCCAGCAATCCGAACCGGGCAACCCGCCCGGTTTTTGTGTTCAATCCGTTCAATCAGTTTACCTCGATCACGATTTCGTGGGGAAGACAGATGATAAACCCGCCGAGGATCCGTTCCTCCAGATTCTCCCGGGTGATTTCGCCCATCTGGACGCAGTCCTGGTTTTTGCAGTTGGAGACCGCCATGCGGACCTCTTCCCCGGTCATTTCCACGGTGTTCTCCTCGCCGCCGGGCTGGCGGATCGTAATCCGGTGCGACGCGGAGAAGGGGAGGGCAAAGAGCGTCTCGTCGGCAAGGCGGACGGTCACGGTCAGGTTATCCGCGGGAACGGAGGCATTCTCCCCGTTCCAGGGCTCCCCGTCCAGCAGCAGTTCCACCCGCTTTTCCCCGGGAGCGGAACCGGACGGATTTCCCGCTTCCGGGCGGGGCCCGGCGCAGCCGGAGAGCAGCAGCAGCGCGCCAAGCGCAAGCGCCGACAGAGCGCGCCGCTGAAAAACATTCTTCCGCAACCGGATCCCCCCCTCCCATGATCATCATTATATCCGTTTTTGGAGTGCGATTCAACGGACGGACGCAAGGAAAAACCGGACGGCGGCGCCGTCCGGATCCGATGGCTGATCAAAGCGGATCAATCCTCTTCCAGGATTTCCTCCTCCATGATGTCCTCCTCCAGGTCTTCGAGAAGCATGTATCCGACCTCCTCGTCCCTGGCGCCGTCATAGACCATGGCCCAGTCGCGGTTTTTGGCGGTCACCGACAGCCGGACGCCTTCATCGTAGGACCGGAGGATGGCGGAAGTCAGATCCGCCTTCTTGTAGACAAAGGCCGTCAGGCCGTCCACGCCGGTCCGCACGGTGACGTCGTAGGTATCCGTCTTCTTCAGCCGAGAGTGATCCAGCTTTCGGTTGGCGGCCCGGATTTCCCGCTCCTTGGCCTTCTGCGCCTCCGCCTGGGCCCGCTGGGCCTGGACGGTCTCAAAGGGCTCCGGACGGGCGATGGTCAGATGCTTTTTGACCACATAGCCCACCGCGCTGTTGTACCGGATGCGCGCCCAGGTCCCGTCCCAGTTCAGCACATAGACCTTGGTTCCGTAGGGAATTTCCGCCAGGACGTTGTCCGCCGTGGTGCTTTTCGACGAACGGAAGCGGAGCGCCCGCCCGTTGGCCGTGGAAACATACATGCTGCCCTGCTGCATGGTATCGGCCAGGGCGGCCGCGCCCAGGAGCCAGACCATCACAGCGGCCAGCAAAAAAGCTGCAGAGCGTTTCAACATCGTCATCATCCCCCCGTCAGCGAGAAAATATCCACTTTCATTGCCCTGATTTTATCAGGGTGAACGCGGTTCGTCAATGAAAGATTTCAGGAAAGCGGCTCCCGGGACCGCCGGGGGCTGCCGGGGAAGGGCAGGGGTCGGAGATTATCCGGCCTTCTGGTAATCTTCCTTGTGGAAGACATAGGGCTCGGGGCTGATCTCGTTTTCGCCGAATTCGAGCAGATCGCTGACGGTGACAAGCTCGTATCCCGCCTCCAGAAGCCGGGGAATCAGTTCCTGCAGGCAGACATAATCCTTATGCCGGGCGTGGAAAAGGAGAATGCTGCCGTTTTTGGTTTTGGAGAAGGCCTTGTTCACCTCGGTCTGGGAGACTTCCCAGAGCACGATGTGCTGATATCCGTACCGCTGAACGGCGGTGCGGAAGGATCGGCCGTCGCCCGATTCGTCCTTGATGCTGCCGTAGGGCGGACGGAAGGAATTCACCTGATAGTGATACCCCAGGGCGGCGTCCAGCGCCTGCTGGAAGCGCGCCAGCGTGGAATAGATATTGTAGGGATCCTTGGCGCCCAGCGCCAGATGCCCGAAGCTGTGGGAACCGATTTCGTTGCCGTAGTCGAGGATCTTCTGCCATTCGGGCCCGTCCTCCTCGAGCACCTTCATGCCGATGGGAAAAAAGGTGCCCACCACGCCCAGTTCATGAAACAGATCCCGGATCTTCCAGGTATATTCCAGATCCCAGGAATCATCCACGGTGATCGCCACCTTCTTTTCATCGCGGCGGCCGTAACGCAGAATGAAGCTGGAAAGATCGGTCTCCTCCTCGGCGTGAACCGGCATGAGACCCATCAGCAGAATGATCGCCAGCAGCAGGGAAACAAGCTTTTTCATCAGATCCTCATGGCTCCTTCCTGATTTCCGGGATATTATACGTTTTCCACGGCGGAAAGACAAGTTTTTTTCCGGAAACGGGACGGGGCGGTGGTTTTTTTCCGGCGAATATGATAAGATACCGGCGAAGCGGCCCGGGGACGGGGACGCGAAGCGGCGGAAAGCCGTCTCCCGCCCGGATCCGGAGAGAACAGGCCGCGGAGAGGAAAGGAACAGAGACGGTATGATGGATATGATGACCCGGATCGCGACGCTGACCAGCGAAACCCTGAAAGCCCTGTGGCCCGAGGCGGAGGGCCTGCCCGGAGCGGAGGAGCTGCGGGGGCTGCTGGCGGTGCCGCCGGATCCCGCGATGGGGGATTACGCGTTCCCCTGCTTCCGCCTGGCGAAGAGCCTGCGCATGGCTCCGCCGAAGATCGCGGAGGCCCTGTGCGGCGGATGGAGCCACGCGGAGGTCGCGACGGCCCAGCCGGTGAACGGATATATGAATTTCTTCCTGAACCGGGAGAACTTTGCCCGGGAGATGATGACCGAACTGGCGGAGAAGGGGGACCGCTACGGCTCCTCGGAGATGGGGAAGGGAAAGACGATCTGCCTCGACTATTCCTCCATCAATATCGCGAAGCGCTTCCATATCGGCCATCTGTCCACGACCATGATCGGGCACAGCCTGCGCCGGATCTACGATTTCCTGGGATACCGGACCGTGGGCATCAACCATCTGGGCGACTGGGGAACCCAGTTCGGCAAGATGATTTACGCCTACCGAACCTGGGGCAGCCGGGAAGAGGTGGAGAAGGGCGGCGTCGACGAGCTGACGCGCCTGTACGTGAAATTCCACGAGGAAGCCGAGAAGAATCCGGCCCTGGAGGACGAGGGCCGCGCCTGGTTCAAACGGATCGAGGAGGGGGACCCGGAGGCGATGGAAATCTTCTCCTGGTTCAAGGAGATGACGCTGAAGGACGCCGCGCGGGTTTATGACCTGCTGGGAGTCACCTTCGACAGCTATGCCGGCGAAAGCTTCTATGTGGACAAAACCGGGGCCGTGGTGGACGAACTGCGGGAAAAGGGCCTGCTGACCCAGAGTGAGGGCGCCTGGGTGGTGGACCTGAGCGAGGACAATATGCCCCCCTGCCTGATCCTGAAGAAGGACGGGACGACGATCTACGCGACCCGGGACCTCGCCGCGGCGAAATACCGCCAGGATACCTATCATTTCGACAAGTGCCTGTACGTGGTCGCCTATCAGCAGGATCTGCATTTCCGCCAGGTGTTCCGGGTGCTGGAGAAGATGGGATATCCCTGGGCGAAGGACTGCGTGCACGTTTCCTTCGGCATGGTTTCCTTTGAGGGCGAAGCCCTTTCCACCCGGAGGGGCAATACCGTGCATCTGGATGACCTGCTGGCCCAGGCCCGGGAAAAGGCGCTGGAAATCATCAATGAGAAATCCCCCGATCTGCCGGACAAGGAAGACGTGGCCCGGCAGGTGGGCATCGGCGCGGTGATCTACACCGATCTGAGCAATAACCGGATCAAGGATATCGACTTCCGGTGGGACCGGGCGCTGAACTTCGACGGGGAAAGCGGCCCCTACGTCCAGTATACCCACGCGCGGTGCTGCTCCGTCGGCCGGAAGGCGGCGGAGATGCAGCTGCCGGAGCCGGACTGGAGCGCGCTGACCGACGATGAGGCCCAGAGCCTGCTGCGGCTGATGGGACGCTTCCCGGACGTGGTGAAGGAAGCGGCGGAGAAATACGAGCCCAGCATGATCACCCGGGCGGTGACGGACATCGCCCAGGCTTTCAACAAGTATTATTACGAGCACCGGATTCTGGACGGCGATCCCGCCCAGGCCGCGGCCCGGGTGGCCATGACCGCCGCGGCCGCCTCCGTGATCCGGACCGGCCTTTTCCTGATCGGAATTGAGGCGCCGGAGCGGATGTAAGGGATGCCCCGGGGTCCCTGCGGAGATTCCTGTAAAAAAATTTTCGAAAAAAGAAGGATTCTTACATTTTTGTGACGAATTTATGAATGTTTAAATCTGTTCTCCTGATTTTCAGGGAGGAAGGTGTGAAACTGACATGAGTAAGCCCAAGAAGAGCAGGGCCGTCCCTGTGGTGATCGTTCTGGCCGTTCTGTGCCTGGCGCTGACCTTTGCGTGCTTCTACGCGGGGGGATGGATTTCCGCGCAGAAGGAGGAGGCGCTGGCGAAGGCGCAGACCGAGGCGGAGAACTACAACGCCTCCGAGCGGCAGAAATACGCGGCCGCCATGGCGGAGACCGAGCGGCAGACCTCCAGCGGAGCGAATCTGGCCTGGCCCGCCCAGAAGACCGAGGGGTGGGATCTGCTGGATCTGACCAATTATCCGCTGGAAAGCCCCACCCAGGTGACCATGACCCGGCGGGAAATCATGAACAACGGGCTTCTGCTGGTCAATCCCTGGCATTCCCGGCCGGAGGACTTTGATGACAGTACCCTGGTCGGCCTGGGAAATTATTTCAACTGGGCGATTCAGGTGGCGGACGCCAGCATCAGCCTCTTCCCGGTAGCGGCGGACGCCCTGAAGGAGGCGATCGACGCGGCGGCGGCGGAGGATCTGGCTCACTATTATGTGCCGGAGGCCTACCGCAGCTGGGACACGCAGAACCAGTACTTCCAGTCCAAGGTGGAAAAGCTGGCGGAAAAGAATCCCAACATGACGGGGGATGCCCTGATCGAGGCCGCCAAGAAGGAAGTGAACTTCCCCGGCACCAGTGAATACAACACGGGGCTGGCGTTCCGGATGCGGCTGTACGACAGGAACGACAAGGAAGTCAGCAGCACCAAGTATTCCACCTCCAACCAGGGCGTCTGGATGAACACGCACTGCTGGGAGTACGGATTCGTGTTCCGCTTCCCGCTGAACGCCTGGCCGCTGAGCACCTCCACGGACAAGAGTTTCGTCACCGGCATCAGCAGCGAGCAGAACATCTACCGCTATGTCGGCAAGGGAAGCGCCGCGGTGATGCACGCGATGGACTTCTGCCTGGAGGAATACATCCAGTATCTGGAGGAGCATCCCCATGTGGCGCTGTTCGAGGACGGGCAGCTGAAGTACGAGATTTACCGCCAGTACGTGGGAGACGCGTCGGCCTTTGAGATTCAGATCACCAGCCGGGCGAAGAACTATGTTTCCTCCCTGGACAACATGGGCGGCGTGATTACGGTGTTTGAATACTGATAACAGGGCTTCGGGGCAGCCGTAAGGCTGCCCTTTTTTTTCTGCCCTTCATTGACAGCGGGAGGTTAAACACTTATAATACGTACGTCTGGGGACAACCGTGTTTTGCGTGCCCGCGGGGGCGCCGGCGCGGTCTTCCGTTTCAGTTTCCCATTATTCTTTTTCCAAGGAGGGTATTCCCATGGCCATCAAGATTACCGTGGACGGCAATACCGCCGTCAGCCATGTCGCTTATGCGTTCAGCGATGTGGCAGCCATCTACCCCATTACCCCCTCTTCCCCCATGGCGGAAGTTGCGGACGAATGGGCTGCCCATGACAGGAAAAACCTGTTCGGACAGACGGTGAAGATCGCCGAGATGCAGAGTGAAGCCGGTGCCGCTGGCGCTGTGCACGGCTCCCTGTCCGCCGGTGCTCTGACCACCACCTTTACCGCCTCTCAGGGCCTGCTGCTGATGATCCCGAACATGTACAAGATCAGCGGCGAACTGACTCCCGCGGTCTTCCATGTCAGCGCCCGCGCCCTGGCGTATCACGCGCTGAACATCTTCGGAGATCACAGCGACGTCATGGCCTGCCGTCAGACGGGCTTCGCCATGCTGGCCTCCAATTCCGTTCAGGAAGCCCATGATATGGCCCTGGTGGCCCATCTGGCGACCCTGAAGAGCTCCGTTCCCTTCCTGCACTTCTTCGACGGCTTCCGGACCTCTCACGAGATTCAGAAGATCGATGCCATCGACACGAAGAACTGCTACGAGGAAATCAAGAGCCTCGTGCCGTGGGACAAGGTGGCCGAGTTCCGCGCCCGCGCCCTGAATCCGGAACATCCGCATCAGGCCGGTACCGCGCAGAACAGCGACATCTACTTCCAGGGCCGTGAGGCCGGCAACCGCTTCTATCTGGCCGTTCCCGCCATCGTGGAAGAGTGCATGGACGAAGTCGCGAAGCTGACCGGCCGTGTGTACAAGCCCTTCCAGTATGAAGGCGCGCCGGATGCCGAGAAGGTCATCATCTCCATGGGCTCCAGCTGCGACGTGGCGCACGAGACCGTGAACAAGCTGCTCGAGAGCGGCGAGAAGGTCGGCGTGGTGAAGTGCCATCTGTATCGCCCCTTCAGCGTGGAATACCTGATGAAGGTTCTGCCGAAGACGGTGAAGAAGATCGCCGTGCTGGACCGGACCAAGGAATCCGGATCCCTGGGCGAGCCCCTGTATCTGGATGTGTGCGCGGCGCTGGTGGAAGCCGGACGCAGCGACATCAAGGTTGTGGGCGGCCGCTACGGTCTGGGCTCCAAGGAATTCACCCCCACCATGGTCAAGGCCGTGTTCGACAACCTGGACGGCGAAATGAAGAACCACTTCACCGTGGGTATCGAGGATGACGTGACCGGCACCAGCCTGAAGCTGGGCGATACCTTCGCGGCTGCTCCCGCCGGCACCAGCGCCTGCATGTTCTACGGCCTGGGCTCCGACGGTACCGTGGGTGCGAACAAGAACTCCATCAAGATCATCGGCGATCATACCGAGAAGTACGCGCAGGCCTATTTCTTCTATGATTCCAAGAAGAGCGGCGGCCTGACCGTGTCCCATCTGCGCTTCGGCGACAAGCCGATCCAGAGCCCCTATCTGATCGACCACGCGGACTTCATCAGCTGCTCCAACCCGGCGTATGTGACCATGTATGACATGGTGACCCCGCTGCGGGATGGCGGCACCTTCCTGCTGAACTGCCAGTGGACCAAGGAAGAGCTGAACGAGCGCCTGCCTGCCTCCATGAAGAACAAGCTGGCGAAGAAGCACGCGAAGTTCTACATCATCAACGCCATCGACCTGGCCCGGAAGGTGGGCATGGGCGGACGCACCAACACCACCATGCAGGCCGCGTTCTTCAAGCTGGCCAACATCATCCCCTACGAGGATGCTGACAAGTACATGAAGGAAAAGGTCGTTTCCTCCTACGGCAAGAAGGGCGAGGACGTCGTGAAGATGAACTTCGCCGCCATCGATGCCGCCCTGACCGGTCTGGAAGAGGTGGAGATCCCCGCGGACTGGGCCACCACCACCGAAGGCGCCGTGCCCGCCAAGGTTCCGGGAACCACCGAATACTACGATGAGTTCATCGCTCCCGTGCTGGCGCAGGAAGGCAACAAGCTGCCTGTCAGCAAGCTGGATCCCCGCGGCATCGTGCCCACCGGCACCACCAAGTTCGAGAAGCGCGGCATCGCCGTGTTCGTTCCCGAGTGGCAGATTGCCAACTGCATCCAGTGCGGCAACTGCGCGATGGTCTGCCCGCACGCCTGCATCCGGCCCATTTATGTGGCGGAAGGCGCGGAGAAGCCCGCTTCCTTTGAGACCAAGCCCGCCACCGGCGCCGAGTTCAAGGGCATGCAGTATCGTCTGCAGGTCAGCCCGCTGGATTGCACCGGCTGCGGCAACTGCGCGGACGTCTGCCCGCTGAAGGACAAGGAAGGCAAGCAGGCCCTGATCATGAAGCCGCTGGATTCTCAGCGGAAGGAAGAGGCCAACTGGGAGTATGCCATGACCGTTCCGGAAGTGGCCGATCGCATCACCAACAAGGCGACCGTGAAGAACAGCCAGGCCCTGAAGCCCCTGTTCGAGTTCTCCGGCGCCTGCGCGGGCTGCGGCGAGACCCCCTATGTCAAGCTGGTTACCCAGCTGTTCGGCGATCGGATGATCATCGCCAACGCGACGGGCTGCTCCTCCATCTACGGCGGTTCCGCCCCGACCTGCCCCTATACCACCAACGAGAAGGGCTTCGGACCGGCCTGGTCCAACTCCCTGTTCGAGGACAACGCTGAGTTCGGCTTCGGCATGAACCTGGCGACCCAGCAGCGCCGTGCCAAGCTGGCGGAAGTGATCCGGGAGGTCACGGAAATCGGCAAGGACGAAGCGATCGTTGCGGCCGCGAAGGAATGGCTGGAGAACATGAACAACGCCGAAGGTTCCCGCAAGGCCGGCGACAAGCTGGTTGCCCTGCTGGAAGCCAAGGAGAATCATGAAGGCTGCGAGCGCCGGAAGTACATCCTGGAGAACAAGGACCTGCTGACCAAGAAGAGCATCTGGATCTTCGGCGGCGACGGCTGGGCCTATGACATCGGATACGGCGGAGTGGACCACGTGCTGGCCCAGAATCAGGATGTCAACATCCTGGTGCTGGATACCGAAGTGTACTCCAACACCGGCGGCCAGGCCTCCAAGGCGACGCCCACCGGTTCCGTGGCCAAGTTCGCCGCGGCCGGCAAGCGCACCAAGAAGAAGGATCTGGGCATGATGGCCATGAGCTATGGCTATGTGTACGTGGCGCAGGTGGCCATGAGCAATCCCGCTCAGGTGCTGAAGGCCATGATCGAAGCCGAAGCCTATGACGGCCCGTCCCTGATCATCGCCTACGCGCCCTGCATCAACCACGGCCTGCGGGCCAAGGGCGGCATGGGCAAGAGCCAGGCCGAAATCAAGAAGGCTGTGGAGTGCGGCTATTGGCAGCTGTATCGCTACAACCCGACGCTGGAGCACCCGATGACCGTCGACAGCAAGGATCCCAGCGGCGATTATCAGGAATTCCTGAAGGGCGAAGTGCGGTACACCTCTCTGGCCCAGCAGTTCCCGGATGCTGCCGCGAAGCTGTTCGTGCAGCAGGAGGAAGATGCGAAGGTCCGTCTGGAGAGCTACAAGAAGCTGGCGGCCCAGGAATAATCCCTTCGAAACCATACCATCACGGCGCAGCCCGAAAGGGCTGCGCCATTTTCGAAACATGCCGGAGCGGCCGCGCGGAATCAGCGCGGCCGCCCCTCCGGCCCGAAAGGAGAACCGAACGCGATGAAGCAATTTGAGCCGACCTTCGAATCCCTCCGCACCTACACCGCGCCGGACTGGTTCCGGGACGCGAAATTCGGCATCTGGAGCCACTGGGGCCCCCAGAGCGTGCCCATGTTCGGCGACTGGTATGCCCGGAACATGTATATTGAAGGAACCCCTCAGTACGAATACCATCTGCGGCATTACGGGCATCCCTCCAAATTTGGCTACAAGGATATCTGCGCGCTGTGGAAGGCAGAGAAATTTGACCCGGAAGCCCTGGCAGAACGGTACTACCGGGCGGGCGCCCGCTATCTGATGACCCAGGCCACCCATCACGATCATTTCTTCAATTACGGCTCCCGGATCAACCGGATGAACAGCGTGAACGTGGGACCGAAGAAGGACATCCTGGCCCTGTGGAAGGCGGCGGCGGACCGGCTGGGCATGCCCTTCGGCATGAGTGAGCATCTGGGCGCCTCCTTCTCCTGGTGGCGCGTCAACAAGGGCTGCGATCACTCCGGCCCCTATGCCGGCGTGCCCTATGACGGAAACGATCCCGCCTGGCAGGACTTCTACCACGCGAACCAGGAGCATGGAACGGAGAACCCGGGGGACTGCTCGCCCTGGTATACGCCGAATCCCGCCTTCCGGGATTACTGGCTCCGCTGCGTCAGCGAAATGATTGACCGGTTCCAGCCGGATCTCCTGTACACGGACGGCGTTCTGCCCTTTGGGGAACACTGGATGGGGACCCAGGGGACGCCGGATCCCGCGGCCTACCGGCACGGGCTGGAAGCGGTGGCCCGGCTGTACAACACCTCCGTGGAGAAGCACGGGAGCAATCAGGCGGTCTATCTGCAGAAGGACCGGCGCCCGGAAATTTATCAGGTGGGCGTGCTGGACATCGAAAAGAGCCAGCTTCCCGGCATCATGCCGGAGCCCTGGCATACGGACACCTGCATCGGCAACTGGTTCTACGATGTCCGCAACCCCTACAAGCAGCCGGAGCAGATCATCGAGATGCTGGTGGATATCATCTCCAAGAACGGCGTCATGCTGCTGAACATTCTGCAGCGGCCGGACGGCACCATTGACGAGGAAGCGGAGTTTATTCTGGACCGGATCGGCGAATGGTTCCGCATCAATGGGGAAGCGGTCTACGGCACCCGGCCGTGGCGCGTTTTCAGCGAAGGGGAAACCCGGGTGAAGATCGACGGCTTCACGGAAGAAAAGACCGAATGGGGCCGGGGAGATTACCGCTTCGTGCAGAAGGGACACTTCGTCTATGCCTTCCTGATGGGGGCGAAGGGCGGAGAGACCGCGGTCATTCGCAGCTTCGGCGATCAGGACGTCCATTCCGTGGAACTGCTGGGCGCCGGCCCCCTGGAATTCCGCCGGGAGATGGGCCTTCTGCTGGTCCGCCTGCCGGAACGCCTGCCCTCCCGGTGCGCGAATACGCTGAAGATCGGATAAGGCCTGTCCGGACCCCGGAACGCCGACGCGGGCGGGGCCGGAGGCGCTCCGCCGCCGGATCCGGAAACGCATTCCGGGAACCGGAATACGGCATGAACCGCTTGACTTTCGGGGAATGAATCCGTATACTGAAAACAGCAAAAAGGGCGGGGAGAACCGTCCCGAAAAAAAGGAGAGTTGAATATGAAACACATGCTGTCCGTTGCCCTGTCACTGCTGTTGGTGATGGCGATGGCTGTTTCCGCGTCCGCCGGGAGCGTACAGGACGCGCTGGAAGCCGCCTCCGCCATGACGAATGAGGAACTGTATGAGAAGGCGAAGGAGGAAATGGCCTCCGGCGCCGTGCTGAACTTCTATTCCACCACCTCCTTTGCGGAGAAGGCCGCGGCCAACTTCATGGCGGCTTATCCGGAGCTGGACGGCAAGGTGGTCTACGCGGAAATCGACGACGGCGAAACCTACACCAAGCTGACCAATCAGATCGGTTCCGGCGTGAAGGATTCCCCGGACATGGCCCTGGTGCAGAACGGCCCGGACCTGAAGGTGAACCTGCTGGACGATGAGCTGAGCTTCAACTATTTCCCCGCCGCCCTGAAGGACGTCGTGCCGGAAGCGTATCAGAATCCGACCGTGGTCACCTTCATCAACTCCCTGATGATCTACAACAACAAGGAAGGCGCCGTGGACGTGAAGAACGTCTGGCAGCTGGTGGAGCCCGAATGGCAGGGGAAGGTCTTCTTCAAGGATCCCACGAACGAAACCGTGAACCTGAACTTCCTGATCATGCTGACCAGCCCGGAATGGACGGAGAAGATGACGAAGGCCTATGAGGCCTATTACGGCCGGGCCTGGGAATCCGCGGAGTTCGCCTCCGCCTCCTATCAGTGGATCGACGGCTTCCTGAAGAACGTAAACTACACCTTCACCTCCGCCTCCAAGATCGCCACCGGCATCGCCTCCGGCGCAGCCGGCAACATGGGCATCTTCGTCTTCTCCAAGCTGCGCAAGGTGGCGGACGAGGACCGGCCGAACCTGAGCATCCTGCAGTTTGAAAACGATGTGGACTGCTTCTCCGGCTTCATGTACAACGTGTATGCCACGGTCTGCTCGGACACGGACTGCCCCTATACCTGCGCGCTGTTCATCAACTGGCTGCTGAGCGCGGAGGGCTTTGCCGGGGAGAAGAGCTGGAATTCCAGCCAGGGCTATTACAGCCCCAACACCACCATTGAGAAGCCCGCGGATCTGGAGGATCAGTCCTATCCCTACTGGAGCGACAAGCTGGTCTTCGAGGACCTGAACTACATTGACGGCCTGGGCGAAACCTATAACGAGATTTACCGGTTCATCAATGTCCGCGTCAGCAAGTAAGCTGCCGGCCGGGGCAGAGGGCCTTCCTCTGCCCCTTTTTTATGAGCGAGGAGAAAAGAGGCGATTGCGGTGTCCACCCTTCAGCCCAGCCTGCAAAGAGAGCCCCTGCGGTACCGCGTCCGGGCTTTCCTTGCCAAGCCGGCGAATCTGATCCTGCTGTTCTTCCTGACCGCGCTGATCGTGCTGTCCCTGATGCCCATGGTGACCATGCTGACCAATATGTTCACTGTCCACGCGGGCACCGAGAAGAAGATGCTCCGCCTGAAGGTCGGCAGTTGGACCATGAGCCATTTCCAGATGCTGTTTGCGGATCCGGAATGGAGCCGCGCGAATTTCTGGACGCCGCTGCTGAACTCCCTGATCGTGGCGGCGGGATCCGGGCTGCTGGGCATCCTGATCGGCGGAACCGTGGCCTGGTTCATCACCCGTTCTGATCTGAAATGCAAGAAGTTCATTTCCGCGGTCTTCGTGTTTCCGTACATGATGCCGGCCTGGACGCTGGCCCTGTTCTGGATCAATATGTTCCAGAACAGCCGGGTCGGGGGCGGCGTGGTCGGGCTCGTGGAATCCCTTTTCGGCGTCTGCATGCCGGAATGGTTCGTGTTCGGCCTGTTCCCCATGATTGTGGTCATCGGCCTGCATTATTCGCCCTTCGCCTATCTGCTGATCGGCGGCATCCTGAAGAATATGGACGCGACGCTGGAGGAGAGCGCCACGATCCTGAAGGCCCGGAGAATGACCATCATTCGCCGGATCACGGTGCCCATTGTGATGCCCGCGATTCTGTCCACCTTCCTGCTGATCTTTTCCTCCGGCTTTGCCAGCTACACGGTGCCCGTGTTCCTGGGCTCCGCGACCCGGACCTTCACCCTTTCCACGAAGATGCGGGCGCTGATTCAGGCGGGATATGAGGGCCAGGGCTATATCATGGCCTTCCTCTCCATCCTGCTGGGAACCCTGATCCTGGGCATCAACCAGCATTTCACCGGAAAGCGGAAATCCTTCACCACGGTGACGGGAAAGAGCGGCCAGGTTTCGCTGGTGAAGCTGAAGAAGGCCAACGGCTTCATTTCCGCGCTGCTGATCGTGCTCACCCTGTTCTTTGCCATCATGCCGCTGGTGTCCTTTGCCCTGGAGAGCGTCATCATCCAGCCCGGAAACTATTCGCTGAGCAACATGACCCTGAATTTCTGGATCGGCACGGAGGACTCCGCCTTTGAGACCGGAATGCCGGCCGGAATCCTGGTGAACGGAACCATGTGGTGGGGGCTGATCCGCCAGGTGGGGCTGGCGGTCGCGGTCGCCCTGGTGGTCGGCACCTGCGGCATGCTGATCGGATATGCCTGCGTTCGCCGGCGGGGAACCTGGCTGTCCCGGGCGGTCGAGAATCTGGCCTTCTTCCCGTATCTGATGCCCGCCATGGCCTTCGGAACGATCTATCTGGCGGTGGCCACGAGCGCTTCCTTCAAGTGGCTGTATGGCTCCTTCTTCCTGCTGGGGCTGGTCGCCGCGGTCAAATTCCTGCCCTTCGCCTCCCGCTCCGGCGTCAATTCCATGATGCAGATCGCGCCGGAGATTGAGGAAGCCGCCACGATTTTCGGCGTTCCGTGGGTTACCCGCATGCGCAGGATCCTCTTCCCGATTCAGAAGAGCGCCATCATTTCGGGATACCTGCTTCCGGTGATCAACGTCATGCGCGAGGTGGCCCTCTTCACGCTGCTGGTGCCCTATCCCCGGTATCTTCTGACCACCATGCTGTTCTCCTTCAATGAGACGGGATATGCCCAGTACGGCAGCGCGGTGACGCTGCTGATCATCGTGATTATCATTTCCATCAACTCACTGGTCAATAAGCTGACGGGCGCGTCATTCGACAAGGGAATCGGAGGATAAGGATCATGCCGCAGATTATTCTGGAACATATCAGCAAGCGCTTTGAAAAATTCACCGCGGTGGAGGATCTGAATCTGGAGATCAGCGACCGGGGCTTTGTGACCCTGCTGGGTCCCTCCGGCTGCGGAAAAACCACCACGCTTCGGATGATCGCGGGCCTGGAAACGCCGACCTCGGGAAGAATCCTGATCGACGGGACGCCGGTCTATGATTCGGACAGGGGCATCAATCTGCCCCCCAACCGGCGGGATATCGGGTTCCTGTTTCAGAACTACGCGCTCTGGCCCCATATGACCGTGGAGCAGAACATTTCCTTCGGGCTGGAAATGCTGAAATGGGACCGGACCCGGATCCGCGCCCGGGTACAGGAAATGCTGGAGCTGCTGAAGATAGAGCAGTTCGGAAAGCGCTATCCCTCGGAGCTCAGCGGCGGCCAGCAGCAGCGGGTGGCCATCGCCCGGACCCTGGCGCCGAGCCCCCGGGTGCTGTTCATGGACGAGCCCCTGAGCAATCTGGACGCCAAACTGCGCGGGGAGATGCGCACGGAGCTGAAGCGCCTGCACAGCGAGACGAATTCCACCTTTGTGTACGTGACCCATGATCAGCTGGAGGCGATGACCCTCTCCACGAAGGTCTGCCTGATGGAAACCGGCGTCCTGCAGCAGTACGCCCCGCCGCTGGAAATCTACAACCGGCCGGCGAACCAGTTCGTGGCCTCCTTTGTGGGGAATCCCACGATGAACTTCATCCCGGCCTGGGCCGAGCAGAAGGATCCGAAGACCCTGCAGGTCCGGATGCTGGATACCGCGGTGACCTTCGAGGCGGACGCGCCGTTTACGCTTCCGGAGCAGGAGATCATCGCCGGCATCCGGCCCGAGTTCCTGCCCATCCGGGAGGGCGGGGCGCTGAAGGCCTCCATTTATTCCACCCTGCCGGCCGGCATGGAAACCACCGTGAAGGCCCACTGCCGGGGAACCCTGCTGACCAGCGTCGTTTTCGGATCCGTGGACTACGCCGTGGATGAGGAGGTCTTCCTGGATATCACCGGAAACAGCATCGTGCTCTTCGGCGGGACGGATCACCGGACCTTCGCCTCCGGCCGCATGCGCTTCGGGGAGAAATGAAAAACGTCGGGAAATCATCCGGGCGGGGAGGGAAAGGCATGTTCAGCGGAGAGAATAAAGCGGGGGAGCCTTCCGTCCGGGCATGGTATCACCTTCCGGGTCTCTTCGAGTTCGGCGATCTGTATCGGGCTTTTCTTCCCCTGTACCGGGATCACCGGGAGTGCTTCTATTCCTGGTGCGGAATCGGTTCGATTTACGGCGCTCCGGCCGACTGCCTGTGGGGCGGGGGACGGGTCGGCTTCGGGGAGGAGAAGCCGGAAGCGGCGGCGGAGCTGATGCGGGAGTACGGGATTTCCGCGCGCCTGACCTTCAGCAATTCCCTGCTGCGGGAGGAGCACCTGGATGATCCCCGGTGCAATGCCCTGTGCGCCCTGTTCGAGCACAGCGGGCCGGTCCGGAACGGGGTGATCATCAGCTCCGACCTGCTGCTGGAGCGGCTGCGGCAGCGGTACCCCGGGTTTTATTTCGTTTCCTCCACCACGAAGGTGCTGACGGAATTCGAGCAGCTTGCCGCGGAGCTTGACCGCCCGGAGTTTGCCTATGTGGTTCCGGATTTCCGACTGAACATGGCGCTGGACCGGCTGGGCACCCTGACCCCGGAGCAGAAGGCCCGGGTGGAGTTCCTGTGCAATGAATGCTGCTGGATCGACTGTCCGGAGCGGAAGGCGTGCTATGAAAATGTCAGCCGCCGGAACCTGGGCGAGGACTGCGCGGAACACATCTGCGTTTCTCCCCGGGCCGAAAGGGGATACCGGTTTTCCGACGCGATGAAAAACCCGGCCTTCATCAGCATCGAGGATATCCGGAACCTGTATCTTCCGGCCGGCTTCTCCCAGTTCAAGATCGAGGGGCGGAGCCTGGGCAGCGCCGTGATCCTCGAGTTCCTGCTGTATTATATGACCCGGCCGGAGTATCAGCTGCAGGTGCGGGAGGAAATTTACCTGAGCAGTACGCTGGACCTGTTCTGATGGAGAACATCTTTCTCTGCCGGCAGGACATTTGGGGAGAAAGGGACGGATGGATTGACGGAACTGATCGACGAAAAGGAGAGGGAAGACTTGAAGAAGAATGGATGGGGTACAATGGTGATCGCGCTGATTCTGGCGCTCTGCTGTATCTGCGCCGCCTGCGCGGAAGTCATTCCGCCCCAGGAGCCGGGGCAGCAAATCGGCTACCAGGCCGTGGTGCTGTGCGAAACCCTGACGCTGCGGGAGAAGGCAAGCGCTTCCTCTAAAGCGATCCGGACCCTGCATTACGGAGACCTGCCGATCGTGATCGGAGCGGATCTGCCGTCCGGGGCGAAGACCCAGAACGGATTTGTTTACTGCACCCTCGGCGAAACGGAGGACTCGCCCAGCGGCTGGCTTAACGAGGAATACCTCTTCATCAATCCGTCCTGGTATGTGACGAAGAAGCAGAAGGCGGTTTATGCCTGGAATGATGCGAAGGCTCCCAAGGTGGCCCTGCTGGAAAAGAACGAGCGGCTCCCCATCCTGAAGGAAGAGGATCTCTGGTACCTCATCAGCCTGCGCGGCGCGGTTGGATGGATTCTCAAATAACCGGGAAAGCCAATCCGAAGCGGGGAGAAGGAGGAAACGCATCTGCGGATCTGAACTGTCCAGCGCTCTCGGATACAGAGTCATGGATATTACAGAAACTGAAAGAAGCGGGAAAAATGGAACGTTATTCTCTGCCGGATGCCCGTTTTGTCACCATCGGGCGGCATGAAACCGGCGAAAAAGAACAGAACCTCTGGTGGAGCGGCTCGGGTGTACGGATGAAGCTCGCCTGCAAGCGGCTGGATGTGGAGGCAACCTCCACGGCCGCTGATCATGCACAGTGGCTGGGCGTAATGGTGGACGGCGCACCGATCACCCGCCTGCCCATGATCCAGGGCACGCATATCTATCCCCTGCTGGTCGGCCTGGATGATCATTGTTCCCACGAAATTACCATTCTGCGGGACACCCAGCCCAGCTATGACGAATCGAGCCCTGTGGTGCTGAACGCGGTCATTACGGACGGGACGCCCGAGGCGCCGGACGCCCGCGCCCTGATGCTCGAATTCATCGGCGACAGCCTGACGGTGGGCGAGGGAACCATGGGACCCTATGGCGAGGAGCAGGAGTGGAGAATGCTGTTCATCTCTCACATGCCCGCGTTCCCCACGCTGGTGGCCGAAGAGCTGAAGGCGGATAAGCGTGTGATCGCTCTGGGCGGATGGGGAGCTGCCCGCAGCTGGGACAACCAGAAGGAAAGCCGCATCGGGCGGATTTACGGTCAGCTGTGCGACATTATCCCCGGCGGCCAGATAGCCGCGCCGGATGATGAATGTCCGGCCGACGCGGTGGTGATCAATTTGGGCACGAACGACAGCGCTGCCTTAGCCGGCCTCGAAGCAGATGAAGTAAACCCGGTACGGGCTGAACTGCGTACACGCGCTGCGGAACTGATGGAAGCCGTCCGTGCCAGGTATCCCCGGGCGGCCATTGTGTGGGCTTACGGCCTGTGCGGCCACGCCGTGGAAGAAATCCTCCGGGGCGCGGTGGAGGATGTGCGGGCAAAAGGGGATCAGAATGTCCATTATCTCAGCCTCTCCGATGCCGCCACCCTCGGCGCCCGGATGCATCCCAGCCGCGAAGCGCACCGGCAAGCGGCCAGGGAGATCGCGGACGAGCTGAAGAAGCTGCTGCGCCTGGCATAAAGCCGAAGATTTTGCGATCCCGGCGTGAATGAGCGCAGAAGAAAGAGAGCAACAATTTACAGACATGCTTTGCAGATTTGAATGATCAGGCATGTGCTGCACAAACTGATTCATGAGGAACCGCAATCGTGATCGATTTCGGCAAAAAAATGATGCAATCCCTCTTTGACCGAAACACATATATGCGTTTCGCTTTGTGAAGCAGGACGGCGGGAGGGTGAAGAACGTACATGAGCAGCAGAATGAACCTGTATCAGTACGAGGGCAAAATAGTCCGTGTGATCGATGTGGACGGCCGGGCCTTTACCGGGGTTGCGGTGTCCTTCCCGGCAGATTACGGATTTCATGAATTCAACCGGGATGAAGAAAGCGTCAAGATAGAAGACTATCAGCTCTTTGAATCCGACATCGCGGAGATAAAGGAGCTTCCGGGCTTTTCTATTATCCGCGCAACCGAAACCTGGCAGCAGGCGGGGGCCTATTACGTCCGCATCCAGGCGATGGCAAAGAAGCACCGCATTCCCCTCCGGCAGGAGTTTGATGAACATGACGGACCGGACACAAGGTACATCGTGATAACGGATAATGACTTTCCGATCGCCACGGCGCGGATGTATCCCCTGGATGAGAAACGCATGATGATCGGCAGGGTGGTCGTGCTGCCGGAGTACCGGCGTCAGGGCATCGGAACAATGGTCGTTTCCGAGTGCGAGGTCTGGGCGGAGGAGCTTGGTTTCAGCAAGGCTGTTGTTGAGAGCCGGGACAATAAGGTCGCCTTCTATGAGCAGATGCTCTACGAAGTTTGCGGTGAAGTTGTGGACGGAGAGACCTTCCGCTGCATCCGAATGGAGAAGGATTTATGACCTGTGAAGAAGCCGTGAAGACCATTCTGCTTGCCCTCTGCCTCCATTTCAAGGGCAACGAATTGAGACGGTAGGGATCGCCATTCTAAAGTTGAGGAGCCGCTGGAAGTCTTCAAGGATCTCTGGCATGGGTATCCTATCATACAGACATTTTGTGTTAGCTACCTGTCCTCCCTCGTTAATTGGTTGAATGTTTATTGCTCGAATCTGAATTGTTTTGCCAGTGTCTAAGAAAATGGATCTTTCTTTTTTACCAATGATGATGTATTATACTTTTGCCTTAGGTTTTGCGGCATGTTATGAAGCATTTCACACGGTGAAGATTTAAGCTCAAGAAGTTTTTTATTTTGATAGAACAAGGTGATTGAGATGAAGACGATGAGAAGGATTGGCATTGTCTGTGTGTGTATTTTCGTTTGTATTATATTCTTGCTTTCTCCTATGAAAGAAGCTTCGGGGGCGAGTTATTATGTCAGCGATCTCAGCTGGGTGTCCGGAAGTGCGGCTACAGCGACCTGGTCTTCCTGTGATGGCGCAAATTACTATGAGGTACAGGTATATGTTTACAGAGACAGCAGACAAACGAATCTGATCGGTTCAACTGAAACAGGAACCGCGGATACAAGAGTTGATGTTCAGCAGGAGATATACAAAGTCATTTCCGGATCTTCCTATGATCAGGTGTATGTCAACTTTGAAGTCAAGCCAGTATACCTGAATGTGTACAGCGGATGGGAAGGGTCTTTTTCGTATAGATCAGGTCTGCTTATTTACAGGATTGATCCAGCTGTTAGAGTATTACCGATCCCGCAGAACGTGAAATTATCTGAGGATTATGTGGTCTCGTTTGACACGGTGGAACATGCTTCGTGGCTTCATTATAAACTTCAGTACGAAAAAGAAGATGGAGAAATACTAGAAACAGGGGATATATATGCATATGGTGGAGATGAGCGTTTCGAGGAAGATATAACACCGAGAATCTATTCGGATTATAAAAAGTGGGGATTGACCAACGAAACAATAAAAGTCAGGGTTTCTGCTATGGCATTTAGCTATGATCAGGACAATCCATTCTATATTTCTAGCGATTATTCCGATTGGACGGAACCGTTCCTATACCGTGACAAAATTGCCAATCCCGCAGAACGTGAAATTATCTGAGGATTATGTGGTATCGTTTGACACAGTGGAACATGCTTCGTGGCTTCATTATAAACTTCAGTACGAAAAAGAAGATGGAGAAATACAAGAAACAGGGGATATATATGCATATGGTGGAGATGAACATTTCGAGGAAGATATAACACCGAGAATCTATTCGGATTATAAAAAGTGGGGTCTCTGCAATGGCATTTAGTTACGATCTGAACAATCCATTCTATACCTCCAGTGACTATTCCGATTGGACCGAACCGGTATTATATGGCGGAGAAATACCGGTTAGAACAATAACTCTTTCTCCTGAGAAGCCTATTGTATATATCGGCAATTCATATTATCTTGGGAAAACGATCAAACCTGCCAGCGCTCATTATGAGTCAATTAAGTGGGTCTCTTCCGTTCCTAATGTGCTGAGAGTAGATAGTTATGGCAAGATAACGGGTGCTTCTGAAGGGAAAGCGGATATAACCGCCTCAATAGGGGATGTCAGCGATACGGTCGAAGCAACGGTTTATGATATTGAATCCAATATCACTAATGCAAAGGATGAACAGACGGTAACGGACAAAGCTGGCGATGTTATTGATGGCATAGTTAACAGCGAGTCACCCGACTTGTCAAATACAGATATATCAGCTAGTGAAATACAAAGCCTGAAGAATCAGATTCGTGAAGGATTGGACCGCGGGGATCAGTTCAGGACGGACCTGAAAAATGAACCGCGCACAGAGAGTGATTACAGTCAAATCAAAGCTGTTCAGGAATGGATGTCAGGTTTCAAGTTTGCAGCTGCCTCAAATATCACGCTGGAGATGTATCATCGGGATCATGGCGGGAACCATCATCATATTGGTAATCTGATACAGCTAGATAACCAGATCAGTGTTTCCTTGCCTTTCAAAGCCTTACCTGAACCGGAGGCGGGATTCACCCGGGAGTTTTTGCTGTTGAAGATCCATAATGGAATTGTCAGCAGTACAACTGAGTTTACGTTTATCAATGCAAATCAGTCAGAATACTCAGAATGTGTCATTCAGGAAAGCCAGTTTTCGGATTTTATTCTTGCCTATCGAGATGTAGAGGAAGCGAAGAAGCCAGAGTCGCATATCACGATCTCTTTTAGCCGGGGCGGAACAGCAGACTATGAAACGGTTAAGGATGATAGAGGGACAAAGGTAATCCTGCATGCTTATCCACTCAACGGCTATTCCTTTAACAAATGGGAGATCTTATACGGAAACGTGGAGATCACCGACAACGCTTTTTACCTGGGCGATGTTGATGTTGAGATAATGGCAATGTTTGAACCAATGGATAGCCTTTGGAATATCACTTTTGAGGTGAACGGTAAAGGTCAACTTGTAATTGAACCGATAAAGGCGACTCCGGGACAAACAGTAACGGTGTTGGCGCTTCCTGATACGGGATATGAACTGGAAAGTTTGCAGGCTTCTTATTCTGTTGGAGAGATTTCTATCAGCAAGGATGAGGATGATAATTATACTTTTGTGATGCCGGATGGAAATGTAAAGGTACTGGCTGTATTTGATCTACTGGAAAAGGGGAATGATAATCCTCCAGAAGAAAAACCTGTACAGGAACCAAATGAAACGCAGTTCCAGGAACCGACACAGGATGACAATCAGCAGGAAGCGAAACCTGAGGACAAAGAAAAGCAGGAACCTGCAAAAACGGATAATCAATCTGCAGAATTGGATAATAAAGATAACGACGGATTATCAGCCTCAACTCAGACAGAAAATAAAGAATCAAGCAAGCATGTTCCAAAGACAGGGGATAATGCTGCACTTGGAATCTGGTCATTGCTTGTTATTGCGGGGCTGTTTGGTATCGTAGTCAGTATCATAAAAGAACGTAGTAGATGACCTGACTTCCGGGCAATTAGGCATTGTCAGGTTAAGAAACTCGTTTGAATGATTATGGATGTGGGGTGAGGAAAAATGGCTAAGTACTCTGCCATTAAACGGCGGACATTTGAGATTATCAGCAAGGCTGAAAGCGGCGATCGCGCCAGTTCCATTTTTGACTGGTCCATCATGGCCTTGATCGCCCTGAGTATTCTTACCATTATTCTGGACTCTTTCCAAAACATACATGAGAGATACCAGACTCTTTTTCAGACGTTTGAGGTTATTACCGTCATCGTTTTTACAATAGAGTATATTCTTCGTATCTGGACTGCGGATCTGCTGTATCCAGATGCAAAGCATCCAAGGTTGAAATACTGCTTCTCCTTCATGGCAATTGTAGATCTTCTGGCCATACTGCCTTTTTATCTTCCATTCTTCTCAGCAGATCTCCGATTCCTTCGAATGATGCGTCTTTTCAGACTTTTTAGGCTGTTGCGCGTTCTTAAACTGGGCAGGTATTTGGATGCCCTCCAGGTCATTGTAAAGGTTATCCGAACGTCAGGGCCGCAGCTAATCATGTCAGTGGTGATTTGCTTTTTCGTGATGCTCTTTTCGGCGATCATCATGTATGAAGTTGAGAACCCTGTTCAGCCGGAACAGTTTCCCAATGTGCTGTCTTCTTTGTGGTGGGCTATATGTACCCTCACAACTGTCGGTTATGGTGATGTTTATCCTATAACGGCTGTCGGCAGATTCTTTGCCTCAATCATTAGTCTGGTGGGCATTGGAATCATTGCCATCCCCACCGGTATTATTGCCGCCGGATTCAATCAGGTAATAAACAAAGAACAGGACAAAGATGCAGTAGAAACAATGAATGATGATGAGCTTCTTGCCCTGCAGGGGAAAGTGATCAAACAGTTGTCAGAACGAGGATATTCTCTTGTTATTGGTAAACCAACGGAACCAGATGAGAAAGAGGGTAAAGGATCCGATAGTCATACGTAGAATTAGGATGCGCATATTTAAAGGAGATGAGTACTTTGGCTACAAAACTTCGTACGAGAACTATTCTATGGGCAATTCTGCTTCTTCTAACCCTAAGTTTATGTTTAAATCCAGCACAGGCTGAAGAATCGTTCGCTTTAAATCTTACGATAAACTTTCATGGTAATCTCATTTTTTCCAGGTATAATGCTAAAATGAAGTTGGATAATGAACTGATAACTATAATCCAACACGGGGGCAAGTACATTGACTCGTTGACAGTAACTGCTGGGAAGCATACTCTGGCATTCTATAAAGAAGACAACGATAAGGTAAACGGACAAATAGAGATCGATGTAAAAGGAACGAGCTTTTTTTCCTGTACGATATCTGCAACAAGGTCTGCTATAAATATTTCTGATGTAGATTTCAGATCAGCTGAACCAGAGAATGAGAAAGAATTGAAGGAAAGGGCAGTTACTGATGCAGATTACAGTATGGTCGTACCGGAGGAAAAGAAAGGAAATGAGGATATAGTTATTACGTATGAAGATGCGCCATACTTAAAAGGGAGAGGCTACATTGATGTGATAGGAGCAGAACCATATTACGTAGGGATTTATGGATATGTTGTGACTGGCCCTTATGATGGAATGAATGAGAATCATGAGTATAATATTACACCATGGCAGGTCAACAAATATGCTAAAATCGACGGAAATTGGGTAGAAGATGGAAAGATTAATCATAAGACAAAAGTAGCGGTTGTGTCTCAGGAGCTTGAAAAAAAGAACGGAAAAGAGTATCAAGGCTATCTTGAGGTCATTGAGATTGATTCGGGAAATAGGGAATATATAAAGGTAAGTAATTTTTGCACATCGGAGTACTGGAAGGAAAGTATGAATAAAATCAACGAAAAAGGTTATTGCATCGCCGCTTATTCTAAGAAAAGCAGTTTCGACCCAATAAATCAGAAGAACAAAGCAGTTAAGATAAAAAACAAAACGCGTGTTCTGATTCCGATGAAAGGTACATTCTATGTTAGTTCACCTGATGTGATCAACCATTCAGTTCCGGGTATTGTTCCAATAGAAAAAGATGGAAACCAGGTTTACGATTTTGTTTTTTTCAACAGCGGTGATTTGAATGTAGAGTATTAGAAATAGAAAGCAGGAGAAAAAAGGAAATGATAAAGAAGTTAATGGTGGATAAAGGCATATATTCAAAAGATGTTCTCCTGAAGACAGCATTCAGTTTTACGGAAAGAGCGTATATTCATCTGGAGCAGAATAACGAGTATTGGGTTATTCAATGGACGAATAAGGAAGATGAAGATATTAATCCACTCGAATTTGAGAATGAATTGATTGCGCAGCAGATAAGAGAGAGACTGTTAGTTATCAATTCCGATATACGAAAAATAGTTCTTGCAAGAGCTTATGCTTCTTCGGTGATTGAATTAGCAGACGAAAAAACAAATGGAAATAAGATAGATGCAATAGACGACGGGAAACAATCATTAGAAACCATGGATTCAGAAAAAATACTGAAAGGGTGGTTTGATGAATGAATATATGTTTTGACCTGGATATTTATTCTGAGGAAGCAGTTTCTAAAGCGATTAAGGATTATCAGGATATTGCAGTGATCAGCACCAGAAAAGAAGGGGAGCAGATGGAATGCGTTTTTCGCTCTTGTGCGGATCATTTTCCGGAGCAATTGGTTATTCACGAGTTCTCAAACTACGTATTGAATTTAACTGTTTCTGGTAAAGAATGAGGATTATAACAATGAATTGCTTTGAAGTACTTATGCTAATCCTTATGCTTGCATTGGGAGCATACTGTTCATATACTGATTTCATTTGCGGGAAGGTAAGCAATAAAGTACTTATTGGTGGCTTTTCTGCGGGACTCATTCTTCACGTATGTCTGTTGTTTTCTGGAATGTTGCCTTATTATCGAACATGGATTATCAACATGCTGGTAGCAGATTTTATCTCGATAGGTATGTACTATCTTGATATCTGGGCAGCAGGAGATTCAAAGCTGTTCATGGCCTTATACTTTTTGGTTCCACCAAGACTATTGGATGCTGGGCCTTTATCATACAGCATCATGCCATTTCTTTTTATCTTTTCACTTGCATTACTTTGGACGATGTGTGATACTACTTTTCGTCTTCTCAGACGAGAAGCGCATAAGAAACAGACATTTGAGGTAAAAACCTTTTTACTCAATTATGCAAGAAACATGATTGAAGTGACCGGATTCTATTCAGTGTGTTATGCTGTGATTCCGGACAAAATGAATACGCAGCCGCTTTTTGCATCCGTGCTGCTTTTTTTGTATGTATATTTCTGTTCTCATGTACCATTGATGAAGAAATGGTATATTGTGGTAATTCATCTCGGCGTAGCTATCGCGTTAGGTATAGTACAACATAGACTTCCGGAATTGCCGTCCATATGGAACATAGTAATTATCGCTGCAGTAATCATAATTCAAAAGTATTGTTCAATGTATAACTATCAACTGATCAGGACATCAGAAGCAAAAGAAGGCATTATTCCCGCTATGGAAACTGTAATGAGTTTTCAGAAATCAAGAGTTCATTCGTTGCCGGCAGATCCGTCAGAAAAAATGACGGCGAGGATTACATGTGAGCAGGCGGCAGCCATTAGAAGATGGGAAAAGTCTGCCACAGGAAAACCGGAGATCTGGATTGTTAGGAAAGTACCATTTGCAGTTATGATATTGATGGGGTTTATATTCTGGATGTCTATTCGAATTGGGGGGTGAAGACATATGCCAGGAGTATTATTCGAGCCAGATGATGTTTGCCTGTATGTTACAGAAAAGTGCAATTCGAATTGTATCATGTGCCCGATGAGCCTGCACTCGAGACAGCGGGGACTTTCCCTCGGTGATGATGAATGGAATAACATTCTGGGATTCCTTCCTGAGCATACAAAACATATAACAATTACTGGCGGTGAACCATTTCTGGTGTATGATCGGATCATTCCAGTGATGAAGGAAATTAGTACAAGATGTCCAGAAGCGGAAATACTTGTGTTGACTAATGGAAGAGCTCTGGCGGTAGATAGAGTTTTTGAACAGCTTAAATCAAGCATTACTGAGAAGTTTCGTTTTGCCATCCCACTTCATGCATCGACAGAAGAGCTACATGACAGAATAACACAATCTCCCGGAAGTTTTCAGCAAACTATTCTTGGAATAAAACGTTTAAAAGAAACGAAGGCAAAAATCGAGATCAGAATTGTTGGCCATCGTTTGAATCTGCATGATATTAGTGAACTGTTTACAATGATTGCGTTGACGGACATAAAGCCGGATATTATCAATTTGATCGCTATGGAGATGACCGGATGCGCAGGCAGAAACAGAGACGAACTATGGGTGGATTATAACTTGTTAGCTGAGAATGCCCGGAGAGGTATTCAATATGCGATAGAAAAGGGTATAGACGTTGGACTATACAACTTTCCATTATGTATGCTCCCGGAAGGAATGTGGCCGCTTGCCAAGTCGAGCATAACAACTTCCAAAATACGCTATTATCAAGCCTGCGAAGATTGTAATGTCCGAGATGTATGCGGTGGATTGTTTTACTCGACTTATGAATTGGGCCTTTGTAAAGTGAATCCGTTCAGGAGGCAATAAATCATGTTGGGATTCTTTTATTATTCGAAGTTTCAGGATAAGTATTTGCTTACCAACGACGCAGGGAGATTTGCTTTTCTCAGTGAAGTAGAGTTTGGCCGGTTGATCAACTTGTCTCTTTCAGAAGATACACCGATCTATCAGGAACTCGAAGAAAAGGGCTTTGTGTATTCATGCTCAAAGGAAGAATATATCAGAGATCATATTCATTTGATCAGAGACAACAACAGGTATCTGTTCAGCGGAACAAATCTTTTTATTATTGCGGTTACAAATGCATGCAATAATCGTTGCGTATATTGCCAAGCGAACGGACTGGCAAATGCAAGGAATATGGACAAAGAAGTTGCTGAACAGGCACTACAAAGAATCAGCGAATGTTCAGCAGAAGAAATCACTATCGAATTCCAGGGCGGCGAGCCGCTGCTTAATTTTCCTATCATCCGGTATTTCGTTGAGAGAGCCAGAATAATAATGCCCCATAAAACCGTTCAATTTGCAATTGTTTCCAATTTAGGCTTGTTAAATGATGAAATTATAGACTTCCTGAAGGAAAATAGGATCAGTATTTCCACATCGCTCGATGGTCCGGTGGAGCTTCATGATTCTAACCGGCCAGACAGTCAGGGAAATGGAACTTATGACAATACGGTCAATGGAAGAAAACGCCTTGCGTATAAGGGAATAGTTTGCGGTGCTATTCAAACAACCACCAGAAAATCGCTTACCCGTGCTAAAGAAATCGTGAGAGAATATGTTGAAAGAGGATATGAGTATATATTTCTTAGACCATTATCCAGATTAGGTGCGGCAGCAAGGAACTGGGATTTGATTGGATACAGTGCAGAAGAATATCTGGTTTTTTATCGACGGGCTTTGCAAGAGATCATAGAGGTAAATAGAGAAGGGAAAAAGCTTAAGGAATACTATGCTTCTATTTTTCTTTCCAAAATGTTTAATTCCCGTGGAGTAAACTATATGGAACTGCGATCTCCGTGTGGAGCGGGACTTGGGCAAGTAGCCATTACTGCAAATGGAAATGTATATACCTGTGATGAAGGCAGAATGATGGCGGAAGCAGGAGATGAGTCTTTTTTGATCGGAAATGTTTTCAAAGACAGCTATAGTCAATGGATTCAGTCTTCCGGGTGTCAGGCGGTATGTTCTGCTTCTCTATTGGATACACTTCCCGGCTGTTGCGATTGTGTATTTAAACCATATTGTGGAGTCTGTCCGGTGGTCAATTATGCTCTGCATGGGAATATTTCGCATGTCAACCCGGAAAAATGTAAAATCAATAAAGGAATAATGTCCATATTGCTTGAATATATTACAGAAGGCGATCCTTTTATACTAGATTTATTCATGAGATGGGGTGAAGAGGCATGAGACCATTTGCTGATCAGAAAAGATTACTCGCAAGCGCTTTGGCGATGATGATTGTTGTTTGCTGCCTTTCTTTCACAAGTGTTCCATTAGTTGCTAACGCCGAAAACACGAATCCTATTACAGAGGGAGCTTTGAAATATAGTGACGAATCTCACTACGAAGGCAGTCTGGAATGGGGTAAGATACGCACAGGCAATGGTACATTTACCTGGAGCACAGGTGAAGTCTATGAAGGAATGTGGGAAAAGGATATTCAGAATGGACAAGGGAAAATGACTTGGCCGGGACTGGGCGAATATGAGGGTCATTTTGTTGATGGGAAAAGAGAAGGACAGGGAACTTTTACTTGGATCTATGAAGGAACACCAGAAACCGGGAAACCTGTTTCTTATCAGGGACAATGGACAAACGATCAGATCGGACCCGTTGGAACTATGACTTTTGCAGGATTAGGTATTTATGAAGGAGACTTTTCGAAGAATGCCAGAAGCGGTGTCGGCCGTTTTATCTGGGACAACGGAGACGAGTATTACGGTTCATGGTCGGACGATAAAATAAATGGTACAGGAGTGTTTACTGCTTCGGATGGAACGGTGCTGGAAGGAACTTTTGTGAATAATGTACTGAACAAGGGCGTTGCCAGCTATTTGGTTAATGGAGGAAAAGCTGTTCGAGATGTGCAGGGCGGTAAGTCACTTGCAACTGTCTCAATTGTATATGACGATGGTACAACTGTTTCGGGGAAGCTAAAAGGGGATGTATTTACCGGAAATGTTAATATCACCTATGCATCTGGGGATACATATGTAGGAACTATCAGCAACGGAGTGAAAAATGGGAAAGGAACATATACCTGGAAGAACGGAGCGCATTATGTTGGAGAATGGGTTAACGATAAGATGTCCGGGAAGGGAAAGTATTGCTATACATCCAATGATAATGTAGAATACCTGTCTGGAACCTTCCTTAATGGTAGTCCATCCGGGAAGTTGATTTATATGTCCGAGAAGAAACTGCGTTATGAGACTACATGGTCCAATGGGAAATGTGTCGACATCAAGTATAAAAAATAACGGAGGACGGAATGGCAGGTTTGAAATTTCCAGAGATACATAAAAAGATCAATGATTTCCTCCTGGAAGAGGAGGGAACAATTACACGCGGTAAGGTTGTTTCTGTAGGAACAATGCTTTTGTTGCTGAGCGTTCTATTTATGGACGATGCTTTTGCGGGACACCGGTCGCATTCTTCCCATCGTTCCCATAGCAGTCACCGATCTCACAGCAGCGGCAGTCATAGTAACCATGGAAGTCATAGCAATCATGGCAGCCACAGTAATCATGCAAGTCATAGCAATCATGGCAGCCACAGCAATCACAGCAATGCTACCCCGGTTCCGGTTCCCAATAATCTGAGTTTTTCGTCTTCTCCTAGCGATAATTCAATTGTTTATCAGTCCTTTACAAACACGGGAAGTTCTCATGGGTTCTCCTTAGAACCAGCGGTTACGACGGATCCTAACATTATACTGACAAGATATAATCCTGCTGAATCTGAGGTCCCGGTTACTCCTGCTCCCGTGGGTTCTGCTGAGCTTACGGCTAATGCAATATCTTCAGGTGGCAAAATGCCTGAACTTCCTGTGAGCAGTGTTTCCAAGGGTGTGGGCACAGTACCAGAAAGTACTGGTGTTTTATTGCCGGATACATCTGCGCTGAGTATACAGGATTCTGCATCCAATCAGTTCAATCCATTTATCGAGGATGTTACACTTCCTAAAATGAATGATTTACTGAAAACTACGAAACTGGATCTGGGTATTATTCCAAAGACAAATGGAAAAATCGTAGAATAGAGGTCGCCATGAAAAGAATTAAGAGTATAATGTGTTTTCGTTTTGCAGCATTTATGCTATCAGTGCTTCTTTTCTCCTTAACATCAATGAATGCATTGGGAGAGAACTTTTCTGATAATGCTGATGCAATTGAAGCTGCAGCCGATTCCGTGTTCATGCTGGAGGTTTATTCCTCTAAAAATGAAAAACTCGCTGTCGGAAGCGGATTTATTGCTTTTAATTCTTCTTTGCTTGTAACCAACTACCACGTAATTGAGGGTGGGGCATATATTATTGCGATCAGTGATGACAAAGAACAATACTTAATTAGTGAAAAGTGTTCTGTTGATCCTCAGAAAGATATTGCAATCTTAAAATTCGATAAGGATACTGGCCTTTCTCCATTGCCTCTTGATGACCAGAATGATTTGAAGCGAGCTCAAAAGGTTGTTGCGATTGGAAGTCCAGCTGGATTGCGTAATACGGTTTCAATCGGTAATATTAGTGCGTTTTATAACAGGGATGGGAGAGACTGGATTCAGTTTACAGCCCCTATTTCTTCAGGGAGCAGCGGAGGAGTTCTGCTAAACAACGAAGGAAAGGTTATTGGTGTTACGACTGCAACATACGCGGCAACTCAGAATGTCAACATGGCAGTTCGTATTCATGATGTAATCCGACTTTATGAACAATGGGATCATAAAACTACCAGCAGGTTAAATAATGCTAGGGGCTATAATAATTATCCGTCTATGACATCTCAAATAGAAGATAATACCAATGTCACAGTTTGGGTTACAGCAGGCGGTAAAAAATACCATAGCAATCCAAACTGTTCAAAAATGAAATCGCCATTGCAGATGGATCTTTTGGATGCTATAGAAAAAGGATATGATGCTTGTGGAAAATGTTTCAAGTAGATGGTTCATGTTTCAGAGGGCTTGCTCACAGAGGACAATCCTCCTGAACACGATACCACAGTTCTCTAAACATGAACGGCGATAAGAAAGAACGACTGAATGTCGGGGGTATGAGAAGTATGCATCGTTTTTTTAAAACAATCTGCATAGTATACCTGGCATTCGTTGTGGCTATTACGTTTAGTCCGACATATATCCTCTTCTTGGCGTGCTTCGTGATATTATTGATGTTGGCATTGTTGATCGAACGAAGAAATAAGGAAAACAGTCTATCAACAGCAATCCGAAATGATAGTATTGCTGATGGGAACAATTACAAAAGCAAAACCAAGGAAAAACTCTTTCCTGTTGCATATGGGTTGACTGTATTTTGCTTGTCATCTGTATACTGGCTTGCCTTTTATCCTGGCGGATTTAATCTGGATGCTTATGGCCAATGGCTACAAGCTCACCATTTGATGCCATACCAGGATTGGCATCCGTTTATTTCAACAATTCTTCTTGAACTAGTAGTTAAGTTGAAAGATTCTTTTGAATTCTATATTGTGCTTCAAATCCTGGCTTTTTCTATAGCAACGGCGTATATGCTTTTTTGCTTTCAAAAGGCCGGAATAAACCAGCATCTTTTATTGATTGTTGCGTTGTTCATCGGAATAAATCCAGCGGTAGGACTGAATACTGTATGTCTTACGAAGGATGCTCAGTTTACGATAGTTTGTATATTGTTGACCGGGATTACAATAAGGATTATTACAACTAATGGCAGTTGGTTTGTCTCCACAATTCACCTTGTTACCTTATCTATCCTTTGTTCGTTAGCGGTTCTTGTTCGGCACAATGGATTCCTTTTTGTGGTTCCATTGATCTTGCTCTTTATCATGTCTTATCCTGCTCTTTATAAGAAGATTCTAGGCTCTATTCTTTGCATGTTGATTCTCGTGCTTGCTGTGAAAGGTCCAATACAATTAATGATGAATGTGGAAAAACATGAAAATGTACTAGGAGAAATTACAGGGATTCCGATGGGAATGATGGCAAATGCATTGGTTGAGGATGCGGATCATCTTCCTGAGGAGACTCACTTGTTTCTGAATGAGATAGCAGATGACACAATGTGGAGAAAGGAATACATACTTGGAGAATGGGATTCATGCAGATGGTTTTTCGGGGGCGAAGATCTTCTAAAGGAATACAACCTGGTTGACATTATAAGATATACTACAGAAACCATCATAAACTGTCCGCAGGCTTGCTATAGTTCTTTCAGGGAGAATACAAGGATGGTATGGTCGATCTATAATGCAAAGGAATACTGGATTCCCAATGTATATGTTGAGAACAATGACTTTGGAATCAAATCTTCTCCCAACGAATTCTTTAAATCAATCGTAGAAGGACAGATAGAACTAACTATGAAGCCTGTAGTTTCATCTTTCTTCTGGAATATTGGACTTCTTCTTGTGCTTGCGATATTATCCTGGCTTGGAGTCAAAAAGCCGGCAAAGATGAATCTGCTGTTATTATTCTTCCCGTACTTCACCTATATGATCGGCACAATGTTTTTACTTTCAGGCCCCAACCAAAGGTATTTTTATAGCGGAGAAGTTATTCTGCCTGTAGGGATCCTTTTCATGTGTAGCATATTTGATTATCCGATATTGATGAAGAGAGAACTCTGCCAAAAGGATCAGATTTGATTATTACACAATCTCACGCAGAAAGCATTTATGTGATGATGTGGTTTCTGATCTCGTGATCAATACTCTCTTTTGTCATCAACGGCATAGACTGTACAACATTATCCGAACGAAATCATTATGGGCTGCGTGCTTGTTCTTGCTTGTTCTTGCCAATAGTTTTCATTGCTATCTTATTCTGTTTGTGCTATTCTATAAACGAATTGTAAGAGTGATTAGTTTCACTCGGACATAGCTTGGATGGAATTCAGGTACCATATTTATCGAAAGACAGGTGTTTGAAATGATTACAAAAAACAGGACAACATTATTGGTTTTCGTAATGCTACTGATCGGATTATGTGCATGTGCCAGCGCAACATCTACCGATTTAGATCGATCTATTAGTTTTGCTGAGAATGATTATGTTCTTTATGTTGGGAAGACGCTGAAGATAGAAGCCATAATAGAGAATCTATTGGATACGGCTCCGAAAAAAACTCAACTGGTTTGGTCGTCATCAAATCAAGATGTTGCGAGTGTGAATGCTTCTGGAGTGATTACTGGTAAAAACGCAGGGAAAGTGGACATTGAAGTTTCAGCGAAGGACAATGAGGCCATTAAAGCCTCTGTCGAAGTTGAAGTTCGCGTGCCAGTACGGACGGTTCAGATAAATGAGAATAATGTAGCGGTTGTAATTGGTGGTCCCGAAGAAGCTTCAAAAGCCCGCCTTACATATACTCTTCAACCTGAAAATGCATTTCATCAATCTGGAACATGGACTTCGTCTGATGAGAATGTGGCGGTTGTTGACAGTGAAGGCGTAGTAACTGGAATTAGCGCGGGATCGGCGAAAATTACGTTTACAAGCGATGATCCTAGCAGCCAGAAGAAAGCTCAGACCACAGTAAAAGTTGGACAGGCTGTAACTGAGATAATCTTACCGGAAAAAGAAGTTGTAAATGTCAAAAAGTCGATTACTCTCAAACCTGAGATTAAACCTGCAAATTCAACAAATAAGAAGCTGGAATATGTATCATCTGATCCATCTATTGCGACAGTATCGTCTTCAGGCCAGATCACAGGAGTTGCAAATGGTGAAGCAGTCATTACTTGTACTACTACTGATGGGAGCAATGTGTCGGCATCTGTATCGGTAAGTGTGTTTCAGCCTGTCCAGAGCATGAAATTGGATAAAAACAAGCTGAACGCATTTGCTGGAAAAACTTCAGAGCCTCTGGTTGTGACTATTGCTCCTGCAGATGCAAAGTATCAGACTTTTACATGGTCATCTTCAGACGAGTCTGTTGCGAAGGTTGATGAAAACGGGGCTGTTACGGGAATTGCAGGAGGGAAGGCACAAATAACAGCCACTTCAACAGAGCCTGTGAGTGGAAATGCAAAACCAAAGTCGGTAACGTGTCAGGTTACTGTTTCTCAAGCTGTTGAGTATATCGGGCTGGAGAAGAATGAAGCTAAATCATCAAATAAGAACTTGGTATTAAACGTGACGGTCTTGCCGGAAACAGCTACGAATAAGAAAGTAAAATGGACTTCGTCTGACAGTAAGGTTGCCACTGTTAATGGTGGAAGGGTAAAAATCAAAAGGCATGAAGGAGAGACGATTATTACTGCAACAGCTGAAGATGGAAGTGGAATCTATGGCAGTTGCAGGGTCACAGTAGGGTTCTCAGGAACTGTAATACAAATTGGAAGCTATGTGCGAAGGTATGGATCATACGTGTGGGATGTGGATTCGTTCAATGGCAATGGTTCACTAGATGGCTTAAAAGAGAGCATTAATACATCCGATGATATAGATAGGGAAGATTTATCTGAAGCAGAAAAAGGAGAAATGTCCGAGGCACAGTTGCTCCTGACAACAACGAGAGAAGAAATCCTGTTCAGGGATATTCCGTGGGGGTCCAATCTTTATGCTGTTAGACCCAAAATTAGTTTTGATAGTTTTTGGAAACCAGAGGTCGTGGATGGTGGCTCATACAAAAAACTGATAAAGCATTCTTTCGATGATAAGATCAGAGTTGCGGGACATACTGTTAATTCTTTGGAATGCTTATTTACATATGATGTGGATGAAGAAGGTAAAGTAGGCAAAACCAGTTTATTCTATTATGCAGAATATGGTTTGAACGATGACAACCAGAAAACCAGGAGCGAGGACATTGAGACTAAGCTTATTGAGAAATACGGTGAACCGGATAAAACTGAAGATGTTAATTCAAACAAAACAATGTTGTGGTATGGGCAGAATTATACAAAACTGAAATATGTATTGCATGGTGGAAAAATAACGATTTCTTATGAGTGGGTTGAAGGGGCAAAAAAAAGAACGGAAGCTGATGAAGCATATGCGAAAAATCAGTCAGAAGTAGTTGAGGAAAAACCTTCTTATTCCGATAGCAAAGAGGGATTGTGACGATGCATGCTGAGAAAGATGGGTAGTTTTCCGCAATAAGAATAACCAAAGGAAAGATAGCTCTTTGGAGACTTGCCAAGAAAGCATCCCCGGAAAGGGAACGAACGAGAAAGCCATTGCAGGGAGGTATTTCATCTTGAGACGTATTCTATGCGGAATCCTGGCGATCTGTCTTCTGCTGGCCGCATCCGCCCTGGCCGATCCGGCGGCGGAGAAGGAGCTGGAAAAGGAAATTGGGGCCTTTGAGATTACCGCGGAGCAGAGGGAGCTGGCCAGAGCCAACGAAGCCGGTTATCCCGTGCTGGACGCGGGACGGGGAAATCCGAACTGGATCAACAGCCAGGCCAGGTATGCCTTCACCCGGTTCATGAATTTTGCTATCGGGGAATGCGAGCGGGTGATGCAGGAGGACAGCATGGCGGGCCAGGCCCGGAAGGACGGCATCGGCGAACGCTTTGACGCGGCCATGAATCCGGAAGACCCCACGGATGCCTTCCTGATCGCCGCGGTGGAATACTGCGTGAATTCCCTGGGGCTGGAGAAGGACGGCCTGATCAAGGAGCTGGTGGACGCGGTCATCGGGGACTATTATCCGTCGCCCAGCCGCTGCCTGCCGAACACGGAAGCCATCCTGAACGCCTTTCTGCAGGCGACGCTGTATCATAGCACGGAGCTGGCGGGGAGCACCGGGGTTTTCCCGACCGAGGGCGGCAGCGCCGCGATGGTCTATATTTTTGAATCGCTGAGCCATAACCGTCTGCTGAAGCCGGGGGACCGGATCGCGATCGCCACCCCCATCTTTACGCCGTACATGCAGATCCCCTCCGTGAAGGATTATGGGCTGGTGTCCATCGATGTATCCAGCACCGAGGAAAGTCACTGGGAGATCGACGAAGCAGAGCTGGCCAAGCTGGAGGATCCCTCCGTGAAGGCGTTCTTCCTGGTCAATCCGTCCAATCCCGCCTCCCACGCCCTGTCGGAAATGACGCTGGCGCGGCTGAAGCGGGTGGTGGAAAAGAACCCGGATCTGATCATCCTGACCGACGACGTTTACGGAACCTTCGCGGAGGAATTCCAGTCGGTCTACGCGGTGCTGCCCCATAACACCATCCTGGTTTACTCCTTCTCCAAGCTGTACGGGGTCACCGGATGGCGGATCGGCCTGATCGCCATGAATGAGGAGAACGTCTGCGACCGGCTGCTCCGCGAGCTGCCGGAGGAGGACAGGGCCTACCTGCGGGCTGAATATTCCATCGTGACGACCGCCCCGGAGGAGCTGCCGTTCCTGGATCGGGTGGTGGCGGACAGCCGCTCCATCGGCCTGTATCACACCAGCGGGCTTTCCACCCCCAGTCAGGTGTTCATGGATCTGCTGGCCCTGAGCCATCTGATTTACGCGGGCCGGGGAGAGGAGGATCCCTATATCCGGCTGGCCAATGAAACCGTGCATCAGCGGTATGCCGCGCTGATGAAGGCGCTGGGCCTGGAGCCGGACGAGAGCGCCACTAACGCGCAGTATTACACGCTGGTGGATGTTTACGACCTTGCCGAAGCCGAATACGGAGCCGAATTTGTGGATTGGCTGAAGGCGGAGAAGACGGAAATCGAATTCCTGAACGATCTGGCAGGCCGGAAGGGTGTTGTGCTGATGTACGGACCCGGATTCAGCGCCCCGGACGGAACGGTGCGCGTATCCCTGGCCAACCTGAACACGGAGGACTATGAGGAGATCGCGCGCAGGCTGTTTGAGCTGCTGGACGAATACGCGGAGGAGGCCGGGCTGGAAGCGGTTCAGGAGAACGCGGCGTGAGCTGCGTCCTCCCAAACGGGCGGAACAGGCGGAGCAGGAGAACGCGGCCTCAGCAGCGTCTCCGGCGAAACAGGACAGAAGAAAGACAGGCAGGGCGGATGGCCCTGCCTGTCTTTATAAAGCTGAATCCAAGCTTTCCCGCGGCGGCTCATTTTCCAAACCGGCGAAATATGGCTTTACTTCAGGAATCCGTTGATGATCTGCTCTTCCGCTTCCTGCTCGGTCAGGCCCAGCGTCATGAGCTTGATGATCTGATCGCCGGCGATCTTGCCGATGGCGGCCTCATGCACCAGGGCCGCGTCCACGTCGTTGGCCTCCAACCCGGGCACCGCCAGAATCCGGCCCTGATCCATGATGATGGAGTCGCATTCCGTGTGGCCGCTGCACGGCGCGTTGCCCAGCAGCTTGGCATCGAACTTCTGATAGGACCTGTCCCGGGCGACGGAGCGGGAGACCACGTCCGCGCTGGCGCCTTCGCCGTTCAGGCGGACATCGTAGGTGCTCAGGGCCCGCTGATCGCCGTGGGTCATCAGCCGCTCCCGCACCACCAGCCTCGCGCCGGCGGCCAGCTCCGCGATCGTGGTCCGCTCCGTGTCATCCACGCCCTTGATCTGAACCATTTCCATCTCGACGCTGGAGCCTTCCTCCTGATACACCTCCGTCACGGGGTTCAGGATGCGCTTGCCCTTTCCGTCGCCGGAGCCGTAATGCTTTTCCACATACCGGATATGCGCGTTCCGGCCGACGAAGAAGCGGTGAATGCCATCGTGCTGGCTGTCCTGATTGCCGCAGTTGTCAATGCCGCAGCCTGCCACGATCACGACGTCGGCATCCTCCCCGATGAAAAAATCATTGTAGACGACTTCCTTCAGACCGCTCTCGGTCATCACGACGGGGATATGCACGCTCTCATGCTTCGTGCCGGGTTTGATCCGGATCTCCAGACCGCTGACGTCTTCCTTGGAGACGATTTCGATGTTCGCGGTCGAATTCCGGCCGACGCTCTGGCTGTTGGAGCGAATATTGTAGGCTCCTTCCGGCACCTTGTGCAGATCCGCAACCTCCCGAAGCAGCCGCAGCTGCGTTTCGTCCAGCTTCATCATTCCGCATCCGCTCCTTTCCCCAGGGTGGCTTTCCTGCAATCCGGCACCGCGGAGGAGGTTCCGATCAGATCCGGCAGAATCTCGTCCCGCATCCCCTGGGAGGAAAGCCGGCCTTCCTTCAGCACAATCAGCTCATCCGCAATGTTCAGGATCCGCTCCTGATGGGAGATGATCAGAATGGAGCGGTCCTGCACCTGTTCCCGCATTTCCCGGAAAACCTCGATCAGATTCTGGAAACTCCACAGGTCGATGCCCGCCTCCGGCTCGTCAAAGATCGTCAGCTTGGCGCCGCGGGCAAGCACCGTGGCGATTTCGATCCGCTTCAACTCGCCGCCGGAGAGGCTGGCGTTGATCTCCCGGTCGATATAATCCCTGGCGCAGAGCCCGACCTTCGACAGATAATCGCAGGCTCCGGCCATAGTCAGGCTTTTCCCGGCGGCCAGGCGCAGCAGGTCAAAAACCTGCAGCCCCTTGAAGCGAACCGGCTGCTGGAAGGCAAAGGAGATGCCCGCCCGTGCCCGGTCCGTGACGCTCCAGTCCGTGATATTCTGCCCGTCAAACCAGATTTCGCCCGACGCGGGCTTCTCAATTCCGGCGATCAGCCGGGCCATGGTGGATTTTCCGCCGCCGTTGGGGCCGGTGACCACCACCAGCTTTCCATCCGGAATCCGCAGGCTGATATCCCGGATGATCTCTTTTTCCTGATTGTCCTCGTTTACCTGAAAGGTAATGTTCTTCAGTTCCAGCATGTTGTTTCCGAAGCTCCTCCGTAAGTACACTCGCCGATGGGGAAGGCCGGCATCCGCCGCCTTCGCCCCGGCCGCGAATATCATACCCGCATAAACCCACCCTGTCAATAGGTTAATCCAATTGCCCATGAAAAACCGGGAAGGGAAGGCCGCCGCATGGGCAAATCGCCCAAATGAAGCATCCGGCTGGGATTCCTACAGATCGGAGATCTGCAGATCCGGGCATTTTTCGAGCAGTTCGCCCGGCGCGACGACGCACACCGCGCCCTGTTCCGCAAAGGTATCCAGCAGCCCCGCGGCCTTCTCCAGATCCGCCGGCGAGGTGTGGAGAATCTGCTTCCGGACGCGCTCCGCTTCCTCCCGGGTGTATCCGGACAGGATGCGCATATCCGCGATGACGCCCTTGTCCCGCGGCGGAAGCAGGGGATTCAGGTCGTTGAGGGTGGAGATAATGAATTTGTCCAGCGCTTCATCCCCCCGCAGGAATTCCCGCAGGAAGGCGGAGGCGCCGGCGTCCACGCCCAGCGTACGGGCGGGGCTCGGATCCCGGTAGGAATAGGAGAAGAGGTTGCCGAAGCGGTCCACCTGGAAGCCGCAGCCGTAGGCGCCGCCCTGTACCCGGACCTGATTCCACAGCCAGGAGTAGGTCAGGATGTTGGCCAGCAGATACAGGCTGCCGTGCAGGGGCAGCTGATCCGGGGAAAGGTGATACCCCCGGACGGCAAAGCCCACCTGGGCGGGAACCCGATAGCCCTGGCGGTAGGGACGATCCGAGGTGAAGGAGGCGTATTCCGGCACGGGGGCTCCCTCCGGCAGGAGGGAGAGAAAGGCGGAAAGATCCGCGTCCGGCTGGTCGCCGGTCAGGCTCAGGGTCAGACGGCGGCGGCAGACGATCTCCCGCAGTTTCTCCGCCGTCTGCAGAACGCCGGGCAGAAGCTGATCCGGATCCGTGGCGAGGGTATGCAGGTAGGAAACCGCCAGATCCCCCTCCAGGGCGTTCTTCAGGGCATAATTCGCGGAAAAATGGGAAAGGGCGCTGCGGATGCCGATCGCATGCCCCGCGCCGACGATCCGCTGGCGGGACATCATTTCCAGCTGCAGAACGATTTCCATGATCTTCTCCCGGGAGGAGAAATCCGTGGTCTGCAGGATCTCCGCCATCAGGGCTTCCGCCTGCTCCAGATTCTCCTTCAGAACGCTGGTGAGAGCCACCAGCATGGGGGTGCAGCGGGCGGGATCCGAAGGATGGGCAAAGGACGTTAGGGAGAAGGTCAGCCGTCCGGTGACCCGCTTGATCTCCCGCTGCAGGGAGGCGGAATCGTGGGACGCGGTGGGAAGCTTTCCGAGCAGGCTGCAGATCAGGCACAGATCCTGCATCTCCCGCAGGGAACAGTCCGTCAGGGGGAAGAGTGCCCGCAGGTGAAGGATGCCGCCGGTGGGCTGGGGATGAACCAGCAGCCGCACTCCGCCGAGATCCCGCTCCTCCGTTTCCGGCCATTCCGGCGGAATGTCCGCGTCCTCCTTCTTCAGCATGGGCAGGGTGGCCAGGGCCTCCGGGCTGTCCGGGGTTTCCTGCCAGGCCTGCAGGACGGCCAGCATGGCCTCGTTGGCGGATTTTTCCTCCGCGGTCCACGCGGCCGTGATCCGGGCCAGCCGGGCTTCCTCCGCCCTGCGGCGCTCCTCGCCCAGGGTTTTGGAGGGGTGCAGGGACAGGCGGCACAGGCCGGTTCTGTCCTTCAGCAGGGATACGGCCAGTGCATCGAACTCCCCGTTCTCCAGCATCCGCCGAAGTTCGGCGATCTGTTCGTCATTTTCCAGCGCAAAGAGGGGATCCCCGTCATACAGCCAGGAGCCCATGATCCGGACCGCCCGATCGATGCCCTGGGGCTCGTCCTCCTCCTTCAGGGCGAAGGCGAAGCGGTTCAGCGTCGCCTCCACCTCGGCGGAATCCAGTCCGGTTCGCTCCAGCTGATCCGCATATTCCGCCAGGGTGTCCAGAATCTCCTGCTCCCGGCCGTCGGTGACGTTTTCCGCGTGCAGGGTCAGGATGGACTGCAGGGTGGAATCATCCACGGAGAGGGAGAAATCCTGGCAGAGCCCTCTTTCCAGCATCAGCCGCCGGAGGGGCGCGTCGTTGTTTCCGGTGAGCACGTCTCCGAGAATGCTGGCGGCCATGTTCCGGGTTTTATCCTGCCAGGAACCGATAATCCGGGACAGATACAGGTGGCCCTTGTTCGCCGGATCCTCCTCCTGGCCCAGTTCGAAGGGAAGCTCCCGGTCGGAACCGACCGGATCCTGGAACGCGAAGCGGGGAAGATCCTCCTCCGGCTCATAGGCCGCCAGGCTGGCATCGATCAGGGCCAGCATTTCGTCCAGCGGGACGGCGCCGTCCAGATAGATCCAGGCATTGGAGGGATGATAGTGACGGCGGTATGTTTCGCAGTAGGCCGCATAGGTCAGGGTGGGGATGGCCTCCGGATCGCCGCCGGAATTGAACCCGTAGCCCGTGTCGGGGAAGAGCAGCCGGGACATTTCCCGTTCACCCGCGTCCCGCACGTCGCTCATCGCGCCTTTCATCTCATTGAAGACAACGCCTTTGTAGATATATTTTTCCGGATCGTTCCCGTCCGGCTCGATATGCCAGCCCTCCTGGCGGAAGACCCGCTCATCCTGCAGGATCCGGGGACGGAAAACCGCGTCCAGATAGACCTCCGTCAGATTCAGCAGGTCCCGGTCGTTCCGGGAGGCTACGGGATACATGGTCATATCCGGGAAGGTCATCGCGTTCAGGAAGGTGTTCATGGAGCCCTTCAGCAGTTCCACGAAGGGCTCCCGGACCGGGAATTTCTCACTGCCGCAGAGAACGGAATGCTCCAGAATATGGAAGACCCCGGTATTGTCCGTGGGCAGCGTCCGGAAGGCGATGGAAAAAGTCTTGTTTTCCAACCCGTTGTCCAGCCAGGCCAGACGGGCGCCGGTTTTTTCGTGGGTCATCTCCGCCAGCGTTCCGGCCAGTTCGGCGGAGGGGCGGAGGGAGGTGACCCGAAAACCGTGAAGAACCTGATTGATCTCCAGCTGCATAGTGTTCTTTCCTTTCAGATGATGGTTCAGCCGCCGGCGCGCGGCGGCCGGTCCCGGAAGCGCTCAGGGATAGATCGTCCGGCCCCGGGCATCGGGAAGATCGGACAGGCGATGGAAGAAGGTGTTGATCACATCCCGCCAGTTTTCCGCGTTCAGGCGCTGCTTTTCCGCCCGCTCGAGAATGACCGTGCGGTCCGGCTCCGGGAAGGGAATGGCGGCCAGGGCCTTCTCCAGTTCCGCCGCCTCCGCGGCGCCCTCAAAATGATCGTCATAGATCCGCTGAATCAGGGTGCGCCCGTCCTTCATGACGAAATCATAGGGAAGCCGGTGGAAGAAGAGCAGCAGCAGATCGGGGCAGGAGGACGCGTTCTGATACCGCGCCTGCAGCTCGGGCGGATACTGGGTCAGATACCCGGTGCCCGCGGCGGTGCGGTCAATGCCCACCGCCGTATGGGAGGCGCGGTGATAGGTTCCCCAGAGATCGTATTCATAGCCGGAGGGATTCGGCCCGTAATGGCTGTGGGGAGTGATCATCCAGCCCAGCCCGAGGGGGGCGGTATACTTCTCGTAAATCCGGCGGGAATTCATCATCCAGCGGAGCAGCGTCTGCCGGGAGGATGCGTCCAGATCATAGGTCAGGGCGATCCACAGGGATACCGTTTCCTCCGGGGAGATCTCCGGATTCCAGGTCAGCAGGCCGAAGGCAAAGAAATTGGCCGCGGCCAGGGGGTGTCCGAAGAAGTTGTCGTCCCGGCCCAGATTGGACACGGCGGCGACGGCGGAGAGCCGGTCCGGCTCCAGATCCGCGAAGATTTCCTTCCAGAGGGGAGCCATGGTGTACAGGTCGATCTGCTGGCCGGTATATTCCTGGGCCAGCTGAACCTCCAGCGCCATGTTCGTTTTTTCCATGGACAGAAGCAGGGGGGAAACAGGCTCCCGCACCTGGAAGTCGAAGGGCCCGTTCTTGATCTGCAGGATCACGTTTTCGTCGAACTGGCCGTCCAGGGGCTGATAGGTATCAAAGGCGGCCTTCGGCCGATCCACGGAAGCGTCCCGCCAGTCCTGACGGCAGTTATAGACGAAGCAGCGCCAGACCAGCACGCCGCCGAAGGGCTTCAGGGCCCGGGCCAGCAGGTTCGCGCCTTCCGCGTGGGAGCGGCCGTAGGTGAAGGGCCCGGGACGGCCTTCGCTGTCCGCCTTGACCAGGAAACCGGCCAGATCCGGCACCTCCCGGTACACCCGGGCGGCGGTCTGCGCCCACCAGGTCTGCACCCTCCCGTCCAGGGGATCCGCGGTGGCAAGGCCGGCGCGCAGGGGCATGGAGAAATCCACGGAGACCATCAGGCGCACGCCGAAGGGCCGGAACAGATCCGCCAGGGCGGACAGATCCGGCAGCAGCTCGTCCAGAAGGCCCTGGGCGGGCTCGTGGACATTGACATTGTTGATGCACAGCACGTTCAGGCCCACGGAAGCCATCATCCGGCCCAGATGGCGGAGACGGGCGGGGTGGTAGACAAACTGCCCGCCCTCGAAGAAGAGGCTCCGCCCGGCATACCCCCGCTCCACGGAGCCGTCCATGTTGTCCCAGCAGTTGATCATCCGCAGCGGATACCGCGGACGGGAGGAGGCGGGGAGCGGCGCGCCGCCCTGCAGATGGCGCAGCAGGGCGTAGGCGCCGTACAGCACGCCGGTCTCGCCGCCGGTGATGGTGCTGCCGGAGAGAAGAAATGCGTCGCCCATTTCCGGCTCCACCTTCAGGGAAAACGCGCTTTCCGGAAGAAAGCGGGACAGTTCCCACCGGGCGAGGTCAATGGGCTGCCCGATTCCGGAGAAATCCTCCGGCAGGGGCGGAAACTTGGACAGCCAGTTCTGATTCATCTGCTTTTCCTTCTTTCTTCAGAGATCCCCCGCGGGAACTCACGCAGAGTATCCCCCGGACGGAACGGGGTTACGGCTCAAACTGAGCATGGTACAGCTTCGCATAGGCGCCTCCCCGGGCCAGCAGGGAGTCGTGGGTGCCCTGCTCGACCACCTTTCCCGCGTTCATCACCAGGATCAGATCCGCGTTTCGGATGGTGGAGAGGCGATGCGCCACGATGAAGGAGGTCCGGCCGGCCATCATGGCGGTGAAGGCCTTCTGGATGCGCTGCTCGGTCATGATATCGATCGAGGAGGTGGCCTCGTCCAGAATCAGCACCGGGGGAAGGGCCAGCATGACCCGGGCGATGCAGAGCAGCTGCTGCTGCCCCTGGGACAGGGAGCCGCCGGCCTCGCCGATCCGGGTATCGTAGCCTTCGGGCAGGCGCCGGATAAAGGAATGGGCATGGGCGGCCTTCGCGGCGGCAATGATTTCCGCCTCCTCCGCCTCCGGACGGGAGAAGGCGATGATCTCCCGGATCGTGCCGGCGGGCAGCCAGGTATCCTGCAGCACCATGCCGATCCGGGAGCGGAGGGACGCCCGGGTCATGTCCCGGGTCTCCACCCCGTCTAGCAGGATCCGGCCCGCGTCCACGTCGTAGAAGCGCATCAGCAGGTTGATCAGGGTGGTTTTCCCGCAGCCGGTGGGCCCGACGATGGCGATGCGCTGCCCCGGCGCGGCATGCAGGGAAAGATGCTCGATGAGCGGACGGGCGGGATCATAGGAGAAGGAAACGTCCTCCATGACGAAATCCCCGTCCGGATGGGCCGGCTCTTCCGGCCGGACCGGATCCGGCGTCATGGGGGGCTCATCCATCATCTCAAAGATCCGGCCGGCGCAGGCCAGGGCATTTTCCAGCTCCGTCACCACGCCGGAAATCTCATTGAAGGGCTTGGTATACTGGTTGGCATAGGACAGGAAGGAGGTGAGGGTGCCGATCGTCAGGCCGCCGGCGAGCACCGTGAAGCCCCCGGCGGCGGCTACCGCCGCATAGACCACGGAGTTGATGAAACGGGTGCAGGGATTCACCAGGGAGGAAAAGAAGGTGGCCTTCAGGGAGCAGTCCTGCAGGCGGCTGTTGATCTCATCGTACCGGGCGATGGTGGCCTCCCCGTGGGAGAAAGCCTGAATCAGCTTCAGGTCGCCCACCGCCTCATTCAGCACGGCGGTCTGCTCGCCCCGGGTCACGGACTGCAGGCGGAACATCTCATAGGTATGGGTGGCGATAAACCGGGCCACAAAGAGGGACAGGGGGGTCAGGACCACGACCGCCAGGGTGATCAGCGGGGAGAGGGTCAGCATGAAGATCAGCGTGCCCAGAATGGTGACGATGCCGGTGAAAAGCTGGGTGAAGCCCAGCAGCAGCCCGTCGGCGAAGGTGTCCACATCCGCGATCATCCGGGACAGAATATCCCCGGAGGAGTGGGCGTCCAGATACTTCAGGGGCAGGGTGTGCAGATGCTCAAAGGCATCCTGCCGGAGGGACTGCACCGTCCGGAAGGTGATCCGGTTGTTCAGCACCCCGCCGAGCCACTGCAGCAGCGCGGTGGCGCCGACGCAGATCCCGACGGTCAGCAGCACGTTCGTCAGCAGCCCGAAATCGACCCGCCCCGCGCCGACCATGGCATCGATGGCACGCCCGATCAGGATGGGAACGTACAGGGTCAGGGCGACGGACAGCAGGCTGAGCAGCAGGTTCAGGCCGATGAATCCCATCTGGGGCCGAATATAACGCAGCACCCGGCGGAGGGTCTTCTTCTGGAAGGTACGGTTTTTCTCAGCCATGGACGGACTCCTCCTTTCCGGCGGAAGCCTCGTGAATCTCCCGGTAAACCGGACAGGAAGCCAGCAGCTCCGCGTGGGTTCCCTGGCCCACGCAAAGCCCGTCCTCCAGCACGAGAATCCGATCCGCGAAGCGGACGGAGGAGGTCCGCTGGGAAACGATGAAGGTCAGCGGCGGATTGTCCATCTCCCGCAGGGCGCGCCGCAGGGCCGCGTCCGTGGCATAATCCAGCGCGGAAGCGCTGTCGTCCAGAATCAGGATCGCCGGCCGGCGCACCAGGGCCCGGGCGATGGTCAGGCGCTGCCGCTGGCCGCCGGAGAAATTCCTTCCGCCCTGCTGCACCGGCTCCTCCAGCCCCGCCGGCTTGCCCCGGACAATCTCGGCGGCCTGCGCGATTTCCAGCGCGTTCCACAGATCCTGATCCGTGGCCTCCGGATTGCCCCAGAGCAGATTGGAACGGATCGTGCCCTGGAAGAGGGCGGCGCGCTGGGGCACGACGCCGATGGCCTGCCGCAGGGAGGCGATTTTCAGATCCCGGATCGGGGTGTCTCCGAAGAGAATCTCGCCCGAGGTATGGTCATAGAAGCGCGGAATCAGGTTCACCAGCGTGGATTTTCCCGAGCCGGTTCCCCCGATGATGCCGATGGTCTGCCCGGGGAGGGCGGTGAAGGAGATGTGCTCCAGCGCCGCGTCGCCGGAGGCATAATAGGCGATGCCCACATCCCGGAAGGTCAGGGAGGACAGATCCGCCGGAGTGATTTCCCGGGTCCCGTCCTGCTGGGAGGGGGAGACTTCCAGGAGTTCCGATACCCGGCGGGCGCAGGCCGCGGACTTGGTCAGCGTGACGATCAGGTTCGCCAGCTTGACCAGTTCCACCAGGATCTGGGACATGTAGTTGTACAGGGCGATGACCTGCCCCTGGGTCAGGCTGCCGGCGTTCACCCGGACCGCGCCGGAGCGGAGAAGCAGCACGATGGCAAGATTCAGGGCCACATAGGTGAGGGGATTCAGCGCCGCGGTGAACCGTCCGGCGTGCAGATGGGCGCGGGTCAGAACCCGGTTCAGCCGGTCGAACCGCGCCGTTTCCCCGGCTTCCCGGCGGAAGGCCCGCACGACCCGGACGCCCGAAAGGTTTTCCCGGGTGACCGCGGAAACCGCGTCCGTGTCCGTGCGGATCTGCCGCTGCATGGGCATGGTGCCCAGAATGATGCCGAAAACGATCAGAAACAGCACGGCGATCACGCCCACGAAGATGAGGGCCAGCCTGCCGTCAATGGTAAAGGCCATGATCATGGCCCCGAAGACCACGAAGGGGGAGCGGAGAAGGAGCCGGAGCCCCAGATTGACCCCGGTCTGCACCTGGTTGATGTCCCCGGTCAGCCGGGTGACCAGCGTCGCGGAGCCAAGCCGGTCCAGATCCGCGAAGGACAGGGAGTGAATATGGGAAAAAACGGCATGCCGCAGGGAAGTGGAAAACCCGATGGCGGCCCGGGCCGCGAAATACTGCGCGGTGACGGAGGCGGCCAGGCCCACCAGGGCCAGCGCGGCCAGCAGAGCGCCGCAGCGAAGCACCGCCCCGCCGTCCCCGGAGGGAATGGCCCGGTCCACCAGCTGCGCGATAATCAGCGGAACGATGAGCTCCAGCAGGGCCTCCAGCAGCTTGAACAGCGGCCCCAGAACGCATTCCTTCCGATAGGGGGTCATCCAGGCAACAAGACGCTTCATTTCCGAACTCCTGTCAGCAGAATCTTTCCTATTTTACCATAAACCGGAGAAGGTGGGAAGAGAAAGAAATTCTTTTGTTCCCCACTGTACAGGACGGGAAAAATATGGTTAAATAGGGACATGCCGAACGCGCATGACAGAAACGGAGGAACGAAGATGAAAGCATTTCTGGACCGGGATTTTCTGCTGAATACCGAAACGGCGAAGACGCTTTATCACGAAGCGGCTGAAAGCTGCCCCATCATTGATTATCACTGCCACCTGAGCCCCCGGGAGATCTATGAGGATATCCGGTATGAGAACATCACCCAGGTCTGGCTGGGCGGGGATCACTACAAGTGGCGCCTGATGCGGTCCGCCGGCGTGCCGGAAAAGTATATCACCGGCGACGCTTCGGACTACGAGAAGTTCGAAAAATACGCGGAGGTGCTCGGCCGGGCCATCGGCAATCCCCTGCATCACTGGAGCCACCTGGAGCTGCGCCGCTTCTTCGGCTATGAGGGCATCCTGAACCGGGACACCGCGCCGGAAGTCTGGAAGATCGCCAACGCGAAGCTGCAGAGCGAGGGATACACCAGCCGGGGCCTGATCCGCATGAGCAACGTGGACACCATCTGCACCACCGACGATCCGGTGGACAACCTGGAATGGCATGAGAAGATGGACGCCGACAAGACCTTTGAGGTCACCGTGCTGCCCGCCTGGCGCCCGGACAAGGCCATGAACCTGGAGAAGGAAACCTACACGGACTATCTTGCCCAGCTGGAAAAGGCCGCCGGAAGGAAGATCGGCACCTTTGAGGACCTGAAGAAGGCGCTGCACGCCCGGCTGGATTTCTTTGCCGCCCACGGCTGCACCCTGAGCGACCATGCCCTGAACTACGTGATGTACGCCCCGGCGGAGCCGGAAGAGGTGGAGCGGATCTTCGCCGCCCGCCTGTCGGGAAAAATACCCTCTGCGGAGGAGGAAGCCGTCTTCAAGTTCGCCTTCATGACGGCCATGGCGAAGGAATACATGGAGCGGAACTGGACCATGCAGCTGCATTACGGCTGCCGCCGGGACAATAACCCCATCATGTTCCGGAAGCTGGGGCCGGACACGGGCTTTGACTGCGTGGACAACACCGCGCCGTCCACTCAGACGGCCGCCTTCCTGGGCTTCCTGGAGGAGAAGGGCTGCCTGCCCCGGACCATCCTGTACTCCCTGAATACCAACGACAACGCCGCCATCGATACCATCCTGGGCTGCTTCCAGAACGATTCGGCCGTGGGCCGCATTCAGCACGGCTCCGCCTGGTGGTTCGATGATCATTTCGACGGCATGGTGGATCAGCTCCGGTCCCTGGCCGCCCGGGGATACCTGGCCGGCTTCGTGGGCATGCTGACGGACAGCCGCAGCTTCCTGAGCTATCCCCGGCATGAATACTTCCGCCGCATCCTGTGCCGCGTGTTCGGCGAATGGGTGGAGCAGGGCTTCTATCCGGAGGACATGGAAACGCTGAAGCAGATCGTGAAGGATATCAGCTATTACAACGCCCGGAATTATTTCAACTTCCGGAAGAAGGAGATCTGACGGCAGGGGCGGAAAACCCCTCCGGAAAGGATCGAGCAGCATGCAGACCGCAGGACTGGAGCGCTGTCGCGCTCCGGTCTTTTGAATTCAGATACCTTTGATAAAAAAATATTTTGCAAAAGATATTTTAAAAACCCATTGACATGGTATGTTTTGAATGCTAAGATACGCTTGTTCCGCGGTTCCGGAAGAAAAGCGGGTTTCTTCCGGCGGGAAGGACGATTCATTCGGGAGGGAATGAAGAAAATGAAGAAAGCATTTGTGCTGATGCTGGCCCTGATGCTGGCGCTGGCCTCCGCCTCCGCCCTGGCGGAAGGGGATCTGCTGAGCCAGATTCAGGAAAAGGGCAAACTGGTGATCGCGACGGAAGGAAACTGGAGCCCCTGGACCTATCATGATGAGAACGATCAGCTGACAGGGTTTGACATCGAGGTCGGCGCGCTGATCGCGAAGAGCCTGGGCGTGGAACCGGAGTACAGGGAGGCGGCGTGGGACGCGCTGCTGACGGGGGTGGACAGCCGGGTGTTCGACATCGTGTGCAACGGGGTGGATTACACGGAGGAGCGCGCGAAGAGCTATGCCTTCTCGGATCCCTATGTGTACACCGAGATTGTGCTCGTGGTCCGCAAGGACAATGAGGATATTCATACCATGGAGGATCTGGCGGGAAAGAAAACCTCCAATTCGCCCAACTCCACCTATGCGGAGCGGGCCGAAGCCGCCGGAGCCGAGGTGGTCTATGTGGACACCCTGGGCGAAACCATGGCCATGCTGGAGCAGGGCCGGGTGGATGCCACGATCAACGCGAAGGGCTCCGTGGATGACTATCTGGGCGAGCATCCGGATGCGAACGTGAAGGTGGTGCTGACCGTTCCCGGTGATCCGGTCTGCTATCCCATGAAGAAGGGCGCGGAGAGCGACACGCTGGTGGCTGCCGTGAACGAGGCGCTGGCAAATGCCCGCGCGGACGGGACCCTGGCCGCGCTTTCCGAGAAGTATTTTGGCGCGGATCTGACGAATCCGCAGTAAAGCGGGAGCAAAAATCATTCCGGCCGCGGAGATGCCGCGGCCGGTTTCTGTGTGCGGAGGCGCGCCGGAAATGAAATCGGGCCACGGAGGCGGCCGTCCGGAAAGGTTGGAGAAACGGCATGAATGAAAGACTATGGGGAATCCTGGTGGATTCCTTTCCCAAGCTGCTGGGCTACGGAATCCGCGTCACGATCCCGCTGACCGTGCTTTCTTTTGCCCTGGCGCTGGTGATCGCCCTGATCGTGGCGCTGATTCAGTATGCGCAGGTGAAGGTGCTGCGGCAGATCTGCCGTTTTTATATCTGGATCATCCGGGGAACCCCGCTGCTGGTTCAGCTGTACATCGTCTTCTTCGGCCTGCCCAGCGTCGGCGTAGTGCTGGAGGCCTTTCCCGCCGCGCTGCTGGTGCTGGGCTTCAACGAGGGCGCCTACATGGCGGAAACCATGCGCGGCGCGCTGGAGAGCGTGTCGACCGGACAGGTGGAGGCGGGCTACTGCGTGGGGATGAACTATCTGCAGATCATGATCCACGTGGTGCTGCCCCAGGCGTTCCGGACCGCCTTTCCCACGCTGGGAAACTCCATGATTTCCATGCTGAAGGAGACCTCCATGGCGGCCACCATCACGGTGATGGAGATGTTCCGGCAGGCCCAGGTCATCAACGGCCGGGTGTACGAGTCCCTGGGGCTGTACTGTGAGGTGGCGCTGATCTACCTGATCTTCTGCACCCTGCTCACCTGGATTCAGCGCCGGGGGGAAAAGAAGCTGGCCAGCTATGGAGGAAAACGGAAATGATGCTGGATATTCAGAACGTGCACAAGCGGTTTCAGGATACGGAAGTGCTGCGGGGAATCGACCTGCAGGTCAGCAAGGGGGACGTCGTCGCGATTCTGGGCCCCAGCGGCTCGGGCAAGACCACCTTTCTGCGCTGCCTGAACTATCTGGAGAGGGCGGACCAGGGCCGGATGATCTTCGACGGGGAGACCTTTGATCTGGCGGGAGCCACCCGGCAGGAGATTGCCCGCCTTCGGAAGAAAACCGCCTTCGTGTTTCAGAATTACAATCTGTTCCAGAACAAGACCGTGCTGCAGAATGTGACCCTGGGGCTGACGGTGGGGAGCGGAATGCCCCGTGCCGAGGCGAAGGAGATCGGACAGGAGATGCTGCGGAAGGTGGGCATGGCGGACAAGCTGAACAGCTATCCCAGCGAACTGTCCGGAGGACAGCAGCAGCGGGTGGCCATCGCCCGGGGCCTCGCGACCCGGCCGGAAATCATCTATTTTGACGAGCCCACCAGCGCGCTGGATCCGGAGCTGATCGGGGAGGTGCTTTCCGTCATGCGCCAGCTGGCCGAGGAGGGGATGACCATGCTGGTCGTGACCCATGAAATGACCTTTGCCCGGGATGTGTCCAGCAAGGTGATGTTCATGGAAGGCGGGAACGTCATCGAGAGCGCTCCCTCCGCGGAATTCTTCGCGCATCCGCAGCAGCAGCGGACCCGGGAGTTCATCCAGAACATCCTGAACGCCGGACAGTGAGCCGGCGCGGCCGGGAGGGGCAGCCGGCAGAATTCGGATAAAATCTGATTGACTTTTCCACTGAAAAAAAGGTATAATTTCTCCAGCCGATGGGTTTTCCATTGGAACGAAAAAATGAAGGAGGGAACGTCATGGACGCTGGGAGTAGCAGCGGCGTACCGGTCGGGCGAAGACGGCGGAACCGGAACGGAATGACGTTCCTGTTCCCTGTGTAAAAGCCTTGCTGAAGTGAATCATGATCAGGCGGGGGCTTCTTTTTTGTGCGCCCGCTGACCATGCATTTGCGGATCTGACCGTGAGCCGGCTTCCCAATCCCCGCGAACGCGGGGCCAGCTTTCCTGCGGGAAAGCATCATGATGAAGGAGGAAGTTGACATGGCAGAGCATAATGTAACGGTGGAAAACACCCTGCAGGTTCTCCTTTCTGAAAAGAAATACACAACGATCCGGGACATTCTGATCACGATGAACCCGGCGGATATCGCGGCGGTGTTCAACGGGCTTTCCCCGGAGCAGCTGCCGCTTCTGTTCCGGCTGCTGCCGAAGGAACTGGCCGCCGAAAGCTTCGTGGAGATGGAGCCCGAGGAGCAGGAAGCCCTGATCCGGGGCATCAGCGACAGCGAGCTGAAGCAGGTCATGGACGAGCTGTACGTGGACGACGCGGTGGACATCGTCGAGGAGATGCCCGCCAACGTGGTGCAGCGGATCCTGGCCCAGAGCGATCCGCAGATGCGGAAGGAAATCAACGAGATCCTGCAGTATCCGGAAAACTCCGCCGGTTCGGTGATGACGACGGAATACGTGAGCCTGAATCCGAACATGACCGTGGGGGATGCGATTCTCCGCATCCGCCAGACCGGCGTGGACAAGGAAACCATCTACACCTGCTATGTGCTGAAGAACCGGCTGCTCATCGGGACGGTGACGGTCAAGGATCTGCTGCTGGCCCCGAGCGATATGCAGACCATTGACAGCGTCATGGATTCCGGCGGCAACCTGATCACGGTAACCACCCATACGGACCAGGAAGAAGTGGCCCGGATGATGAGCAAATACAACCTGCTGGCAATCCCGGTCGTGGACGGGGACAGCCGGATGGTCGGAATCGTCACCTTCGATGACGCCATGGACGTTATGGAGGATGAGACCACCGAGGACATGGAGATCATGGCCGGTATGACGCCGAGCGACAAGACCTATCTCCGTTCCTCTCCCTGGGACCTGTTCAGACACCGGATTCCCTGGCTGGCCCTGCTGATGGTTTCCGCGACCTTCACCGGGCTGATCATCACCAGCTTTGAGGAGGCGCTGGCGGCCCAGGTGGCGCTGACCGCCTTTATCCCGATGCTGATGGACACGGGCGGAAACTCCGGCTCCCAGAGCTCGGTGACGATCATCCGTGCCCTGAGCCTGAACGAGCTGGAATTCCGGGACCTGCCCAAGGTCATCTGGAAGGAAGTCCGGACCGCCGTGCTGTGCGGCGCGGCGCTGGCGGTGCTCTGCTTCGGGAAGATCATGCTGGTGGACCGGCTGCTGCTGGGCAAAGGCGAGGTGACGGTTGTGGTGGCTGCCGTGGTCTGCCTGACGATGGCGGTGACCATCCTCTGCGCGAAGATCGTGGGCTGCAGCCTGCCCATGCTGGCGAAGAAGCTGGGCTTCGATCCGGCGGTCATGGCCAGCCCGTTCATCACGACCATTGTCGACGCCCTGAGCCTGCTGGTGTATTTCGGCATCGCCAAGGCGCTGCTGCATCTGTAAAACAGGAGGATCATTCATGGCATCCAGCACGAGAAAGAACGCGATGTACAATGTGGCCTATCGCCTGTTTTCCGTGCTGCTGCCGCTGGTGACAGCCCCGTACCTTTCCCGGACCGTCGGTCCGGAGGGTGTGGGGCTTTATTCGCGTGCCTGGAGCATCAGCTATATCTTCTGCCTGATCGCCATGCTGGGACTGAACGATTACGGCGTGCGGGCCATCGCCCGCGTCCGGGATGACCGGGATCGGCTGGACCGGACCTTTTCCGCCATCTGGCAGATGCAGGTGATGGTGGCCGGCGCGACGCTGGCCGCCTGGTTCGGGTATGTGTTCCTCTTCGCGGGAGAGGAACGGGAGGTGGCGCTGCACCTGACCCTGATGAGCGTCAGCTGCCTGGTCAGCTTCGACTGGTGCCTGATGGGGCTGGATATCTTCCGGCCCATCGCCCTGCGGAATACCTTTGTCAAGAGCGCCGCGGCGGTCTGTGTTTTCCTGTTCGTGAAGGGGCCGGAGGATCTGTGGATCTACGCGCTGGTCTGGAGCCTGTCCACCCTGCTGGGAAACCTGAGCTGCGTGACCAGCATGCGGGGACGGGTCCGCTGCGTCCGGGTTCCCCTGCGGGAAAGCCTGACCCATCTGCGCCCCTGCGCGGTGCTGTTCATCTCCGTCATGGCGGTCAGCATCTACCGCACGATGGACAAGGTGATGGTCAGCTGGATCGCCGGGCTGGAGCAGAACGGACAGTATGAAAACGCGGAGAAAATCATCTACTGCCTCAGCGGCTTCATCTCCGCCATCGGCACGGTCATGATGCCGAAGATCAGCCATATGCAGCAGCAGGGGCGGACGGAGGAGATCCGCCGGCATATCGACAAAAGCATGAACCTGATTCTGTGCATGGTCTGCGCCCTGGCGTTCGGCGCGGCCGCGGTGGCGGATCGCTTTGCGCCGCTGTTCTACGGGGAGGATTTCGCCGAGGCGGGGCGGCTGATGGCTCCGCTGGCCTTTACGCTGATCATGATCGGCTTCGCCAATGTGATCCGCACCCAGTGGGTGCTGCCCCAGGGGAGGGACCGCATCTTCGTGAAAAGCGTCTGCGCCGGGGCGGCCGTCAACCTGATTGCCAATCTGTGCCTGATTCCCTCCCTGCGGGCCATGGGAGCCGTCATCGGAACGCTGCTGGCGGAGCTGACCGTGCCGGTGGCGCAGTATCTGATGCTGCGCGGAGAACTGCCCTACGGACGGTTCCTTGGCTATACGGGGATCTACTGCGGGATCGGCCTGGCCATGCTGCTGTGCGTCCGGGCGGTGGGGGCCCTGCTTCCCGGGATGGGCTGGGCCGGACTGGCGGTCCAGGTGGCGGCCGGGATCGCCGTTTACGGACTGCTGACGCTCCTCTACTGGAAGGCCTCCGGCCGGATGCCCCGGAAATTGAATAAAAAGGTTTACAAAACAGAAAAACTCTGATAAGATACCCGTTGGGTTCAAATGAACCGCGCACGCAGGCGTCCGACTTCTCCGACGGCGCTCCGGGTTCGCGGCGATTGATACCCGCAATAAAGAAGGAGGGCATGAAGAACATGACCAAAGCTGAAATCATCGCCGCCTATGCCCAGCATGAAGGCGACACCGGTTCCCCCGAGGTGCAGATCGCGCTGCTGACCGATCGCATCAATCATCTGAACGAGCATCTGAAGGCGAACAAGAATGACCATCATTCCAATCGCGGCCTGCTGCTGATGGTCGGCCGCCGCCGCAACATGCTGGAGTACCTGAAGAAGACGGATATCGAGCGGTATCGTACGCTGATCGCCCGGCTGAATCTGCGGAAGTAATTCCGGCCGAAGCATCAGAGATCAGGAACCCCGGTTCGGGTACGGATATTCGCCGCCGGAAGGATATCTTCCGGCGGCTTTTATCAGGAAGAGCGGGTCCCCGGGTTCGGAGAGAGGGGGACGCTGTTCCGGACCGCCGGAGATTCGTGTGTTATCCCTTGAAAATCCCTGGAGCGGGGTTTTCATATGATAGCATGCGGCGCTCCGGCGAAGGGAGCCGGATGAAAGAAGAAATCCGGTTCCGGGATGGGAAGAAGAGAGACGAGAGAAGGAGTGAATTGAATGGAATCCAAATGCTATTCCATGGATCTGGCCGGCAAAAAGCTGACGCTGGAATTCGGCCGGTACTGTGAGCAGGCCAACGGTTCCGTCTGGGTGCACCTGGGCGATACCGTGGTCATGGTGAACGCCACCATGGCGCCCACCCCCCGGGAGGGCGTGGATTTCTTCCCCCTGGCAGTGGATGTGGAAGAAAAACAGTATTCCGTAGGGAAGATCCCCGGCGGATTTATCAAGCGGGAAGGCCGCCCCACGGACAAGGCGACCCTGACCTGCCGGCTGATTGACCGGCCCCTGCGCCCCCTGTTCAACAAGGGCATGCGCAACGACGTCCAGGTGGTTGTGACCATCCTGAGCGTGGAGCAGGATGTGCCCCCGGAAATCCCGGCCATGATCGGCTCCTCCATTGCCCTGGCGGTGTCCGACATTCCGTGGAACGGTCCCACCGGCGCGGTGCTGGTCGGCCGGGTGGACGGCAAATTCGTGATCTGCCCCGATGAGGCCCAGCGCGAAGCCAGCGATCTGAGCCTGTACGTGGCCGGCACGGAAGAAGCCATCATGATGGTGGAAGCCGGCGCGAAGGAGCTGAGCGAGGACACCATGCTGGACGCGATCCTCTTCGGACACGAGGAGATCAAGAAGCTGGTTGCCTTCCAGAAGCAGATCGTTGCGGAAATCGGAAAGGAAAAGAAGGTCGTTCCGCTGATCACCACCGGGGATGACGTGAAGGCCGCCGTGCGGGAGTTCGCGCTGGATAAGTGCCGCTGGGTCTATGAGACCACGGAGCGCAAGGAGCGGCAGAACCGCGAGGCCCAGGTGAAGGAAGAAACCCTGGCTGCCCTGGCGGAGAAATTCCCGGAGCGGGAGAGCGAGATCGAGGACGCGCTGTACTACCTGAACAAGGAAGTCATGCGGGCCAGGATCCTGAACGAGGGCATTCGTCCGGACGGACGCAAGGTGACGGAAATCCGGCCCATCTGGTGCGATGTGGGCGTGCTGCCCCGGACGCACGGATCCGCCATTTTCACCCGCGGCCAGACCCAGGCCCTGACGGTGACGACCCTGGGCATGGTTTCCGAGGGCCAGACCCTGGACGGGCTGAGCACCAGCGAAACCTTCAAGCGCTATATCCATCAGTATAATATGCCCCCGTACGCCACGGGCGAGGCGGGACGCATGAAGAGCCCCGGCCGCCGGGAGATCGGTCACGGCGCGCTGGCGGAGCGGGCCCTGCTGCCCGTGATTCCCTCCGAGGCCGAGTTCCCCTATGCGATGCGGCTGGTGAGCGAAATCCTCAGCTCCAACGGCTCCAGCTCCATGGCTTCCGTGTGCGGCAGCACCCTGAGCCTGATGGACGCGGGCGTGCCGATCAGCGCGCCGGTTGCCGGTGTGGCCATGGGCCTGATTACCGATCCCGAGAGCGGCAAGCTGGCTGTGCTGACCGATATCCAGGGCCTGGAGGACTTCCTGGGCGATATGGACTTCAAGGTGGCCGGCTCCATGAACGGCATCACCGCGCTGCAGATGGACATCAAGATCGCCGGCATCAACCGCGCGATCCTGCAGCAGGCGCTGGCCCAGGCGCTGCAGGGCCGGCTCCATATCCTGAAGATTATGCTGGAGACCCTGGGACAGCCCCGTGAGGAGCTGAGCCCCTACGCTCCCAAGATCATCAACTTCACGATCAATCCGGACAAGATCCGCGAAGTCATCGGGCCCGGCGGAAAGATGATCAACAAGATTATCGAAGAGACCGGCGTGAAGATTGACATCGAGGACGATGGCCGCGTGTTCATCTCCACCGCGGACGCGGAAGCGGCCGCGAAGGCGAAGAAGATCATCGAGGGCATTGCCAAGGATATCGAGGTGGGCGATGTGTTCACCGGCAAGGTGGTCCGCATCATGAACTTCGGTGCCTTTGTGGAGCTGGCTCCGGGCAAGGACGGCATGATTCACATCTCCAAGCTGGAGAATCACCGCGTGGAGAAGGTGGAGGATGTGGTCAACATCGGCGATGAGCTGGAAGTGAAGGTCAGCGAGATCGATGCCCAGGGCCGGATCAACCTGATTCGGAACGACATCGTGTATGAAAACACTGCTCCCGCGCGCCGGGACAACGGCGGCAGCCGCCGTCCGCCCCGCCGGGAAAGCCATTAAGTGATTTCGGGGAGCCCGAAAGGGCTCCCCGCTCTGTTTTGGAGCCATGATGAAACGAATTGTGTGCCTGGATGTCGGAGACGTCCGGATCGGTGTCGCGGCATCGGATCCGACCCGGACCATCGCCAGCCCGGTGGAGGTGATCCACCGCGTGGGCTGGGGGCCGGACTGCAGGCGGATCAAGGCGATCTGCGACCGGCTGGAAACGGACGAGGTGCTGTCCGGGCTGCCCCTGAACATGGACGGAAGCGAGGGCTTCCAGGCCCGGAAGGTGAGGGAGTTCTGCGCCCAGGTGGAAAAGCAGGGGCTGAAGGTCTTCTTTCAGGATGAGCGGCTGACGACCGTGACGGCGGAGGATGCCCTGCTGGAGGACGGCCTGAGCCGGGAGCAGCGAAAGCAGAACGTGGACAAGGTGGCTGCCGCGGTGATCCTGCAGCAGTGGCTGGATGAAGCCCGGGCGGGCGAAGCTTCGGCCGCGGGGGAAGGATCCTACGCGCGGCCGGAATAAACGAACGGAATGGGAGGGAAAAAACATGGCAAAGGATCTGGACAACCGGGAGGAATCCATGGACGGAGAAGAGAACGAGGATCTGATCGAACTGGTGGATGAGGAAGGCGAAACCCAGGTGTTCGAGCTGCTGGCGGCCTTTGATCTGAATGATCAGCATTATCTGGCGGTGGCCGATCCGATCGAGGAGGAGGATCCGGAATCCGTGGAGGTCTTCATCCTGAAGACGGAAAAGGACGCGGACGGAAACGACACCTATGTCACCGTGGAGGATCAGGAGGCGGACGACGCCTTTGACCATTTCCTGACGCTGGTGGACGCGGAAGAGGAATAAGGAACCCCGGAACGGGAAAGGCTTTTCATGACACAGAAAAATCGTACCAGGGATCTGACGGTCGGCTCCCCGATGAAGCTGATTCTGGGCTTTGCGGCGCCGCTGCTTTTCGGATTCCTATTTCAGCAGTTCTACAGTTTTGTGGATACCGCGATTGTGGGCAAGTATCTGGGTGCGTCCAGCCTGGCGGCCGTGGGCGGAACCGGCTCGATCAACTTTCTGATCCTGGGCTTCTGCCAGGGCTCCTGCGCCGGGTTCGCCATTCCCATCGCGCAGGCCTTCGGAGCCAGGGACGGCCATCAGGTCCGGAAATGCGTCAGCGCCTCCGCCTTTCTGAGCGCGATTGTCAGCGTGGTGATGGCGATCCTGACGGGGGTTTTCTGCCCCAGCCTGCTGCGGATGATGAATACGCCGGAGGAGATCATCGGCGAATCGGTGGCGTATATCCGGATCATTTTTCTCGGAATTCCGATCACCATTCTGTACAACATGGCCAGCGGAATTCTCCGCTCGCTGGGGGACAGCAAGACCCCGGTCTTCTTCCTGATCGTGGCGTCGCTGCTGAACGTGGCGCTGGATCTGGTGCTGATTCTCTATGCGGGGATGGGCGTGGCCGGCGCGGCGGTCGCCACGCTGATCAGCCAGCTGGTTAGCGGCATCGGCTGCCTCCGGGTGATGGCGAAGCAGTTTCCGATCCTGAAGATGAGCGCGGACGAGATCCGGCCGGATCCCCCGCTGATGAAGCGGCTGATGCTGACGGGCGTTCCGATGGGGCTTCAGTTCTCCATCACCGCCATCGGCAGCGTGATGGTGCAATGGAGCGTTAACGGGCTGGGCGTGAACGCGGTGGCCGCGGTCGCGGCCGGCGGAAAGGTCAGCGCCTTCTTTGCCTGCATGTTTGACGCACTCGCGACAACCATGGCCACCTATGCCGGACAGAATCTGGGAGCCGGAAAGATCGGGCGGATCTCCCGGGGGCTCCGGGACTGCGCCGTGGTGGGAACGGTCTACTGTGCGGCGGCTCTGGGCGTATGCCTTCTGTTTGCGGGAAACATTCTGAGCCTTTTCGTGGATCCTGGACAGGATCCCGTCGTCATGGAGATGGCGGTCCGCTACCTTCGCATCAACGCCGCCTTCTATATTCCGCTGCTGTTTGTCAATATTGTCCGGCTGTCCATCCAGGGCATGGGATACACCCGGGTCGCGATGGGGGCGGGCGCCTTTGAGATGGTGGCCCGCACCGCGGTAGCCCTGCTGCTGGTGCCGGGAATGGGTTTCACGGGCGCCCGCCTGGCCAATCCGGCGGCCTGGATCATGGCGGATCTGTTCCTGTTCCCCTGCTATTTCCATTCCCTGCGAATGGTGCGCCAGCGGCTTCAGATTCCGCCGGAAAAGCCGGAAGGAAAGTGGAGGCGGTTTCTGCCGTCCCGCCCCCGGATCCGCCGCAGGAGGATCTGATCCGTCCCGCGGTTCCGTTCGGCATTCGGACGGAAGGAGAGAAAAATACGGAAAAAGCCGGCTTCCGGAAACGGAAAAAGCCGGCTTTTCCATTGACGGAAACGGGGAATGGGAATACAATAGGCTTTGCATTGCTTCCGCCGGCGAAGTCCGGGAAACGGAGCAAAAATATACTTCCGGATGGGAAGATGGGAGGTCCTGTTTATGTCACTGTGGTATATCCTCACCCTGTGTGTGGTTGCCGCTACGATCTGTTACGTTTTCTGGAACTACAGCCGCATCAGAAAGATGCCGGAGGGAACGCCGGAAATGAAGGAAATGGCGGGCATCATTCGCAGCGGCGCCAACACCTTCATGAAGACCGAGTACCGGACGATCGCGATTGTGGTGCTGGTGCTGGCCGTGGTGCTGAGCCTGTTCGTGGAACGGACCAGCGGCATCACCTTTCTCCTCGGCGCGCTGATGAGCTCCGCGGTCTGCATCCTGGGCATGCGCAGCGCGACCTACGCGAATGTGCGCACGGCGAACAAGGCCCGGGAAAGCATGTCCATCGGGGAAACGGTCCAGGTGGCCCTGTGCGGCGGCTCCATCTCCGGCCTAAGCGTGCAGGCCTTCGGTCTGCTGGGCTTCGTGCTGGTGCTGATGATCTTCGGGGACGTGGATCCGGCGAAGACCGGCGGCGGCCTGATTACCACGCTGGAGGGAATCAACCCGACGATCATGCATGTTTCCACCTACAGCCTGGGCTGCAGTCTCGTGGCCATGTTCAACCGTGTGGCCGGCGGCAACTATACCAAGGCTGCGGATATTTCCGCTGACATTCTGGCCAAGGTCCGCAACGACCTGCCGGAGGATGACAGCCGGGTGCCGAACGTGATCGCGGACTTCATCGGCGACAACGTGAACGACATCGCCGGCAACTGCTCCGACCTGCTGGAGAGCTTCGTGGCCACCGTGGCGGCGGCGCTGATGATCTCCGTGGTGGTTTTCCATCAGCACAGCGGGCTGGACGCCTCCGTGTTCAATGCCCTGACGAAGTACCCCGTGGCCATGGCCGGCCTGGGCCTGCTGGGCTGCCTGCTGGGCCTGGTTTACGCGGGAATGAAGAAGATGAGCGACAATCCCTCCCGGGAGCTGAACCTGGCAACCTGGATTTCCGCCGGGCTGACGCTGGTGCTGGGATTCTTCGGCGCCTGGAAGATCTTCGGCGGCCTGAGCGGCGAAGTGTTGGCGAACCTGGGCTGGGTGGCCGGCTGGATCAGCCCCTGGCTGTGCGCGGTGCTGGGCATTGCCAGCGGCGTGGCCATTGGCTCCATTACCGAATACTATACTTCCACGGACTATAAGCCCACCCGCCAGCTGGCGGAGATGGCGCCGGAAGGGGAGGCCTTCGTGGTCACCAAGGGCGACGCCGTCGGTTCCCGCAGCGTGCTGCTGCCCGTGGTGGTGATCGGCCTCGCGCTGTTTGTTTCCGGCAAGCTGGCCGGGATTTACGGCGTGGCGCTGGCGGCGCTGGGCATGCTGGCCTTCGTCGGCGCGACGGTCTCCATCGATGCCTTCGGTCCCATCGCGGACAACGCGGGCGGCCTGGCGGAAAGCTGCCATCTGCCCCATGACGTGCGGACGATTACGGACAAGCTGGACGCGGTGGGCAACACCACGGCGGCCGTGGGCAAGGGCTTTGCCATCGGCTCCGCGGCCTTCGCGACGGTGAGCCTGATTGTATCCTATGTCGGAACCTACTCCCAGGGAACTCCGGACCTGAACATCGCCAGCTTCGTCGTGGTGGCGGGCGCCATCATCGGCGGTGCGCTGGTGGAATACTTCGCGGCCATGCTGACCGACAATACCATCGATTCCGCCAAGCTGATGGCGGACGAAGGCGACAAGCAGCTGACCCCTGAAGTGCTTGCCGGAAAGAAGACCCCGGACTACAACCGGATGATCGAGCTGGCGGCGAAAGAAGCCCTGCGGAAGATGCTGGTGCCCTCCGTGCTGGCCATGGTGATTCCGGTCATCGGCGGCTTCGTGTTCGGCGTGGAATTCGTGGGCGGCCTCCTGATCGGCGCGACCATCGTGGCCATCCCGAGAGCGATCTTCATGGGCAACTCCGGCGGCGCGTTCGACAATGCCAAGAAGTATATTGAATCCGGCGCCCTGAAGGGACACGGAAAGGGATCCGCTGCGCATAAGGCGGCGGTGACCGGAGACACGGTGGGCGACACCCGGAAGGATGTGGTCGGCGTGGCTCTGGACATCTTCATCAAGACGATGTCGACCGTGGCCAACACGCTGGTGAGCCTGTTCCGGAACATTACCCTGATCCGGTAAGCGGAAAGAACGGCAGGGCCCTGTTCAGCACAATGCTGAACAGGGCATTTTGTCTTTTCTTGCCCTGATCCGGGAAAAAACGGAATCCGGTTGCCAAACCCGGCTGCTCTGTGTTACCCTTATTCCAGCGCGGAAGAAAGCACTTTTTCAAATCGTTCCGATGGCGGACAGGAGGAATCCCATGCTGATCACCCATGCCCGAATATTTAATGGAAGCGAATTTATCACCGGTCCGGAGATCCGGATCCGGGAAGGGATCATAACCGAAGCGGACAGCGGTCTGCGCCCCGTCCCCGGGGAGGAAAAGGTGGACCTGGCGGGGGATTATCTGCTGCCCGGGTTTGTGGATGTGCATATTCATGCCTATCGGGGGCAGGATACCATGCAGGGGGAGAACGCGGTCCGGACCATGAGCCGGGAGCTGCGGAAGCTGGGGGTCGCCGCCTTCTGCCCCACCACCATGAGCGCCTCGGAGGAGGACACGGAAGCCGCGGTTTCCGGAATCCGGGAGGTCCTGCTCCGGCCGGAGGCGGACGGGGCGCGGGTGCTCGGCGCCCATATGGAAGCCCCCTTTCTGCAGGAAAGCAGGGCGGGCGCCCAGCGGAAGGAATTTTTCCGGGATCCGGACTGGGATGCGTTTCTCCGGATGACCGCCGGGCATCCGGAGACGGTCCGGCTGATCACCCTGGCCCCGGAGCGCGCAGGCAGCGAAGCCTTCATCCGGAAGGCGGCAGCGGCCGGGGTGCACGTGTCCATCGGACATACTTCCGCGGACGCGGAGCAGGTGCACCGGGCGGCGGACTGGGGCGCGGATCATGTGACCCACACCTTCAACGCCCAGACCCCCCTCCATCACCGGCAGCCCGGCGTTCCCGGCGCGGCCCTGACGGATGACCGGCTGTTCTGCGAGATGATCTGCGACGGGGTGCATCTGCACCGGGATATCGTCCGGCTGATTGCGCGCTGCAAGGGAACCCGGGCGCTCGCCATCACCGACGCCATGGAGGCGGCCGGCATGCCGGACGGGGAATACACCCTGGGCGGGCAGAAAGTCTTTGTTTCCGGCGGGGAAGCCCGCCTGGCGGACGGAACGCTGGCCGGCTCCGTGCTGACCATGCCCCGGGCGCTGGAAAACCTGATTCACCTCTTCGGGCTGGATCCCGCCCTGGCCTGTGCCATGTGCACCAGCGCTCCCGCCGCCTCCGTCGGCGAGCCCCTCTGCGGCCGGATGGTTCCCGGCGCGCCGGCTCCCGTGACCCGCTGGACCCGGGACTGGCGCCTCGCCGCCGTCCTGGGCTGAATCGGACGCATGCCCTCCCTTGCAGGATGGGCAAGCGGAGGCAATCAAACACAACCCGTTCCCCTTGCCCTTCTCCGGAAAAGCGATAAAATGGCATCGGAAAAAGCTCCGAAGGAGGAGAAACAAATGCGCTCACGGGCATCGCGAAGACGGAATAGGGAAGAGCCCGTCCGAAAGGACGGGCTCTTCCTCTGTAAAAACGCGCTTCCTGAAAGCGGCTACTGCACAAACAGCGCATCCCGCAGGCCTTTGGACAGGGGGCTGCTGCCAAGCCGGCGCATGGCCTTGGATTCGATCTGCCGGATGCGCTCCCGGGTGACGCCCAGGATCTGGCCCACCTCCTCCAGGGTGTGCTCCTCCTCGCCGTTCAGCCCGTACCGCATGATCAGCACGTACCGCTCCCGCTCGGTGAGCATGCTCTCCATGACCTCGTTGATCTTTTCCCGGATCATGCTGTCGCCCACCGCATCCTCCGGGTTCGGGACGCTCCTGTCCTCGATGAAATCGCCCAGGCTCGTATCCTCCTCATCCCCGACGGGCTTGTCCATGGAAACGGCGTCCAGGCTGGTGTTCATGTAATTCATGACGGTGTGCAGGGAGACCCCCATGCGCTCCGCCAGTTCCTCCGGCGTCGGATCGCGGCTCAGTTCCTGAAACAGATCCCGCTGCGCCTTTTTCAGCCGGTTGATGCCTTCCACCATGTGGACGGGAAGGCGAATCGTCCGCCCGCTGTCCGCCAGGGAGCGGGAGATGGACTGCTTGATCCACCAGGTGGCATAGGTGGAGAACTTGAATCCCTTGTTGTATTCGAATTTCTCGACCGCCTTCATCAGGCCCAGGTTCCCGTTCTGAATCAGATCCTGAAAGGCAAGGCCGTGGCCGATATAACGTTTGGCGATGGAAACCACCAGTTTCAGATTGCAGACGATCAGGGTTTCCTTGGCTTCCGCGTCGCCCTCGGCGGCCCGCTTGGCAATGCGGAATTCCTCCTCCGGCGTCAGAATCGGATGGGTCCCGATTTCCTTCAGATAGAGGCGAACCGTGTCCTGGAGGTATTCCTGCTCCGCCAGGGAGAGGGAGGCATCGTCCTCCTCCTCTTCGTCCTCTTCCTTGGCTTCCTCCTGAATATCCGGGGCGGAGGGGACGGCTGCCGAGCCGACCGGAATCCCCATCTCCTCCAGCGCGGAAAGCAGACGCTCAAGCTGATCGGAGTCCAGATGCAGATCTCCCATCATCTCGGTAATTTCCTCATAGCTGAGGGACCCCTGTTCGCTCCCTTTCTGGTAGAGATTCCGGATCAATTCCTCCGGCAGTGTGTTTGCTGATGCGTTCAAGCTGATGCTCCTTCTATGTCTCTTTTCTGGCCTGAAGCGGAGCAGCATCGGATAACCAAATGCTACAGTTTCATTATTCGATATGGAAAAACGCTTTTCCTGTCAGCGAAGCAAATCCAAAAAACAATTTTTGAACAGGCGCCGCCGCGGCCCGGTTCCGGAAATGCCGTCCCGCAGCACATTTTTGCCCCACCCGGCGGAATTGCGGTAGAAGGATTCCGGGAACTGTGCTATACTGGACGAGGCTGCGGAGTCCCCGGCGGGGATCCGCGGATGACACAGGAGGTAAAAACGGAAAATGAGCAGACTGGGAGATCTGATCCGGACGGAACGGATCCGGCAGAAGATGACAACCAAGCAGGTGGCCCGCAGATGCGGCGTCAGCGAGAGCTATCTGGAGGCGGTCGAGGCGGGAACCCGCATTATCGGGGACGATCAGGCAAGGCGGATTCTGAAGACGATCGGCCTCCGGCAGCAGAATGAGGCGGAGTTCACGCTGGACGATATCGCCGCCACGGTGGACCTGGCGCAGGTGCAGCCCCGGCTGGCCGCGAAGGCCGCGGCGCCGAAGCCCCGGGCTCCGGAAACGGAAAAGGTGGCCTCCACGGACGAGAAGGAGGAGGGAATCGCCGGCAGCATCTGGCTGGACGCGCTGCAGAGCGTCATGAAGCGCGTGCCGGTGATGAACGCGGTGATGAAGCCGGTCCGGTATCGGCTTCTGCCGGTGGAAAACGGACGGATTGAAGGCGCGAACCCGGACAAGGTGTTCTATTTTCTGGTGCCGGACGACAGCATGCGGGGCTTCCGGATTCACCGGGGGGATCTCGTGCTGACGGTTCCTGCCCAGAGCCCGGTGGACGGGGCGGTGATGCTGATCACCTACAATACGCACCGGTATCTGCGGAAGATCAAGGTGCTGAACGATCGCCAGGTGCTGCTGCAGAGCTATGACCGGGAATATGAGCAGGAAACCGCGGAAATCAACGAGATCGGCTTTCTCTCCCGGGCGGTTCAGGTGACCTTTGAGCTGTAAAATCCCCGGAAGCCGCTTCCGGAAAACCGCCGGAGGCGGGACAGGACGCGGAGCGGCCTGACCGGTGAAGCGAAGAAAAGAAAAAGAAAAGGAGAACGGAAGCATGACCATTCAGGAAGCAAGGGAGAAGCTGACCGCGCTGCAGCAGAAGATGGCGGCGTTTGAGCACGCATCGAGCCTGATTTTCTACGACGGGGCGACCGCGGCGCCGAAGGGCGTGGCGGACAACCGGGCGCAGTCCCTGGGAATCCTCAGCCAGGAGATGTACCTGCTGGGGACGGGAAAGGAGACCGTGGAGCTGCTGGAGTATCTGGACGCGAACCGGGAGGAGCTGGATGACCACGGGAAGCGGGAAGTGCAGCTGATGCTGAAGGACATCCGCATGATGCAGAAGATCCCGATGGCGGAATACGTGGCCTTCCAGAAGCTGATGGTGGAGGCGGACGACGTCTGGCACCGCGCGAAGGAGAACAACGACTGGGCGTCCTTCGAGCCGGTGCTGACGAAGGTGTTTGACTTCCACCGGAAGATCGCGGCCTGGTGCGCGCCGGACCGGGAACCCTACGATTACTGGCTGGACCGGAATGAAGAGGGCGCCACCATGGAAAGCTGCGACCGGTTCTTCGCGACGCTGCGGGAGCATATCGTTCCGCTGCTGAAGAAGGTGCAGTCGAAGCCCCAGCTGGAGAACCGCATGCTGAAGGGACATTTCAGCGCCCAGGATCAGGAGAAATTTGCCCGGGAGCTGATGGAGCTGATCGGCCTGCCCATGGATCGGGTCGGGCTGGCCACGACGGAGCATCCCTTTACGATCAGCCTGGGATCCCACCTGGATGAGCGGATCACGACCCATTATCACGAGGATGACTTCTCCAACTCCATGTACAGCGTGATCCACGAGGGCGGGCACGCGCTGTACGACACGGGCAGCGCGCCGGAACTGGCGTATACGGTGCTGGACTGCGGCGTTTCGATGGGCATCCATGAAAGCCAGAGCCGCTTCTTCGAGAATATCATTGGCCGCAGCCGCGCCTTCTGCGAGTACATCTTCCCGGTGGTGCAGAAGCATTTTCCGCAGGTGCAGGGCTCCGCGGAGGAGCTTTACCGGGCGGTGAACCGGGCGGAACCCGGACTGATCCGGATCGAAGCGGATGAGCTGACCTATGCGCTGCATGTGATGGTCCGCTATGAGCTGGAAAAGCGGATTTTTGCCGGAGAGCTGGAGGTGAAGGATCTGCCGGCGGAATGGAACCGGCTGTATCGGGAGTACCTGGGCGTGGAAGTGCCGGACGACCGCCGCGGCGTGCTGCAGGACAGCCACTGGGCCGGGGGCAACATCGGCTATTTCCCCTCCTATGCGCTGGGAAGCGCCTACGGGGCGCAGTATCTCCGGAAAATGAAGGAAACCGTGGACGTGGATGCCTGCGTCCGCGCGGGCAACTTCGCGCCGATCGACGCATGGCTGCGGGAGAGGATCTGGAAATACGGCAGCCTGCTGACGCCGGCGGAGGTGTTCCGCAACGCGGTGGGGGAGGAATTTGATCCCACGGTGTTTACCGCCTACCTGGAGGAGAAGTTTACGGATCTGTACGACCTGTGAGAAAAGGAGGGAAACGGGCTTGTTTATTCTGGACGATGGAATCCGTCTGAGCGCACAGCTGGACATGCCGGAGAACGGGGCGGAAAAATGCCCGCTGGTGCTGCTGATCCACGGCTTTACCGGATACAAGGAGGAACCGCACATCCGGGCGGTCGCCAAAGAATTCCTGCAGACGGGCTGCGCCGTGCTGCGGGCGGACATGTACGGCCACGGACAGAGCGACGGCACCTTCGAGAATCATACGCTGTACAAATGGCTTACCAATATCCTGTCCCTGATCGAGTATGCCCGGAAGCAGGATTTCGTGACGGACCTGTATCTGTGCGGACATTCCCAGGGCGGGCTGGCGGTGATCCTGGCGGCCGGGATGGCGCACGATCTGATCCGGGGCCTGATTCCCCTGTCCCCGGCGATTATGATTCCGGAAGGGGCCCGGCAGGGTACGCTCCTGGGGCAGCAGTTCGATCCGGAGCATGTGCCGGATCAGCTGATTTCCTGGGATGGCCGCATCCTGAAGGGAAACTATGTCCGGGTGGCACAGACCCTCTACCCGGAGCAGGCCATGGAGCGGTATACGGGGCCGGTGCTGCTGGTTCACGGGGATGAGGACGAAGCCGTGCCGCTGCAGTGCTCCGTGGACGCGGCGAAACGTTTCGCCAACGCCGAGCTGCGGATTATCGAAGGGGACGACCACTGCTACGGACGCCACCTGGATCAGGTGACCCGGGCCGTGGGCGACTGGATGCGCAGACAGATGCAATAAAAAAACAGACCGGGCGGCAGAAGCCCCCGGCCGGAAGAAAAGAGAAAGCGAAAGCCCGGGCGGATTGCCCGGGCTTCCTTCATGATCATTCGGTGAACAGGGGGGTGGAATAATACCGGTCGCCGCTGTCCGGAAGCAGAGCCACGATCACCCGGCCCCTGTTTTCGGGCCGCCGGGCCATTTCCAGCGCGGCGAAGAGCGCGGCGCCGGAGGAAATGCCCACGGAGATGCCCTCCGTCCGGGCCAGCATCCGGGCAGCCTGCAGGGCGTCCTCCGTCGTGGCTGTCAGGATTTCATCATAGATGTTTGTGTTCAGGACCCCGGGAATGAAGCCCGCGCCGATGCCCTGCAGGCCGTGGGGCCCCGGGGCGCCTCCGGAGAGCACGGGGGAATCCGCGGGCTCCAGCGCCACCACCCGAATCGCGGGGTTGCGGGATTTCAGGTATTCACCCGTGCCGGTCAGAGTGCCGCCCGTGCCCACGCCGGCGATGAAAATGTCCACGCGTCCGTCCGTATCCCGCCAGATTTCCGGCCCGGTGCCCGTCCGGTGCGCGGCTGCGTTCGCGGGGTTCACGAACTGGCCGGGGATGAAGCTGCCGGGAATCTCCTTCGCCAGCTCCTCCGCCTTTTCAATCGCGCCGGTCATGCCGCGCGCGCCGTCGGTCAGCACCAGTTCCGCGCCGTAGGCCTTCAGGATGTTTCGCCGCTCCATGCTCATGGTTTCGGGCATGGTCAGGATGATGCGGTAGCCCTTGGCGGCGGCGATGGCAGCCAGGCCGATGCCGGTGTTGCCGGAGGTGGGCTCGATAATGACGGAGCCTTCCTTCAGCAATCCCCGGGCTTCCGCATCCTCGATCATGGCCCTGGCCACCCGGTCCTTGACGCTGCCCGCGGGATTGAAGTATTCCAGCTTCACGAGCACGGTGGCCTCCAGCCCCAGCTTTTTCTCGATGTTTGTTACCTCCACCAGAGGCGTATTTCCGATGAGACCGAGAGTTCCCTGATAGATCCCTGACATGGCGGACCGCTTCCTTTCTGCTTCATGAGTCAACGGCCGGGCTCCGGAGGGAGGCCCGGCGGCGTGCCGGGAACCGGATCAGGCCAGAACCCGCTGCAGGGTTTTCCGGACCGCTCCAGGGCCCTCCAGCATGGCGGCGAAATCGGCGGTGATGACCGCGGCCAGGGGCGTGGCGGTCAGATCCGCGGCGAAGAGCACAGGATCGGAAAGCAGGGTATCCAGCTTGCCCTGCGCGGTTTCCGGACGGCCCAGCTCAATCCCTGCCAGGGCGGCCTGCAGCCGGGGCAGCAGGGGATCGGGGCTGAGCTCAAAGGGATGTCCCTCATCATCCACCGCGAGCAGATAGCGCAGCCAGCCGGCGATCGCCAGGGGGATGGCCTTCAGATCGCCCGCATTCCGGGTGGGATCCGCCAGATAGCTCTTGATGGTTTCCCCGAAGCGGATCGGCACCTTCTGGCTGGTGTCACAGGCGATGCGCTGGGGCGTATCCGGCATGAAGGGATTGGGGAGGCGAACCCCGACCACCGTGTCGATAAACTCCTTCGGACGGATGATGCCCGGATCCGTCACCACGGGCAGCCCTTCCTGATATCCGATGGTCCGGATCAGCCGGACCAGATCGGCATCCTTCATCTCATCGCTGATGCGCGTATAGCCCAGAAGGCAGCCGAAGACCGCCAGGGCGGTATGCAGGGGATTCAGGCATGTGGTCACCTTCATGCGCTCCACACGGTTGACGGTATCCCGGTCCGTGAAGTAGAAGCCCGCCGCCTCCAGCGGGGGACGGCCGTTGGGGAAGGCGTCCTCGATGACCAGGTACTCGCTTTCCTCCGCGTTGACGAACGGCGCAATATAGGTATGCTTCGAGGTGACGACCGGATCCAGCCCCTGCAGGCCGTCCGCCCGGAGAATGGCCTCCACGGAGGCATCCGGCCGGGGGGTGATCTTGTCAATCATGGTCCAGGGGAAGGAAACCCGGGCGGGATCGGACACATAGGCCAGGAAGCCCGCGTCCCCCCAGCCCTCCGCGAAGGTGCGGATGGCCTGGAGCAGCTTTTCCCCGTTATGGGAGCAGTTGTCCATGCTGACCAGGGCGATGGGCAGGCAGCCCGCCTGATACCGCGTGTACAGCAGGGACGCCACCTTGCCCAGGTAGCTCCGGGGAGCGCCGGGGCCGGCCGCCAGATCCGCGGAGATGGCCGGGGTCAGACTGCCGCCGGCATCCCGGACGGCATAGCCCTTTTCCGTAATGGTGAAGGAGGCCATCTGCAGGGAGGGATTCCGGAAAATCTCCTTCAGATGCTCAAACTCCGGGACGTTTTCGCTGTCCAGAATGCAGGACTCGGCGATGGAGCCGATGACGGTCTTTTCCACCTGCCCGTCGGACTTCAGGGTCACCAGCAGGGTGTAATTGTCGTTGGGACGGTATCCCTTTTCCACAATTTCGTAATCGAATCCCTCCACGGCGATGATGCCCGTGTCCGCCTTTCCTTCGTTCAGCAGCTTCTGCATCGCGGCGCACTGGAAGGCCCGGAAAATATTCCCGGCGCCGAAATGGACCCAGGCGGGAGCCTGCTTTGTGCGGGCAATCATGGCGGCGCGGTCAAAGGCGGGAAGGGTGTAGCCCTTTTCCAGCCAGGGGGCGGGGGACTGGATTCCTTTTTCATTCAGAGCAAGCATGGAGCAACCTCCTTCAGCGAGTTCCGGGAGAAAAGACCGCCGGAGCGGAAACCTCCCTGACAATTACGGTTATTTTATGAAAGAACGGAAGGGAAGTCAACCGGATGGCGGAACTGTCATGGAAATGTAATAAATCCGTCCTTGACGGGAGGGGCGAAAGGTGATAGCATTCTCGCCGGTGGATCTTTAAGGCGGTACGGGATACCGGCAAGATGCAGCCGTAGTTTTTCTGTGTTTGCAGCTTGCGGGCGTGCTGTGCCGGCAGGCTTTTGTTTTGCCTGAAGGTTTTTCGAAAAAAGGGAGGTCAACATCATGAAACTGGTTTACGGTGTCAGCGACAAACCGCCGCTGAAAAAGAATCTGCTGTACGCTTTCCAGCAGCTCCTGGCGATCATGGCCGCCACGCTGCTGGTTCCGCTGCTGGTGGACTTCAGCGGAACCTACATGAGCGAGCCTGCCGCCCTGTGCGGCGCCGGCTTCGGCACGCTGTTCTATCTCTTCGTGGCGACCCAAAAGAAAAGCCCGGTGTTTCTGGGTTCTTCCTTCGCGTTCATCGCTCCGCTGACCAGCGCGGTCGCGTTCGGCTTCCTGGGCATTTTCCTGGGCGCCGTCTTCGCGGGCCTGGTTTATGTCGTCATCGCGCTGATCATTAAGAAGACCGGCACCGCCTGGGTGAACAGGCTGCTTCCTCCGGTCGTCATCGGGCCGACGGTCGCGCTGATCGGTCTGAGCCTGTGCGGAAGCGCCGTCAACAATCTGGCGAATCTGAACGGAAACGAGACGATCCTGAATCTGAACGGATTCGCCGGCGGCGAGCTGAATGTCAGCCAGTTCCTGGCCGGAAAGGCCGTCTATGAAGGCGTTGCCAATGCCAGCACGAACTATTACAACCTGGTGGCCATTCTGGTGGGCATCTTCGCCTTTATGGTGACCGTGTACGCCTCCACCAAGGGAAGCAAGGGCATGAAGCTGATTCCCTTCGTCATCGGCATTCTCTCCGCCTACGCGCTGGCGCTGGTGCTGACGCTGATCGGCAACGCGGCGAACCTGGACGCGCTGAAGCTCATCGATTTCTCCGATTTCGACGGCATGCAGCTGTTCAAGGTTCCGCGCTTCACCTTCCTGGGCATCTTCGGCGCCTATCCGGATGCCCCGAACAAGATTTCGTCCTTCTCCGATGTGATCAGCATTTTCATCCTGTTCGCGCCCGTCGCGCTGGTGACCCTGGCGGAACACATCGCGGATCACAAAAACCTGTCCACCATCATTGATCATGACCTGATTACCGATCCCGGCCTGGACCGCACCCTGCTGGGCGACGGCGTAGGCTCCATCATCGGTTCCTTCTTCGGAGGGTGCCCGAATACAACCTACGGCGAATCCGTCGGCTGCGTGGCCATCACCGGCAACGCTTCCATCAGCACGATCGCCATCGCCGCGGTCTACTGCATTGTGCTCAGCTTCTTCGATCCCTTCGTATGCTTTGTGGAGTCCGTTCCCCCCTGCATCGTGGGCGGCGTCTGCATCGCCCTGTACGGCTTCATCGCGGTTTCCGGACTGAAGATGCTGCAGCCTGTGGATCTGAATGACAACCGCAACCTGTTCGTTGTGGCGGCCATCCTGGTTCCCGGCATCGGCGGCCTGACGCTGAACTTCGGCGCCATCACCATCTCTCCCATCGCCACCGGCCTGATTCTGGGCATCCTGATCAATGTGATTTTCAACCGGCAGGCGAAAAAGCAGTAAACGGTATTGCATCTGAACCGCCCGGGAGCTGCTGCGCGGCTCTCGGGCTTTTGCGTGTGCCGGGCATGGCACAATTCTAGCGGGTGAAAGTCCCGCCACGGGTATTTACCGCCAAGTGTAGCGAACCGCAAGCTGCTGTCAGCAATG
>ONCV01000010.1 GCA_900316415.1 uncultured Eubacteriales bacterium
ATACTTGAAACCATGTTTCGATGTAGCGCCGTATACCAGACCGGTACGTACGGTGCAATGGGAGGGGCGAGGGTTAACGCCCTCCCTCTACCCTATCGGGAGGGCCCGCGTTTGCCCCCCGGAAGGGCGGGAGCAAAATTTCTGCAGGTGGGGGAGACGGTTCAACCCCTTGATTTTCAAGGAATGCGCAAAAATTTCGCGCCTTCCTTTTTTTCTTTTTTTCTGGGTATAATCTGGCCAGAAATCAACCGAAACAGCCCGGGAAGCAAAGGAGGGGCAATCCATGAACCGACAGATCAATGCGCGGCCCCGGGGCAGCCTGGCGAAGCGGATGGCCCGCGCCGCGCAGCGGGACTGGCAGCTGTGGGCGCTGATGCTGCCCGCCCTGGCCTTCTTTCTGGTGTTCTGCTACTTTCCCATGTACGGCGTGCAGATCGCCTTCCGGGATTACAAGGCTTCCTTCGGCATCACCGGCAGCAAATGGGTGGGGCTGAAGTTTTTCGAAAAGTTCTTCAGCAGCTATTACTGCGGCCGGATGTTCCTGAACACCTTCCTGCTCAATCTGTACGGGCTGCTGTTCGGCTTCCTGATCCCGATCCTGCTGGCGATCCTGCTGAACCAGCTGAACCGCAGGCGCTTCAAGGGGTTTGCCCAGACGGCCATCTATGTGCCCCATTTCATTTCCACCGTGGTGCTGGCGGGCATGATTTACCTGTTCTTTTCCCCGACCAACGGCATCATCAACCACCTGATCACGGCGGCGGGGGGCCAGCCCATTTACTTCATCATGGAGCCGGGATGGTTCCGGCCCCTGTTCATCGGATCGGAGATCTGGCAGAACGCGGGGTGGAACACGATCCTGTACATCGCCACCCTGACCGGCATTGATCCCCAGCTGTACGAGGCGGCCACCATCGACGGGGCCACCCGCTGGGAGAAGATCCGGCACATCGACATTCCCCATCTGATTCCCATCGCCGTGATGATGCTGATCCTGAACTGCGGGTCCCTGCTCTCGTCCAACACGGACAAGGCGCTGCTGCTGCAGACCAGCGGAAACATGCCCACCTCGGACATCCTCGGCGTCTATGTCTACAGCGTCGGCATCGCGGCCTCCAAGGCGCAGTATTCCTACGCCTCGGCCATCGGCCTGTGCCTGAACGTGATCAACTTCGCGATCATCATGCTGGTGAACGCCGTTTCCCGCAGGCTGAGCGACATCAGCCTGTTCTGAGAAGGGAGGGAGAACGAATGGCACGGACTGCCGGAAAAATGCATTCGGGAACCCGGATCCGGGAAACGGGCAGGGACCGGGTGTTCAACCTCATCAATCTGATCTTCTGGATCATCGTGCTCTTCATCGTGCTGTATCCCCTGTGGCTGATCCTGATCGCCTCGGTTTCGGATCCGGACGCGGTGCTGCAGGCCCGGGTGCTCCTCTGGCCGGTGGATTTCTCCCTGATGGGCTACGAGGCCGTGTTCCAGTACCGGGAGCTGTGGGGAAGCTATCTGAACTCCGTGTTCTACACCCTGGCGGGGTCGGCGCTGAGCGTGGTGGTGACCCTGGCGGCGGCCTACTCGCTGTCCCGGCGGTTTGCGGGGAAAAAGCTGGTCAGCCTGGCCATCACCTTCACCATGTTCTTCTCCGGCGGCCTGATTCCCATCTTCCTGAACGTGCGGGACCTCGGGCTGTACAACACCCGGGCGGTCATGATCCTGATGAACCTGGTGTCGGTCTGGAACCTGATGGTTGCCCGGACCTATATCCAGACCACCATCCCCAACGAGCTGTACGAGGCGGCGGTGATGGACGGCTCCGATCACTTCACCTATTTCTTCCGCTGCGTGCTGCCCCTGTCCGGGACCATCGTGGCCGTGCTGTCGGTGTATTACGGCGTGGCCCGCTGGAATGATTATTTCACCGGGCTGGTGATGCTGCGGGACCGCTCCCTGTATCCGCTGCAGCTGGTGCTGCGGGAGATTCTGGCGTCCCTGACCTCCACGGGCTCCTCGGACACCTTCTTCGCCGCCTACGCGGACAACCTGGGCGGCCTGCAGGAGGCGCTGCGGAAGGCGGAGGTGGCCAAGTACTGCTGCATCGTGGTTTCCACCGTGCCCGCCGTGGTGCTGTACGTGTTCATGCAGAAATACTTCGTCAAGGGCGTCATGATCGGCTCGCTGAAGGGCTGAGGCGGCCGGCGCCCCCTCTCACGGATTCCATCAGGGCCGGAGCCCTGTAATAGAAAAAAGGAGGTAAACCCCATGAAGAAACTCGTTTCCCTGCTGCTTGCCCTGTGCATGCTGATGAGCGTCGGCGCCGCCCTCGCGGAGGAAAAGACCGAGCTGACCGCCTTCCAGTACGCGCTGGAGAACCAGAACACCGATTTCAACAACCTGTGGTTCTTCGACGAGCTGGAGGCGAAGACCAACACCCATGTGACCTTCGAGATGGTGAAGGACGCGGACTGGGCCACCAGTGTGAACCTGATGTTCGCCGTGCCGGACCAGATGCCCGACATGATCCTGCGCCACGCGGTGGACGTGGAGGAATACGGCGTGACCCAGGGCCTGCTGCTGCCCCTGGATGAATACCTGACCGAAGAGATCATGCCCAACTATGTCAGCCGCCTGAACATCAATCACGCGGGCGATTCCATCCCCGCCAGCGACGGACATACCTACTTCATCGGCTTCCTCATGGCCCAGAACGTGAACCACACCGGCACCTGGTACGTGAACCGGAAGGAGCTGGAGAAGCTGGGCCTCGAAGAGCCGAAGACCATCGAGGACGTGACCGCCATGCTGCGCGCCATGAAGGCGGACGGCATCACCTGGCCCTTCTCCGCGTCCTACACCCAGTTCGGTCCCGAGACCATCTGGAACCAGTTCGCCTCCTTCGGCGTGCCGGAGAACACCTATTACTACTACATCGACGAGAACGACAAGGTGCAGTTCACCTGCGGCCAGGCCGGCTGGCGCGCCTGCGTGGAATGGCTCCATACCCTGTATGAGGAAGGCCTGATGGATCCCGAGTCCCTGACCCAGGATTCCAACCTGTGGGCGAACAAGGTCAACAACGGCGAGGTGGGCTACTTCTGCTACCTGCGCCTGATCAACACGGCCATCAAGGCGGAGAACGTGGAGAACTTCAAGTCCATCCTGCCCCCCGTGGCCGACGGCTACAAGGCGGCGGTGTCCCAGATTCTGGAGGTTCCGGAAGCCGGCGCTTACCTGACCCGGAACTGCAAGGATCCCGTGGCGGCCCTGAAGTGGATCGACGCCCAGCTGGAAACCGAAACCATGATGGTGTCCCTGAACGGCAAGGTGGGTGAGCAGATCGTGCTCAACGACGAGGGCAAGTACGAAGTGATCGACATCCCCGCGGACAACGGCCTGTATCAGTTCGTGCCCGTCACCATGGGCCAGTTCTTCGCCCCCGGCGACTACTACACCTCCATCTATCAGATGGCGCCGCACCGCGTGGAGCGCTATGAGGACAGCAAGGCCTACGCGGAAGCCGGTGTGCTGGAATACAAGAGCTTCCAGTACCTGCGGGATCTGAGCAAGATGAGCAACGAGGACGCGACCGAGGCGGCCGATATCTACACCGAGCTGCAGAAGCTGGTGGAGGAATCCTTCTCCGACTTCGTGCGCAACGGCGTGACGGACGAGAGCTGGGACGCCTTCCAGGCCCAGGCGAAGAGCATCGGCGTGGAGCGCTACATCGAGCTGTATCAGAACGCCTATGACGCGTATCTGGCCAAGTAACCCGGGCGGGTGAAAACACAGCGAAAAACCAAACAAAACGGACAAAGCAAAATACTTGCCTGCCGCGGCGCGGGATGCTACAATAGCATCATAAAGCTGCCGGGCACCGCCGAAGGGGATCCCCGGAGGCGGTGCCCTTTTTTTGAGCAAAGGAGAATTCATGAGCAACCGGGGAAGGTTTCTTTGCGTGCTGCTGGCCGCGGCGCTGCTGCTGGCCGGCTGTTCGGCGCGCAATGCGGAGGAGGGGCCGGCCGGGCCCGCCGTTTCGCTTACGGCCCTGCAGTACGAGCTGGAGAACATGGCGGTGGATTTCAACGGCCTGTGGTTCTATCAGCGCATGGAGGAGCAGACGGGCGTCCATGTGGATTTTGAGGACGTGAAGGATTCCGAGTGGGAGAGCAGCGTCAGCCTGGCCTTTGCCCGGGGAAGCATGCCCGATCTGATCCTGCGCGGCTCCCTGGACGTGGAGGAATACGGCGTATCCCGCCATCTGCTGCTGCCCCTGGATGAATACATGAAGAAGGGCTTCCTGCCCAACTATGCCCGGCGCCTCCGGGAAAGCGGCCTGGAGGATCAGCTGACCGCCTCGGACGGGCACATGTATCAGCTGGGCTTTCTGATCTCCCAGGGCGTGAACACCAACGGGCATTTCTTTATCAACCGGAAATGGCTGGACGCCCTCGGGCTTCCCGTGCCGGAAACTGTGGAGGAGCTGACGGAGACCCTGCGCAGCTTCCGGAACGGGGATCCGAACGGAAACGGGCTCCGGGACGAGGTGCCGATGGAGTTCACCTTTGACGACAACAACACCGGCATCTACAACCTGTTCTCCTTCTTCGGCCTGCCCCTGAACGAGGAATACGTGTACGTGGACGGGGAAGGGAAGGTCGCCTTCGCGCCGGAGAGCTCCGCGTTTGCGGAAACGGCGGCCTGGCTGAACCGGATGTACCGGGAGGGGCTGCTGGACGTGGATTTCATCAGCCAGGGAAGCAATATCTGGGCCGCCAAGGTGAACGGGGGAAACACCGGCCTGTTCAGCTACTGGCGGCTGGGGAACACCGCGCTCTCCCCGGAAGTGGCCGGCATGTATCAGGTCATGCTGCCGGTGCATGCCGCGGATCACCGGGCCTGCCTTCCCCGGAACATGGACATCATCGAGTTCGGCGCGGCCCTGACCACGGACTGCCGGGATCCGGAGGCGGCCCTCCGGTGGCTGGACGCGCAGTTTGAAACGGAGAACATGCTCATCTCCCAGAACGGCGCCCTGGGGGATACCCTGATCCGGCGGGAGGACGGCCGGTACGAGGTCAGCTATGTGCCGCCGGACAACGAGCTGTACCGCACGGTGCCGGTGATCTGCGGCCAGTTCTTCGCCCCGGCGGAATACTACGCGGGGGTGTACGTGCCGGCGGCCCACCGGCAGGAAAAGGCGGAATACTGCCGGCTGTACGGGGAGGCGGGGGTGCTGGAGGAGGTGTCCTCCAAGTATCTGACCGCCGTGGCGCCGAAAACCGCCCGGGAGGATTCCCGGCTGACCCGGCTCAAGGCGAAGCTGAAAACGATCATTGACGCGGCCCTGGTGACCATGATCACCCAGGGCGTGACGGAGGAGAACACGGCGCAGCTTCAGCGGCAGCTGGAGGAGGCGGGCAGCCGGGAATACCGGCAGATCTATCAGGAACTGTATGACCGCTGGCGGGGGGAATGAGGAACGTGGGAGCGGGAAAGAAACGAAAGCTGTCCATCTTCATGCGCTACGCGCTGTCCTATATGCTGGTGGTGCTGGTGCTGCTCTCCGCGGTGGTGGCCTATCTGTACCGGATCACGGAGCGGCAGGTGCGGGACAACCTGGTCAGCGCCCAGATCAACCGGCTGACCCGGATCGCGATCCAGCAGGAGGGGTACATCTCCGCCATGCTGAACACGGCGGAGGAGATCGGGCTGAATCCCCATATCGAGCCCTTCCGATACGACGAGGAGCCCTGGAAGGCCTATGACCTGCAGCTGCAGCTGGTTCCCTATACCTCCACCAATCCCTTCTGCGATCAGGTGTATCTTCACTTTTCCGGGGATGACCGGATGTATTCCTCCGCCTCGTCCATGACGGTGGACCTTTTCGCGGAGCTGATGCGGTACGAGCGGACGGATCCGGAGGAGCTGAAGGCCCTGATTCAGGGAACCGGGCGGCTGACGGTGCTGCCGGCCCAGCGGGTGGTTTCCAACCTGGTGGACGGCAGCGAGCCGCGGATGGTCACCTTCGTCCTGCCCCTGGGCGCCCATCCCGGCACCAGCAAGGGCACCATGCTGTTCCTGCTGAAGGAAAGCACCTATCAGAGCATGTTCGCCGACGCGATCGACGGCGAGATCAATACCTATATCTTCTCCGGCGAGGAAGTGCTCTCCGCCACGGAGGATCTGGAAATATCCCCCGCGCAGGCCCGGGAGACGCCGGAGAACGGCGCGCGGTACCGGGTTTTCCAGGAGAACGGCCGGTCCTATCTGGCGGTTTCCCTGGGCCGGCGCAGCTGGGACCTCAGCTATGCCGCGGTGCTGCGCATGGAGGATGTCAACAGCGCGGTGCACGGCTCCCTGCGGGGAACGCTGGCCGTGTTCCTGATCCTGGCGGGCGTCGGGCTGCTGCTGGCCTTCTGGATGGCGCGGCGCCACGCCAAGCCCATCCGGGATATCTCCGACCTGCTGGCGGAGGACGGGGCGGAGCGCCGGGACGAGCTGCAGCAGATTTCCACCGGCATCCGCCAGCTGACCCGGCGCAACAGCGAGCTGATCAGCCGGCTGGATTCGGCCCTGCCCATGCAGCGGCACGACTTCGTCTTCCGCTTCATGAAGGGCCGCTTCCGCTCCCGGGAGGAGGCGGTCGCCGCCGCGAAGGCGGTGGGCCTGGAGATCGACCGGGAATACTACGCGGTCATTCTCTGCGGCGTGCCGGAGAACTGGGACTGGCCCCTGGAGCTGAACTGCCCGCCCTTTGACCGGTTCCGGGAGGTGACGGGCACCGGCGTCGAGCTGGTGGCGCTGAAGGGCATCCTGTACCTGGTGTTCTCCGACCGGCCGGAGCAGCTGCCGGAGTTGGCCGAGGCGGCGCGCCGGGCGGGAAACGAGGAGAGCGGGGGCTGCGCCACGGCGATCTCCGCCCTGCACCGGGATTTCAGCGAAGCCCCCTCCGCTTATCTGGAGGCGGCCACCGCCTATGACGACCGCTTCATCCGGGGCGGGGAGGCGGTGCTTTCCTACGATTCCATCTCCTCCAACGTGGCCGGCATCCTGCCCCGGGCCCAGAAGATCACCCATGCCATCAGCCAGGCGCTGGCGATGGGCAGCCGGGAGCAGCTGGACAGCCGCATCAGCGAGCTGCTGCAGTTCCTGAAGAACAGCAGCATGTCCCCCTTTGCCTTCCGGATGATCTACAACGATGTCATCGATACGCTGACCCGCAGCCAGGCGGCCGCGCTTTCCAGCGGACGGGACGCCCGGGAGTTCTACGACATCTTCTCCCTGTCCTCCTGCCAGTCCATTGACGATCTGGACGAGCTGCTCCGCCGCCTGTGCGATTCGCTGCTGACGGACGCGGCCCGGGAGTCGGCGGACGCGCCGGCGGACCCGGAGGATGAGATGGATCAGGTGGTGCGCTACATGGAGGAGCACTTCAGCGATCCGGAAATCTCCATGGCGGCCATCGCCGAATCCTTCGGCATCTCCACCACCCGGCTGAGCCTGTCCTTCAAGGAAAAGACGGGCATGACCCCGCTGGAATACCTGACCCAGCTGCGGGCGCAGCGGGCGCGGGAGCTGCTGGTCGGAACCGATCTGACCATCCGGGAGATCAGCGTCCAGGTCGGGTATTACGATTCCGGCAGCTTCATCCGCCGCTTCAAGCAGGTGACGGGCGAAACCCCGCTGCAGTACCGGCGCAGCCAGAGCCCCGCCCCGGCGCCCGCGAACGGAACCGAAGCGCCGGAGGAAGAAAAGTGAAGAAAACTGAATCCGCGAAAACAGGAGGGAATGACATGGACGCACTGAAGGAGCTTCGAGTCAGCTATCAGGAAAGGCCGCTGGCGGTGGATGAACAGCATCCCGTATTCAGCTGGCGGATGGAGTCCGACCGGCACGGCGCGCGGCAGGAGGCCTGGCGGATCACGGTGCGCCGGGGGGAGAACCTTTGCTGGGACAGCGGCCGGGTTCCGGGACCGGAATGCGGCGAGATCGCGTATCCGGAGATGCTGGAGCCGGAGGCGGCGTACACCTGGAGCCTTTTGGTCTGGAACGAGCAGGGGGAGGAGCTGCGGGCGGAATCCGCCTTCGCGGCGGGTTTCCTGAATCCGGATCGCTCCGCCTGGCACGGGGCGGAATGGATCGGCTCGGAGGAATGCTGCGTGGCGGCGGAAACCCTGCCCGTCTTCCGGGTCTGCTTCACGATGCGGATCGAAGAGGGCGGCACCCGGGCCGGCGTGGTTTTCGGCGCTGAGGATCCCCGGCTGCTTTCCTCCATTCACAACAATTTCCTGATTCACGGGGAAAACTATATCGCCTTCGAGATCGATATTTCCCGGCCGGAGGCGGCGCTGCGGGTGTTCCGCAGGGGCTACGCCCCGGGGGAGGACGGGCGCACGCCCATCGCGGAGGTGCCCGTTCCGGCGGAGCTGCTGCCGGAGGCGGCGCGCTTCCTGCCCCATGAGTATGAGATCGTGATCAGCGGCAATCAGATGGAATGCCTGCGGATCGACGGGAAAAAGCTGCATACCGGCTTCCGCAGCCCGAACTTCCTGCCCGGGGTGCCGGCGGCCGCGGAGGAAACCCACCTGACCCTGAACCCGGAGAACAAGGTCACGGACGCGCCGATCTTCCCCCGACTGTGCCAGGTGGGCTTTGTGACCGGGCCGGAAACCCGGGCGGTCTATACGGATTTCGCGATCCGGCATTACGGCGGCGCGCACCGGATGATCTTCGGCCCCGAAACCGGCGCGGGCTACGGGATCTTCGCGGCATGCCCGGGGCTGCGGACGGAGGGAAACCGCGTCACGGCGGCGCCGGGCACCCTGTGCTGGGCGGATCCCTCCTTCGGGGCGCTGCCCATGCTGCGCAGGAGCTTCCGCGTGCCGGGACGTGTCCGGGAGGCCACGCTGTACGCGGCGGCCCGGGGGCTGTTTGAGATCACCGTCAACGGGCGGAAGGCCGGCGACGAATATCTGACGCCCGGGGACATGGATTTCCGCCACCGGGAGCTGTACCAGGCCTTCGATGTGACGGAGATGATCCGGGAGGGGGAGAACGTGATCGGCGCGGTGCTGGCCTCCGGATGGTACGGGGACCAGACCTCCTATATCGCGGAAAACTACAATTTCTACGGGGACATGCAGGCCCTGCTGGCCGTGCTGCGGGTGACCGGGGAGGACGGCACGGTGCTGTATGTGCCGACGGACGCGGACTGGCAGGTATTCGATGACGGGCCGATCCGGTATGCCGGAAACTTCAACGGGGAAACCTGGGACGCGACCCGGGAGATCCCCGGATGGGATGAGCCGGGATTCCCGGCGGAGGGCTGGCGCCGGGCGTCGGTACAGCCGGAGGAGGTCTGCGGCCGCGTGCCGGAGATCACCGCGAAAATCGATCCGGGCATCCGGCGGATCGAGACGCTGACCGCCTCCTTCGCGGCGAAGGAGGTCCGGGGCGAGGACCGGGATACCGTTTATCTGTATGACATGGGCCAGAACATGGCCGGGCTGCCGGAGATCACCTTCCCCCGGATGGAGCGGAACCGCCGGATCACGATCCGCTACGGGGAGATTCTCTATCCCCGGCTCGCGCCGGACAATCCCTATTACTACGGGGAGCTGGGCGGCCTCCTGCTGACGGAGAACCTGCGCGGCGCGCTGGCGACGGATGTGTACGTGACGAAGGGAGAGGAGGGGGAGACCTTCCGCCCGCGCTTTACCCTGCACGGCTATCGCTATGTGGAGCTCTCCGGGCTGGACGCGCCGATTCCGGCGGAGAACATCCGGGGAATCGTGATCAGCTCCGTCCGGCAGACCGCTTTCTTCCGCTCCTCCAACCCCCTGACCAATCAGCTGTTCGCCAACATCATCCGCTCCACCGTCAGCAACCATATCTCCATCCCGACGGACTGCCCCCAGCGGGACGAGCGGCTGGGCTGGGCCGGCGACGCCAACGTGTACGCGAAAACCGCGACCTATCTATCGGACATGCGCGCCTTCTACCGCAATTTCAACCGGCTGCAGCGGGAGGCCCAGGGTGCGGACGGCACCTATCACCTGTATGCGCCTTCCTACGCGCCCATCGGGGAGGCCTTCGCCCTGGGCTATACCTGGAACGCGGCGGGCGTCATGATTCCCTTCGAGACCTTCCGGCAGTACGGCGCGCGGCGGGTGCTGGAGGAAAACTATCCGGCCATGAAGCGCCACATCGAGGGCATGATGGGCATGATCGCGGAGGGGCGCTCCTGCCTCACCTCCCATATCGGCTTCCTCGGGGATCATCTTTCGGTCACGGACACGGACCCCTCCCTGATGGACAACGCCCAGTACTACCGCAGCGTGCGGAGCGTGGAGCGGGCCGCGGAGCTCCTGGGCTTCCGGGAGGACGCGGAGAAATTCCGCGATTTCGGCGACCGGCTGCGGGAGGAATGGAACCGGGTCTTCGTGGGAGAGGACGGCCGGACCCGCAGCGCGGAAGGCGTGCTGCAGGATACCCAGGCGTCCTACGCGCTGCCCCTGGTCTGCGGCGTGTTCAGCGGGGAGAACCTGGCCCTGGCCCGGAAGCATCTGAAGGAGGCCTGCCAGCGCACGGATTACACGATGACGACCGGCTTCATGGGCACGGGGCCGCTGCTGCCGGCGCTGACGGAGGCGGGGGAGATCGACACGGCCTACCGCATGTTTGAGCAGACGAAATGCCCCTCCTGGCTGTATCCGGTGCTGAACGGCGCCACCTCCATGTGGGAGCGCTGGAGCTCCTTTACCGTGGAGAACGGCTTCGGCGGGCAGAACTGGATGAACTCCTTCAACCATTATTCCCTGGGGGCCATCGGCTCCTGGATGATGGAATTCATGGCCGGCATCGCCCGGAAGGGGGACAGCGGGTTCGGAACCTTCGTGCTGCAGCCGGTCTGCGGGGGACATTTCACCTCGCTGGAGGCCGCCTACGAATCCGCCCGCGGAACCATCCGGTCCGCCTGGACGGCCCGGGACGGCGTCATGACCGGCTATGAATGCACCGTTCCGGCCAACACCCGGGCAGAACTGTATCTCCCCGCGGCGGAGAACGCCCGGGTGCATGCCCGGGAGAATCCGGAAGGCGGGGAGACGGCCGTTCGGAACGGCATTCCGGTCCGGAAGTATCAGCTGCCGGCCGGCACCTATCATTTTGAAATCGAGATGGGAAAGGACGCCTGATCCGGCCGGGCCGGAGGGCGATCAGGAATGCTGCAGCAGGAAGACCCGGACGCCGTGGGACGGGATCCGGGCGGAGATCCGCTCCCGGAATTCAGCGGTTTCGCCGCTCCACAGCTCCGTGCCCCGGAGGGGGAGTCCCTCCGGCTCCAGTTCCTCCGCCGGGAAGGAGAAGGCTCCGTCCTTCTCTCCGGCGTTGAAGAGGGCGAGATAGGTTCCGCCCCCGCGGCAGGCGGCCGTCCAGACGATGTATTCGTTTCCGTCCGCCTGCCTCCGGAAAAGCTGCCGCGCGCTGCGGGAATCGCGGTGCATCCGCAGCACGCCGTCATTCGTTACCAGATCCCGGGTGAAATCATCGAATTTTGTCATCTCCCCGCCGATCATCAGGGGGGAGCGCAGAAGGCTCCAGAGGGTCATCATCGTCCGCTGTTCGTCCCGGGTGAAGGCGGTCCGGTCCTCCGGGCTGGTATCCTGGCGGATGGGGCCGATGGGCAGCATGTCCGCGTCCGGATAATGCCCCGCCCCCGCGTGGACGCTCCATTTTTCCGCCCGCTCGAACATGGCGTACAGCAGCTTCCAGTCATCCCAGAAATCATCCGTGATCCGCCACATTGTGGAAACCTGCTTGTAGAGCTCCGCCTTTTCCAGCAGCGCGGGGCCCGGCGAGAGGGACAGAACCATGTCCCGGCCGCAGGCCTGCAGCGCCCCGGAAATCAGCAGCAGCTCCGCCTCCTCGTGGGGAAGTTCCCGGCAGATATCGTCGCACTTGATGAAATCGACGCCCCATTCGGCGTACAGCTGAAAGATGGAGGCGTAATAGGCCCGCCCGGCGTCATTGTCCCGGACCCCGTACATATCGGGATTCCAGGCGCAGATGCTGTTGAAGCGGGCCGCGTCCCGGGCGGTCTGCTCCGTTCCGAGCACCGGGCAGTTCCGGTGAACCGCCTGGCGGGGGATCCCCCGCATGATATGAATGCCGAACTTCAGGCCGAGGGAATGAATGTATTCCGCCAGCGGCGCGAAGCCCTTTCCGCCCGCCGCCGAGGGAAACCGGTTCGGGGCGGGGATCAGACGCCCGTATTCATCCATGCACAGATCCGCGAAGGGACGGTATTCATGGCTGGTGGCGCCGGGCTCATACCACTGGATATCGACGACCACATATTCCCAGCCATGCTCTTTCAGATGGGCCGCCATGTATTCGGCGTTCTGCCGGACCTCCCTTTCGGTCACGGCCGCCCCGTAGCAGTCCCAGCTGTTCCATCCCATCGGGGCGATTTTCGGCTTTGTCAGCATCTTTCATTTCCTCCCGGCAGTTCAGATTCCGTTCCGCCTGCCATTATATCATGGGGAACGGGGAATGCGAACCGGTTTCTCCAAAAAACATCGCGGAATCTTGTGTTTTCCGGCCGTTCAGGATACAATCGGAACCAGAGGAAACAGAACCGGAGGGGGCGTGTCTTTCCATGAACGAAGGAACGCGGCGCGGAAGAGGAAAAAAGGGAAGGGCGGCGCTGCTTTTCCTGCTGTGCTACCTGGCGGCGCTGGCGCTGCTGACGCTCTCGGAGCGGCACGCGGAGGGAGCCAACATCCGGAGCCTGGGGGACGCGCTGTGGTATTCCCTGGTCACCATGACCACGGTGGGCTATGGGGATCTGGCCCCGGTCACGCTGCCGGGAAGAATCATCGGCCTGCTGTTTCTGGGAATGAGCGTGAGCCTGTTCGGCCTTCTGCTCCACGGAATCTACGCCCTGATGACGGGAAGGCTGGTTCCCTGGCTCCGGCTGAGCCTGGGGAAGAGCCGGACCTGGTACCTTTTTGACCGGGCGGAGGAGGAAACCTGCCTGCTGGCGGAAAACCTGCTGGCGGGGGACGGGGACGCGCTGGCGGTGTTCTGCGGAACCGGGGCGCTTCCCCGGCGGGAACCCCGCTTCTGCGCCACGGAGAAGCCGGTCCGGGCGATGGCGGAATACGCGGAGCGGCAGGGCATCCGCTGCATCCTGTTCGCGGAGGGCGGCGGGGCGGACGCCGGAGAGGGACTGCCCGCGGGGCTCCGGGTGATCCGGAGGAAGGATCCGGAGATGCCGGGCGGCGCGGGAGAGATCTTTGATCCGATCGCGTCCGCGGCGCGGCAATACTGGAAGGATCATCCGGTTCGGCCCCGGGAGCGGGAAATCCTGCTGGTCGGCGACGGAATATGGGCCAGGGAGCTGCTGAACCGGGCCATTCTGAACAACGGGCGGGTTCCCTTTCAGACAACGGTATACCGGGTGTTCGGCGACTGGGCGGATTATCAGCGGAATCACAGCCGGCTGGGAACCGCGCTGGCGCTGAACCGCCTGGAGGAGGGCCGGGACAGCCTGTTCTTTGAGAAAGGCCCCTGGAATGAGGAGGAGCGGATCCGGGCCGCGGACCGCATCATCCTCTGCGGGGACGATCGGGAGGCCAACCGGCGGAAGGCCGGAACGCTGCTGACCTGGTTTCCCGCGAAGGCGGAGATCCACCTGCTGGGGGACGCGGCGGCGGAGGGCGTGATCTGCTTCGGAAGCATGCGTCCGGTGCTGACCCCGGAAAACGTGCTGCGGGATGAAATGAACCGGCTGGCCCGGGCGATGAACGAGCACTACCGCCGGAGATACGGCGGGCCGGCCTGGGAGGAGCTGGACGAGTTCACGAAGGAGCTGAACCGGGCCGCCGCCGACCATCTGTTCGTGAAGGCCCGCCTGCTGGCGGGGGACGGACCGATGGAGGAGGATGAACGCTTCCGGATCGCACTGGAGCGGTTCCGGACGGCGGATCCGGCGCTTCGGGAGAAATGCCGGAGAAACGAGCATGACCGGTGGATGCGCTTCTACTGCCTGTACAACTGGCGGCAGGGGGAGAAAAAGGATCCGGTTCAGCGCACGCACCCCTGCATCGCGCCCTTTGAGGCGCTGTCCGCGGAGGATCAGGAGAAGGACGAGGGCCCCTGGGAACTGATGGAAATTGCCCTCCGCCGGGTGGGCGGAACGGACGGGGAGGACGGAACGAAATGAACTGCGACGTGTTTATCAGCTACCGCCGGGACGGTGGGGACATGACCGCAATGTATATCTATCAGGCCCTGAAGGAGCGCGGCTACAACGTGTTCTATGACCTGGAGGTGCTGCGGGCGGGGAAGTTCAACGAGGCGCTGCTGGAGGCCATCGATTCCTGCACGGACTTCGTGCTGATCCTATCCCCGCACGCGCTGGACCGCTGCCGGGACGACGGCGACTGGGTGCGCCGGGAGATCGCCGAGGCGCTGAAGAAAAAGAAGAATATCGTGCCCGTGATGCTGAACGGCTTCCAGTTTCCGGAGGAGCTGCCGGAGGATATCGAAGACGTCCGGTTCCAGAACGGGCTGAGCGCCACGACGGAATACTTCACGGAAAGCATGGACCGGCTATGCAGCCGGTATCTGACCTCCCGCCCCGTCAGCGCGGAGAAGGACGAATCCGCCTCCGCCTCCCGGGGAAAGGGCCGGGGAAAGGGCCTGCTGATCGGCGGGATCCTCGGCGGCGCCGCCGCCCTGGCCGCGATCGTGCTGGCCGTCAGCGGCGCGCTGAAGGGAAAGGAGCCGCCGGCCGCGCTGCCGGAAGCTGCCCCGGCGGCTTCGGAAACGGCGGCGCCGGAGATCAGCGAGGCGCCGGCCGCCACGGAGGCGCCCGAGGCCCCGGCAGAGACGCAGGCGCCGGCGGTGGATGCGGCGGACAGCGCCGGCACGGCGCAGGCCCTGAAGGACATGGACCTGCCGGTGCTGCGCTGGGATGATCAGGGGACGACCGATGCCTCCCTGCTTCCTTCCCGGCCCGCGATGGGCGGGCCGCTGGCGCGGAGCGAGATCGACCGGATCGCGGTGACCGACGGGGAGCCCGGAGCGGACGCGTGGGACGTCTCCGAGGCCGGGGACGGCAGCATCCGGGCCTGGATTGAAACGGAGGGGGAGAAGAACACGCTGCTCATCAGCGCGGGCGGGCCGATCCGGATGCCGCAGACGGTCAACGGCATGTTCCAGGGCTACACCCGGGCGAAGAGCATCGAATGGAACGGGCTGGTGGATTTTTCCCGGACGGAGAACGCGACCAACCTGTTTTCGGATATCGGCACCACCTCGCTGGATCTGAGCGGGATGGATTTCTCGTCCCTGCAGATGGCGGACGGGATGTTCCAGAACTGCCACGCCCTGAAGACGCTGAATCTGACCGGAGCCCGGATGGACCATCTGACCGATACGACCGCGATGTTTGACGGCTGCGAGCTCCTGGAGCAGCTGGACCTGAGCGGCCTGGATACCTCCCGGGTGCAGAGCATGACGGATATGTTCCATGCCTGCAGATCCCTGCGCAGCCTGGATCTGAGCGGCTTCCATACCGGCCGGGCGACCCGGATGAACAGCCTGTTCGACGGCTGCGAACGCCTGGAAAGCCTGAATCTGGAAGGCTGGGACACTTCCCGGGTGACCACCATGGAGGCCATGTTCGCCTTCTGCGGGAAGCTGGAAAACCTGGATGTGAGTCAGTTCCGGACGGAAAGCGCGGAAACCATGCGGAATATGTTCCTGGGCTGCTCCAGCCTGCTGACGCTGGATGTTTCCGGGTTTGACACCCGGCGCGTGGAGGAGTTCGGCGGGATGTTTGACGGCTGCGTCCTGCTGGACGGGCTGGATATCCGGGGATGGGACACCTCCTCCGCGCAGAATATGCAATTCATGTTCCAGGGGTGCCAGTCCCTGACGTCGCTGGATGTCAGCGGGCTGAAAACCGCCTCCGTGCGGGACATGTGCGCCATGTTCCTGGGCATGGAGCAGGCGGAGGAACTGGATGTCAGCCATTTCGATACGGGCAGTGTCCGGATCTTCTCCAACATGTTCACGGAATGCCGCCGCCTGAAGAAGCTGGATGTCAGCGGCTTTGCCCTCGATTCGGCGGAGGAGATGGCGGGGATGTTCTCCGGGTGCGTGGAACTGACGGACATCGGGATGGATCCGGCCCACTTCGCGAAGGGCAATACGGAAGGAATGTACGCGGGCACGGTCTGGGATCCGGAAAAACCGTAACGGAACGGCTTCGGACGCCGGACGGCGGGAAAGGAGGGGGAAGCGTTGATCATTACCTCCATTGGAATGGTTCTGGCTCTGGCGGCGGTGTTTATTGCGGCCGTGCTCAATCTGGCGCTGGACAGCGGCTTCCGCAAGCGGCTGGTCCGGGTGTCCCTGCTCCTGACCTCGCTGATCGGGCTCGTCTTCTACGGATGGGGATACGCCTGGACCTACGGCGCCAACATGACCTCCCTGATCCGGGCGCTGATGGCGACCTGCCGGATGTTCGCCGGAATCAATGATCTCGGATCGATTCAGAATTCCCCGCCGGTCAGCCACCCGGCGGGGCTGGCGATCTTCTGGCTCGGGCATTTCCTGGGCTTCTACGCCACGGCCAGCGCGACGATCGCGGCGCTGGGCGAAAAGCTGCTGCGGGATATCCGGGTGACGCTGCTCCGCCGGGGAACGCTGCTGATCGTCTACGGAATCAACTCCCGCTCCATGGCCTACGGGCGGCGGATGGCCGGAGAAAAGCGGTGCTCCGTGATCTTTGTGGATCAGGACTGCAGCACGGATTTTGAGGCCGCCGCCAAATCCTTCGGGGCGATCATCGAAAAGGGAAAGGACGCGCTGGAGGCCAGCCCGCGCTTCCTGAAACGGGTGAACCTGAAGGCGGGGAAGCGGAAAATGGAGCTGGCCGCGCTGCACCGCAGCGGGCGGAAGAATCTGGAATACGCCCGGAAGCTGCTGGAATCGATGAAGGCGGCGGGGATCCATCCCGAGCAGACCCGGCTGCTGGCGTCGGGAATCGGGGAGGAGGCCGCGGCGCTGCAGGCGGTGAAGGGAGACGGATACGGCAGCGTTTATGCCTTCGATGAATATGAACTGACCGCGCGGATGATCATCCGGGACCATCCCCCCTGCGATCAGATTTCCTTTGACGATCGGGGCAGGGCAGCGGAGAATTTCCACGCGGTGATCCTTGGCTTCGGCCGGATGGGCCGGGCGGTGCTGACCCAGCTGGTCATGAACGGGCAGTTTTACGGAAGCCGCTTCCGGGTGGATATCTTCGATCCCGGCGCGCAGAATGGCTTCCTGCACGGGCATCCGATGATGGCCGCCTACGATATCCGCTTTCACAGCCTGGACGCGACGCAGGATTCCTTCTATTCCTTCCTGGAGGAAAACCGGAAGGATGTGAAGATGATGATCCTCTGCACCGGGAACGCGGAGCAGAACTACGAGATCGCAGGCGACCTGGCGGCGTGGTGGCCGTGGAATGAGCGGATGCCGCTGACCGTCTACGTCACCCGGGAGAGCTGCTTCTGGCTGGATGAAACCCGGCACGAAACGGAGCGGGGCGATTTCCTCGAGGGCGGCTGTCCGGATCTGGAGGAGATGGACGCCATGGCGCGGCAGATCAATTATATCTATCACCGGGGGAAGGGCGAAAGCCTGACTGCGGAGGAAGCCTGGCGGGAATGCAGCTACGCGGACCGGCAGAGCAGCAGGGCCAGCGCGGACTTCTATCCGGCCGTGCTGCGCGCTTCCGGGAAAACCGCGGAGCAGGTGCTGGCGGGGGACTGGCCGCCGGACGCGGAGACGCTGGAAAACCTGGCGATCACGGAGCACCTGCGCTGGTGCGCCTATCAGTATGCCAACGGGTACGCGGCCATGTCCGAAGAAGTCTGGGAGCAGCGGGCGGCGCGGTACCGCAGCGGCGCGGAACCCGGGTTCCGGATCAGCCGGGACAATCAGAACCGGCTGCAGGCCTGCCTGACCCCCTGGGAGAAGCTGGACGAGCTGTCCGACCGGGAAAACGCGGTGACCGGCGGGCAGGTGGATTACAAGCAGATGGACCGGAACAATGTGCTGATGCTCCGGGAGATCCTGCAGGCCCGGCAGGATACGGAGCCCCGGAAGGAAAATTGACCGGGCTCCGCAGAACAGAGAAGGGAGATGCTTCGCGCATGCGTTTTCAGAATCCGATTCTGAAGGGGGACTATTCCGATCCGGATGTGATCCGCGTCGGCGGGGACTTTTATATGATTTCCTCCTCCTTCACCTATCTTCCGGGAATTCCGGTTCTTCATTCCCGGGATCTGGTGAACTGGGAGCTGATCGGCTATGCCGCGGCCCGGCTGCCCTTTGAAAGGTACCGCCGCCCCGTGCACAAGTGCGGCACCTGGGCGCCGAGCCTTCGCTGGCACAACGGCCTGTTCTATGTCTACGTCTGCCTGCCGGACGAAGGCCTGTTCGCCTTCACCGCGGCGGATCCCGCCGGGGAATGGGAATGCCATTGGGTGAAGGACGTATGCGGATGGATTGATCCCTGCCCCCTGTTCGACGAGGACGGACGGGCCTGGCTGCTGCACGGGTTTGCGGCCAGCCGCTGCGGCATCAACAATGTGCTGTATGTCCATGAAATGTCGCCGGACGGGTTCCGGGTGCTGGACAAGGGCGTTCCGGTCTACCGCGGCGCGGAGCACGGGGACGTCACCGTGGAAGGCCCCAAGTGGTACAGGCGGGAGGGCATGTACTGGATCCTCTGTCCGGCGGGCGGGGTGAAACCGGGATATCAGCTGGCGCTGCGGTCCCCGAACCTGCTGGGCCCCTATGAACGGAAGATCGTCCTGAGCCAGGGAAGCACGGAAATCAATGGCCCGCACCAGGGCGGCTGGGTGACCGACGGCCGGGGCGGCGACTGGTTCATTCATTTTCAGGATGTGGACGCCTACGGCCGGGTGCCGCATCTGCAGCCGGTTTGCTGGGACAGCGGCTGGCCCGTCATGGGACGGGAGGGCAAGCCGGTACTCTCCGGGGAAACGCCGCTTCCGGAAGCCCCCGCCTCCATTCCGACCTCGGATGATTTCCGGGAAAGAATCGGCCTGCAGTGGCAGTGGCAGGCCAATCCCGATCCCGCCTGGTATTCCCTGCTGAAGCCGGGGCTGCGGCTTCACGCCGCCCCGTCGGACAGCCTGTTCCATGCGGGGCAGTTCCTGTCCCAGCTGATGCAGGGCTATGATTTCGACATGGACGTCACCCTCCGGACCCATTTCCATCCCGGGGACCGGGTATGCATCGGCATGATGGGATATCCCTATCACTATGCCGCGCTGACGGAGGAGGGCCTGTGCCTCGTGCGGGGCGATATCCGGGAGTACGGGCGGAGCATCCCGGAAACCGTTACGGAAACCGTGCTGGCCTCCGTTCCCGGGGCGAAAACCTCCCTCCGGCTGCGCCTGTCCGTCCGGAAGGGCGAAATGACCTTCTTCCATGGAGACGACGGGAAAGCCTGGCAGCAGATCGGCGGAACCTGCCCGATGGCGCCGGGAGGATGGACCGGCGCGCGGCCCGGAATCTGCTGCTGGAACACCGGGGGCTGCTGGGGCGGATGGACGGATGTGAGCGAGGTCCGCTTTACCTATCTGGACGAATAAGACCCCGACCCGGGGAAAAGGGCATCAAAGCAATCAAAAACGGCCTCCGCGTGCAGCGGGGGCCGTTTTGTGGAAAAGCTCAGGGGAATCAGTAGGTTTCCACCCAGGCAAAGGCTTCCACCTGATCCGGGGTCAGGTTGTTCTCGGTGCAGTAGGTGACGGCCCGGCTGTCCAGGGAATCCACCAGGGTGATGGTGCTGCCGGCGGCCAGCTCGTTCTGATACAGGCCGGAGGTGGTCAGGTCCAGCAGCTTGCCGTCCGCGGAGCGAACCGCGGAGACCACATTGAGCCGGGACAGGGGCGCGTCCGTGGTGTTGGTGACGGTGGCGGCGGTGTAATAGTTGGTGGAATAGCCTTCCTCCACCCGCAGCTGGGCATCGGAAACTTCCATGGAGAGATCCGCCGTCTGATAGGTGATCGGGGAGCAGGTCAGGTTCGCGGCGTGATCGGCCACCTCTGCGCCGTCATTCACGTCCGCCGTGATGCAGAGGAAGGTCGCTTCGCCGGGCTCCAGATAGCGGGAGCCCGAGTTGCTCAGATATTCGCCCTTGCCGATTTCATTTCCGTCCTTGTCCTGCAGGATCAGGGATACTTCGGAGATATAGATCGGATCCGCGTTATCGTTCTGCACCTTGGCGAGATAAACGCCTTCCGGCTGGCTGAAGCCTTCCCGGACGTAGAAGTTGTCTTCCACTACGGTCAGCTCCGGCGCGGGACCATCCGCGGAGGGGGCGGAGCTGCTGCCGGTATCCAGGCTGCCCATCATCGACATGACGGTGGCCATCATCTCCATCTGAATCGCCTGCATGTCCTCTTCGGTTTTGCCCTCGGGCAGGGTGCTGGAATCCTGATAATCGCTGAATTCCTTCACCGTGATTTTTCCGGGCTCGCGGGAAAGCTGGATCATGGAGGAAATCATGGACATATCCATGCCGGCTCCCAGGGAGGAATCCAGACCCAGCGCGGCGATGCCCTCGGCATCCAGCTGCAGGCTGGTTCCGTCATAGGTCAGCGGGAGCGAGTTGCCTTCCACCGTGATGGAAACTTTTTCGCCGTCCAGCGTCCAGGTTCCCTCGACGTTGGTCGGGTCGTCCATGGCGAGCTCCAGGGTGCAGGTTCCGTCCGCTCTCAGATCAAAGGTGCCGGCGGTCATTCCGAGCATGACCAGATACCATGTGCCGGAGACATCCTCCTCCGCCATCACGGGAACCGCTGCCAGCATCATGCACAGCGCCAGCAGGAGAGCCAGAGTCTTTTTCATGTCTAAAATCTCCCTTCTGTGTTTGATATTCGGAAACCGATTCTTTCTGACAGAGGCATTATAGCGTGAAAGGGCGAATCCCGCAAGCCCGGCGCGGAGGCGCGATGGCCGGCGGAAGAATCTGCCGACCGGCGAGCCAGGGATCCGGACTCCGGGAACCGGACCACAGCAAAAGAGGCTTCTGACGGGCAGAAACCTCTTTTGCGGCCAGGGGAGGGGGCGGGACGGAGCGATCGCTCCGGCTCCCATCCGCTGGAGAAACCCATGGAATCCGTTCCCGGATCTTATTCCTCGGGAAGGACAAACGAGCAGATGAAATACAGCAGAACGCCGGTTCCCCAGCCGCAGGCCAGAACCGCCCAGGCAATCCGGACAATCGTGGGATCCACGCCGAGATACTCCGCGAGGCCGGCGCAGACGCCGGAGATTTTCTTGTCATGGGCGCTCTTGTGCAGGCGTCCGTGGGTGGTTCCGCGGTTGTTGCTGACGAAATACTGGTAAATGAAATAACCGATCGCCAGGCCGGCGGCTACAGACATGATCTTGCTCATTGCTTTCAACTTCCTTTCCTGCATCTCCGGCCAGGGATCATTTCCCTGACCATGGGCGAAGTATATCACCCGCACGCGGACGCGTACAGGGCAAAGTAAGAAAAATAAACTTCCTTATTTCTCCCGGGAGAGAAAAAAGCTCCCGCTGCCCGCGCAGGCCGGAATCCGCGGGCATAGCGCGTCGCCTTCTCTGGGATGATATGTTCAAAGGCTGAGGGAACAGCGTAATCATCTCTGCAAAAATCTGAAATAATGACAGGTCAGACTCTCCGGGCGAGAATCACCAGATGGCTGTCCCCGACGCAGGTGGACAGGGTCAGGAGCGCGTCCTCCGGCTGGAGGGAGACATCCGCGGGAATGCGGGAAAGCGTTTGGATTTCCCGCAGATAGTTCCGGAAGGCTTCATCCGTGGCGAAGGAAGGATGGGAAAAATAGTTCACATAGCCCTCCTTCCGGGGATCGTCCGGGACCAGCAGGACCGCGCAAACCTGATAGAACTCCTTCTCCCGGAGGGTGGTCAGGGTCAGCGTGGAGTGACTTTTCCAGAAATCCTTCTCCAGATAACGGATCAGGCGGCCGAACATGCTGCCGTCCTTCATATTGTGGCCGTAGATCAGCAGGTTCTGCGTCCGGGCCTCCAGCGGGTGGCGCTCGTCCAGAAAGAGCGTGCCCGAGGGGTTGAGTTGGTTTTCGAAATCATGATTCAGGTACCACGCATTGTCCCGGTAGACGACGGGCAGATCCACGAGCCCCGTGATTTTCAGCCAGGCGGTCAGATCCCGGTTTTTTTCCTGCAGGGCGGCCATGGAGGACAGGATGTCTCCCTCCGTCCGGTGATAGACGGCCGTCTGCACCCGCTCCGGGACGGAAAGCCCCTGGGCCAGTTTCTGCTCCCGGGTAATGGGGGAGCCGTCCGGCAGGGACATGCGCTGAAAGGGCCTTTCGGCGGATTCCGTCCGGACGGGCGCCGCCGCTTCGGCGGCTTCATGCCAGGCGGAGTAAGTCCGGCTTTGATCCGCCGTCCGGAGGGACCGGACCGCCTGCGCCGCCAGGACGGCCAGCAGGAGAAGGGAAAGCAGCAGCAGCCCGTTCCGGGGCCGGAGAAGCCGCCGGAGGAGATCCGCTTTTTTTTCGGGCGGAAAGCGGTAAAACCGGGGTCGGGGCCTTCGGGAAGGCACGGGAGGCATGTTCATTGATTTACGCTTCCTTTTTCCGGCGGAGCAGAATCCACAGGACGAACAGACCCGCCGCTCCGAGGAGGAGCAGCAGCGGCTGGCTGGCATCCCCGGTGGGAACGGTCTTCTTCAGCACGGTCAGCACGGCTTCCTCGCTGGTGACGCTGTTCGTGTTCCGGTCCGTCACGATGCACCGGTATCTCCAGCCGTTCATGCCCATGTGCACCCGTTCCAGAACCAGCGTATCCTCCGTGGCGTTCAGATCCTGCCAGCCGAGGCTTTCGCCCATCCAGACCTGCCAGCGGTACTGATAGGGCGGTGTGCCGCCGGCGGCCTGGACGAAGAACTCCACGGTTTCCTCCTCCAGCGCCGTCTGGCTCTGGGGCTGCACGATGATCCGCAGGGGATCGTCCTCGTTCAGGCGCACCGTAAAGGAGTTGTCCAGCAGGCTCCACTCCTCCAGGCCGACGCCCCGGATGGTGACCTCCACTTCCTTGGCGCCGCTGCCGTCATCCAGCGCGGAGACCGGGAAATCGAGGGTATGTCCGCGGCCGTGGGACAGGGAGTCCGGATCGTAGGGCAGATCCAGGTAGCCCACCTCTTCCCGGCCGTCATAGCGGAGCTCGCAGTACAGCCGGATGGAGGTGTACTGGCTGGAATCATTGGTGATATAGATGCTGATCCGGCGCTCGCCGTCCGGGGTGACATAGACCCGGTGGGCTACATCCAGATTCTGCAGGGAGTGGTCCAGCACCGCGGAATCCGGCGCCTTCAGCCCGGTGGCGTACTGGAAGCCGCCGCTGCCGCTCTGCAGCAGGGGCTGATCCAGCTCCATGGTGCCCCCGGCGGAGCGGGACCAGGTCAGCGACTGCGCACCGGCAACATTCTGCGGCAGCAGGCCGTGCTCCATGGCCAGGCTCTGCAGCTGATCGGTGTTCGCGGTGTATTCCGTGAGGTCAAACTGCAGCCGGTGGTTGGCGGTTTCATTCCAGGAGACGGGGCTCTTCATCAGCATGGTGAAGGCGGCCGCCTGGCCGGGCAGGATTTCGGAAGCCGACAGATCGACCTGCTTCGTATCATCCTTGTATTCCGTCCGGGAGCTGAAGGTGCGCACCGTCTGCTTGATTTCCCAGTAGGTCTGCTTCTCCGTGCCGAAGCCCACGTTCTCCCGCCAGATGGCGTCCTTTCCCTTGATATCGTCCTCCGGCTTGTCGCCTTCCAGATGCAGGACATTGTTGTCGGGCTTCTCGGTGTCGCAGCGGACCGTTTCGACCAGATTCACGCTTCCGTCCTCGCCGACCGTGCTTTCCGTGATCGTGAAGCCCCGGATGGAGAGGTTGCCGTTGTTGACCATCCGGATCAGCACGGTATCGTTTTCCCCGACGCCGATCACGTCATGATCCAGCACCACCGCATCCAGGTCCATGGCGGCCACCAGCTTCAGCGGGAAGCTCCAGACGGCGCTGTCCGTCACATAGTATCCCTTCTGGGCGGTCAGCAGGATCTGGCTGATGGGCTGATCCGCCGGCGCTTCAAACTGGGCCAGCACAAACTCGTCCGAGGCGATGGACGCGTCCGGGTCATAGGCCACGGCATTCAGCCGGTATACGCTCATGGACTTGTCGTCCTTCTTCTGGCCTTCCTCCACCCAGTAGAGGTAGACGGTGCTGCCGATTCTTTCCACATTGAAACCGGCGCCCGGCAGCGTCAGATCCAGATCCGTGAGCCGATAGGTGGGCGTCCGGGAGCCGGTGGGGTGCTCGATCCGGGCGGCGTGCAGGTGATGCAGCACCTTCCCGCTGTCCAGCGTTTCCTCCGTCAGGGTGAAGACATGATCCAGGCTCCCGTCCTGGAAGACCCGGTAATAGGGAATGCTCTTGTCATCCAGCAGGACGCAGGAGTATCGGGAATGATAGTAGAGCTGGCGGTTTCCGGCGGTTTTGTCGGAATCCCGCAGATAATAGTAGGAATTGGCCACGCCGTAGGAATCCGGGGACGCGCCGGCCTGAATCTGCTCCCCTTCCCGCGGGACCACCGCCATGTCTCCCTTGTAGTGCGTCCTCATCTGACTGGCAAAGAACTTGTCCGTCTTCGTCGTCATGGTCATGGGCATGATGCAGGAGACGCTGGTCACGTTGTTTCCGATGGCCATGGACGCGTAGAGGAAGCAGTTCTTCTTTTCCAGGGAGAACTCTCCCATGGCCGTGGAGGTCATATGCTCGAAAACCATGTCCTTCAGCTCTTCCGGCTTGCCCTTCATCGGGTAGGAGTAGAGCATGTGCCAGTTGGCCAGGCCGTTGGTATAGGGCAGACGGCCCGTGAGCTCTCCCAGCTCGACCATCGGCAGCTTGACCGTCAGGCCGTGGTTTCCGTCCGGGATAAAGCCGAGCATGTACACGGTGGGCGTTCCGCTGATTTTGATCTCCTCCCCGGTGGAGGCTGCGGCATCCGCGCAGACCGCGAAGAGGACATGCAGATCGCCGTAGACGGACTTGATCGCGGCGTCGTCTATGTCGACCCGGCGGAGGTCGAAGGACAGGTCGTCCTGGCCGAACAGCGCCGCGTTGGTTTCGCCGAACATCTTGTCCGCCTCGCGGATGAAGGACTGGGAGCCGTCGTCCGTGAACACGTTGTCCGGATCCAGCACCAGGGATTTCCGGGAAGCCGCGTCCTGAAGCGCCGCCTCAAAGGTGCCGGTTCTGCCGGTGGTCAGATTCATCCACATCACCCGGCTGCGCTTGTTTTGGCCGGCCTTCTTGCCGATGTAGAAGGCAAACATGTCGCCCCCGATCTCCTGGATTTTGACATCCGTCGACTTGTCCCAGGAGGCGTTGCAGACCTTTTCCGCCTGGGCGATCAGATCCGGATAGTCGTCCGCGGAAAGGGGCAGGGATTCCTCGGGCTCCCCGTCCGCGGAGGCGGAGGGAAGGAAGAGCTCGCTGAAGGTTCGGGGGAGGGAGGCGGAAGCCTTGGGCCACTCCCCGTCGAAAAGCTCGTAATCCGGCGAGTTCCAGATATCAAACCGGGCATGCCAGAACACGGCTTCCAGCAGCAGATAGAAGCCGAAGCCGGCGGAAATCCGCAGATGGGTGAACTTGCGCCCCTTCAGTTCGAAGAGGAAGCTGAGATAGCCGTAGCCGTTGACCGTCAAGGAGAGCAGGCCCTTGACGCCGGCGCCGATAAACACGTTGACGGACAGGCGGGCCAGGATCGACAGCCCGGAGAATTCCGGACTGAAGCCGGTATGCGTGATGACCTCCTCATCCAGGTTCGCCTTGGAATTGATGTCGGTCGTTCCGCCGACCATGCCGTAGACCGCCAGGGACAGGGTGAAGCTGGCCCCGTAGGTAAGGGGAATCGGGCAGGGCGGGAACAGATGGGTGGCGGTGATGCCGGCCTCCAGGGAGGCGACCACGCCGAACACCCCGGCCAGGTTCTTGCTGGTCCAGGTTTCGCCGTTGCTTTCGACCCGGTACACGATGCCGAACACCGGCGCAATGGTTCCCTTGATGTTGCCCATCTTGACGCCGCCCTCCCGGTCCGCGTTGGAATACTGGGAGGCGCCGGTGGCCACCTTCTTCAGCGCGGCGGAGGTGTCCTTGAAGGTCGCGTTGATGACCTTCTTGATCTCGGGGCTGTCGAAGGTATCCTTGTTGAGCAGCGGACCCTTCTTTTCGCCGAACCCGCCCGGATCGATGCCCAGGATGATGGAGGTGGAGCCGTCCAGCGCCACGGAGATCCGGGGGATGAACGCGGCGAAGGGAACATCCAGGCCCACCGAGCCGCTGGGGAAGAAGTCCCCTCCGGACATCGGGAAGTTGAAATTGAAGAGGTTGCCGGTGCCGCCGAAGAACGAGCTCAGCAGGGAGGCGCCGATGATCGGCTGCTCCACGGCGGAAGCCTCCGCCTGCAGCTGGGTGGGAATGATCTTCGTGTACGTCCCCTTGCTCAGATCCGGAGACCCCTCGGCAAAGCTTCCCGACGGGCTGTCCGCGTCGGTCAGCACCATCTGAACCAGGCGCTTCGTTTCCTCCGTCTTTTCTTCCGTGCCCGTTTTCCAGGTGAAGGCAGCGCCGCCGGGCCGCAGCTTCCGCCGCCATTCGTTGGTGACCTTCAGGGTCCCGGAGCTGTGGGGCTCAATATAGAAGGTGCCCTTCTCCGAGCCGTCGCTGCTCATGGAGCGGTAATACTGCTTTTTCTCGATATGCTGATAGACCAGGATGACCTGCAGCTTTTTGTCCGACGTGTTCTCCACATGGGCCGTGATATCGACCTTCCGCTCGTTATGATTGTTGATGAGGGCCGGATATTCCGCGGCCAGGCACTCGTGATCGTCGAAGGAAACCCCGGAGAGATAGGGCGTTCCGTCATCCTTCGCCAGGTGGACGATATAGGCCGTGCCCTTGTCCGCCTTGACCTTGTCCGCGATGAAGTTCCGGTATCCCTCCGCGGTGATCTTCACCGAGAAGGCGATTTCGTCGTCCTTCTTCTTGAAACCGGACAGCGGAACGTTTACCGCGCCGTCCTTGCCCGTGACACCGGTGAAGGTTGCCTTCGGGTTCGCGTCCGAAAACAGATCCGTGATGGTGACGCTGGCCCCGGCGAACCATTTGTCGTCCGGATCCTTCGTGCAGACGGAAATCGTCTTGTCATCCTGCACCCGCAGGTCGGTTCCCTGGGTGCTGTCCGCCAGGGCAGAGGAAACGGGGGAGAGCCTGCCCAGCAGCGTCTTCCGGGTCGGAAAGCGGGCGGATACGGAGGTCCGCACGTTGACGGCCACCGGATCCTCCGCCGAAAGCACCCGGGTGGCCCACTGGCTCAGGGTGTCCGCCGCGTTGAGGCCGGGCTGCCGCACAAAGACCTGCAGCTGCCCGTCCAGCCAGGCCTCCGCCTCTCCCGCTTCCTGCGCCATCTCCGTCCGGACGGCCCGGATGGCGGAAACCGCGTCCCGGATCTGGCGGGTATGGAAGCGGGTTTCATAATCGGACAGCGAGCCGCCCTGCAGCAGGGAGGACCGGCCCTCGATGATGCTGGACTGGGAGACCAGGGTCAGCTTCCAGTGCTCCAGCTTCATCCGGACGCTTTCCGCCTGCCGGAAAATGCTGTGCATCTGCGTCGGATAGCCCGCGAAGGCGCCGGAGGTCAGCTCCTGATACCTGGCCGGATTGTCCTGCTCCAGCCGGTACAGCGCCAGCTCCAGATCCTCGCAGTCGGTTTCCAGGGTGTGGATCTTTTCCTCCAGCAGCTCGTCGAGATATTCCACCAGCTGCCGGGCGGTCTGGTTCTCCAGGGAACCGGCCCCGGCGTGCCAGGAGGAAGCGTCCGCTCCGTATCCCGTCAGGGCGGAAGCGGCGGTCAGCTCCCCGGCGGTCAGGGCGGCCCCTTCCGACAGCGCGGCCACCGGGACGGCCTGAACCGTCAGCACGATCGCCAGCAAAACAGTCAGCCATTTTTTCAGATTCATGATCAGCACCTCATACCGGATGGATCATCCGACAAAATCGGGTTTATTCGACAGGCAGACCGGAAAGGTCCGCGGAGATCTCGTAGTCGTTCTTCCAGACCGCGATCAGCTCAGTGAGCTTCCGGGTCTGGGCGGCGTAAAGCGCGGAAGAGCGGAGCGCCTCCTGCTCCTCCGGCGTCAGCTCCCGCGGCCCGCCGGGGGCGTCGCCCGCGTAATAGATCAGATGGATCCCTTCCTCATCCGTGTAGGGCTCGCTCAGCTGCCCCGGCGCTGTCAGGGCATCGATGACCCGGTGGGCTTCCTCCGGCCAGACGGCGGATTCGGGATGATACAGCGCGCCGGGCTTGTCCGCCCCGGTCTGCTGCTGATCCAGGCTGTATCGGGCCAGCAGCGTATCGATGTCGATGCCGGCGGCCAGCTGCTCCCGGATGGCGGTGATCGTTTCCGTCAGCAGCGGAATGGCTTCCTTTTCCTTCGCGAGATAGGCCTCCTCCTGCCGGGAAAGCGCCTCCGCCCGGGCGTCATATTCCGCCTTTTTCTCCGTCAGATCCTCCCCGGCCGCGGCGGCGTCCGCCAGAGCGTAATACGCCGTCTGCACCGCGTTGGTCCGCCGCTTGCCCTCCAGGCGGAGGGCGTCCAGCTCCGTGCGGATCTCCTCCGGATAGGCGAGGAGAATGTTCTTGATATATCGGTATCCCCCGGGGGTATAGAAGGCCTCGTTCCCGCTCAGCAGGATTTCCTTTTCATACAGCGGGATGTTGTTTTCGTATCTTTCCCGGTCCGGGTTCAGAAAATTGTCCTCATAATACTGCCTGACCTCCTCGTCGGACACGGTGACGTCGGCGCAGTACAGATCCAGGATCCGGCTCTCCCGCTCGCCGACCAGGAGCTCCCGGAGAAAGGCGTCCTGGGAATAGCCGGCCTCGGTCATCCAGGCGGTGACCTCCGACTCGGTGACCGAGGAGTCAAAGGCCAGGGTATCCTGATAGATCTGCTGCCAGGCCTGCTCATACTGGCGGGCCGCTTCCGCCCGCAGGATGTCCATTTCATCCTCGGTGAAGCTGTTCTGCCCCTGCTCGGCCAGCTTGTTTTCGATGACGCCCAGGGAGATCAGCCGATCCCGCACGGTGCCCGCCGCTTCCCGCATATCCTCCTCCGACGGCGTCTGGCCGCCGGCTTCCGCCAGATAGCGCCAGGAATCCAGCATGTACTTCGCCAGGGAAAGGGGGTATTCGATTTCCCCCACCCGGACGGCCGCTTCCTCCCCCGGCGCCGCGGACGGCACAAGGAAAAACAGGGCAAGCAGAACGGACAGCACCCGCCGGCTTTTCCCCTTCCGGATTTCGGCGCGGCGGGAGCGATCAGACCTCTGATTCATGGGTATCCCTTCCTTCCGCGGGCAGCTTTCCCGCGTTTCAGGGATTCCTTCTTCCCGCCGGCAGCTCGGAAGAATCCGTCCTCCGCCGGGCGAAAGAGGAATCGCAGTATTCAGTGGAAACAATTCCTTAACACACTTGATATGACATATGTCTCCATATACACGCTACCACAAATCCGGTCAGATTTCAACGAAATTCCGACATTTCTTCCTGCGAAAAACACAGGAAAAACAGGAATTCCGACAGAAGATCATGCCTGAAGAATTCCGGCGAACAAAACCGGGATCCGTGCTTCCCGGCGGGGGGAGAAAAATCTTCTCCGGCCTGCGCCGGCGGCGCTTGACGGATTGCGATTTTCCGATACAATAAACTTATCTCGCACGGGAAAGGCGGACGAAATCAAATGAAGAAGGCGATGCTGTTTCTGATCCTCGCGGCAGCGCTCTGCCTGCTGGGCGGCGCCCTGGCGGAGGAGGGCACGGCCACCGTGATGGTCTATCTCTGCGGAACGGACCTGCAGGAGGACGCCTGCCAGGATCTGCTGGAGATGGCCGAGGTGGAGGCCGGGGACGCCATCAACCTGGTGGTTCTCGCCGGCGGCGCGAAGGAATGGGCCCTGGAGGACCTGCAGGGCGGAACCCTCAACCTGGCGGTGATCCGGGACGGTTATTATGAGCGGCTGGAGGACTGGGGCCGGGGGTCCATGGGGGATCCGGACACCCTGGAGGCGTTCCTGAAGTTTGGAATGACGGAATATCCGGCGGACCGGAGCATCGCGATCCTGTGGGACCACGGCGCCGGATCGGAGGGCGGCATCTGCTTTGACGAAACCGCGAACGACGACGCGTTGACCGTGGCGGAGATCAACGGGGCGCTGGAGCGCCTGCAAAGCGCCGTTCCGGATTTTCACATCAGCATCTTCGGCTGCGACGCCTGCATGATGGCGACCTATGAGATGGCTTCCATGCTCTCGGCCTACGGGATCGACTGCTTTGTGGCCAGCGAGGAGCTGGAGCCGGGCACCGGCTGGGACTACACCTCCTGGATGGAGGTGCTGAAAGGCGATCCCGCCATCTCCGACGCGGATCTTTGCCGGACGATCGTGGACTCCTATATGGACGCGTCGCTGCGGGAGAATCCGGATGACATGCTGACCCTCAGCGCCGTGGACCTGGCCGGCATCCGGGAGCTGAGAGCCTGCATGGAGCGGTTTGCCGCGATCTTTTCCGGGCAGGTGGAGGCCGGAAACCACGCCGTCATCCGCCGGGGCCGCAGCCGCATGTACACCTTCGGCTCCTTCGATGACGCCAGCTGGGATATGGTGGACCTGGGGGCCGTTCTGGATGCCTATGCCCAGCTGGATCCGGCGCTGGCCGCCGAGGCCAGGCGCCTGCTGAGCAAGGCCGTGATCTGCTCCGCCCAGACGGACAACCTGGATCCCTGCAGCGGCCTGTCCATTCTGCTGCCCCAGGATACGACGGAAACCTTTGATGAATACCGGGGCGGGATCGACCTTCCCGGCGTGATTCCGAACTGGATCCATTTTGTGAACAGCTATGTGGATCTGCTCAACGGCGGGCATTACCAGATCGCCGCCGCCCCGGTTTCCCACATCGGCGCGGACGAGGAGGTGGAGGGAAACTTCACGCCTTCCTCGTTCTTCGAATCCCTGCTCTGGAACGACGATACGGAAACCTACGATGAACCGGAGGAGATAGAGATTGCCGCCGATCTGAATGCCGAGGGCTTCACCGCCACGCTTTCCGCGGAGGACATGGAGTATCTGGACTATGTGGAGGGCTCGCTGCTGATGGACATCAGCGACGAGGAGAGCACCGGCTATGTGGATTTCGGCACCATGCAGAACAACCTGGTGGACTGGAACTCCGGCAGGGTGGTGAGCCTCTATGACGGAACCTGGCCCGTTTTCGGCGGGCAGCCGGTTCCCCTGTACGATCAGACCCGCAACGACCGCAGCCGCCGGAGCCTGATTCCCGTGAAGCTGAACGGGGAATATACCTATCTGGTCGCGGTCTTCCCCGCGGACGGAACGGAAGGACGCGTGATCGGCGCGAACGCGGGCTACGATGAAGGCGGCCTGCCCATCCGCTCGGTCACCCGGCTGAACCCCGGGGATGAGATCATTCCGGTCTATACCTTCTATTATGAGGAGGAAGGGAAGGAGGACCTGCAGGAATCCGAGTTTGAAGGCACGCCCATCCGCTGGGAGGAGGGCATGACGGTCACCTATGAGGATCTGAGCGATGAGGAGGAGCCCATCGCCATGTACTTCTGCTTTATCTTCAACGACATCTTCGGCGACTATACCATGAGCGAACTGGTTCCCTTCGAGCTGTGAGCGCAAGGCTCCCGGCCGGAAGGGGAAAATGAACATGCAGAGGAGAAGCATCCATGAGGACGGAAACCATCCTTCTGAATCCGGAAAGAAACGTCAGCCTGACCGTTTATCTCCAGCCGGTGGGCGGAGAATACGGCAGGATTGAGCGCCGGCCCGCGGCGCTGGTCATCCCCGGCGGCGGCTATCACTTCTGCTCCGACCGGGAGGCGGAGCCCGTGGCCCTGGCCTATCTGAAGGCCGGATATCAGGCCTTTGTCCTGCGCTATTCCCTGGATGCGCAGGCGGCCTGGCCCCATCCCCTGGACGATTATGAGCAGGCGATGGGGATGATCCGGGACAACGCCGAGGAATGGCACGTGGCGGCGGACCGCATCGCGGTGATCGGTTTCTCCGCGGGAGGGCATCTGGCCGCCTGCGCCGCGACCATGTCGAAGAACCGCCCCAACGCCGCGATTCTGGGATATCCGGTCATCGACGGCGTCTGCGCCCGGGATTACCTGCCCTCGGCGCCGGACGTCATCGCCCATGTCGACGGCAATACCTGCCCCTGCTTCGTGTTTGCCACCCGCACGGACAACCTGGTGCCGGTGTCGAATACCATTCATATGGTCAACGCCCTGTGCGAAAACGACGTGGCCTTTGAGAGCCACATCTATTCCAACGGCAAGCATGGGCTTTCCACCGGCGATGCCAGCATTGAGGGGGATGTGTTCAGCGAACGCTATCCCCGCTGGGTGGAGGACAGCCTCTCCTGGCTGGCGGACGTCCTGGGCGGCATCACCCCGGGAGGGCTGACGGATCCCCGCTTCGGCGCGAAGATCAACGGCAACCGGGAGGAGAAGCTGAACCTGGACTGCACCATCGCCCATCTGATGAAAAGCGCCCCGGCCCGGAAGGTGCTGGACGAGTTCCTGCCCGGATGGGACAAGGGAACGCCCGGCGCCGCGGCCGGCGTGATTCGGCTGCGGGATGGGCTGACCTACCGGGGGCTGGACGCGAAGACGGTCGCGGACATCGAAGCCGCGCTGAACGCGATCGACAACCCGGACAGCGCGGCGCGGGGATAACTCCCATTCCGGAAGGTTATCTCTCAGCACGTCAGGCGCGTTCGGCTGTTTGGCGGAATAGATCCCGCGGAGCCCGGGTGACGGGTTCCGCGTTTTTTTTGGTTTCGCCGTTCCGGCATTCAGCCGCGGCGTTTTCCCCGGAACATCCGCGAAGATGCCCGGGGCTTTTTTGAAAAAAAGGGGGATTGTTTGGAAGAATGGCCATCAGAACCCGCTGAAGCTGCAAAAAAACACTCTGTGAGAAGGATCGGGTATCTGATAAACTCTATTCAGATCAAAAAAAGACCGGGATTCCCTTCCGGTTTTCCGGAACCATAACGGAAAAGGAGGAATACCTTCCAAGATGACCAGCGTACAAAGGAAAAAAGCCGCATCCGGCTTCAGGGGATTGGCCGGAGACCTCCGGAAGGCCTGGCCCCTGTATCTGATGGTGCTGCCGGGGGTGATCTATCTGATCGCCTTCCGCTACATTCCGATGCTGGGAAGCGTCGTCGCCTTCCAGGACTATTCCGTATTCAAGGGGATTCTGGGAAGTCCCTTTGTCGGCCTCAAATACTTCGAGAAGCTGTTCTCCTCCTATGACTTCAGCCGTATTTTCGGCAACACCCTGATTCTGGGCTTCATCAAAACGATCCTGTTGTTCCCGGTGCCGGTGATTCTGGCCCTGATGATCAACGAGATCAAGCGGACGGCCATCAAGAAGGGCGTTCAGACAGCGATCTACATTCCCCATTTCCTGTCCTGGGTCATCGTGGGCGGGCTGGTTTTCGACATCCTCGGGGTGGGCGGGCTGTTCAACAACGTCCGGGCGTTCCTGGGAATGGAAACCATCCTTCCCATGCAGAAGGAATCCTGGTTCCGGCCCATTTACGCCGCCTCCTCCATCTGGAAGGAAAGCGGCTGGGGCACCGTCGTCTATCTGGCCGCCCTGAGCAGCATGGATCCTTCCATCTATGAATCTGCGGCCATCGACGGGGCGAACCGCTTTCAGCGGTTCATCTATATCACGCTGCCCCTGCTGGTGCCGACCATCCTGACCCTGTTCCTGATCAACATCGGCGGGTTCCTGGATCTGGGATTCGAGCAGGTTTACAATCTCCAGACACCCATGACCTATGAGGTCAGCGATATCTTCGATACCTATGTATACCGGGTCGGCATCCTGCAGGCCCAGTACAGCTTCACCACGGCGGTGGGCCTGTTCCAGTCGGTCATCGGGCTGATCCTGGTGGTAACCTTCAACACGCTGGCCAACAAATATACGGATGACGGGGGGCTGTGGTAAATGAAAGAATCCAGATCTGACGCCGTCTTCGCGGGGGTTCTGACAGCGATCATGATTCTCTTTGCGGTGGTGGCCCTGATTCCCCTGGTCAATGTGCTGTCCCTTTCTCTGAGTTCCAAGGTTCCGGTGGAGATGAACAGGGTCAACCTGCTCCCCGTGGGGCTCACGACGGATTCCTGGAGTTATATTATCGGAAACGAAGCCATGTGGCGATCCTTCGGACTGACGGTATTTTCGACGGTGACCGGGGTGGTGCTGGCCCTTTTCCTGAACGCCATCATGGCCTATCCGCTTTCAAAGACCCGCTTCAAACCGGGCCGGACGATCATGATCCTGGTGGTCGGAACCATGATCTTCAAGGCGCCGACCGTTCCGTACTTCCTGACGCTGCGGAGCTACGGCCTTTACAACAGCGTGCTGGTGCTGATTCTGCCGCATATCCTGAGCGCCTACAATCTGGCCATCATGCGGACGTTCTTCAAGCAATTCCCGTCGGAGGTGGAGGAAGCGGCGGAAATTGATGGCTGCGGAAGCTTTCAGACCCTGATCCGGATCGTCCTCCCTTCCTCCAAGGCGGTTCTGGCAACGGTGGGGCTCTTCTACGGGGTCGCGATCTGGAACCAGTTTCAGCATCCCATGATGTTCATTTCCAAGACGGAGCTGTATCCGCTGCAGCTGAAGATCCGTCAGCTGATCAATGCCGGCGGGGATATCACCGGCATGGTCGTTCGCTCCAACGTGAACTATAACGAGACCACCCTCGGCGCGGCCGCGGTCGTCTTCGCAATCGTTCCGGTGGTGGCGGTGTACCCCTGGCTTCAGAAATACTTTGCCAAGGGCGCCATGCTGGGATCCGTGAAGGGATAAACCAGTCAATCGGACAGAAAAAGGGGGAATGCGCGGGAGAAGACCGGGCGGATGACCCGGGAAAGACATGTCGGGACTGGAAACAATACAGGAAAACAGAGAACAAAAACGACTGGGGCGGGAACGGATCGCAGCATCCTTCCGGCCCGACGAAGAAAAGGAGAGGCGCGAAGCATGAAAAAGGCAATCATCTCCCTGGTTCTGGCAGCAGTGATGCTGTTCACCATGACCGCGGCGGTCGCCGAAACCGCCCCCGAATATCCGGACATCGAGATCTGGAGCAACAACAACGGTTATCTGGCCGTCGAAATCGGCGGACCGAGCTATACGTATTTCAAGGAACTGACCGGCGTCGGCATGTACCAGCCCTATGTGGAATGGAACGGCGGCACCACCTATCAGGAGCAGCTGAACCTCCGCATCGCTGCCAATGAGATGCCGGATCTGTTCATCCCGGTCAACGGCATGGAGACCGAGCTGATCAAGGCCGGCGCCATCCTGGACCTGACGGATCTGCTGCCCGAAAAGGCGCCGCATCTGTACGAGGCGATTCCGGAAGCGGTGTGGGATATCGTCAGGGCCAATGACCCCACCGGCGAGGGACGGATCTACTATGTTCCTTCCGTGCTGACCTTTGCCCGCAGCGGCGGCATCATTCGTCAGGACTGGCTGGACAATCTGAACATGAGCATGCCCACGACCCAGGAAGAATTCGTGGAAGTGCTCCGGGCCTTCAAGACGAAGGATCCCAATGGCAACGGCGAGGCGGATGAGATTCCCACGGGCGGACGCGCGGAAGCCAGATGGATGGACTATCTCTTCAGCATGTACGGCGTGGCCAGCTGGGAAGGCTATCCCCAGTGGGATCTGTATGACGGCGAGCTGACCTATTCCGCGGTGACGCCGAACATGAAGGCCGCGCTGGAGTGGATCGCTTCCCTGTATGCGGAAGGCCTGCTGGATCCGGAAACGCTGCTGAACGACAAGGCCGCCTGGGACGGCAAGATTAATTCCGGCCGGGTCGGCGTCTATCATCACTGGGCGCAGGCTTCCTATGAATATGCCGAGAATATCGAAGCCTCGACCGGCGTCAAGGCGAAGCTGGTTCTGATGCCACCGATCAGCGCCGAAGGCTTTGAGGGATTCTACACCGCGCTGCAGATCGGCAGCCCCCAGTGGGTTGCGGCCTATACCACGGACGAGAAGAAAATCGACGCCGTGATGCGCGCGCTGGATTGCTACGGAAACAGCGAGATGCGGCAGCAGTTTGTGCTGGGCGTGCCCGGCATGCACTGCGAATATGACGAGAACGGCGTCGGACACCGGCTGCCCCTGGATATGCAGCACATGGAAAACTACATCTTCCATCCCGACGAAACCCTGGCCACCGTCGAATCCACCAAGGAAGCGCTGATGCTGATCCGCTCCGAGGACACCGCGTGGGCCGTGGATCAGTCCATCGAGAACCTGGAGAACATGGCTGGCTACGGCAAGGCCATCGCCGGGGACGGAATTCCGAACAGCATTTACACCGACTATCAGGACATCCAGAACCGGACCCTTTACGCCCAGTACGCGTCGAAGATCATCACCGGCGAGTATCCCATCGAGAAGTTTGACGAATTCGTTGAAAAATGGTATGCTTCCGGTGGCCAGACCGTTACCGAGCGCGCCCGGGAATGGTACGCGAAAATGAAATGATCCAAAGGATTCCTTCGGGAAAGCCTGACGGATAACCCCAGGGGGCAGCGATCGTGCGTTGCCCCCTGTATCATTTCCCGGACAGCGCCTGCCGTGGTTCGGGAAAAGTCCCGCGCCGCGCCGCGGGGAAACGGAAAAGGAGGGAAAAGGCCGTGATGGAACGAATCCGGGGAAAGCTGCGCCTTCGAAAGCTGACGGCCCGGCTCGTATTCGGGTATCTGCTGTCCAGCTTCATTCCCCTGATCATTCTGACGGTGACCATTTATGCCGTCTCCTCCCGTCAGCTGCAGCTGTCCGCCATGGAATTTGCCACCGCCACCACCTCCCAGATTATCGAAAACCTGGATGCCCAGTACGATGAGTATGACCGGATTACCAAGTCCCTCCTGTATGACCGGGAGCTGCTGACGGCCCTGACGAAGACGGAGGATATCACCGTGTCCGGCCGGGCGGAACGGAACGAGCAGCTGCGGATGCTGCTGATGAAGGTGAAAACCCTGCAGCCCCGGCTGGTGAACGTGATGTTCCTGATGACCACGGGGGAGATCCTGACATACAACGAGCAGGGGTTGGTGGTCCGGAAGGAGCTCCTGACAGGAGCGGAATGGATGCAACGGATCCTCCGCTCCGAGGAAACGATCCAGTTCTCCGAGGTGCATGACCAGCACTACCTGGTGGGACGAATCCAGACCCAGGTCATCACCGTGAGCCGGAAAATCTATGATTATCACCATCATTATGTCGGCATCCTGCTGATGGACCTGGATGCCGGGGACCTGTTCACCCTGGGGGAGGAATTTGCCGCCACCCGGAGCCGCTACAACATGCGGATCAATGTCAGCAGCATCAACGGCCTGCCGGTTTATGACTCGAATATGGCCGCCGGCCTCATCTCCCCGGAGGAGCTGGCCGCGCAGCTTTCCTCCGGGGAGCTTGCCTGGGATACCGGCGACGCCGTGGTTTACACCCAGCAATCCCTGAAGACAAACCTGCTGGTCCGCGTGGTTATCCCCCGGAGCCAGCTGCTCACCCGTATCAGCCTGGTGCGGGCCGTGGCGGCCGGTGCGTTCCTTCTCTGCCTGCTGATGATTGTGCTGTTCTCCCTGTTCCTTTCCCATTCCCTGAACCGGCCCATTCAGCTGATCCGGAAGCGAATGTCGGACGCGGAGCAGGGAAACTATCAGGAGATTGCCCTCCGGCCTTCCACCGAGGAATTATGCGATCTGGTGGACAGCTATAACCATATGATCTTTCGGATCCGCTGCCTGATCGAGGATGTCTATGTCGCGGAAATCCGGCAGCGGGATGCCCAGTATCTGGCGCTGCAGACCCAGATCAATCCCCATATGCTCTACAACACGCTGGAAGCCATCCGCATGAAGGCCATGATGCAGGGCGCCGATGATGTGGCGGACATGGTAAAGATCCTGAGCCGGATGTTCCGCAGCGTTCTCAGCCAGGGGTCGGGACAAACCCATACGCTGTCGGACGAAATTGAGTATGCCCGGACGTTCCTGCAGATCCAGAACATCCGGAAACCGGATATGTTTTTCCTGTCCGTTGAAATTCCGGACAGCCTTATGAGCATTCCGGTCATTCCGGTCGTGATTCAGCCGGTCGTGGAGAATGCTGTCCGGCACGGTTTCCGGGGGCTGGCCTATCCCCTGCATATCCGGATCCGCGGGAAAAGGGATGCGGACGGTCTCACCCTCTCCGTATCCGACGACGGGAAGGGAATGACCCCGGAGGCAATCCGGGACAGGAACCGGGAACTGATGGAGGAACGGATCGCCGGGGCGGATCAGGACATCCGGCCCGACAGCACGGCCCCGGAGGAGGACCACGGCATCGGGCTGATCAACGTCCGGGACCGGCTGAAGCTCTATTACGGGGAGAAAGCCGGGATTCGCTTTTCCCGGGTTCCGGACTCCGATCCCTCCGCAGAATATGCCTACGTCCTGACCGTGGAGCTGTTCATTCCCGAAAAGAAAGGAGCGGAAGCGCCGTGAATCAGATATTGATCGTGGATGACGAGCCCGTTATCCTGCTGGGGATTCAATACATGCTGGAGAAATACTGCCCGGAGTGCCGCGTGGCCGCGCTGGCGGTGGACGGGGAGGACGGGCTGCAGAAAATCCGGGATCTCCGGCCGGATATCGTCATCACGGATATCACCATGCCGCAGATGAACGGCCTGGATCTGATCCGGAAGGCCCGGGAGGAGGGCTGCCGGGCCAGGTTCATTATTCTCAGCGGCTACAGCGATTTCAACTACGCCCGGCAGGCTGTTTCCCTGGGCGTGGAGGACTATATCACCAAACCCGTGGAGGAGCAGGAGCTGGTGGAGGTGATTCGCAGGGTCTGCCGGAGCATAGACGCCGGTAGGGCGACCGAAGCGGAGGAAGCGCTCAGAACGGAACAATACCGGCAGTACGTGCTGCGGGATGTGCTGGCGGGAAACAGAATGGACCGGGCGGAGAAGGCACAGAAGCTGTCCGCCGTCGGTTTTCCCATGTCCGGAGCCTCCTGCCTCTGCTTCTGCGTCTTCGTCCGGGAGGACGCCGGGCAGGAGTTTCCCGCGGCGGAGCTGGAAAAGGAACTGGGCAGCCTGGCCGAATCCTGCCTGCCCTTCTGCCGGGATCGCTTCATCCTCCCGGACCTTCAGGACGTGAACTGCGTGCTGCTTCTGATGCCGGAGGAGATTCCGGAAAAGACCGTCCACAACTGTCTGGGCATGTTCCGGTACGCCTGCATGGAAAAGCTGAAACGGGATGTGTGGATCGGATGCAGCCGGGTTCACCGGAATCCCGGGGATCTCTCCGAGACCTTCGAGGAAGCCCGGTGTGCGCTGAATTACCGGATTCTGCTGCGGGAGCCGGAGGTGATCCGGTATGAGCGCATCAGCGAGCTGGAAGCCCGGGATCTTCAGCTGCCCAATGAGACGCTTTCCAGGCTGGAGGAGGCGGTCGATTCCATGGACGACGACGCCTGCCGCCGGGTGCTGGATCAGCTCTTCGACGAATGGCAGTCCCGGCCGGATATGACCCTGGAACAGGTCAAGCTGGTGTGCCTGAACATTCTCCTGACAGGGATCCGGAAGATTCCCTTTGTGCAGTTCCAGCTCAACGAATATCTGGGAAAGAACCTGTTCTCCCTGGAAACGCTGTCCCATTTCGCGTCGCTGGATCAGCTGAAAAACTGGATCCTGAACGTGCTGAAGAGCATGAACGAGCTGATGCTGAACACGCCCGCCGGGGAATCCCTGGACGTGATCGAGGAAAGCAAGAAATACATCCGGGCACATTTCACGGAGGAAATCAGCCTGAAGGACATCGCGGATCGGTTTTTTATCAATTCGTCCTATTTCAGCACGCTGTTCAAGAAGCGCACCGGCCAGAACTATCAGGCCTATGTCACGAAGCTGCGGGTCGAGCTGGCCAGAAAGCTGCTGGCTGATTCGCGGATGCGGATCTATGAAATCTGCGAGACCGTCGGGTATTCGGACATGAAGCATTTCAACCGGGTTTTCGAGCGGGAAACCGGAGTTCGCCCCGCCGACTATCGGAAATCCGTTCTCGGCGGTTCCTAGGCCGCCAAAGGAAAAGCCGGCCGCCTCCCGGAAAAGGGAGACGGCCGGCTGCTTTTTTGATCCGGATTATTCCGCGGAAAGAGCCTCGGCCCAGAGCGGCCGGTTTCGTCCTTCGAGGATCTGATCCTTCAGAACGCGGAAGGAACCGCGGAGGGGAAGATCCGCGGAGGAGGATCCCACCATGACCTCCGCTTCGCCGGCTTCCGTTTTCCATTCCATCCGCCGATCCAGGAAGGCCAGGAAGCCGGGATTCAGGGAGAAGCGAACCTCGGTGCTTTCTCCCGGGGAGAGGGTGATCCGCCGGAAGCCGGCCAGTTCCTGCACCGGACGCGCCACGGAGGCGAAGCAGTCGCGCACATAGAGCTGCACCACCTCGGTTCCCGCCCGGCTGCCGGTGTTCTCCAGCGTGAAGGAAATTTCCAGCGGCTCGTCCGGCAGAACCTCCCGCCGGGAGAGCTTCAGGTCCCGGTAAGCAAATTGCGTATAGGACAGGCCGAATCCGAAGGGATACCGGGGCGTATGCGGCGCGTCCACATAATTCTGGAAACCGATGGAGCCGGACTGATGCCAGCTGGATCCGTTGGGATGGTTATAGATCATGGGCAGCTGTCCCGCGTTGCAGGCGACCGTCACCGGCAGCCGGCCGGAGGGATTGTTCTCACCGGTCAGGGTGTCCGCAATCGCCTGCGCTCCGGTTTCGGACAGGGTCCAGGCTTCCAGGATGGCGTTCAGATGCCTGTCCGCCGCGTCGGAGGAGATCGGACGTCCGTTGAAGTGAATCCCGACCATGGGCTTCCCCAGGGCGGAAAGCTTCTCAATCAGCCGATCCTGGCAGGGAGGCAGGTTGATGTCCGTCGCGTCCACGCCCTCCGCCATGCTGGCCACGGAGCAGGAGCCGTATCTTCCGCCCAGGGTCATCAGGATCAGATCCGACTTTCGGGCGGCCTCCATCGCTTCCCCGTGACCCGAGCAGTCGTCCCCGGCCATGGGATATCCGCGAACCCAGGTGATCTCGGCTTCCGGCAGCCGCAGGCGCAGCTCCTCCAGCAGACTCCGGCAGGAGGGCTGCTGCCGGCGGAAGATATTCAGGAAAAGCTCCGTATCCGCGCTCTGGATCTTTGTGCCCGGAATCGGCTCGTATTCCCCGCTCTGCCAGGGAAGCGCCTCTACCCCGCCCATGGTGTTCAGCCGGGCGTAGGTTCCCTCCGTCATGGAAAGATGGGTATAACCGCCGAAGAAATACCGCGCATCCCCCGCGTGGCAGCCGATGAGGGCGATCCGCGGATGCGCTCCCCGCCGCAGGGGAAGAATCCCGTCGTTCTTCAGCAGAACCTGTCCCTGTCGCGCAGCCTGCAGGGAGACTTCCCGCTGCTCCTTCCGCCGGAAATGACCGGACAGCGCTTCTCCCTCCAGCGCGAAGGGATGCTCAAAGAGCCCCATCCGGAATTTTGCCGTCAGCACGCGGAGAACCGATTCGTTCAGCAGGGCCATGCCATCCGGCCGGGCACGCAGGATCTCCAGCATGCTCCGGCTGTAGCACGAAACGCTGGGAGTTTCCTGATCCACGCCTGCCTCGAGTCCCCAGATTCCCGCCTCTTCCAGGCTCGCGGCCAGGTACTGCTGGGTGTTCATGTTCTCGAGACCGCAGTAGTCGGACACCACCAGACCGTCAAAGCCCATTTCCTCCCGCAGGATTTCGCGGAGAAGATGCGCGTTCCCATGGGCGGGCAGACCGTTGATCAGGCAATAGCAGGGCATGACGCCCTTCAGGCCGGCCGTCGTGATCGCGGCCTGAAAACCCTTGGTATAAATCTCCCGCAGGGAGCGCTCCGAGATATCCACCCAGGCGCCGTGGATTCCGCCCGCGCCGCGGTGAAAGGCGGCGAAATGCTTTGCCACGGCTTCCGGATGCCGCCCGTCGACGGCGGTTTTCTGAATTCCCCGGGTGTAGGCGGAGCCCATCTGTCCCACCAGCACGGGATCCTCCCCGTAGCTTTCTCCCATCCGGCCCAGGCGGGGATCGGAGGCGATATCCAGCACGGGAGCGAAAACCTGGGTGACGCCGCAGGCGGCCTCCTGCTCACCTACGATTTCGCCGATCCTTTCCTCCAGCTCCGGGTCAAAGCCGGCCCCCCGGGCGATTCCGGAGGGAAAGGAGGTGGAATCCTGCAGCATGGGGCCGCAGATGCCTTCCATATGGAAAATGGCCGGGATATGATGCGGACTGCGCTCCATGATTTTCCGCTGCGCCTTCCGCTGAAACGCCGCGGCCTCCTCCAGCGTCAGGCATTCCCGCATGCGCAGCGCACTGACGTCGCCCACGCCCAGGGGGCATTGCTCCGCGATCATGCCGTCATCGGGGATCCGGGCAAACAGGCATTGCAGCTGGGTCAGCTTTTCCTCATCGCCCATCTCCGCCAGCAGCAGGGCGGCGCGCTTTTCCGGCGTTCCTTCCGGATTCATCCAGTCATTCATAGGCTTTCTCCTTTCTGACCGCATCGGGTCTTCAGCTGTTCTGTGCCATTATACCCGCTCCGGAGCCTCATGGAGAAGAGCTTTTTTTGCCGTGACGCATGGCGGGTTTTCCCCATCGGAACCGAAAAAACACCCGGTGAAACAAATTATCCCCCTGCGGACGGCACCTCCTCAGGGCGAAACGGCAGAAAAAAGACGCAGGCGTTTTGCCTGCGGCGAACGGATTATCAAGGGAAATATTTGCGGCCCGGATCCTGTCAGGAGGGCCCCACCACATCAAACACCCAGATATCCACGCCCTTCTCCGTGCCATGAACTTCCGTCCGGAAACGCGGCTGGCTGAGGTAGGGAGCCAGGGCCTTGCTGTCCGTCAGAAACCGGGGACAGGCATGCAGCGGGGTTCCAGGCTGCCGGCCGGTCTGAAACCAGCCGCAGTTTTCCACGAACAGGGTGCAGGGGGTTCCTTCCCGGTCCGTGCCCCGGAAGGCATAGCGGGCACAGAGGCTGCGGATGCCGGCGGCATTCTCCTGCTGGACATCCACGGAGCCGGGCACGGTCTCCCCCGTGAAAAGCGGAGAATCCACCGTTGCATGAAAGGGAATTATGGTGGCCGCTTCCAGGCCGCATTTTACGTCGGTGATGTCGGCGGGATCAATGGTTACGTGAAACAGCATGATCGGTTCTTTTTCCTGCATGGCGAAGACCTCCCTTGATGGAATGCATCGGGGCACGGGCAGCAGCGGTACATTCCTGCAGGGAATGCAAACAGCAGGCCGGATCCTTCGGATCGGCTGCTTTGTACAGATTCTTCCTGCGCTGTTGTATCACGGCTTTCCGCGTGCTCCGTCGGAAGTATGGTAACACAAAAACGGCGCGGCGGCAATGGGGGCAAGCCGGGGCGGCAGGGGCCCATCCTCCGGGCGGAGAGGGGAAAAAGCCCAAATATTGGCACAAAGTTTTCTTGCCCGAATACCGGCATTTTACTGCCAGCCCCCGGGGGAACATCGTATCAAAGAGTGTTCAGAGCAATTTGCCCTGACGGAAGAGAAGAAGGAAGCGCACGGCGCAGGAGGAAATGAAAATGAAGAAGGTTCTGGCAGTTCTGGCAGCTATCGTCATGGTCCTCGCGGCAACGGCCGCCTTTGCGGAAGAACCCCCGAAGTTCACCCTTTCCGGCGGGGTGGAGTTCAACATGGATATGGAGCAGGTGATGGAATGCCTGAAGACCCTGAATCTGAACAACCCCGAGATCGACCGGGAAAAGACCCGCGGGACGGTCGAGTTCTGGGAACTCGAGTATGAGGACGTCCACACCGGGGAAGGCTTCTTCTGCGATCTGAAGTACATCTTTGTCGGCAACAGCCTGGTGGCGATTCACTGCGACATGGCGGACGGCACTTCCTACGAGGAGATCCGGAATCAGCTGACCGCTTACGGCGAAGCGGTTCCCTTCGACGCCGCGACCATCGGCAACGCGAAGTACGTGATCGATGACGACGGAGATCTGAAGGACTGCAAGGAAATGATCGCGGCCAACGGCGCGACCATCGTTCTGGAGCAGGACCACGACGGGGATATCGACATCACGATCCTGGATCCCACGGCCGCCTATATCAACAACTGAACGGCAAACCCTTCCGGCAAAGTGGCTCTCAGCAACAGCTGAGGCCATTTTGCTGTTTCATTTCAGGTTGTTTCAAGCTTTTTTCAAGCAACCTCCCTTACAATGTCCTCATCCGCTGCGGGGGGAGGATTTCGGTGAAAGAGTGCCCGGAGCCCCGGGCGGCGGAGTCCCGGCGGGCATCCCCGCGGGTGGAACGGAACAAGGAGGAAATGCATATGAAGAAACTGTTTGCACTGCTGCTGGCGCTGGTTCTGACAGCCGTGTCCTGCGCCTGCTTCGCGGAGGAAACAGCCGAAGTCTCCGACAAGGAGGCCATTGAAGCGGCGCTGAACCTCAGCAACAATCCGGATCAGGAATGGACGTACCATTCCGACGCGGACGCCTGGGTGCTGTCCCCGGTTATCGCGGTGACCCGTCCGGTGATCGAGAGCGAAGAAGGCGTATCCGTCTGTGTGCCCGGAGCCTATGTGAAAGGCATTGACACGGACGGCGACGGAGAGGCGGATGTGACCGCGGCCGCGGCGGCGGACGCCGTGAAGGGCCGCCTGGTCATCGACTACGAAGCGACCGTGACCAGCACCAACGGTCAGACCTACACGGCCGCCACCGCGCCGGTGATCCTGAACACCGGCGCCGCCGGATACGGCAACAGCAGCAATACCGCCGCCGCAACCACCTATGCCGCGGAGGGCTACATCAACGTGGCCTGCGGCAACCGTGGCAAGCAGGACAGCTATACGGACGCGGAAGGCAATACCGTCCATACCGGTGACGCGCCCTCCTGCCTGACGGACCAGAAGGCCGCGACCCGCTATGTCAAGTACAACATCCTGCTGGGCAACCTGCCGGGCAGCGTGGACTACTGGGTCTCGACCGGCGGCTCCGGCGGCGGCGCCCATGCCGCGATGTTCGCGGCGACCTCCAACCATCCCGATTTCTATGATTATCAGATCGAGGTCGGGGCGGTGGGCGTCTATCGGAACGCGGACGGCTCCTACTGCACCACGGTAACGGTCAACGGGGAGGAAGTCGAGCTTTCCGACGGCGCCTGGGGCTGCGTGGCCTACAGCGCAATCACCTCCCTTTATGAGGCGGACATGGCGCTGGCCATGGAATATACCCTGTACACCGGCTTCCAGTACAACACGGATTTCCAGCAGGCGGTGGCCGGGCTCCTCTCCCGGGAATACATGGATTACATCAACACCCAGAACCTGACCGCGGAGGAGGCGAAGGTCGGCTTCGACCTGGACGGCGACGGCGAGCTGAGCAGCACCGTGGCGCTGACCATCGAGTATGATGAGGAGAAGTATGCCGATACCAACGGCTACGGCGGAAGCTATCTGGATCTGTACCTGGCGGAGATGACCGAAAACCTCCAGTGGTATGTGGACAGCCTGGATTATGCGGAGGGCTGGACCTGGTTCGGCAGCGACGGAACCGCGCTGACGGATGAAGAGGATGAATGAGAAGAGCACCCTGCCGCAAAGCAGGGTGCTCCCATTTCCCATTGTTTCACTATTTCACAGGCCATTGAAAGCATATCCGGATCCATGCCCGTCGTTGAACCAGTAAGGCCGGTCGTCATCCGTATAAAACACGGTCCGCAGCAGATTTGGCTCATCCAGCAGGATCTTTTCCAGTGTTTTCCGATCCTGCTGGTAACCCGGGTCCCCATATACATTTTCAAATTCCCAGGGATCCCTTTCCAGGTCATACATTTCCCTATAGATCTTCACTTTCTCATGCATTTCAAAGCCAACGCCGTTGTATACCAGCTTCATATGCCCCTTGATCACAGCCACCCGGCCTTCGCAGCTGGAGATCACCACATCCCGACCGCCTTCCTGCACCACCTGTTCCAGCGGCTTTCCGTCAATGTTCTCCGGCAATGGAGCGTCACCCATGCGCAGAAGCGTGGGAAATACATCCTTGCTGCTCACCCGCTCCGGGACGTTTTTTCGCTCCTTCTGACCCGGATGATGTACGATCAGCGGCACCCGCAGCACATCGTTGTATATAGCGCTGTTTTTCCCCCACAGGCTATGGTTGCCCATCATGTCGCCATGATCAGCCGTGAAGATAATCTGCAGGTTGTCTCCCCAGATGCCCTCCGCCTTCCGAATGATCTGATCAATGTATTCGTCTATCTGGATAATGTTGGCATAGTACTTCATCCGCCATCTTCTCCAGTAGGCGGCATCGAAGTTTTTCTGCGCGCCGTCTATGGCGTTTCCTCCGCCCTCCGTGCATGGCCCGGTACCGAAATATCCCATGCGATTATGCTTCGTCTCGTCGTCCCATTCTCCTTCCCGCCATCTGCGCGGCAGATCATGGTCCATATCAATCCGATCATTATAATCGCTGGGCGCGTCCATGGGATAATGTGGCCCGGAGAAGCTGACCCACATGAAATGCGGATCCTCTGGCCTGCAGGTATCCAGATAATCCAGCGCTTTTTGCCCTGTCCAGCTGTCCGGATGGCATTCCTTGTCATAAGGATAGTCCGGAATCTCGCCACGCACTTTTTCCTTCACAAATCGCCTGTGATATTCCTTCAGTGTTCCTTTCCGCTCCATCTCCGAGGAATAATCGTCATAGAACCACAGTGAGATATTTTTATCATCCTGCAGATCCAGATGTTCAATGCCCAGACTCTGATAATAGAGCTTGAAGGCATTGTATTCCTGTAACAGATAAGGTCGCACCGCGGGATAGGGACAGGGCGCGAAGTGACATTTCCCATGCAGGGAGGTCTTGTAGCCACTTTGCCCCAGGCATGTAAACAGGTTTGGCAGCTCCCTGGGCAGCGATGCGCCAAAGTTATTGCTGATGCATCCGTTCCGGTGCGGTTCCAATCCGGTCATCCAGGTGCATCTGGCCGGCAGGCATACCGGGCTGGCAGAATAGGCATTTTCATATACGTCAGATCGGCCCATCAGCCCCTGCAACCCTGGCAGCGCGTAGGGCAGCCTGCTTGAATATACAGTGTCCAGATGCTGCTCATCTGTCGTGATGAAAAGAATGGATGGTTTTGACATCTTGCTCTTCTCCTCTGTGGATTCCGTCATTCCTTCGGAGCCTTGATATCCATATACCGATCATACGCAGCCTGCACCGCCGCGATGGCATCATCCAGCCGCATGCTCTGCACGTTCGCCACATAGCTGTCCCAGTTGCTCAGCGGCTCCGTGCCCACGATGAACTTCAGCACCATTTCATCCACATAAGTGTCGATATCATTCATAATGGAGGCCCGGGTCGTTTCTTCTTCCTCATTCAGGCTCACATTCGGCAGATAAATTGCGCTGTCCAGCAACGGATCGTCATCGTACTCCAGTCGGATGGCTGTCGCCTCGGGGCTCTTCAGCAGATTCGCGTGGCAAGCCGTGTCGTTATCGGAATAGGTGGAGGCATTATGGGATTTCCAATAATAGTTCAGCCCTTCCTGTGAAATTCCATTGTAATCCCACATTACCGGCAGATACTGGTTCTTCCCATCCACTGTATCAAAGTTTTCTCCGCGAATGCCCCAATTGGCCAGCTCCATCCCTTCCGGTGTATACAGGAAGTTCAGCCACCGCACAGCCAGCGGCACATCCTTGCAGGAGGCGGTAATCGCCGATGTGGAATACGTCAGACTCCGGCCCACCACGGAAGCCTTGTAGCTATCCCAGTGCAGGAACTGGTCTGGCGTCAGCCGGGGATAAGGCGTGGACAGCACGGTATAGCCCTCGGACACGCCAAAATTATAGGCTGCCACGATCGGTTTGTCATAGGTGCCGATTTCGCCCGTCGCAAACATGGTGTCCACATTGCTCTGGCTGATAAAGTCCTTTGAGATATATCCCTTCTCATACCAGCTGTGGATCAGTTCCAGATACTGCCGGAAGCCTTCCTGGATCTGTCCATATTTTACCACGCCGTCTTCCTGATAGAAGTCAGCCCGAACATTGTAGGCGCCCATCAGCTTTTCTTCATATCCCGTCTTGTTCAGCATATACGGGGTGATGCCTGCCGCGAGCATCTGGTCAAACAGCGCTTCCCAGTCGGCAATCGTCACCGGCACAGTTTCCACGCCCAGGCTGTCCAGGGTTTCTTTTTTCAGCACCAGCCGCATCCACGCGGGATTGGCTTCTGTGTAAATCCTCGCAAAGCAGCTCACCGCGTCCCCATTGGCCGCTTCGCGGTAGATCGCATCGTCCGATGTAATGATGCTCCAGTATTCCGGTGCGTATTCCTTCAGATAGGGCATCAGGTCGATGAAGTATCCATCCACCACGCCCTGATAGGAGCCGCCGGTGTACAGGTTGTCCGCATCAATGATGATGTCCGGCACGTTGCCGCTCAGCAACAGCATGTTCAGGGACTCCTGGGCTGCCGAGGACGTCGGGTTGGTAAACTCGATGTGCACCCCCGTCACTTCTTCCAGCTTCTGGTAGAAGGGAGCCTCATTGTAGTTGGTAATGTAGTCCTGCAGATTGGCATCCATGGGGCGAAAAACCGTCAGGGTTGCCGTTTCCCCCTCAGGAACCAGTCTCACGCTCTCCGCGTGACTGACCGGCGTCAGGGACAGCGCCAGCATCAGGACCATCAGCAACAGTGCAAACCTCTTCATGAATAAACCCTCCTTTTTATTTTCAGCCGGCTTTTCCCGGCTGGATTCCTGGGCAAGTCAGCCTTTGACAGATCCCAACATCACACCCTTGACAAAATACTTCTGCACAAAGGGATACACTGTCAGAATCGGCACAATGGCCACAATAATCACCGAATACTTGGTCAGTTCCTTCAGATAGATGGCTGCCGCGTCCTCCGTCGTTCCTCCCGCTCCGTCAAACAGCAGGATGTCCCGTACGAACAACTGCAGCGGATAATACCGGTTGTTGGTCAGATAAATCATGGAGTGAAACCACTCGTTCCAGTGTTCCACCACATAAAACAACACCATCACCGCCATTGTGGCCTTCGTGACTGGCATGTAGATCTGCACAAGAATCCGCAGATCGCTGGCCCCATCCAGATAGGCAGATTCCTGCAGTTCATTGGGAACTCCCGCGAAAGCCGTTCGCATCACAATCAGGTTCCAGGTGTTCACCGCCGTAGGCAGGATGATGGCCCACCGGCTATCCAGCATTCCCAAGGATTTAACCAGCATAAAGGACGGCACAATCCCCACGCTGAAGTACATCGTAAACACAAACATGAATACGAAAAACTTCCGGAACGGCCATCCCTGCCGGCTCAACGCATAGGCCCCCAGCGGGGTCAGAATCATGTTGATTGTTGTCCCGACAATCACATAGAACATCGTATTTCCGTATCCCTGCAATATATTCGGGTTCCGGAATACCGTCTCATACCCCCTCAGGCTGAATCCCTGGGGCCCCAGCATCAGTCCACGATGCCGAATCAGCAGGATCGGATCACTGAAGGAGGCAAACAGCACATGCAGCAGCGGATACAGGCACACCAGAGAAAAGGCCGTAATAAACGCGTAGTTCAAGGCTGTCAGACATTTCTGTCCGAAGTTTCTGCGTTCAATCATTCTGCGCCCTCCTCACCACAGGCTCGTGTCGTTCACCCGACGGCTGAAAGCATTGGCCCCTGTCAGGATCGCCAGATTCACCACGGAATTCAGCAGCCCGACAGCCGCGCCATAGCTGTAGTTTCTTTCATACAGGCCTCGCCGGTACACATAGCTTGAAATCACGTCCGCCGTTTCGTAGGTAGCGGGAGAGTACAACAGAATCACCTTGTCGAACCCAACCAGCATCATCCTGCCAACCCTCATAATCAGCTGAATCACAATCACCGGCATCAGCGCAGGGATATTTACATGAATGATCCGCTGAATCCGTCCTGCACCGTCCATCGCCGCCGCTTCATGCAGCGATTGATCCACTCCACTCAGCGTGGCCAGATAAATAATGGTCCCCCATCCTACGTTCTGCCAGATTTCACTTCCCACAAACAGCGTCCGGAAATATTTGGGATCACTCAGCAGATTCGTACGTTCCACTCCGAAGGCTGCCAATACATCGTTAATGAGCCCGTCAGACTCACTGAATTCCGTCAGCAGGCTGCAGACCACCACGATGGAGATGAAATGCGGCATGTAGGTAATCGTCTGAATCACATTCTTGTATTTGTTATCCCGCATCTGGTGAATCAGCAGGGCCAGCACAATGGAAGCCGTAAAGGCGAACAAAATCTGATAAAGGTTAATCAACAGCGTATTCCGGATCAGCCGCCAAGCATAAATGCTTTTCAGAAATTCTTCAAAATATTTCAGCCCCACAAAGCGGCTGCCGCTGATGCCCTTCATTGGCTTGTAATCCAGGAAAGCGATCACGGAGTAATAGATCCCTGCATAATGGAAGATCACATAGTACAGCACAACGGGCAGCAGCATCAGATAGATGTAGCGATATCTGTAAAGCTTCTTCCTCAGGGACCCGCCAGACGGCTTCCTGATCGCGCTTTCCTTACGCATGCCTTTTTCCTCCACGAACGTCCATTTACATCAGACAATTGATCCGGATGACTATCAACAAAATCTGTCTCCCCATCGGGCATCTCAAGTGTACCGTTGCGTGTATTTTTGTTCAATTTGTCTTTTTATTTCCCATTTGCGAAATCGCAATTTGACAACTATGCAAAAAACAAACGCCTTTGCGATTTTCAAAGCCTGAATCGCAAAGGCGCCTGTTTGCTGCCCTTTTCTTACTTTCTCACTCATTCTTTGTGCTGCTGCGCCCTGTATTCCCCAGGTGTGACACCGGCATATTCCTTGAATTTACGGGTGAAGCTCGCCAGATCCATATATCCGCATTCCGTCACAATATCCCGGATTACAAGGTCTGTTCCGGTCAGCAGTGCCCTGGCTTTTTCCATTCGCAGTCCGGATACCACCTGTATATAAGTCAACCCTGTTTCATCACGCAGAAACCGGTTGATGTACGTCGGGGAATATCCCGCCATCTCCGATAGTCTCCCCAGCGAGAAATCCGGCTCACAGCCATGCTCCTGAATCAGTTTCAGAATATTGTCCCGCTTTTTCTGTGTCTCTGCCTTGCGCCGTTCCTCCACCGCCGCACAGTTTTTTCTCGTCAGTTCCCGCATCAGCGCAGCGAAAGCTTCCTCATCACTGAAGGCCTCCGCTGTTGTGTGCTCCTGACCAAACTGACGCGCTGCTTCCGGTTCGCATGCGCTCAGCGCGTTCACATACAGGTTGTATCGCATGTATCCGGTGTTCAGCATTCCTCCATGGGGAAACTCTGCGTTCATGCTGCTCAGCAGATTCTCCAACTGAGTGCTGGCTGCTGAATAATCCACGCTGCGCAGGCTTTGCAGGTAGAGATCGTATACTGAAGCCCGTCCACTGCCTCCTTCCGCTGGCGTATCATCTGCTTCATACAGGTATACCCGTTCTCCGCTATCCCGCTTCCGGTTGTTCAGCACAATATAGGCCTCCAGGAAGCTGCCCGGCAGGTTCCGGATCCCATCTGCCATTCCTCCGCAGTACAGTCTGGGGTTCTCCAGGCCAAAGGCCAACAGCTGATCCGACAGTTCCAGGCACTGCTCTTTCCGCTGGTCTTCCGTTCCTTTCGGCAGACAGATGAACGCAAAGCATTCATCCCCCTCCAGCCACACGCTGTAAAGGGTCATGTCTTCCATTCGAATCTCCCGCATCGCAGCCTGCAGAAGCGCCGGGTTCCGGTCCCTGGGCACCGTCAGCACCGCATATACATTCCCGCCCCATGCTATTTCAGGAAAAATCTGCTTCGCCTGTTCCTCGTCGTACCGTCCCCGCAGCATACCGGCCAGCATCTGCGTGCGCACATACGGCTGCTGACTGGCGATGGTATCGTTCAGTTTCTTCATCTGGGTCTGCACGTTTTTCAGATGCCGGTCGATGTATTCCAGTTCTCCGTTTTCGGCCTGAATATCGGTTCCGCCCCCCGCGGTGTTCAGCAGCTTTCGAATCGGGCGGTAGGAGTATCTGGCCAGCGCATAGGCCAGCAAAATCAGCCCACCCATTGTGGGCAGAAGAATCAGCACCATTCTGCCGCTCATTTCACGGCTGTCAAAATAAAGCCGCTCCAGGTGTACGCCGGCCACAATGTGCAGTCCATTCTGATTGCTCAGCATGTGAAGCACGTCCCAGGATTCCCCGCCAAGATTGAAGGAGGAAATTTTCCCGGCCGCGTTCCGAATCATCCGCAGCCTGGCACCTTCCTCCTGCGCCATGTTTTCCCACGCATACAGCAGCGTCAGATTTGATGAATACAGATAGAAGTAGCCCGGTTCGGTGCCAATGTAGTCCGCCGCGGCACTCAAAAGCTCGCCACTATCCACAATAAAGGCAAATACACCCCGCTGTGCCGGCTCCTGTCCATAATAAGGCACCAGCACCGCCAGCGATCCCGCCAGATTGCCCGCACCGGGAGCCGTATACAGCGGAATCACCGTTAGATTCAGTGCACTGTTCAGCCGTGTGAAAAAGCTGGAGTAGTCCGCGCTGAATTCATCTGCCATCCGTTCTTCAAATTCCTGATAGCTCATTACACCGTCCGCGGTATGAATATTCATACTCCCGATGGCATAATAGCAGGTCCTTGCCCGCAAAGAGTGGCTGTTCTGCAAAACCCGAAGATAGGCCGTAATCCGTTCGTTTTCTCGCTCCGTTTCCTCCGACATGTCCAAAGATATATTGTTGACCGATGTCTGATATTCACGAATCAAGGCGTCCAAGTGATCCGCAAACTGCGTCACTATACGCCGGTATAGCTCCTGGGAAGTGTTTGCATAATGGAATCGCAGCATGAAAAATACCGCTGCTCCCACAATCAGCACTGGAATCAGTGCAATGCAGCAATAGGAAATAAAATATTTCCGGTAATCGCTCTTACCACGGCGGCACCGTTTGTTTCGATCCCCTGTCCTGTGCGGCATAGTGATCCACAACCTTCCTGCCTGATGCAAAGCAAATATCTGATTATATTATACAACAGGCAGAAAGGCATTTCCAGCGTTATATTCATTCGCGAACCTGACAGCCATGAGGCTGTGGCCTGGGGAAGAAGCTTGGATCGATTTGACAATCGCAACGAAGTCCTCTATAATTTTGGAGGATTGTCGGAATGAACACAAGCCCGAATGAGAAGGAGCTGTCCCATGCCGCCACTGGCCATGATGATTAAACCCGCGTCCTCCGCCTGCAACATGCGATGCCGCTACTGCTTCTATGCGGATGTGGCCTCCCACCGGGAAACGGCGTCCTACGGCCTGATGCAGCCGGAGACCATGCATGAGCTGATCCGCCGCGCGTTCCATTATGCGGACAGAACCATTTCCTTCGCTTTTCAGGGCGGCGAGCCCACCCTGGCAGGGCTGTCCTTTTTCCAGGATTTTGTGCGCACCGTGGATCAGTACAACACCCGGCATCTGGAAATCCATTATGCCCTGCAGACTAACGGGACTCTGCTGACAGCAGAATTCTGCCGTTTTCTGGCGGAGCGTCATTTCCTGACAGGCGTCTCCCTGGATGGATCTCCAGCTCTCCATGATGCCCTCCGGCGGAATGCGGAAGGACAGGGAACCCATGCTGAAGTCCTGCGTGGCCTCCGGCTGCTGAAAAAATTCGGCGCGGAATATAACATTCTCTGCGTAGTAACGCAGCCCGTGGCCCTTCACGCCAGGGAGTGCTGGGATAGCCTGAAGGAACACAAATATCTTCAGTTTATTCCCTGCATTGACGACTTTGACCGTCCTCTTCAGGATTATTCCCTCACAGCCTCCGCATATGGGCAATTCCTGATCGATACCTTTGGGCTGTATGAGGCGGCTTTCTTGTCGGGACATCCGGTCAGTGAGCGTCGGTTTGACAATTACCTTTCTCTGGCCATGGGGATGGAGCCGGAAGCATGCGGAATGCGGGGCGGCTGCGGGAACTATTTTCTGGTGGAATCGGATGGCAGCGTATATCCCTGCGATTTTTATGTGCTGGATGCCTGGCGGATGGGAAATGTGCACCAGGATTCCCTGATGCGCATGCGCAAAAGCGGCCCGGCGCTTCATTTTGCTGAAACCGCACGACCGCTCCCTTCTTCCTGCATGAAATGCTCCTGGCTTTCTATCTGCCGAGGCGGCTGCCGCCGGGATCGGGAGCCCCTGGGTGAGAACAAATACTGTGAAAGCTATCGGATGTTTTTTGAATCCTGCTGGCCTCGGGTTATGTCCCTGGCCCGGAAAGTGATGCACTAGCCGAAGATAAAAGAAATAATATGCGGATGAGATTCCGGATCCGGAGAATGAATCGACGGAAACGGAATAGGAGGAAGCTGACTTCGGCGGAAAGCGCGAAGAATGAGTGCTGGTGAGGGAAATGGGCCAGAATAGAAGAATGGTATGAAAAAAGCTGGTATTGTGTCTGATGATGCTCGGTATGATTTCTAAAAGCCGGGAGTCGCGCAAATATGAAGCTTTCGATATTGGAGAGGTGTCATTTTTTCGCTTTGATGAAACTGCTTGACAAAATGGGATGCGTTGCAAAAGCCACAACGCAAACCTATCTCTTCAATGGAGGCGTCCGTGATTCGTAAAAGTTCTTTCGCATGATTCAGACGAACATGAGTCAGGCAGGAAGAAAAAGGAATTCCGACCTCTTTAAAAAAGAGGCGTGATAAATAGCTTGGATTCAGATGCATATCTTCAGCAATCTTATTCAGATGCAGATCTGACATATATTCTTCATCCAGGAGATTCAAGACTTTTTTCACGTGTACATTTTTAATAAACAGCGGGTGGCCATAATCTGTTTCAAGAATGAGCCGTGACAAAATCTGCGTCATAAGCATGGATGCGTATACGTCGCCTGTTATGCTTGCGGGGAACTTGTATAAGAGAACAAGCTTTTCGAATACATCCATTAACGTTTCGGTCCAGCCAATAGAAAAAGCCGCAAATTGGTTTTCTCCCAGCAGAAGTTCACAGTACTTCTGCGCGACAGAACCACCAAACTGAATAAAATAGCTTTCTATTTTACCAGAGTGCTCCATGGTATATCCACTGCGGTTGTCGATCAAACCTGTAGCCGCGATGTTATAATCAATAGCAATATGGGAGGAACTGCCTGAGAATTTCAGATCCGTAGGCGATTTACTGAAATCAGAATCCTTTCCCAGAAAATTGAGAGAAAAACTGTTTTCCGGCATACGATTTGTAAAACAATGACCATCCTGATAGAGATGCCCAAGCTCCAGTATATAAAGCCCCAGTGACTCGGCGAAGGAGCTGGGGTTGATAAAAATCCATTGTGACTTTGGATCCATGTGGTCGAAAGCCCAGCTGTGTTTCGAAGAAGATGACATTTTCAGCCCTCCCTGTTTGCGAAAACCGCGATCATTCTGAATGCTGTCTCTTTAAAATTAACACATTATGCTTTTATTGGCAAGCAATTCTGAAATGTCATGATTTTATTATTTTTGATAACTTTCGTATAATGACAAAACGCAATATTTATTTTATAAATAATTATCAGGTTCACACAGGCCATTTACACAGACTCCGCTTCGATCGGAGGCATGATTATGAAAACAAGTATCAGTGAAAAAGCACGGGTTGGTGTGATGACAGTTGGTCATCGCGAATACTGGGATTGGAATCAATTTCCAGGGATGAAGCAAAGTCTGATCGGCATGGGAGAAGAAATTGCGGATTGCATACGCGAAACCGGATGCGAAGTTTTATTTTCCTTTGTCGACAATCGGGAAGAAGCCATTCGCCCTGGATTCCCGGAACACAGCACTATGAAATCCTAGTGTGAGCACCCGAAACCCGTTGAAAATATTGGGATTTCTGCTATTTTTCTCTTGCAAAATCA
>ONCV01000015.1 GCA_900316415.1 uncultured Eubacteriales bacterium
ATACTTGAAACCATGTTTCGATGTAGCGCCGTATACCAGACCGGTACGTACGGTGCAATGGGAGGGGCGAGGGTTAACGCCCTCCCTCTACCCTATTTGCTTCCCTACCGGGCCACGGTGAACCGGTGGGAGCCGCTGCCCAGATGTTCCCGCCGGCCGTCCGGAAGGATCAGTTCCGCCGAGGCGTTGGCCGGCACCGTGCAGCGGTATTCCACGCCGCCGTCCTTTCGCTCCCAGGCGCTTTCGATCCGGCCCAGGGGGGAGTCAAAGCCGCCGCTGACCCGGCCGAAGCCCTCGAAATGCGGCTCCAGGGTGAAATGCCGGTATCCCGGGCAGGCCTCGTCCCGCCGGATGCCCAGCAGGGTTTCATAGAACCAGGAGAGGACGGAGCCGAGGGAGTAATGGTTGAAGGAATTCATGCTGTTGTTTCCGCCGAAGCCGGCTTCCTTCGTAAAGGAATTCCAGCGCTCCCAGATGGTCGTCGCGCCCTGGGTCACCGGATACAGCCAGGAGGGGAACGCCGTCTGGCGGATCAGGGCGCAGGCGGTATCGATATGCCCGCCGGCGGACAGCGCCGGATTCAGCAGCCCCGTGCCGAAGAAGCCGGTAAAGACCCGGCAGCCCTTCTCCCGGGTGACCCGGTTCAGATGGTCCGAGGCGCGCTGCGCTTCCGCGCCTTCCAGGATCCCGTACATCACGGGCAGGGCATAGGAGGTCTGGGTATCGCAGGGTTTTCCGTCCAGCCCCCGGGTGATGCCGCTTTCCGGATCCAGGAAATGGGCCCGCCAGTAATCCCGCGTTTCCCGGGCCCACGCGGCGTACCGCGCCGCGTCCTCCTGCCGGTTCAGCACCCCGGTCATCCGGGCCATCAGATCGGCGGCGCGGAAGAAGAACGCGTTGAACATCAGCGCGTGATCCGTTTCCTCCGGGGCCAGCCAGTCGGCCAGGGACAGCCCGAAGCCGGTGCCCGGCATGCCCTGGGACCGGGCGTATTCCATCCATTTCGCCATGGCGGGATGGAATTCCCGGATGATTTCCGGATCGCCGTACTGCTGATACAGTTCCCACACGATGAAGATCATGGCGGTTTCATAGGTGATGCCGCCGAAGCCGCCGCCCATGGGCGCGATGTCCGGCAGGCTGCCGCTTTCCTCCTGCAGATCCCGCAGGGCGTCCAGATATCGGCGGTAGAACAGCCGCGTGTCCGCCTGATAGGTGGCGGTGCGGCAGAACACGTGGGTATCCCCCGCCCAGCCCATGCGCTCGTTGCGCTGGGGGCAGTCCGTGGGCACGCTGATGAAATTGCACAGCTGGGACCAGCGGACGTTTTCGATGAACCGGTTCACCAGCGGATCGTCCGTTTCCAGGCGGCCGGTCAGCGCCGGCAGGGAGGAAAGCTGGATGCCCTCCACCTCCTCCGGCTCCGGAGGGACGGAAACCCCGGTGATTTCGATATACCGGAAGCCGTGGAAGGTGAAGCGGGGCTGATAGACCTCGCCTTCCGGATCGCCCCGGAGAATGATCCGGTCCAGGCTTTCCGCGTCCCGGTAATTCTCCGTCAGGATCATGCCGGCGTTCTTCGCATACTCCGGAAGATCCGGATAGCGGATTTCCCCGTAGCGCAGGGTGACCTCCGTTCCGGCCTCCCCGCGCAGCAGCACCCGGGGAACGCCGGCGATTTCCTGCCCCAGATCGTAGAGCCAGACCCCGGGCCGGGGCTCCAGCCGCTGCCGGGCCGGAATCCGGCAGACCTCCCGCACCGGGGCGTGGAAGGAGCCGGTGATCACGGCGCGGGAATGATCCAGCCGGGGCCAGGGCTTTCCGAACCCGCGGGGCACGGTCCAGGTTTCCGCCACGGGATCCGGAACGATTTCCGCCGCCGGTACCATTCCCTCCGCCGAAAAGCCGGGCAGGGAGAAGCGCTCATACAGATCCAGCCGCCGCCGGTCCAGATGCTCCCCCTGGAACAGGCCCGCGTAGGTATAGGGCCCCTCCTCCAGGCAGGTCCATTCCTCCGGCGAGGTGACCCAGGCGTCCAGGCTCCCGTCGGCATAGCGCACCTCCAGCCGGGCGAGGACGGATTCCCGGTCACCGTAATAGTTGTAGTTCTGCACCACAAAGGTCTGGGCGTCGCTCCACCAGCCGGAGCCCAGGGTGATGCCCACCGCGTTGGGGCCGGCATGGAGCCGATCCGTGACATCATAGGTCTGGTACACGAGGCGCCGGTCGTACTGGGTGTTTCCGGGGTTGAGCACGGTCCGGGTGATTTCCTGCCCGTTGATCCGGCAGTCATAGATGCCGCGGGAGGTGATGTACAGCCGGGCCGCGGCGACCCGCTTTTCCGGAGGAACCGCGAACTCCCGGCGGAGCATGGGCAGGGAATGGCGGGAGGGATCCTCCAGATGGCGGGATCCGCCGGGCTCCGTGCCGGCGAGGGTCCGGCCCGGCAGGCACGCGGCCTCCCGTCCGGGCTCCCGCAGGTAACGGATCCGGAGCCCCTCAAAACGCGCGGTGTCGCCCTCCCCGGCATAGTAGCCGGCGCGGCACAGATGGGGGAAGGGGATGACGTCATTGTGCCCGAGGGGATTCAGGGGCCGGGGCCGGATCTCCGCGCTGCCTCCGAAGGAGACCGCCTCCACCGCGTCCACCAGCACGCCGTCCACCCGGGCAAAGGCCCCGTTGCCGGGCACCTCCACGGTCAGCGTATGGGGCTGATACCGGTTGGCATCGGTGATCAGCGGCGCGGCGTCCGGCTTTCCCCATTCCTTCAGGGGCACCCGGGCCAGCGGCGCGTCCGTATCCTCCGGGGAATACCCGGTGCGGTAGATTTCCAGGGCCGCGGGCTCCTCCAGGTTCAGCACGTAGCGGATTTCGCTGCTTCCCGCCATGCCCAGGATGTTCCGGTTGGCGTCCGCCAGCCGCCGGTCCCCCGCGCCGAAGACGATGCCGGCCCGGCGGCTGCCGGGGGAAAGGGTCAGGGTGGCGGACAGGACGAAAACGCCCATGGTGTCGGCGCAGGGATGGAAATCCGGGGCGCCGATCCAGCGGGCGCCGCCCCAGGCCTCCGGGCGGCCGTCCAGAAAGCCCGTTTCAAACCAGTCGGACGCGGAGGCGGAACCGCCCGCGGCGTCCCCGACCTCCAGAGAGACCGCGTAGCGCGTTTTCGGCGCCAGCGCCGGCCCCGCGTAGGCGAGGCCCAGGGAGGAGGCGCTTTCCAGAAGGCCGGAATCCCACAGCGGTTCGGATGCCCCGTCCCGCGCAACGCGCACCCGGCAGGTCCGCTGCACCGTTCCCTCCGGGCCCTCCAGCCTCCAGGAAAAGCGGGGACGGGGCACATCCATGCCCAGGGGCCGGGTCATGTATTCCGTCCGCAGATCGACAATACGGAGAGTCTGCTTCATTTCAGGGCACCTCTTTCTCTTGGGTTTTGCGCCGCGGGGCGGCGGGGGAGCGGGTTCCTTCCGGGGCTCCGGGGCCTTCCCCGGCCCGGAGCGGGCCGGACCGGGGAAAGCGGGGCTCAGCCGTAGTTGATGGCCAGCTTCGCGAAGAAATCCTCCAGGGTCAGGCGAGCGTTGGCGTCCTGATAGACGCGGATGTCCCGCGGCGCGTTTCCGGGAACATACCGGGAGGTTTCCGGATCGATGCGGGGCGCGGGCCGGATTTCATAGACATCCTCCCGCTCGGATTCAAACAGCAGCACCCCGACGGTGGGGGAATCGCCCAGCCCCCAGATTTCGCCGTGGGGCCACTGGGGATAATCAGCCAGCGTCAGGTTGAAAGCCGCCATCTGCTCGAACAGATACTTTCCGATTTCCCCGCAGGGGGCCACCTTGTGCTGCAGCTCCGCCAGGGAGACGGCCATCTGCTTGTACACGTTCTTCGGCACCTGCCACAGGGGCATCGCGGAGGAAAGCACCGCGTTGGCCGCGGCGATGTCCACATCCTGGTTGAACTCGTGCTCCCCGTCGGGATAGGCGCCGCCCCCGATCCAGATGCAGGTGGCGCGGCCGCAGATTTCCGGCGCCAGCAGGATCGCGGAGGCCATGTCCGTCAGCGTTCCCTGGCAGGCGATGTACAGCGGCCGGGGATCGTCCCGCAGGGCCTCGGCGATGATGAGGCGGGCGCCGGGGGAATCCAGGGGCGTGTGCTCATCCGGCAGCGGGCCGTCCGCGCCCTTCGCCACGGGGCAGACCCCCTCCAGGTCCATCAGCTTCAGCACCCGGTTCACCTCTTCGAGGCTGGCCTGGCAGGAGGTGCCGGTGTGCCGGTAGGGCGTCTCGAAATGCGCGGGGATGATGCCGCGAACCTCGAATTTCGGCGTCATCAGATGATGCGCGATGGCATACTGATCGTCCGCCTCGTTCTTCGCGTCGGTGGAGATCAGCATCCGGACCCGCTTCTGCTCCGGAACGGTGAAACGATAGGAAAACTGCTTCATGTTCTTCTCCTTCCGGCTTCCGCCCCCGGCCGCCCGCGGGCGGCCGGAAGCGGCCATTTGGAAAGAGGCATCCCGGGGGATGAAGCCGCGGGATGCCTCCTGAAAAGGGTTCCTGTTCAAAAAGGGATTACTTCACGGAATTGATCAGATCCAGGTCTTCCTGGGGGGTCTGGGCGGGACCGTTGACCGCCAGCCAGGCATCCAGCTGGGCCTGCTTGGCGTCGATGACGGTCTGCAGCCCGGAGGCGTACAGCGCGCTGTTCAGCTGCTCAATGGTGGAATCCACGTTGGCGGAGCCCACGGAGCCGGTCAGCAGCGCGGCCCGGTAGGTTTCCAGGGCGCTGTTCAGCGCGGTGATCTGGGTGGCATAATCGGAGGAATCCCACATGAAGCCGAAGGCGGGGCTGTAATAGCTCCAGGTGTTGTGGCTCTTCAGCAGATCCCAGTAATCCGGGGTCTTGCTGCCGTCATTCCAGACGTAGCCGATGAACTGGTTGCCGGCCGCCCAGCCGGTGTTCTGGAAGTACTTGAAGTTGCTGTTGTCCACGCCGTCGGCGAAGTAGGCCGTGCCGTCGTCCAGCACCTTGTAATCCTGGCCTTCGATACCGAACTGCCAGTAGTTCATGACCACGGGATCCGTGTACAGCGCGCGCAGGAACTTGAAGGCCATTTCCTTGTCCTCGCAGCTGTCCGCGATGCCCAGACCGAAGAACGCCACGTTGCCGGAGCTGATGCCGCCTTCCACGTAATCGCCGAAGTACATCGCATAGCCTTCCTGGCCGTTGGTGGCATTGGCTTCAGCCAGGAAGCCGGGCTTGATGGCGGTGGCATAGCTGAAGGTGTTGCCGGCCTTGATCATGGTCGCGGAGCCCTGCTGATCGGTGGCGGCATCCTTGTAGATGTAGCCCTTGTCATACCAGTCCGCCAGCATCTTGCACAGGTTCTTGAAGGTGTCGGTTTCGAATTCGTTCACAACCTTGGTGCTGTCATGATCGGCCTGCCAGTCCAGCACGCCGAAGCGATCCAGCAGCTGGTCCACGAAATAGAAGCGGGCCGTCTGGTCGCTGTTGCCCATGTACAGCGGGATCATCTCGGGATGCGCGTCCTTCACGGCCTGGAAGATTTCCGCGGCTTCGCTCCAGGGACGGGCATGGCCGTCATAGGTGTCCTTGTTGGATTCCAGGCCGTACTTCTCGGTCAGGCCCAGCTCGTCGCAGATGTCCTTGCGCATCCACAGGCCGCCCAGCTCGACGGACTCCTTGGAGGCCGGCAGGCCGTAGATGAAGCCGTTGATGCTGGAAACCCTGGCGTTCTGCTCGCCGATGGCGTCGATGATGGCCTTGCCGTCCTCGGTGTCCAGATAGGGGGTCAGGTCGGTCATGGCCTCGGCCTTGATCCATCCGGAAACGCTGTTGTAGAACACGGGGATGACATCATAGGGATCGAAGGCCACCACGCTGGTTCCGAAGCTGGTGTTGAACTCGGAGAACTGCAGCGGGTTGAAGGAGACTTCGATGTTGTACTTGGGAACCAGGTACTCGTTCAGGGCCGCCACCACCGCGTCGCGCTCGGTGGCATCCTGGGGATAGAACTCGATGTAGCTGAAGGTCATCTTATAGGGATTGGACGCGGAATAGGTTCCGACGGAGGTCGTCGTGGTCACTTCCTCCGCGGACGCAAAACCGCACAGGGAGAGAACCATTGCCGCAGCCAGCAGCAGGGAAAGCAGTTTCTTCATCTTTGGATCTCCTTTTCTTTTTTTATCTAACAGACGCCCCGCCCGTCCGACCGGACGTCCATTGACCGGGGGAAGGAATTACTTGACGGCGCCGACGGAAATCCCCTTGGCGTAATACTTCTGGAAGAAGGGGAAGATGATCATGATGGGCAGGATCGCCACGAAGGCGATGGCCATCTGAATTCCCGTGGCGGGGAGGGAGCCCATGGCGGAGGCCATGCCGGAGTTGGTGGTGCTGGTGGCCAGATACTGGATGTTGGACACCATCTGGTTCAGCAGGTTCTGGACGTTGTAGAACTCCTTGTGCCGGGAGATGTAGTACAGGCCGTTGGTCCAGTCGTTCCAGTAGCCCAGGCCGGCGAAGGTGCCGATGGTGATCAGGATCGGCTTGCCCATGGGCAGCACGATCTTGGTGAAGACCTTCAGGTGGTTCGCGCCGTCGATCTCCGCCGCTTCATAGATCGCGTAGGGGATGCTGTTGGAGAAATAGGTCCGGACCATCATGACGTTCCAGCCGCTCAGCAGCAGGTTCGGAATCAGCTGGGCCAGGAGCGTGTCCTTGATCTTGAAGGTGTTCGACCACATGATGTAGGAGGGCACGATGCCGCCGGAGAACAGCATGGTGAAGAACACGAAGAACATCATGACCCGCCGCCCGGGCAGGTTGTTGATGGACAGGGGGAAGGCCATCAGCGCCGTCAGCACCACGCTGACCAGCGTGCCGACGACGGTCACCAGGATGCTGATGCCGTAGGCCTGCATGATGGTGTCCCCGGACTGGAAGATGTAGGCGTAGGAAGCGCCGGAAAACTTCTTCGGGAAGAAGGAATAGCCGTTGGCCACCAGCACATGCTCGTCCGTCAGGGAGGACATCAGCAGAAGCAGGAAGGGAAGAATGATGATGGCGGCCCACAGGATCATCACCACATAGGAAATGATTTTGTATGTTTTGGAAGTTCCTACCATTTTTCTGTCCCTCCTTTCTCAGAACAGCGCGTTCTCGCTGCTGACCCTGCGGACGACGCCGTTGGCGATCAGCACCACGATGAACCCGACCACGGACTGATAGAAACCGGCCGCCGCGGCCATGCCGACGTTGTTCTGCACCATCAGGCCGCGGTACACGTAGGTGTCGATCACGTCCGTCACGGAGTAGAGCAGGCCGGAATTCCGGGGAACCTGGTAGAACAGGCCGAAATCGGAGTAGAAGATGCGCCCGATGCTCATCAGGGTCAGGGTGATGATGGTGGCCCGCAGCTCCGGCAGCGTGATGTGGAGGATGGACTGCCACTTGGAGGCGCCGTCCAGCGTGCAGGCCTCAAACAGGGAGGGATCGATGCCGTTGATCGTGGAGATATAGATCAGACAGCCGTATCCGACGCCCTTCCACAGATTGACGAAGATCAGAATCCAGGGCCAGGCCGGCGGATTGGAATACCAGCTGACGGCTTCCTTTCCCAGGGCGGGCAGAAGGGAGTTGTTCACAATGCCCGTCTGCTGGCTCAGGAAGGCGTACACAATGTAGCCCAGCACCACGGAGCTCATCAGATAGGGGAAGAGGATCGCGCTCTGGAAGACCTTCTTGGAGCGCTGGCTCTTCATGTCGCAGATGAAGATGGCGAACATGATGCCGACGACGTTGTTCAGCAGGATGAAGGCCAGGTTGTAGAGAATGGTGTTCCGGGTGATCACCATGGCATCCGGCGTGGCGAAAAGGAACTCAAAGTTTTTCAGCCCCGCCCAGTTGCTGCCCCAGAGGCCGCGCTTGGCGCTGTAATCCTTGAAGGCAACCACCAGACCGGTCATGGGGATATAGTTGTTGATGATGAGATAAACCGCGCCGGGAAGAAACATCAGGTAAAGGATCCAGTGCTTCCGGATCGCGTCCAGGAAGCGGTTTTTGCTGCGTCCGGGCGCTTTTCCGGACCGGGAAAGAACCTGCTGTGTCATCGAAATCCTCCTTTGCTCCCGGAAACCGGGGCGGGAATGGCTTCCCATTTCCTCCGGATGATCGGGATTCCCCTCCCCGCATCCGCCTTTTCTGAATCGTTTGCAAGGGGAGCATACCGCCGCCCGGGCTGAAGGTCAATCAAAAATTGAGCTATTTTATACTAAATTTACTAAATTCCGCCGGCGGCCGGGGAGTCCGGCGCCCGGAAACGGGAGGGCTCACGGCTGCCGGAAGCCGATGGTTTTCAGCTGCAGGCGGCCTTCGCCGGCGAAGCGGAGGAACAGCGCCCCGCAGCCCCGGAAGGGCGTGAGGGCGGCCCCGTCCAGGTGCCAGAGATCCGACTGAATCCGGACCGGCAGCCGGCCGAGCTCCCGGGTTCCCTCCGCGTCCTGAGCGATCTGAACCTCCCCGCGGAAATCCCCGCGCATTTCCAGCAGCAGGCGGTCCGGCTCCGCGTAGTCAAAATATTTGTAGCCCAGCACGGTTCCGTCCATGATGTCCGTAACGAACATCTCATTCCGCTCTTCCGTGATCCGGGTGTTCCGCAGGTTGATGGGATCGTTGTAATCGATGTGGGCCATGGTGCCCGGGCAGGTCATGTGGCAGCAGATGGCGGCGGGATAAAGCCCGTCGGCCTTCAGCGGCCCGGGATTCAGGCCGCAGCTGGTCATCTCGACCTGATCGATGCCGCCGTCGGGGCGGAGGGTGATCTTCTCCGCGCAGCCCTGGCGGGAGAACTCGCTGCCGGCGGTGGCCCGGTGATAGAAGATGTAGAAGTTCCCGTTCACCTCCACGATTCCGCCGTGGTTGTTGGACAGGGTGTAGGTCGGCCGGGTCTGTCCCCGGTAGCTGACATCGCCGTTGGAGATGATGATGCCGCCGTAGCGGAAGCCCCCGTCCGGCCGGTCGCTGACGGCATAGCAGAGCTCGTGGCTCTTGTGGCTGGAATAGACGAAGTAGTACCTTCCCCGGATCTTCCGGATGGAGGAGGCCTCAAAGAAGCCGTGGCCCTCAAAGCCCGTTCCCTTCGTGTGATGCCCGCCGGGGATCAGGGACTTCGGCGTGTACTTCAGGGTGAGCATGTCCGGCTCCAGCTCCGCCACCATGCTGTTTTCGCCCAGATGGATCTCCCGGAGCCCCCGGACCATTTCCCGCTTGTCCTCCGGCATCTGTTCGATTCCCTCCTCCGTGAATTCCGGAAGGAGCATCTCCTTCTCCTCCGCGGGACAGAAGCCGTAGTACAGGTAGACCCGGCCGTCGTCGTCCGTCAGCACCGCGGGATCGAAGGGCATGAACTCCTTCAGCGTGCGCCCGTCGGCATACCGGACATGGCCGTGGAATTCAAAGGGCCCGGCGGGGGAGGCGGAAACCGCGACGCCGATTTCCGGATAGAAGGGGAAGCAGTAATACAGGTAGTACTTTCCGTCCGGCCCCCGGGTCACGTCCGGCGCCCAGAGCTGCATCCGGTTCTGCGCGTTGGTGGGGTCCTGCCGGCGGAGGTAGCTGGTTCCCTCGTCCCGCCAGGAGGTCAGGTCCTCCGCGGGGGCGGACCAGACGTTGTAGTCCCCGGGGCAGTAAACCCTGGCGTCCACCGCGTCGTGGGAACCGTAGACATAGACCCGCCCGTCAAAGAGATGGGGTTCGCCGTCGGGAATGTAGACACCCAGGGGAAGGTAGGGGTTGTAGATCTGCCGCATGATGAATCCCTCCAGTTCCGATGATTCTGCTGTTTCGGCGCATCCGGCAGGGCGCATCCGGTCTCCCCTGCCTGCCGATGGAGAATATTATACGTTTATTTCCCGAAAAGGACAAGAAGATGTTTTTTCGGGCGGGGCGCCGGAGGGCGGCGGAAAGAAAAAAGGACCGGACAAGGGAAAACGGGAACCCGCATCGAAAGATATAAAATGGTCTGTCCCATCCAAATTGAATCAGTGGAAGGAGAACGAATCCATGAACTCTCAGAATCCCTCGCTTTGCCCGGAAAAAGGCCCCCTGACCGAGGAACTGCTGGAGCGGATGAATCAATGGTTCCGCGCGGCGAACTACCTTTCGGCCGGACAGCTGTACCTGCTGGAGAACCCCCTGCTCCGGAAGCCCCTGACCCTGGACATGATCAAGAAGAAGATCGTCGGCCACTGGGGAACCGTGCCCGGACAGAATTTCGTCTTCGTGCATCTGAACCGGGTCATCAAGCGGTATGACCTGGACCTGATCCTGCTGTCCGGCCCCGGCCACGGCGGCAACTTCTTTATCGCGAACGATTATCTCGACGGAACCTACTCCGAGGTCTATCCGAACATCTCCGAGGACGAGGCGGGCATGGCGAAGCTGTTCAAGCAGTTTTCCTTCCCGGGCGGCGTTCCCTCCCACTGCGCGCCGGAAACCCCCGGCTCCATCAACGAGGGCGGCGAGCTGGGCTACGGAATCGCCCATGCCTTCGGCGCGGTGTTTGACAATCCGGATCTGATCGCCGCGGTCACCGTGGGCGACGGCGAGGCGGAAACCGGCCCGCTGGCCACCTCCTGGCAGAGCAACAAATTCCTGAATCCGATTTCCGACGGAGCGGTGCTGCCCATTCTGCACCTGAACGGATACAAGATCGCGAACCCCACGGTCTTCGCCCGCATGAGCCATCAGGAGATCGTGGACTTCTTCCACGGCTGCGGCTGGGAGCCCTTCTTCGTGGAGGGCGACGATCCCATGACGATGCACCGGAAGATGGCGGAAACCATGGACACCGTCATCGAGCGGATCCGGGCGATTCAGCAGAAGGCCCGGGAGACAGGCGATCCCACGCGCCCCGTCTGGCCGATGATCGTGCTCCGGACGCCCAAGGGCTGGACCGGGCCGAAGGAAGTGGACGGCCAGCGGATCGAGGGCAATTTCCTGGCGCACCAGGTGCCGATCTCCATGGCGAAGCCCGAGGAGCACCTGAAGATCCTGGATCAGTGGCTGCGGTCCTACCATCCGGAGGAACTCTTCGATGAAAACGGCCGGATCCTGCCGGAAATCCGGGCGCTGGCGCCGGAGGGAAATCACCGGATCGGCGCGAATCCCCACGCCAACGGCGGCCTGCTGCTGCGGGATCTGCGGCTGCCGGACTTCCGCGACTACGCCTTCGACACCCAGGGGCACGGCGAGCGGGAAGGCCAGGACATGACCGAACTGGGCAAGTTTGTCCGGGACATCTTCCGCCTGAACGCGGATGCCCGCAACTTCCGGATCTTCGGGCCAGATGAGACCAACTCCAACCGCCTGAACGCGGTGTTCGAGGTGGAGAACCGGGACTGGAACGCGGAGCGGTACGACACGGACGACCATCTGGCGGCGGACGGCCGCGTGATGGACTCCATGCTGTCCGAGCACATGTGCGAGGGCTGGCTGGAGGGGTATCTGCTCACGGGACGGCACGGCTTCTTCGCCACGTACGAAGCCTTCGCCCGGATCATCGACTCCATGGCCGCCCAGCACGCCAAGTGGCTGAAGGTCTGCAATCAGCTGCCCTGGCGGGAGGAGCTGGCTTCCCTGAACCTGATCATGGCCTCCACGGTCTGGCAGCAGGACCACAACGGCTTCACCCATCAGGATCCCGGCTTCATGGATCATATCGCCAACAAGAAGGCGGATGTGGTCCGGCTGTATCTGCCCCCGGACGCCAACTGCCTGCTGTCCACCTTTGACCACTGCATCCGTTCCCGGAACTATGTGAACGTGATCGTGGCCTCGAAGCATCCGCGGCCCCAGTGGCTTTCGATGCCGGAGGCGGTGAAGCACTGCACGCAGGGCATCGGCATCTGGGACTGGGCCAGCAATGACCAGGGGCAGGAGCCGGACATCGTTTTCGCCTGCGCCGGCGAGACCCCGACGCTGGAGGCGCTGGCGGCCGTTTCCATCCTGAACAGCGAGCTGCCGGAGGTGAAGATCCGCTTCATCAACGTCGTCGACCTGTTCAAGCTGCAGCCCGCCACGGAGCATCCCCACGGCCTGACGGACGCGGAATACGACATCCTGTTCACCCAGGACAAGCCCGTCATCTTCGCCTTCCACGGCTATTCCAGCCTGGTGCACGAGCTGACCTACCGGCGGCACAACAACCGGCTGATGCATGTCCGGGGCTACAAGGAGGAGGGCACCATCACGACGCCCTTCGACGTCCGGGTGCAGAACCATGTGGACCGCTTCCACCTGGTGCAGGAGGCGATCAAGTATCTGCCGCAGCTGGGCAACCGCGGCGCCTATCTCTATCAGAAGATGAGCGACAAGCTGGTGGAGCACAAGCAGTACATCCATCAGTACGGCGAGGACCTGCCCGAGGTCGCCGGATGGAAGTTCAACCGCGAATAAAACCTGGTTTTCCCTTCACTGGCAGCGAAAGCTGCCAGTTTTTTTTCGCCCTGAACGAATTCCACGCCAATCTGGGCCAACAGGGGCCAGCCGTCCGGCCCGGGGGCATCAGGACATCCGGCTTCGGACCGCGTCCAGCAGCATCCGGTCGGCGGGAAGCCAGGGGACACTGTCCAGGCTGTCCCGGGTCAGCCATCGGGCATCCTCCGCCTCGAGCAGCGTGAGGCGGCCCGAGACGACCTCGCACCAGAAGCACTGCATGGACAGGTGAAAGGACGGGTAATCGTATTCGATCGTATCGATCCGATTGCCGACCCGGATTTCCGTCTCCAGCTCCTCCCGGATCTCCCGGACCAGGGCCTGCTGCGGGGTTTCCCCGGGCTCCGTCTTTCCCCCGGGGAATTCCCAGAATCCCCGGTACTCCCCATAGCCCCGGGCGGTGGCGAAGACGGTTTGTTTCGTTTCGAAGGATTCGCAGATCACCGCCGCGACCACATGGACTGTTTTCATGCTGCCTTACCTCGTTTCCCTGTGCTGTTTCCTCATTAAATCAGGCGGAAGGCGATCCGTCAAGGGGCATGGATCCCGCGGCCGCGCCGACTTTTTGCCCTTTTCTTTTGCCGGGATACCCGGTATAATGACCGTATCACCAGAAAGAAAGCCCGCGGAAACCAAGCGGGACGGAGGAAGAAAAATGAAGAAAATCAACATCAACCGGGGATGGGAATTCCGGCACGGGATGATGCAGCCCTGGACGCGCCTGGAGCAGGACGTCCGGCTGGTCAACCTGCCCCACGATTACATGATTGAGTCCGATGTCCGGGAGGACGCTCCGGCCAAGGCGGCCAGCGGATTCTTTACCGCGGGGGTGGCGTGCTACAACCGGAAGGTGGAAATCCCCGCGGAATGGGAGGGGCAGCGGGTTTACCTGTATTTCGACGGGGCGATGATGAACGCCACCGTCGAGGTGAACGGCGCGAAGGCGGGCCTGCACCACTACGGGTATTCCCCGTTCTGGGTGGATCTTTCCGATCTCTGCACCTTCGGGCAGGAGAACCGGATCACTGTGACGGTGAACCCCAGCATGCAGCCCAACTCCCGGTGGTATTCCGGGGCGGGGCTGTTCCGGGGCGCCGCGCTGATGACCGGGCCGGCGATCCATATCGTGCCGGACGGGATCTTCGGCTTTACGAAAAAGATCGAGGAGGACACCGCCTTCCTGGAGCTGCGGGCGGAGGTGGAAAACCATACCCTGAAGCCCCACCTGGCGGAGGTGGCCTTCACGCTGGAGGGCGTCACCCGGACGGTTCGGGTGCAGCTGGATCCCGGCGCCGTGACCGGGGTCCGGACCACCATGACGCTGGATCATCCGCGGCTGTGGAGCGCGGAGGAGCCGAACTGCTGCCGGCTGGAGGCGGCGGTCACGGATCTGGGCATCTTCACGACCCATCATGTTCCGACGGAAAACGGCACCGCGGACCGGGCGGAAACCCTCTTCGGCATCCGGACGGTGGACGCGGATGTCCGCCACGGGCTGCGGATCAACGGGAAGACCGTGAAGCTGAAGGGCGGCTGCCTCCATCATGACAACGGCCTGCTCGGCGCGGTGTCCCTGCCGGACGCGGAAGAACGCAAGATGAGGAAGATGAAGGAGCTGGGCTTCAACGCGATCCGCACGACGCACAATCCGCCTTCCGCGGCGCTGCTGGAGGCCTGCGACCGGGTTGGTATGTACGTGTTTGACGAGGCGTTCGACGCCTGGGGCATGGGCAAGATGCCCGGGGACTACAACCAGTTCTTCGCCACGGACTGGCAGGCCGATCTGGAGGCCTTCGTGCGGCGGGACCGCCCGCATCCCTCCGTCATCATCTGGTCCACGGGCAACGAGATCACGGAGCGGGCGGGCCTGGGGGACGGATACGCCCTGGCGCGGAAGCTGGCCGACCGGGTGCGGGAGATGGATCCTTCCCGGCCGGTGTCCAACGGGATCTGCTCCTTCTGGAACGGGCTGGACGATCAGATGACCGCCGATATGATGGCGAAAACCGAGGAAGCCATGGGGCAGAACGCGGACCTGCTGGGCGAGCGGGATCTGCTGTGGGAAAACGCCACCGAGCCCTTTGCCGCGGGGCTGGACGTGGTGGGATACAACTATCTGGAAGGCAAATACGAACAGGACCATGAGCTGTTCCCGGAGCGGGTCATCCTCGGAAGCGAGAACTTCCCGAAGGAGGTGGGCCTGCACTGGCCCATGATCGAGCGGACGCCCTACGTTCTCGGGGAATTTACGTGGACGGCGTGGGACTACATCGGGGAGGCCGGCATCGGCCGGGCGGTGTTTGTGGAGCCGGATGATCCGCTGCTGAAGATGGGACCCTGGGCGCTGCAGTCCCACGGATCCGGATTCCCCTGGCGGACGGCCAATGACGCGGACTTTGACATCCTCGGAAACGTGCGGCCCCAGGGCGTCTACCGCAGCATCGTGTTCGGCAGCGACCGGACGGGGCTGTTCAGCTATGACCCGGCGGTGTACGGAAAGACGGAACTGCTATCCAGCTGGGGCTTCCTCGGGGTGGAGCCATGCTGGACCTGGCGCGGGCAGGAAGGAAAGCCCGTGAAGGTGGTCGTGTTCTCCCGCGCGGAAGAGGTGGCGCTGCGGCTGAACGGGCAGGAGATCGCCCGGGGGAAGGCCGGCGAACAGGAGAGCCCGGACCTGCCGCTGTCCTTCTGCTTCGAGACGGTCTACACCCCCGGAACCCTTGAGGCCGTGAGCTACCGGGCGGGGAAGGAGATTTCCCGGGACGTCCTCGAGACCGCGGGAGCGCCCGCGAAGCTGCGGCTGACGCCGGAGACGGACGCGCTGCGGGCGGACGGCGAGAGCCTGTGCTATGTGAACGTGGAGGTGCTGGACGCGGAGGGCCGGCTGGTTCCCGACGCGGAGATTGCCCTGACGGCCGCGGCGGACGGGGAGGCCGCGCTGCAGGGATTCGGATCCGGCGCGTGCGTGACGGCGGAGAACTATACGGCCGGACGCTTCACCACCTGGCACGGCCGGGCGATGGCCGTGCTGCGGGCCGGCGCGAAGGCCGGGGAAGTCCGACTGACGGTGGCCGGGGACGGCCTGGAGGCGGTTTCGCTGACGGTCCCGGTGAAGGAATAAGGAGGAAACAGCATGATGTCAGAACTGTATCCGGTCAGCAACGAGATCCGCCTGGCGCAGCGGCTGGACGGGCTGTGGCGGTTCCGGTTTGACCCGAGGGGCGAGGGCATGGCGGAGGACTGGGCCGGCCGGGGGCTGCCGGATCCGATTTCCATGCCGGTGCCCGCCAGCTTCGCGGATCTCTTCACCGGGGCCGCGCAGCGGGACTACTGCGGCGACTTCTGGTACGAAACGGATGTCTTCGCCCAGGAGGTGCGGCCGGACGAAAGGTATTCTGTCCGCTTCGGCAGCGTGACCCACCGGTGCCGGATCTTCCTGAACGGGGAGCTGGCCGGGGAGCACGAGGGCGGATTCCTGCCTGTGACCGCGGAGGTCACCGGGCTGATCCGGCCCGGGCGCAATCGGCTGACGGTGCTGGCGAACAACGAGCTGAACGAAACCAGCATTCCCGCCGGCGCGGTGCGGACGAAGCCGGACGGCACGAAGGCCGCGCAGGGGTACTTTGACTTTTTCAACTACGCGGGAATCCACCGCAGCGTCTGGCTGGTGCGGACGCCTGCGGAGGCCATCGCGGATTACAGCGTGAGCTTCCGCCTGGAGGAAGGGGCGGCGGTCGTTTCCTATTGCGTGGAGACGGAGGGCGGCGGGGACGGACAGATCTCCCTGCTGCTGACGGACCGGGAGGGCCGGGAGGCGGCCCGCGCCGGGGGCCGGCAGGGCGAAATGCGGGTGCCCCATCCCCACCTCTGGCAGGTCCGGAACGCGTACCTCTATACGCTGACCATCCGCCTGACGAAGGACGGAAAGCTTCTGGACCGGTACGACGCGCCGGTGGGCATCCGGACCGTGGCCATCGAGGACGGCAGGATTCGGGTGAACGGGCAGCCCGTCTACCTGAAGGGCTTCGGAAAGCATGAGGATTCCGAGATCCTGGGCCGGGGGTTCAATTACGCCGTCGCGAAGCGGGATTACGAATGCATGAAGTGGATCGGGGCCAACTGCTTCCGCACCAGCCATTATCCCTACGCGGAGGAATGGTATCAGATGGCGGATCAGGAGGGCTTCCTGATCATCGACGAGGTGCCCGGCGTCGGCCTGATGCGCAGCTTTGCCAATTTCGCGGCGGCCGGCGCGGGGAAGTCCAACGGCTTCTTCGGGGACTGCCCGGATGTGGAGCTGCTGGGACGGAACCACCGGGCCGCGGTGGAGGAGATGATCCTGCGGGACCGGAACCATCCCTCCGTCATCGCCTGGAGCATTTTCAACGAGGCGGAAACCACGACGCCGGCGGCCCATGACTATTTCGCGCCGCTCTTCGCGGCCGCGCGGCAGCTGGATCCCCAGAAGCGCCCGGTGACCGGCGTGCTGGAGAAAACCAGCAGCCCGGAGAAGTGCCGCTGCTGGCCGCTGATGGATTTCATCTGCCTGAACCGCTACTACGGCTGGTACATCAGCGGGGGCGACCTGGAGGAGGCCCGGCGGCAGTTCGAGGAGGAGATGGATCAGTGGGCCGAGAAGGCGCCGAACGTTCCCTTCGTGTTCACGGAGTTCGGAACGGACACGCTGGACAGCCTGCACAAGCTGCCCAGCGTGATGTGGAGCCAGGAATACCAGCAGGAATACATGGAAATGAACTTCCGCGTCTTTGACCGCTATCCCTTCGTTCAGGGCGAGCTGGCCTGGAACTTCGCGGATTTCCAGACCGGGCAGGGGATCATGCGGGTGAACGGCAACAAAAAGGGCCTGTTCTCCCGGAACCGGCAGCCCAAGGAGGCGGCCTGGGCATTCCGCCGCCGGTGGGCGCAGAAATAATTTAGTAAATTTAGTAAAAAAGGACTCAATTATCGGTTGTGTTTCAGCTCCCGCTCTGCTATAATGCAACCACTCAGTCGGATGTATCCGATGGAAGGAAAAAGAGGAGGAAATCACATGAAGAAGTTTCTGGCACTGATACTGGCGGTCATGATGACACTGGGCATGGCCCTGAGCGTCAGCTCCGCCGAAGAGCCCGCCCGTCTGGAAAAGGCGGATGACGGCACCATCGCGGCCCAGGCCGCGGCGGACCGGATCGCTTCCGGCAAGGAACCCACCGTTGTGATCGCGTTCATGACCTGGGCCGGCCGTCTGGTCGGCACGGACCGGATCGCGGAAGAGATGAGCAAGATCACCCTGGAAAAGCTGGGCGTCAAGGTCGAGCTCATGCCCATGGACGCCGCTTCCTATTCCCAGAACATGAACCTGATGCTGGCCTCCGGCGAGCAGGTGGATCTGTTCAACGCCGTGTCCGTCGGCTTCATGCCCTGCTACAACAAGGGCTACCTGCTGGACCTGGAAGAGGACAACCTGCTGGCGACCTACGGCCAGGGCATCATCGACGCCTTCCGGGCCAACGAGCTGGGCGGCTGCCGCGTGGGCGGCGTCCTGTACGGCGTCCCGGTCAAGAAGGATGACGCGGCCGGCAAGTTCGGCATCTCCATCCCCACCAAGTATCTGGACGAGATCGGCGTGGACTGGCAGTCCATGTACGCGAAGCCCGAAGATGAAATCATCTACACCGATTTCGATTTCATCGAGGACGTGCTCGCCAAGCTGCACGAGAAGTATCCGGACAAGACCACCTTCTACACCGATCCCGGCAGCACCGTTTCCCAGTGCCTGGCCATGGACAGCCCCAGCGATATGTTCGGCGTGCTGCTGGATCCCACCAACAGCCTGGAGCTGGGCGATCTGTTCTCCAGCCAGATGTACTATGACCTGTGCGCCCGGTTCTACAAGTGGAACCAGAACGGCTGGATTTCTCCGGACGCCATCACCGAGACCAACGCCACCACCACCCAGGTGAAGGCCGGCAGCCTCTGCGCCTACAAGACCGCGACCAAGCCCGGCATCCGTCAGCAGGAATCCAACCTGTGCGGCACCCCCGTGGCGATCTTCCAGCTGGGCCCGGACTTCAAGGGCTCCAGCGCCTACAACACCATGCCCTGGTGCATCAACCAGAACACGGATGATCCCGTGGCGGCCATGCAGGTGCTGAACCTGCTGTACACCGATCCCGACCTGTCCACCCTGATCTGCTGGGGCCAGGAAGGCAAGGAATGGCAGGAGAGCGGCGACGGCCACATCAAGTTCGCGGACGGCGTCGACGCCCAGACCTCCGAGTACTACAACAACGTGAACTGGCAGATGCCCAACCAGTTCATCGCCCGGATCTGGGAAGGCGACAGCCTGGATCTGTGGACCACGATGCAGAACTACAACGACAACGCGCTGGCGAGCAAGGCCATGGGCTTCACCTTCGACAACAGCGAAGTGTCCGCGGAATACACCGCGCTGACCAACGTGTACTCCGAGTATCAGCGGCAGCTGGAGCTGGGCTTCATGAATCCCGATGAGGGCATTCCGAAGCTGGTGGAGCGGCTGAAGGCCGCCGGTCTGGATGACTACATCGCCGCCAAGCAGGCTCAGCTGAATGAGTGGGCCGCGGCCAACGGCATCCAGTAAGTTCCGGGCTTCCCCGGAGAGGAAAACTGACTGAACTCCGGGCAGGGAGAGCATTCCTTTCCCTGCCCGGATTTTCGTGTGAGGTGAAAGGTATGGCGAAGGTTCAGGACAAATCCAGAATGTCCAAGGCCTGGCGGCAGGCGACGCTGAAGCGCTCCATTCCCATCTACCTGATGGCGCTGCCGGGACTGATCTATCTGTTCATCAACAACTACATGCCCATGCCGGGCATCATTCTTGCCTTCAAGAATTACAAGGCGAAGTTCGGCATCTACGGCTCCCCCTGGGCCGGGCTGAAGAACTTCCAGTATCTGTTCTCCACGCAGGACGCGTATATCATTACCCGGAATACCATCCTGTACAACGTGGTCTTCATCATTGTGAACCTGATCTTCGCGGTGGGCGTGGCCATCATCCTGTCGGAGCTGGTTTCGAAGACGAAGAAGCTTTACCAGTCCGTCATCCTGCTGCCGTATCTGCTGTCCGCGGTGATCGTCAGCTATCTGGTCTATGCCTTCCTCTCCGCGGAGAACGGCTTCATCAACAATTCGATCCTGAAGCCGCTGGGGCGGGATCCCATCGCCTGGTATCAGGAGCAGAAATACTGGCCCTTCATCCTGGTCTTCGTGAACCTGTGGAAGGGCATCGGATACAACTGCATCATCTATCTGTCCACCATCATCGGCTTTGACCGGAGCCTGTACGAGGCGGCCTCCATCGACGGCGCCACCAAGTGGCAGCAGATTACCAAGATCACCCTGCCCCTGCTGAAGCCGACGATCATCATGCTGACCCTGATGGCCATCGGAAGGATTTTCTACTCCGACTTCGGCCTGTTCTATCAGGTGCCGCAGAACTCCGGCGCCCTGTATCCCGTGACCAACACCATCGATACCTACGTATACCGCGGGCTGCTGCAGCTGGGCGACATCACCATGTCCGCCGCCGCGGGCGTGTATCAGAGCCTGGTGGGCTTCATCCTGGTCCTGAGCGCGAACCTGCTGGTTCGGAAGCTGGAACCGGAAAACGCCCTATTCTGAGAAAGGAGGAAAACACAGATGAAGTCGGAAAAAAGATTTCAGATCTTTGGCCATGTGGTGATGATCATCATTACCCTGTGCGCCATCCTGCCGCTGATCCTGCTGCTCATTTCCTCCTTTACGGACAATGACGCACTGATCCGCAACGGTTATTCCTTTATTCCCGAAAAGCTCAGCGCGGCCGCCTATGAGTACATCTTCACCAGCGGCAATTCCGTCGTGCATGCCTACGGCATTTCCATCCTGCTGACCATTCTGGGCACGGCGGTGGGCCTGACCATCACGACCCTGCTGGGCTATGCCCTGTCCAAGACGTTCCTGCCGGGCCGCGGCATCATCACCTTCCTGGTGTTCTTCACCATGCTGTTCAACGGCGGCCTGGTGCCCACCTACATCAACTATTCCGATGTGTTTGGCATCAAGAACACCTTCTGGGCGCTGATGGTGCCCAGCCTGATGATGAACGCCTTCAACGTGCTGATGGTGAAGAGCTACTTCGTTTCCAGCATCCCGGACGCGCTGCTGGAAGCGGCGTACATCGACGGCGCCACCGAGACCCGGGCCTTTGTGCAGATCGCGCTGCCGCTGGCCAAGCCCATTGTGGCGACCATCGGTCTGTTCATCGGCATCGGCTACTGGAACGACTGGATGAACGGCTACATCTACCTGACCAAGCGGACGGACCTGTATTCCATCCAGAACCTGCTGAACCGGATGATTCAGAACATCCAGTTCCTGATGCAGAACTCCAGTTCGATCTCCAACGCCAACCAGGGCCTGGCCTCCATTCCGAGCGTCGCGGTCCGGATGGCCATGGCGGTCGTGGGCGTGCTGCCCATCGTGATCGTGTATCCCTTCATCCAGAACAACTTCGTCAAGGGCATTACCCTCGGCGGCGTGAAGGGCTGATTTCGTTTTCATCAGGAAGGCCGCGCCGGTCATGGCGCGGCCTTCTCTTCAAAAGGCCGGACGGGCCTTCGGGGAATCCCGGAGGGCGGACCGCGGCCGGAACGGGAAAGGAGGATCCCCCATGGCAAATCTGTACTATCAGGTGATTCAGGTAACGGACTTCGGACCCTATGTGACCCGGCTGGTGCTGGGCATGCCCCGGGAAGTCGGCGCGGAGGAGCTGAAGCCGGAGCAGTTTTCCGTGTACGTCCGCATCCGGCAGAAGAACGGCGACCAGGTGGAAATGCCGAAGAGCTTCATCCAGCGGGATCAGTTCGTTCCCAGCCGGGGCTACCGCCCGGTCCGCGCGGCGTATCCCTGCGATCTGCGCGGGGAGCGGACGGAAGGCCCCAGCCGGTATGTCGCGCTGGAGATGCCCTTCGGCCCCCTGTGGAAGTGCTCCGCTGCCCTGGCGGCGGACTTCCGGAACATCAACGGGCACGAGACCTATACGGTGAATGACTACCGGGTGACTCTGACCGAAGCCATCGGGGAGGGGGACGCGGCGCTGGACGGGTTGGTGTTCGACCGGCTGGCCGGCACCTTCAATCCCCAGGCGGAGCGCTTCCTGCCCGGCGTTTCCACCCATCCGGAGCAGCCCATCCGCTACGGCTATTTTGTGCCGAAGCGCCTGGACGGAAAGAAGCCCCTGATCATCTTCCTGCACGGGGCGGGGGAGGGCGGACAGGATCTGCCCATCGCCTGGAGCGGCAACAAGGTGACGGAGTTGACGGAGGACTGGGTGCAGGAGAAGTTCGGCGGGGCCTTTGTGCTGGTGCCCCAGTGCGACACCATGTGGCTGGACGACGGAAGTCATCAGTACGGGAATTCCGGGAAATCCATGTACACGGAGGCGCTGAAGTACCTGATCGATGAGTTCATTGCCCGGTTCCCGGCGGTCATTGATCCGGCCCGGATCTACATCGGCGGGGATTCCAACGGCGGCTTCATGACCATGCGGATGCTGATGAGCTATCCGGAGGCCTTCACGGCGGCCTTCCCGATCTGCGAGGCCATGATCGACGAGCAGGTCAGCGACGCGGACATCGCCCATCTGAAGGAGATTCCGATCTGGTTCACCCACGCGAAGAACGACCCGGTCGTGAAGCCGGACAGCTACGTGGTGCCCACCTATGAGCGGATCATGGCGGCGGGGGCGAAGAACTGCCACTTCACCTTCTGGGACAGGATCCTGGACCTGCACGGCCTGTTCCGGAACGAGAAGGGCGAGCCCTGGGAATACATGGGGCATTTCGCGTGGATCCCCGTGTTCAACAACGACTGCCGGCTGGACTATGACGGAAAGCCCGTGACGGTGGACGGACGGGAAACCGCGATTCTGGACTGGCTGGCCGCCCAGCGGAAGGTCTGAAGACAGCCGGAAACGGAGGAACGAGGATGAAAATTCGGACAATCATTACCCAGGACGCGGAAGTCGACGATCAGAATTCGCTGCGGCATTTCCTGTTCTATGCCAACGAGGTGGAGCTGCAGGGAATCGTCCAGACCTCCTCCAAATTCCACTGGCGGGGTGTACCCGGCGCGGTGAAGCCGGAAAAGACCCTGCCCGACGATTTTGCCGGCTCCGAGCAGAGCGGCCCCTTCGACGCGCCGTACCGCTGGCCGGGAACGGACTGGATGATGCGGGTCATCGACGACTATGAAAAGGATTATCCGCGGCTGTGCCGGCACGCGGAGGGATATCCGACGCCGGATTACCTGCGCTCCATCACGAAGATCGGCAACATCGGCTACGAGGGGGAGATGGAGGCGCCCAGCGAGGGATCGGAGCTGATCCGGGCCCGGATCCTGGACGGGGACGAGCGCCCGTTGTACCTGCAGGTCTGGGGCGGAACCAACACCATCGCCCGGGCGTTGCTGGATATCGAGACGGCATACCGGAACCGGCCGGAATGGCCTGCGCTGAAGGAAAAGATTACGAAGAAGGTCGTGATCACGGCCTGCGGCGAGCAGGATCCCGCCTACCGGAGCTACGTGGCGGAAAGCTGGCCGGGGATTCCCTTCGTGAAAACGCTGCAGATGGGGAGCTATGCCTATCCCTGGTTCATGATGCCGGAGGGGGAGAGCAAGGATACCCTGCGGGCGGACTTCATGAGAAATGAGATCCTGAAGGGCAGCAGCGCGCTGACGGACGGATACTGCACCTGGATGGACGGGCACGAATACGAGGGAGAAGGCCCGGAGGGCCAGTTCGGCGCGAACCCGAACATCGCCCGGGAATGGTTCGGCGCGCGGATGGGCTTCCAGCCCCGGAAATATGACTTCCTCTCGGAGGGGGATTCCCCGACGTACATCCTGCTGCTGCCCTGGGGCTTCCGTACGCTGGAGAACTTCGGCTGGGGCGGTATGGCCGGCCGGTATCATCCGGTGGAGGGCCAGGTCAATTCAAAGGGCGAGAAACTGAACCTGTGGGACGTGAGCCTGGATTCCTACACGGACCGGGACGGCGCGGTCAAGGAGACGGAATCCATGTGGCCCTATGTGGCGGATGTGCAGCGGGATTTTGCGGCCCGGGCCAACTGGGTGGACGCGGAAACCTTTGAAGAAGGGGAGCACGCGCCGGCGCTTTACCTGCGGGAGGGGCTGGATCACCGGGCCGCCCCGGGAGAAAGCCTCCCCCTGCATCCCCAGGCGGCCTCCCCGGACGGCGGGGAGATCACCGTCTCCGCCCGGATCTATCCGGAGGCCAGCGCCCCCTGGGCGAAGGAAGCCATGCTCCGGCAGGAGGGAGATGCCTTTACGGTCACGATTCCCGCCGCGGCGCAGCCCGGGGATCAGCTGCATCTGATCTTTGCGGCCCGGGCGGGCGGGCGCTATCGCCTGGTTCACTATCAGCAGGCCGTGGTGACCGTCGGGTGACGGTCTTCCGATGATTATTCTTGACAAAGGAGAGGGAAACACGTATCTTGAAAGCGTCCGCTGTGCGGACGCTTTCAGCCTGATTCTATCGGAACGGAAAGGATTTGCCATCGCATGATTAAAAAGCTGGCCTCCCGGGTGAGGCAGTACAAAAAGCAGGCCATCGCCACGCCCCTGTTCATGGTGGGCGAGGTGGCCATGGAGACGGTGATCCCCCTGGTCATGAGCTATCTGATTGACCGGGGAATCACGAAGGGGGATATGAGCCAGATCTGGCTTTACGGACTGGTGCTGCTGGTGACGGCGACCATTTCCCTGTTTTCCGGCGTCATGAGCGGAAAGATGGCGGCAATTTCCTCCGCCGGCTTTGCCCGGAACCTGCGGCATGATCTGTATTATGCCATTCAGGATTTCTCCTTCTCCAACATCGACAAATTCAGCACCTCGTCCATCATCACCCGGGTGACGACGGACGTGACCAACGTCCAGAACGCCTTCCAGATGATCCTCCGGATGGCGGTCCGGGCGCCCATGACCCTGGTCTTTTCCATGGTCATGGCCATGACCATCAATGCAAGGATCAGCATGGTCTTTCTGTTCACCCTGCCGGTGCTGGGCTTCGGCATTTACTTCATCATGACCCGGACCCATCCGATTTTCCGCCGGGTGTTCAAAACCTATGACCGGCTGAACAACGTGGTGCAGGAAAACCTGCGCGGCATCCGGGTGGTGAAGAACTTCGTCCGGGAGGACTACGAGGAAAAGAAGTTCACCGGGATTTCCGCCTCCATTTACGAGGATTTTGTGAAGGCGGAGAAACAGATGTCCTACATGAACCCGCTGATGATGACGTGCATCTATACCTGCACGCTGCTGATCTCCTGGCTGGGAGCCCACGCGATCATCGCCTCCGGGAACGACCCGGCGGTGGGAATGACCACGGGGCAGCTGATGAGCCTGATCACCTATGTGATCCAGATCCTGTCCAGCCTGATGATGGTCTCCTTCGTGTTCCTGATGATCATCATGAGCCGGGCGTCCGCCCAGCGGATTGTCGAGGTGCTGGACGAGAAGAGCGACATCACCAGCCCCGCGGACGCCGTGACGGAGATCCGGGACGGCTCCGTGGATTTCGATCATGTGCATTTCAGCTATGCCTCCCGCAGCGAGCGGGACACCCTGAGCGACATTGACCTGCACATTCCCTCCGGCAGCGTGGTGGGGATTCTGGGCGGCACCGGCGCGGGCAAGACCAGCCTGGTGCAGCTGATTCCCAGGCTGTATGATCCCTCCTCCGGATCCGTGAAGGTGGGCGGGGTGGATACCCGGAAATACGACCTGACGGCCCTGCGGGACAGCGTGGCCATGGTGCTGCAGAAAAACGAGATGTTCTCCGGAACCATCCGGGACAACCTGCGGTGGGGCAATGAGCAGGCCACGGACGCCGAGATTGAGGAGGCCTGCCGCCTGGCCCAGGCGGATCCCTTCATCCAGGAGATGCCCGATAAATACGACACCTGGATCGAGCAGGGCGGCGCCAATGTCTCCGGCGGCCAGAAGCAGCGCCTGTGCATCGCCCGGGCCCTGCTGAAGAAGCCGAAGATCCTGATCCTGGACGACAGCACCAGCGCGGTGGATACGAAGACCGACGCCCTGATCCGGGCGGGCTTCCGCAGCTATATTCCCGAGACCACCAAGATCATCATCGCCCAGCGGGTTTCCTCCGTCATGGACGCGGATATGATCGTCGTGCTGGACAACGGCGCGGTGGCGGATACCGGCACCCATGAGGAGCTGCTGGAGCGGTGCGGGATCTATCGGGAGGTTTATGAGTCCCAGACGAAGGGAGGCGATGGGGAATGAGCGAGCAGAAAGGAAAATCCCCCGCGGCCGCCCGGCCCGTCGCTGTCGGCGGGCCCCGGGGTCCCCGGGCCATGGGTCCCATGCAGCCCATCCGGAAGGAAACGGCGGCCCGGCTGCTGAAATACCTGCTGCCCTTCTGGCCGAGGCTGCTGCTGGTGCTGGCGTGCATTGTTCTCAACGCCATCGCCACCGCCTCCGCCGCCACCTTCCTCGGACGGATCATCGATGGATATATTACGCCCCTGCTGCAGGAGAGCCTGCAGGGGCTGGCCCCGGACTACAGCGGCCTGCTGGGCGCGATCCTGCAGATGGCCGCGCTGTATGTGCTGGCCATCCTGGCAAACTTCGTGCAGGCGCGGACCATGGCGGTGGTCTCCCAGAGCGTGCTGCGCACGGTCCGGGACCAGATGTTTGCCCATATGCAGACGCTGCCCGTGCGGTACTTTGACACCCATACCTACGGCGAGGTCATGAGCTTCTACACCAACGACACGGATACCCTGCGCCAGATGGTGAGCCAGACCCTGCCCCAGACCATTTCCTCCGCCATCACCCTGATCGTGGTGTTCATTTCCATGCTGCAGTGCAGCGTGTGGATGACGCTAGTGATGATCGCGGGCACCGTCCTCATGCTGATGGTGACGGCCAGCCTGGGCACCCGCAGCGCGCGCTTCTTCGTCGGGCAGCAGACCTCCCTGGCCAACCTCAACGGCTATGTGGAGGAAATGATCAACGGCCAGAAGGTGGTCAAGGTCTTCAACCATGAGCCCCAGGCGAAGGAAGAGTTCGACCGGCGGAATGACGAGCTCTGCAAAAACATGACCGAGGCCAACAAGCTGTCCAACATCCTCGGCCCGGTGAACAACAACATGGGGCACCTGATCTATGTGGTGCTGGCCATCGTGGGCGGCGCCCTGGCCATCAGCGGCGTCACGAACCTGAGCCTGAGCGGCACCGGGGTGCTGACGCTGGGCGCCATCGCCGCCTTCCTGACCCTGAGCCGCAACTTCATGATGCCGATCAACCAGGTGGCCCAGCAGATCAGCTTCATCGCCATGGCCATGGCCGGCGCGGAGCGGATCTTCGGGCTGATGGACGAGGAGCCGGAGGAGGACGAGGGCTATGTTCACCTGGTGAACGTCCGGGAGGAGGACGGAAAACTGGTGGAGACCGCGGAGCGGACGGGCATCTGGGCGTGGAAGCATCCCCACAGCGCGGACGGCTCCGTGACCTATACCCGGCTGGAGGGCGACGTGGTCATGGATCATGTGGACTTCGGCTATGTGCCGGAGAAGACCGTGCTGCATGACATCACGCTCTACGCCCGGCCGGGCCAGAAGGTGGCCTTCGTGGGCGCCACCGGCGCGGGAAAGACGACCATTACCAATCTGATCAACCGCTTCTACGACATCGCGGACGGGAAGATCCGCTACGACGGCATCAACATCAACAAGATTGCCAAGCCGGATCTGCGGCACTCCCTGGGCGTGGTGCTGCAGGAGGTCAACCTGTTCACCGGCACCGTGATGGACAACATCCGATACGGCAAGCTGGACGCCACGGACGAGGAATGCATCGCCGCGGCGAAGCTGGCCAACGCCCATGACTTCATTACCCGGCTGCCGGACGGATACCAGACCGTGCTGACCGGGGACGGCGGCGGCCTGAGCCAGGGCCAGCGCCAGCTGATCTCCATTGCCCGGGCGGCGGTGGCGGATCCGCCGGTCATGATCCTGGACGAGGCCACCTCCTCCATCGACACCCGGACCGAGGCGCTGGTGCAGCGGGGCATGGACCAGCTGATGCAGGGCCGGACGGTGTTTGTCATCGCCCACCGCCTCTCCACCGTGCAGAACAGCGATGTGATTATGGTGCTGGATCACGGAAGAATCATCGAGCGGGGCAGCCATGAGCAGCTGATTGCGGAAAAGGGACAGTATTATCAGCTGTATACCGGCGCCTTTGAGCTAGAATAATTCGGAAACCCGACGCGGAGCCCCCGGAAGAGTCCGGGGGCTCCGTTTTATAAAAAACGCCGCGCCCTGGGAGGGGAGGCTCCGCCCGGGCGGCGGGAAAATCACATTGACGCTGTCCCAGCTGTCCGGATATAATGGAGGGGACAAATGAATAGCCGGTGTATCTGCGCAGCGATGCGCGGCGCGGCCCCGGAAGGGGACGCGTCACAGGAAGGCGGATGAGAGTTCCGGGCTATCCCAGTAACCGTGAAGCGGACGAAAGCGCGATGGAAGCCACTGCGGAGAATCCCCGGCCCCGGAGGGGCCGGAGGGGGACTGCGGGAAGGCGCGCGAGTAGGATGAGGCCAAGCCGGGAGACTTGTTTACACCGTGAAACCAATCAATCCCCTGGGGGTGGGAGAAGCTGTTGAGCCCGCGATGATGCCGCGGGTTCGGTTAGCGTTCCTCAGGGAGGAGCGCCTTTTTTTACAAAAAGGCGACCTCCCGCTGATTCATTTGATCAAAAAATGAGGAGGGACAGAAAATGTCCAGGAAACTTGTTGCTCTGTTTCTGGCGGCCCTGATGCTCATGGGCTGCCTGCCCGCGGGGGCGGAGGAAGGCGTCCTCACCGTGACGGATATGTACGGCCGGGAAATCACCCTGACCGAGCCCGCCACCCGGATCGTGGCGCTGCAGCCCTCGGACTGCGAGATCCTGTGCGCTCTCGGCTGCGAGGACGCGCTGGTCGGAATCGGCCAGTACTGCGACTATCCGGCGTCCATCACCGGCCTGCCCGTGGTGCAGTCCGGCGCGGAAACCAATATCGAGGAAATCCTGGCGCTGAATCCCCAGGTGGTTCTGATGAACGACATGGCCCAGAGCGAGGAGCAGGTGAAGCAGCTGGAGGAGAACGGCGTCCAGGTCGTGGTGAGCAAGGCCGCGGATCTGGAGGGCGTGTACTACGCCATCCGCATGATCGGCCAGCTGATGGGCAAGGAAGAGAACGCGGAAAAGGTGATCACGGACATGCAGGACACCTTTGCCGAAATCCGGAGCCAGGCTCCCGCGGAGGGAAAAACCGTCTACTTTGAGGTGTCCCCGCTGCAGTGGGGGCTGTGGACCGCCGGCAGCGGCACCTTCATGGACGAGCTGGCCGGTGTCTGCGGCCTGACCAACGCCTTCGCGGATGTGAAGGACTGGGCGGAGATCAGCGAGGAGCAGGTCATCGAGCGGAATCCGGACTACATCGTGACCATCACCATGTACTACGGCGAGGGCCCGACCCCGGTGGAGGAGATCATGAGCCGGGAAGGCTGGCAGGACATCCCGGCCGTGAAGAACGGCCAGGTGTTCAACGCGGACTCCAACGCGATCTCCCGTCCCGGCCCCCGGCTGAAGGATGCGGCGGTGGAGCTGTTCGACTTCATCCGCGGCACGGACGAGGAGGCCCCGGCGGCCTAATCCGGCGGGACGCGCGGAACAAGGAAGCAACCGGGGAGCCGAAGCGCTTTCGGCTCCCCTCTTTACGCGGAAAGAGGTTTTCATGAACGAATCCAGAATCCGGAAGCGGGAACGCCTGAGTCCCCTGACCTGCGCGCTGCTGGCGGCGGCGCTGCTGCTGACCCTGATCCTCTGCGTCTGCATGGGAAGCGTCCGCATCCCCCTGCCCGACACGCTGCGGGTTCTGGGAAGCGCGCTGCGGGGCCGGCCGGAGGGGCAGGACACGCTGCGGAACATCCTGCTGAACGTCCGCCTGCCCCGGGTGCTCTGCGTCGCGCTTTCCGGCGCGGCGCTGTCCCTTTGCGGGGCGGCGATGCAGGGCCTGCTGCGGAATCCCCTGGCGGACGGCTCCACCCTGGGCGTTTCCTCCGGCGCGGCGCTGGGAGCGGTCCTCGCCATGGCCACCGGCTTTACCCTGCCCGGATCCGCCTACGGCGGCATCATGGTGACGGCCATGGCCTTTGCCTTCGGATCCCTGATCCTGATTCTTTCGCTGGCCTACGGGCTGGATCACTCCCTGGCCACCGGCAGCATCATTCTGATCGGCGTCATCTTCACCATGTTCATTTCCTCCGTCATCTCCCTGGTCATCACCTTTGCCAGCGATCATACCCGCTCCCTGCATTTCTGGACGCTGGGCTCCTTTTCCGGGGTGAACTATGACCAGGTGAAGCTGCTGGCGGCCGCGCTGATCCTCTGCGGCAGCGTTCTTCTCCGCTTCAGCCCGGAGCTGAACGCCTTTGCCATCGGGGAGGAGAACGCGCGGCATATCGGCGTCCCTGTGAAGCGGGTGAAGCTGATCATCCTGATCACGGTCTCCGTGCTGATCGGGGTCTGCGTCTCCATCTCGGGCACGGTCAGCTTCGTGGGCCTGGTGATGCCCCATATCGCCCGGATGCTGGTGGGTCCGAATCACCGGCGGCTTCTGCCCGCTTCCCTGTTTTCGGGGGCGATCTTCCTGCTGCTGGCGGATCTGGCGGCCCGGACGCTGTTCAGCCCCGTGGAGCTGTCCATCGGGGTGGTCACCTCCCTCGTTGGGGGCGTGGCCTTTGTCCTCATCTTTGCGCGGACCAGAAAGGCGGGATGACCGGATGCTGAAGGGAACCCATATCACCGTGAAATACGGCGCCCTGACCGCGGTGGACGATCTGTCCTTCGAGCTGCGGGAGGGGCAGTGGCTCATGCTGGCCGGTCCCAACGGCGCCGGCAAGTCCACCCTGATCGAGGCGATTGCCCAGGGGGTGCCCAGCCGGGGCGCCCTGGAATGGGAGGGGCAGGACCTCCGGCGCATGAAGGCCTCCCTGCTGGCCCGGCGGATCGGGGTGCTGTCCCAGAAGAACCGGGTGGAATACTCCTACACGGTGGAGGAGGTGGTTCGGCTGGGACGGTACGCCTACCGGGCGGGCCTGCTGGGGGGAAAGGACCGGGAGGAGGAAAAGCGGGTGGAGGAAGCCCTGGAGATGACGGGAATGACCGCCCTGCGCCAGGCCAGCATGCTGACGCTCTCCGGCGGGGAGACCCAGCGGGCGTTCCTGGCCCAGGTGTTCGCCCAGAATCCCCGGGTGCTGATCCTGGACGAGCCGGCGAACCACCTGGACCTGAAGTATCAGCAACGCCTCTTTTCGCTGATTGAGGACTGGCGCAGGGAGCCGGGACGGGCCGTGCTGTCCGTGGTGCATGACCTGAGCCTGGCCCGGAAATACGGAACGCATGCCCTGCTGATGAACCGGGGAAGATGCGCGGCGCAGGGGGAGGCGGCGGAGACGCTGTCGCCGGATAACCTGCGCCGGGTGTATGAGATGGACGTGCAGGCATGGATGCGCGGCCTGCTCGCCCAGTGGGAATAGGAAAAACGGAGATTGACGCGGCGGAGCCCCTGTGATATTCTGCGAAGTCGAAACGGGCTTTGACGGCTTTTCCGCCCGGGAGGGCGGAAGACGGAGAAATGAGGGGGAGGAAGCCATGAATCCGCGGGAGGAAAAACGAAGGGAGATCCGGGGCAGCCTGCTGCTGCTCCTGGGATCCATGATCTGGGGCGCCGCCTTCGCGGCGCAGCGGGCGGGCATGGATCACGTGGGGCCCTTCACCTTTTCCGGCGTGCGCATGCTGCTGGCCGGGCTGGTGCTGACGCCGGCGGCGCTGCTCTTCGGCGAAAAAAACCCGGAGCGGCCGGATCCCCGGACGCAGCGGCGGGCCGGCGGGATGTGCGGGCTGTTCCTCTGCGCGGCCACCCTGCTGCAGCAGGCCGGCCTCGTGGATACCGGGGCGGGCAAGGCGGGGTTCATCACCGCGCTGTACGTGGTGCTGGTGCCGGTGGCGGGGCGGCTGCTGTTCCGCCGGAAGCCGGGGAAGGCGGTCTGGCTGGGGGTGGCCCTGGCGGTGCTCGCCCTGTTCCTGCTCTGCGTTCCCGCCGGAGGATTCCGGCTGGAGGGCGGGGACCTGATGCTGATCGGCTGCGCCATTTGCTTCACGGGACAGATCCTCTGCGTGGACTATTTCGCGCCGAAGGTGGATGGGATCCGGCTGGCCCGGGATGAGTTTCTGGTCACCGGGGTGCTGTCCATGATCCTGGCGCTGTGCACGGAGGAAATCAGCTGGATGGGGATCCGCGGGGCCCTGATCCCGATCCTGTACGCCGGCATCCTGTCCGGGGCGGTGGGTTATACCCTGCAGATCCTCGGCCAGCGGGATGTGAACCCCACGCTGGCCTCCCTGCTGATGTGCCTGGAGTCCGTGTTCGCGGTGCTGACCGGCGCGCTGCTCCTGGGGGAGCGGCTGACGGGCCGGGAGGCGGCCGGCTGCGTGCTGATGTTCGCGGCGGTGCTGCTGGCCCAGGCCGCGCCGTGGCTCCGGAAAACGTCCCGGCGGAAACCGGACTGAGCCAATGCGATGCGCGGCGCCGGGCGCCGCATGCATCGAAAAAGAAGGAAAGATTCAGATGGGAAAGCGTTTTTATCGGGTCGCCGTGCCGCTGGTGCGGCTGTTTATTCCGAAGCTGAAGCCAGTATGGGAGGTTCCCTTCGACGGGGAACCCTGCGTTTTTGTGGCCAATCACGAGCGGGCCGTCGGGCCGCTGGAGATGGCGACCCGGTTCCCCCTGCGGGAGGAAAGTCCCATCTGGATCTATGCCGCCCCCCTCTCCCGGGAAACTACGCCGGCCTATGTGCGCCAGGATCACTGGTGGGACGAGAACGGAAAGCTGGCGCCCCTGTGGAACGCCGTGATTCCGCCCGTGGTTTCCGTGATTCTGCCGCCCATTCTCCGCTCCGTGCCCCATGTTCCGGTTTATCATGACGGGCGGGCGGCCACGACGATGAAGGAGAGCCTGCGGCTGCTGCAGGACGGAAAGAACCTGGTGATCTTTCCGGAGATCCCGACGGGCTTCGGCGAGCATGATCAGGAGAAGATCAACGAGGGCTGGCTGATGATCCTGCCCATGTACGCCCGCCGGGCGGGAAAGCCGCTGAAGGTCTGGCCGGTCCGGCTGGATACGGAGGCCGGGGAGATGCGGATCCGCGCCCCCTTCACCATGGATCCGGAGCGGCCTCTGAAGGAGCAGACGGAGGAGCTGTCCCGGAAAGTGCTGCAGGGCATTTTTGCCCCGGTCCGGAATCCGGAAAAGGGGTAGCCCTCAGCAGGATTTTCAGCCTTTCCTGTCGAATATCTGACTATTTCACGCGAAACTGCACGGGAAATCCCCGCGAAAGGAGAGCCAGGGCATGAAAGCGTTGTTTATCGGAGGAACGGGAACCATCAGCATGGCCATCGTGCGTCAGCTGGCGCAGGATCCGGCCTGGGAGGTCTGGCTGCTGAACCGGGGCAGCCGCGGCGGGGAGATGCCCGAAGGCGTGCATCAGATCCTCGGGGATATCCATGACGAGGCGGGCACCGCGGAAAAGCTCCGGGACATGAAGTTTGACACGGTGTGCGACTTCATCGCGTTCCATCCCGCGGACGTGGAGCGGGACTGGCGGCTCTTCCGGGGAAAGACGGGGCAGTATATCTTCATCAGCTCCGCCTCCGCCTACCACAAGCCCGCGGCGGATTTCCGCATCACGGAGGGAACCACCCTGGCGAATCCCCACTGGGAGTATTCCCGGAACAAGATCGCCTGCGAGGAAGCGCTGATGGCGCATTACCGCGAAGAGGGCTTCCCCGTCACCATCGTCCGGCCCAGCCATACCTATGACGAGCGGAATCTTCCCCTGGGCGTCCACGGAAAGCAGGGCCCCTGGCAGGTGATCCAGCGGATGCGGGAGGGCAAGCCCGTCATTATCCAGGGGGACGGAAGCTCCCTGTGGCATCTGACCTTCAACCGGGACTTCGCCCGCGGGTTCATCCCGCTGATGGGAAACCGGCACGCCATCGGCGAGGCCTTCCATATCACCGGGGACGAGGTGCTGACCTGGAACCAGATCTATCAGACCATTGCCGACGCGCTGGGGGTGGAGCTCCATGCGGTGCACGTGGCCTCGGATTTCCTGGCGGAAACCGGGAAAAAGGCGGGATACGATTTCGAAGGGGAGCTGACGGGGGACAAGTCCGTCTGCGTGTGTTTTGACCTGACGAAGATCCGCCGCCTGGCGCCGGACCTGCGGACCACCGTGCCCTTCCATCAGGGGGCCCGGATCGTGCTGGATTACATGATGACCCATCCGGAGTGCCAGCGGCCGGATCCGGACTTCGACGCCTGGTGCGATCGGGTCATTGCCGCGCTGGAAAAGGCGAAGGCGGAAATCTGAGAAGAACGCGGGCGGCCGCGCGGCAAGGACGCGGCCGGATCCCGATCCATGAAGACGGAGGAGGCTTTCCGATGAAAAAGGTATGTTCCCTGGTTCTGGCCCTGGCCCTGGTGTGGCTGTGCGCGCTTCCGGCGCTGACGGCGGCGCGGGCGGAATCCCTGTATATCATTCCCGACAGCGACCGGCGGGAGCTGACCCGGGAGGAGCTGTGGGGCTATCGCTACGATACGCTGCTGTACGCCTTCAACGAAATCTATGCCCGGCACGGGTACAAGTTTGAAACCGGAAGCCGCTGCTACAACTGGTTCACGCAGATGCCCTGGTATCACGCGAATGAGAGCGAGTCTTCCACCAATCATCACGAAACCTATTCCCAGTGCTCCGCGATTGAGAATCACAACGTGGACCTGATCAAATCCGTGCGCAGGGAGATGAAGGCGGCGGGCACCACGAACCCCGGCGGCATCGGGATGCCCACCCCGCCGGCGCAGCATGTGGACACGCCCCGGGGCTTCCGATATGTGTCCATCAAAACCGGCCAGAAGCTGCCGGTCTATTCCGCGCCGTCTTCGTCCGCCTATCGGGCGAACAACGGAAAGGCCATGTGCAGCACGAACGGAGCGGTCTATGCCCTGGGATGGGATCACGGCTGGATGCTGATGCTCTACGAGGCGAACTTCGCGGGACAGTACCGGGTCGGCTATGTGGACGGATCCCGGATCAAGGGGCAGCTGCCCTGGCTGGACAACCTGACCTGGGACGGAAGCTCCTGCCAGGTGATGACCAATGTTTCGCTGACGGATGACCCGGCCCTGACCGGGAAGGAAATGACCCGGATTCCGGCGGGCACGTGGGTGACCTATCTGACCACCATGTACAATTCCAGCGACTGGGATTACATTGAGACCACCATCAACGGCCAGACGGCCCGCGGGTTCATTCCCGGAGGATCCCTGTCCATGACGGGACCGGACATTACGGAACGGGACGATCCCGGAAACGGCTGAGAACGGCGGCGTTTTTTCACGGCGGGGGCCGAAGGACGGAGGAGGAGCAGGGATGCAACAGACGACGGGACTGAACTTCAAGATCCAGGAGATGGCGCACCGCATTCGCGAGCTGCGGGAGATTGAAAACTACACCATCGCCGAAATGGCGATGAAAACCGGGGTCAGCGAGCAGGAGTACATCGACTGCGAGATGGGCAGGTCCGACCTGAACTTTGCCTTCTTGTACCGCTGCGCCCTGGCCTTCGGGGTGGACGTGGGGGATATCATCGAGGGCGAAAGCCCGACCCTGAATTCCTTCACCGTGACCCGGCGCGGCCAAGGCCAGCGCATTGAGGAAGCCCATGACATGGTGTATTACAACATGGCATCCTCCTTCCGGAACCGGATCGCGGAGCCCCTGTACGTCCAGGCGACCTACAGCGCCGAGGCGGAGCACGCGGACATCAAGCTGACCACCCACGAGGGCCAGGAGTGCGACATCGTCATCGAGGGCCAGCTGAAGGTGCAGGTGGGCGAGCACAGCTCCGTCCTGAACCCCGGAGACTCCATCTATTACGACAGCGGCACGCCCCACGGCATGATCGCCGTGGGCGGGAAGGACTGCCTGTTCTATGCCATCGTGCTGAATCCCACCGGCGCGCCGATTCCGGAGCTGATGCCGGAGAAGATTACCGCGGGCCCCAGCCTGCAGGAATATCCCGCCGAAAACGGACGCACCCGGGTGTGGCACCGGTTTGCCGACGTGGAGAAGGACGAGCGGGGAACCCCCACGAAGATCACCTTCAAGAATACGGAAAAATTCAATTTCGCCTTTGACGTCATGGACGCCATCGCCGCGGAGGTGCCCAACAAGCTGGCCATGCTGCACCTGGACCGGAACAAGGTGGAGCACCGGTTCACCTTCAAGGACATCCAGCGGGCGAGCAACCGCTGCGCCAATTATTTCAAGGCGCTGGGCATCCGGAAGGGCGACCGGGTCATGCTGGTGCTGAAGCGGCATTACCAGTTCTGGTTCGCCCTGCTGGGCCTGGAAAAGATCGGGGCCATCGCCATCCCCGCCGTGGCGCAGCTGCAGGAGCACGATTTTGAGTATCGCTTCAACGCCGCCGGCGTGAAGGCGATCCTCTGCACCGCCGACGGGGACACGGCCCATCAGGCGGAGCTGGCCGCCCGGAACGCTCCCGGACTGGAGCTGAAGCTGATCGTGAACGGCACCCGGGAGGGCTGGCACCCCTTTGACGAGGAATACCTGATGTATTCCACGCACTACAACCGCCCGGAGGACGCGGCCTGCGGGGATGACCTGATGCTGATGTATTTCACCTCCGGCACCACGGGCTATCCCAAGATCGCGGCCCACAGCTTCACCCATCCCCTCGGGCATCTGCACACCGCGAAATACTGGCACTGCGTCAATCCCAACGGGCTGCACCTGACCATCTCCGACACGGGCTGGGCCAAGGCGGGCTGGGGAAAGATCTACGGGCAGTGGCTCTGCGAGGCGGCGATCTTCGTCTACGATTTCGACCGGTTTGACGCGGCGGATATCCTGCCCCTCTTCGCGAAATATCACATCACGACCTTCTGCGCGCCGCCCACCATGTACCGCATGCTGATCAAGCAGGATCTGAGCAAGTATGACCTGTCCTCCGTGACCCATGCCTCCAGCGCGGGCGAAGCCCTGAACCCGGAGGTGTACCGCCAGATCGAGAAGCAGACGGGCCTGCAGGTGATGGAGGGCTTCGGGCAGAGCGAGAGCACCATGATCATCGGCAACCTGGCCGGAGCGGACCACAAGCTGGGCTCCATGGGCAAGGAAACGCCCATCTACCGGGTGGCGCTGCTGGACGCCGAAGGCAACCGGGTGCCCACCGGAAGCCCCGGGGAAATCTGCATTGACATTTCGAAGGGAATTCCGATCGGTCTGTTCCGGGAATACTACCTGGACGAGGAGAAGACCCGGGAGGTCATGCACGACGGCTGGTATCATACCGGGGACGTGGCCTGGAAGGATGAGGACGGCTTCTTCTGGTATGTGGGCCGGGCGGACGACGTTATCAAGAGCAGCGGATACCGCATCGGGCCCTTCGAGATCGAGAGCGTGATCATGGAGCTGCCCTACGTGCTGGAATGCGGCGTCAGCGCCGCGCCGGACGAGGTCCGCGGCCAGGTGGTCAAGGCCAGCGTCGTGCTGACGAAGGGCACGGAACCCTCGGAGGATCTGAAGAAGGAAATCCAGAACTACGTGAAGCAGCATACCGCGCCGTACAAGTATCCCCGGATCGTGGTGTTCCGGGACGAGCTGCCCAAGACGGTCAGCGGCAAGATTCAGCGCGCCAGGCTGTAAAGGAATTGCGGCCGGGGGGACGGGGTTCCGTCCCCCCGCTTTGCGCCTGCGGAAAAAAGCCGCGGCAGGTCTGCCGCGCGGCGCGGAACGGAGAGCCCCGGGGAGCGCGCCCGGCCTGGGCGGGAAGGAGACCGGAATGATCAATTCAACGCTTTGCTATCTGGAGAGAACCGGAGCGGCCGGGGAGCCGGAGGTGCTGCTCCTTCACCGGGTGAAGAAGAAAAACGACCTGAATCATGACAAGTGGATCGGCATCGGCGGAAAGTTTGAGGAGGGGGAGAGCCCGGAGGACTGCCTGCTGCGGGAGGTCCGGGAGGAGACCGGGCTGACCCTGACCTCCTGGCGGTACCGGGGGATCGTGACCTTCCTGACCACCGACCTGGCGGAGACGGAATACATGCACCTGTTTACCGCCGACGGATTCCGGGGCGAGATGAAGGAATGCGACGAGGGGGATCTGGAATGGGTCGCCAAGGACCGGATGCGCGGCTTCCCCACCTGGGAGGGAGACCGGATCTTCCTGGATCTGCTGGATCAGGATGCTCCCTTCTTCTCCCTGAAGCTGCGCTACGAGGGGGACCGCCTGGCGGAGGCCGTGCTGAACGGAAGGACGAGATTGTGATCGGCTCTCTACAGATGGAAGTAAGCAGATAGGAGCAGCAGGCGAATCAAAACAGGAGCTTTCAACCACCGCAGTGGGAAAAAGCTCCTGTTTTTGGGCTGAAGAGGAGAAACACTTCATAAAACAAATTGACAGGGAGAACCCGGTGTATATAATTGTTCCGGAAGAGCCCGGGAAAAGAGCGAAAAGGGCAGAAAAGAACAGGAGCGTGCGGAAAGGGGAACAGCACATGGCAGTCATTACACTGAATCCGGAGCGGAGCCGGGGAACGATCAGCAAAAACATCTACGGTCATTTTTCGGAGCATCTGGGCAGGTGCATCTATCAGGGAGTCTATGTGGGGGAGAACAGCGCCATTCCCCAGGTACGGGGGATTCGGACGGATGTGGTGGAGGCGCTGAAGAAGATCCACCTGCCGGTGCTGCGCTGGCCCGGCGGCTGCTTTGCGGACGAGTATCACTGGCGGGACGGCATCGGCCCGAAGGAAAGCCGGAAGCGCATGGTGAACACCAACTGGGGCGGCGTGGTGGAGGACAATTCCTTCGGCACCCACGAATTCCTGGACCTGTGCGAACAGGTGGGCTGCGAGCCCTATTTCAGCGCCAATGTGGGCAGCGGAACCGTGCGGGAGATGGCGGAATGGATTGAATACACCAATTCCGACGGGGATTCCTCCGTGGTGCGGGAGCGCCGGGCCAACGGGCGGGAGGACGCCTGGGGCGTCAAATACTGGGGCATCGGGAATGAAAGCTGGGGCTGCGGCGGAAACATGCGGGCTGAATACTACGCGGATGTCTACCGGCGGTACCAGACCTTCTGCCGGACCTACGGAAAGAACAAGCCCTTCCGCATTGCCAGCGGTTCCAGCGGGCTGGACTATCACTGGACGGAGGTGCTGATGCGGGAAGCGGCGCCGATGATGGACGGAATCTCCGTGCATTATTACACCGTGTGCGGCGATACCTGGGAGAAGAAGGGCAGCGCCACCGATTTTACCGAAGAGGAGTATTACAAGACGCTGCACAAGGCGGCGTACATCGATGAGGTGATCTCCCAGCACGACGCCATCATGACCCGGTATGATCCGGAAAAGCGGGTGGGCCTGATCGTGGATGAGTGGGGTACCTGGTTCGACGTGGAGCCCGGCACCAATCCCGGATTCCTCTATCAGCAGAACACCATGCGGGACGCCCTGGTGGCGGCCGTTTCCCTGAATATCTTCAACCGGCACTGCGACCGGGTGACCATGGCCAACATCGCCCAGCTGGTCAACGTGCTCCAGTCCGTGATCCTGACGGAAGGGGAGAAGATGGTGCTGACGCCCACCTGGCACGTGTTCGACCTGTACCAGGCGCATCAGGACGCGAAGGAAATCGACTGCTTCGTGGGCACCGGATCCATCGGACCTGAAAAGTGGGCCGTGGAGCGGATCTCCGCCTCGGCCTCCTCCCGGGAGGGCCGGTACACCGTGACGGCGGCCAACCTGGACGCGGATCAGCCGGAGGAGATCCGGATCACCGGGGTCCGGGCGAGCCGGGCGGAGGCCCGGGTGCTGAGCGGGGAGATGCACGCGAAGAACGATTTCGAGCAGGAGATGCTGACGACGAAGCCCCTGCCGGTTACGGTGGAGGAAAACGGCGATCTGACCCTGACGCTGCCGGCCTGCGCGGTGGCGGAAATCCGGTTCTCGTGAGGAAAACGCCCGGATGAGATTCGAAAACCGGAAAACCGTCAGGGCTGCCGCAGCGGGCAGCCCTGATTCTGTTGGTGCGGAAATGGAAAAGAAGGAAAACAGCATGTTTCCGGGCGGCGGGAAAAAGCCCTGCCTGCGGTGCCTCCTGCAGGACATGCCGGAGGAGGCGGTCCTGGCCCAAAGCCTGCGGGAGCTGATCGCGCTGATTCCTCCGGAGGACCGGGCGGCGGAGGAGACTGTCCGGAAACGCCTGGCCGCCTGCCGGGCGTGCGGGCATCTGGGAAGGGGCACCTGCGGGCTGTGCGGGTGCTACGTGGAGCACCGGGCGGAGAAAAAACGGGCGGACTGCCCGGATCTTCCCTCCCGGTGGCGCCCGGAAACGGCGGGGTGAGTCACGGGGAAATCCGGGCCCTTCCCGATTCAGTGCTTGAAAAAGACAATCCGATTTGCTATGCTGTTCGGGCCGGACGCGGCGGAGCCGCGCCCATCAGATGCGGACAGGAGGCTTTTTCCATGCGGAATGATCATCTGGATACGGTCTGTGTGCAGGGCGGCTACACCCCGGGGAACGGGGAACCCCGCCAGATTCCCATCGTGCAGTCCACCACCTTCAAATATGCCACCGGGGAGGACATGGCGAAGCTCTTCGACCTGGAAGCAGCGGGATATTTCTATACCCGGCTGCAGAATCCGACCAATGACTACGTGGCGGCGAAGATTGCCGCCCTGGAGGGAGGAACGGCGGCGCTGCTGACCTCCTCGGGCCAGGCGGCCAATTTCTTCGCCCTGTTCAATCTGGCGGGATGTGGGGATCATATCGTCGCCTCCTCCAGCATCTACGGGGGCACCTTCAACCTGATCAGCGTCACCATGGCGCGGATGGGCGTGGAGGTCACCTTCGTTTCCCCGGACTGCACGGATGAGGAGCTGAACGCCGCCTTCCGGGAGAACACGAAATGCGTCTTCGGCGAAACCATCGCCAATCCCGCCCTGACCGTGCTGGACATCGAGCAGTTCGCCCGGGCGGCCCATGCCCACGGCGTTCCGCTGATCGTGGACAACACGTTCCCCACCCCGGTCAACTGCCGTCCCTTCGAGTGGGGCGCGGACATCGTGACCCATTCCACCACGAAGTACATGGACGGGCACGGCGCCGCCGTCGGCGGGGCCATCGTGGACAGCGGGCATTTCGACTGGATGGCCCACGCGGAAAAGTTCCCGGGGCTGTGCACGCCGGACGAAAGCTATCACGGCATTACCTACGCGGAGAAGTTCGGGAAGGAAGGCGCCTTCATCACCAAGTGCACCGCCCAGCTGATGCGGGATTTCGGATCCATCCAGTCCCCGCAGCACGCGTTCTACCTGAATCTGGGGCTGGAGAGCCTGCATGTCCGGATGGCGCGGCACTGCGAGAACGGACAGGCGGTGGCGGAATTCCTGCAGAGCCATCCGAAGGTTCAGCGGGTCAGCTACTGCGGCCTGCCCTCGGATCCCTACCATGCCCGGGCGGAGAAATATCTTCCGAACGGCTCCTGCGGCGTGGTCAGCTTTGAGCTGAAGGGCGGCCGGGAAGCGGCCTCCGCCTTCATGAACAGCCTGCGCCTGGCCGCCATCGAGACGCATGTGGCTGATGCCCGGACCTGCTGCCTGAATCCCGCCTCCACGACGCACCGCCAGATGACGGACGAGCAGCTGGCCGCCGCGGGGGTTCCCGCGGGGCTGGTCCGCATGAGCTGCGGGCTGGAAAATTCCCGGGACCTGATCGCGGATATCTCCCAGGCGCTGGAGAAGATCGGATAAGCGCGGCGAAAGGAAGAAAGCGATATGCCCATTAAAATTCCGGACCATCTGCCGGCGGTGGATGTGCTCCGGCAGGAAAACATTTTCGTCATGCCGCAGGGCCGGGCGCTGACCCAGGACATTCGCCCCCTGCAGATTCTGCTCATCAATCTGATGCCCAAAAAGATTCAGACGGAGGTGCAGTTCTCCCGGCTGCTGTCCAACACCTCGCTGCAGATCGAGCTGGAGCTGGTGGCTCCCCGGACGCATGTGCCGCAGAACACGCCCCCGGAGCATCTGCAGGCTTTCTACAAAACCTTTGACGAAATCCGCCATCGGAATTTTGACGGCTGTATCATCACCGGCGCGCCGGTGGAGCACCTTCCCTTCGAGGAGGTGGATTACTGGCCGGAGCTGTGCGAAATCATGGACTGGACGAAGCGCCATGTGCACTCGACCTTCCACATCTGCTGGGGCGCCCAGGCGGGGCTCTACCATCATTTCGGCATCCCGAAATATTCCCTCGAGGGAAAGCTTTTCGGCATCTATCCCCACCGGACGGAGGAGCGGAACAATCCCCTGTTCCGGGGCTTTGACGACACCTTCCTGGTGCCGCATTCCCGGCACACCACGATTCACCGGGAGGATGTGGAAGCGGTGCCGGGACTCCGCATCCTGGCCTCCTCGCCCCGGGCGGGCGTCTATGCCGTCTGCGCCGAGAAGCATAAGCAGATCTATATCACCGGGCATTCGGAATACGACGCGGACACCCTCGATCAGGAATACCGCCGGGATCTGGCGGCCCACAAGCCCATCACCCTTCCCGAAAACTACTATCCGGACGATGACCCGGAGCGGGCGCCTTCGGTCAGCTGGCGGGCGCATGCCAACCTGCTCTTCTGCAACTGGCTGAACTATTTCGTCTATCAGACCACACCCTATGACCTGAACCGGATTCCCGAGGGAGCTGAAACGACGTGACACCGAAGCTGGACTATGCCAATCCGGAAAGCCTGAGGAGCTTTGCGCCGGAAGCGGAGGAATCCCTCCGCCGGGTGCGCCGGTTCCGGGAAAACCTGATGACGCCCTTCACCCGGGCGATCCGCACCTACGACCTGCTGCAGCCCGGGGACCGGGTGGCCGTCTGCATCTCCGGCGGCAAGGATTCCATGCTGATGGCCAAGCTGTTTCAGGAGCTGCAGCGCCACCGGAAGTTCCCCTTCGAGCTGGTTTTCCTGGTCATGGATCCGGGATACACGGCGCCGAACCGGCAGCTGATCGAAACGAACGCCCTGGCGCTGGGAATTCCCCTTTCCATCTTTGAATCCGATATCTTCGACGCGGTGGAGCATATTCCGAAATCCCCGTGCTACCTGTGCGCCCGGATGCGGCGGGGACACCTGTACAAGCAGGCGCAGCTCCGGGGTTGCAACAAGATTGCCCTGGGGCATCACTACGACGACGTGATCGAGACCATTCTCATGGGCATGCTCTGGAGCGGGCAGTTCCAGACCATGATGCCCCGGATCCGCAGCAAGAACTTTCCCGGCATGGAGCTGATCCGGCCCATGACTCTGATCCGGGAGGCGGACATCGAGGCCTGGCGGGACGAGCTTGGGCTGCGCTTCCTCCGGTGCGCCTGCCATTTCACGGAGAACTGCTCCACCCTCGGACCGGACGGAGCCGCCGTCTCCAAGCGGCTGGAAACCAAGATGCTGATCCGGAAGCTTCACGAAACCAACCCGGACGTGGAATCCCACCTGTACAACAGCGCCCGGTGCGTCAACCTGGACACGGTGCTGGGCTATAAGCTTCACGGGGAGGAGCACAGCTTTCTGGAGGATTTCCGTGCCCCGGATCCGCAGGACGAATGAAATATCCGGGGCAGGGGGCCGCGCCGCTCTGCCAATTCTTTCTGAAAAATATCAAAAACTGTGGCATTCTTCCGGAGAATTTGTTATAATCAGGAACGGAAGTTTTTTCCATGTTCTATTTCTGATTTTTGAGGAGGTACCTGACTCATGAAAACCACGATCGTCAAAGTGATCGGCCGGGAGATCATCGATTCCCGCGGCAATCCCACGGTGGAAGCGGAAATCCATCTGGAAGACGGCACTGTTGCACTTGGCACGGCTCCCAGCGGCGCTTCCACGGGCGAGTTTGAAGCCCTGGAGCTGCGGGACGGCGACAAGGCGCGCTTCGGCGGCAAGGGCGTCAGCAAGGCCGTGAACAACGTGAATACGACGATTGCCAACGCCATCATCGGCCTGGACGCGATGGACACCTACGCGGTGGACGCGGCCATGCTCGAAGCGGACGGAACCAAGGATAAGAGCAACCTGGGCGCGAACGCCATCCTGGCGGTCTCCATCGCCGCAGCCCGCGCTGCCGCGAACTCCCTGGGCATCCCGCTGTACCGGTTCCTGGGCGGCGTGAACGGCAACCGTCTGCCCGTCCCGATGATGAACATCCTCAACGGCGGCGCTCATGCGGATTCCTCCGTGGATACGCAGGAATTCATGATCATGCCCGTGGGCGCTCCCTCCTGGAAGGAAGCGCTGCGCTGGTGCTCCGAAGTGTTCCAGACCCTGAAGAAGCTGATCAAGGACATGAAGGACGTGACCGCGGTGGGCGACGAGGGCGGCTTTGCTCCCAACAGCCTGGGCGGAGACGAGGATGCCATCGAGCTGATCCTGAAGGCCATCGAGACCGCCGGCTACAAGCCCGGCAAGGACTTCATGCTGGCCATGGACGCGGCCGCTTCCGAGTGGAAGAGCGAAAAGGGCAAGGGCTTCTATCATCAGCCCAAGTCCGGCAAGGACTTCACCAGCGATGAGCTGATCGCGCACTGGGAGAGCCTGGTGGAGAAGTATCCGATCATCTCCATCGAAGACGGCCTGGACGAAGAGGACTGGGAAGGCTGGCAGCGCCTGACCGCGAAGCTGGGCAAGAAGGTTCAGCTGGTGGGCGACGACCTGTTCGTGACCAACACCGAGCGCCTGAGCAAGGGCATTCAGCTGGGCTGCGGCAACAGCATCCTGATCAAGCTGAACCAGATCGGTTCCGTGTCCGAGACCCTGGAAGCCATCAAGATGGCGCACAAGGCTGGCTACACCGCCGTGACCTCTCACCGCTCCGGCGAGACCGAGGACACCACCATTGCCGACCTGGCCGTGGCGCTGAACACCTGCCAGATCAAGACCGGTGCCCCCAGCCGCAGCGAGCGCGTGGCGAAGTACAATCAGCTGATCCGCATCGAGGAGCAGCTGGGCGATTCCGCCTGCTATCCGGGCATGGCCGCCTTCAACGTGAAGAAGTAAGAAAACGGCGATTCCCCGCTCCTCCGCTCCGGCGGAGGAGCTTTTGTATTTCCGGTGTACCGTCTTGTCTTTTCTGGTACCCGCCGGTATAATGAAGAATGCGCCGTCAGGGCGCGGAAGGAGGCTGCATTTCATGATTGCCTTTGACAGGAAGAACAATCTGCTGATGCAGAACAAGTACCAGTACTCCCTGCAGGATGTGGAGGAGCCCAACCTTTACCGGGAGATCTTCGATTACGAGCATATCCCGAAGGTTTCCTTCAACATGCGGAACGTGCCCATGTCCGTGCCGGACGAGATCTGGATGACGGACACGACCTTCCGGGACGGGCAGCAGTCCGTCAGCCCCTTTACGCCGAAGCAGATCCTGCATCTGTTCAAGCTGATGAGCCGGCTGGGCGGTCCCCGGGGCATGATCCGGCAGAGCGAGTTCTTTCTGTATACCAAAAACGATCAGGAGGCGCTCCATCTGTGCCAGGACGCCGGGCTGAAGTTCCCGGAGATAACCACCTGGATCCGCGCCAACGAGAAGGACTTCGAGCTGGTCAAGCAGGCGGGGGTTCAGGAGACGGGCATTCTGGTCTCCTGCAGCGACTACCATATCTTCAAGAAGATGCATCTGACCCGGAGCCAGGCCATGGACAAGTACCTGGGCATCGTGAAGGCGGCGCTGGACCGGGGCATCCGTCCCCGCTGCCATTTCGAGGACATTACCCGGGCGGACTTCTACGGATTTGTGCTGCCCTTTGCGGAGCAGCTGATGAACCTGAGCCGGGAAAGCGGAATCCCGATCAAGATCCGGGCCTGCGATACCATGGGATACGGCGTCAGCTATCCCGGTGCCGCCCTGCCCCGCAGCGTGCCCGGCATTGTCTACGGCCTGAACCACTACGCCCAGTTCCCCTCCGCCCAGCTGGAATGGCACGGGCACAACGATTTCTACAAGGTGGTTACCAACGCGGCCACGGCCTGGCTCTACGGATGCTCCAGCGTGAACTGCACGCTGCTGGGCATCGGCGAGCGCACGGGCAACTGCCCCATGGAGGCCATGGCGGTGGAATACCAGAGCCTGCGGGGCGACGACGGCGGAATGGACCTGACGGCGGTGACGGAGATCGCCGACTACATGGAGCGGGAGATCGGCATCGAGATCAGCCCCCGGCAGCCCTTCGTGGGACGGCATTTCAACGTCACCCGGGCGGGCATCCACGCGGACGGCATGCTGAAGGACGAGGAAATCTACAACGCCTTCGATACCGCGAAGATCCTGAACCGGCCGGCGGCCGTGGCGGTGGACAGCCGGGGCGGCACCGCGTCCATCGCGCACTGGCTGAACAATTATTTCCGGCTGGATGAGGGTGACCAGGTGGACAAGACGGATCCGCTGATCATCGCCATGCGGGAGCAGGTGGACGCCCTCTACGCGGACGGCCGCAACACGGTCATGGGCGACGAGGAGCTGGAGATCATGGTCCGGCGGTATGATGTGGAAAGATACGAACGGCTGCTGTTCCACAAGGGCAAATAAGCCGGAGCGGAAGGACCGGATCCGGCGAGAAGACCGTGCAAGGAGCGAGAGCAATGAGATACGATGAAATGACCCGGGAGGCCCTGCAGGAGGAGCTGGAAACCCTGAAGAAGGAATACCGCCGGATTCAGCGGATGGATCTGCGGCTGGACATGAGCCGGGGAAAGCCCAGCATTGAGCAGCTGAATCTGAGCATGGGGCTGATGGACGTGCTGGATTCGAGCTCGGACCTGACCTGCGAGGACGGGACGGACTGCCGGAACTACGGGCAGCTGACGGGCATCGAGGAAGCCCGGGAACTGCTGGGAGACATGATGGAAAACAATCCCAATGACATCATCATCTACGGCAATTCCTCCCTGAACGTCATGTACGACACGGTGAGCCGGGCCTACACCCACGGCATCATGGGCAACACGCCCTGGTGCAAGCTGGAGCAGGTGAAATTCCTCTGCCCCGTGCCGGGCTATGACCGGCATTTCGCCATCACGGAGTATTTCGGCATCGGGATGATTCCGGTGCCCATGCTCTCCACCGGTCCGGATATGGCCGTGGTGGAAAAGCTGGTGGCGGAGGATGAGAGCATCAAGGGCATCTGGTGCGTGCCGAAGTACTCCAATCCCAGCGGCATCTCCTACAGCGACGAGACGGTTCGCCGCTTCGCCCGGCTGAAGCCCGCCGCCAAGGACTTCCGCATCTTCTGGGACAACGCCTACGGCATGCATCACCTCTATGATGACCGGCAGGACTATCTGATCGAGATTCTGGCGGAATGCAAGCGGGCGGGCAACCCGGACATGGTGTACAAGTTTGCGTCCACCTCCAAGATTACCTTCCCCGGCAGCGGCATCGCGGCCCTGGCAACCTCCCCGAACAACATGGAGGATATCAAGAAGCAGCTGAAGCATCAGACCATCGGGCACGACAAGGTGAATCAGCTGCGCCACGTGCGCTTCTTCAAGGACATCCACGGCATGGTGGAGCATATGCGCCGGCACGCGGACATCCTGCGCCCGAAGTTTGAGATGGTGGAGGATATCCTGGAGCGGGAGCTGGGCGACAAGGGAATCGGAACCTGGACCAAGCCCCTGGGCGGCTATTTCATCGGATTCGAGAGCCTGCCGGGCTGCGCGAAGGAGATCGTCAGCCGGTGCAAGAAGGCGGGGGTGCTGATGACCCCGGCCGGCGCCACCTGGCCCTACGGAAAGGACCCCCAGGACACCAGCATCCGCATTGCGCCGACCTTCCCGCCCCTGGAGGAGCTGGAGAAGGCCAGCGAGCTGTTTGCCCTGTGCGTAAAGATGGTCAGCGCGGAGAAGATTCTGTCCGCGATGGCATGAGAAGAAAGGAAAGACAGGCATGAAGATCGGACTGCTGATCGCGGTGGAAAGCGAGCTGAAGGCATTTCTGGAAAGCGGCGCGGAGATCCGGGAGGAAAAGGTCAACGGCCGCACGGTGTATCAGACCCGGATCGGGAAGCATGAGGTTTATGCGCTCTGCTCCGGCTGCGGGGAGATCGACGCGGCGGCGGGCACGCAGCTGCTGATTACCCGGTTCGGCTGCGAGGAGATGCTGAATTTCGGGGTGACCGGGGCGCTGGATCCGGCGCTGAAGGTCGAGGATCTGTTCGTGGTGACCGGGGTCTGTCACTATGATTTCGACACGTCCCCCATTGACCCGGTGAAGCCCCATCAGTACGAGGAGTTTCCGGATGAGTTCATCCCCCTGGACGCGGGGCTTCTGGCCCGGGCCCGGGAGGCTTGCCCGGAGCTGCGGGAAACCCGGGTGGCCAGCGGGGACAAGTTTGTGGAGGACCGGAAGGTCAAGCAGGAGCTCTTCGCCCTGGGATGCCAGATCTGCGACATGGAGATCGCGGCAATTGCCCGGGTCTGCTGGCTGAATCAGGTTCCCTGCCTGTCCATCAAGTGCATCAGTGACACCTATGAGGGAGGCGCCGGGGATTTCTGGACCAATGTGGAGCGCAGCGCGGAAAAGGCCTTCCGGGTGCTGCGCACGCTGCTGGAGAAGGACTGAGCCGGACGGATCAGCAAACCAGGACGCAGCAAATCTTTGGGGCTGTCTCGCTAAGAAAAAGTGAGGCAGTCCCTTTTCTATAATAAAAAACATACCAAAAACACCCGAAACCTTAAAGGAATCGGGCGTTTGCAGTA
>ONCV01000018.1 GCA_900316415.1 uncultured Eubacteriales bacterium
GTCATTGCTGACAGCAGCTTGCGGTTCGCTACACTTGGCGGTAAATACCCGTGGCGGGACTTTCACCCGCTAGAATTGTGCCATGCCCGGCACACGCAGTAAAACAGGGAGGCCTTTCGGCCTCCCTGTCAGAATCGGTCTCTCAGATCAGAGATTCTGCTCTGAATCGTTGCTGGAATTCGGGTCGCTGTAGCGTTCGCTGCGGGCTCTCCTGCGCGTAGCGCCGGAGCTTTCCTGCCCGTTGCCGGGCCGGAAGGACGCGGTGTATTCCGTTTCCTCTTCCCCGCCGTGGGTGGAATAGCGCCGATAGGGGTTATCCACCTTTCCGCTGTAGGGTTTCGCGTTTCTCGCGGCGGGCGTTCCCGTCGGAGCTTCCCCGCCCCATTCTTCCGTGCCTTTCGTCCGTCCATTCTGTCCGTCGGAACCGGGCTTCGGCGGATTTCCGGTGTCCTGGGCCGCGCGGTTCTGATTCCGGACCCGTCCGGCCGCGGTGGCGGCTCCCGCCGTTCCGGCGCTCCGGGCTCCCGCGGAGCCTGCGCCAGCCTGCGCCCGGTTCTGCGCCGAACGCTTCCGGGCGGCCGCCAGTTCCTCTTCCCTGCGCCGCCTGCGCAGCGCGGTGTATCCGGCATACCCGCCGCCGCCGATGCACATCAGCACGGCCGCGCCGATAATCCATCCCGCCGCGCCGATTCCGCCTTCCGTTTCCTCCTGGACGGGAGCCGGTGACAGCGTTTCCAGCGGTTCCTCCGTCACTTCCGGCGTCTCCGTGGGCGCTTCGCCCAGCTGTTCCTCCAGATAGGCCAGGCCTTCCGCCACCAGCGTGTCCGAATCCGCCTCTCCCTGATAATGGGACTTCAGCAGGCCTTCCAGCTGCTCCCGGCTCGCGGTTCCGTCCTTCACATCCTGAATCAGCGAATCCAGGTATTCGTGGGGATCCGCCGTCGTCAGCGGAGCCGGCGTCGCAAAGGGGTCAAAGGGCTGATAGCTGACCACGATGCCGCTGTCCGGGTTGGTCCAGACGCTGACCTTCTGATCCTCCGCGGAAACCACCTTGGAGGTATCCGCGGTTCCGGTGGAAGCGCTTCCGCCGGAGGAGGAGCCGGTCGCGTTGTTGGAAATGCCCTTCAGATACTCACTGGAGCCCAGGAACTCCTCCCATTCGTTCAGCGTCAGCTGCTTGAAGTAGTCCCCCATGATGTATCCGTTGGTGCCGTTGTAATTCACCCGATACCAGACGCTTCCGTCCGTTTCCGTCGTGCCCAGCACCAGGCAGTACGCGTATTTCTTCAGCTGGCGGATCAGCTTTCCGTTCTTGCCGGGGGTTTCCCGGAAATTCACGTTGTTGCTGGTGTATCCGTAGCTGCTCAGGGCGTCCCCGTCATAGGGCTGAACGGTGATCAGCGCGGTGGGTTCCGGCGTGGCGTTGATCGTGTTCAGATATTCCATGACCTCGCTCTGGCCCATCATCCGCAGCATGTCCGCACGCACATAGCCCACCTTGCCGTTGTACTGAATCTGATGCCAGGGCTCCCAGTCCGTATAGATCTGCGCATTGACAAAGACTACCTGATTCGCGGGCAGTTCATCCATGATCACGCTGTTGGAGCTCGGCCAGTTCCGCACATAGGCTCCGTCTCCGATGGTGATCCCGTATCCCACGATCTGCGGCGGCTCCTCCGTGGCCGGGACGGTCGACGTCGCGGTCGGCGCGGGCGTATCCGTCGGCTCAGTGGTCGGGGCGTCCGTCGGGGCCGGGGTCGGCGTATCCGTGGGGGCCGGGGTCGGGGTATCCGTCGGCGCGGGGGTCGGGGTATCCGTCGGCACCGGGGTCGGGGTATCCGTCGGCACCGGGGTCGGGGTATCCGTCGGCGCGGGGGTCGGGGTATCCGTCGGCACCGGGGTCGGGGTATCCGTGGGGGCCGGGGTCGGGGTATCCGTGGGGACCGGAGTCGGCGTGTCCGTCGGGGCCGGGGTCGGCGTATCCGTGGGGGCCGGGGTCGGCGTGTCCGTCGGCGCCGGAGTCGGCGTATCCGTCGGCGCCGTCGTCGGCTCCGGAGATTCCTCCGGCTCCTTGCTGGGTTCCTCCGAGGGCTCCTCCGCGCCGGTCGTCCGGGTCTCGCCATAGAGGGCCAGATCCAGATCCGCCGCGGTCATCGGCTCGATCGGAGAGGCCTGCTTCTCCATGACCCGGTCGCTGTCCGCCTGGGTCAGAACATCCAGGAACTTGCTCATGATGAAGCGGATCTCACCCTTGTACAGCACCGCGGTCCAGGTCTCTCCGGCTTCGTTGACTTCCTCCCGCAGGGCATAGACCTCGGTACCGGTCTTCAGTTCCTTGATCAGCTTCGATTTCCGGTCGGTCTTCGCGCGGACGCGAACGCCCTTGCTGTTGGTCCGGGCAAACCGGTTGATCATCTCTCCGGAAGGAATGGGCGTCTCGATCACCGGTTCGGGGGTCTCCGTCGGTTCAGGCGTTTCGGTCTCTCCGGGGAGATCCGTTTCCGTCTCCTCGTCCCCCTCCGGATTCAGCTCCTGCCCGTCATCCGTTTGCAGATTCTGCAGTTCCTCCGGCGCCTGATTCACGCTCAGGACCTGCTTCGGAATCTCCTCCGGAGCCGGCTCTTCGGAGGGCTCCTCCGACGGTTCTTCCGTGGGCTCCTCCGTGGGTTCCGGGGTGGGCGGAGCTTCCAGATTATCCAGTTCCTCCGCGCTCATGGGCGGAATGGGCGTCATCATCGGGTCCGCCAGGATGATTTCGCTGTCCGCCTGTGTCAGCACCTCCAGGAATTCGCTCATCACATAGCCGAATTCATTGTTGCACAGCACCGCGGTCCAGCTTTCGCCCTTCGCGTTGGTTTCCTCCCGCAGGGCATAGACAAATTCATTGGATTTCAGTTCCTTCAGGATTTTCGAATCCGTGCTCTTCTCCGCCCGGAAGCGAACGTTCTTGACGGTCTGCGCGATCCGGTTGATCATCGTTCCCATGGGAATGGGCGTTTCAAGAACCGGTTCAGGCGTCGCGGTGGGTTCCGGCGTCGGTTCCTCGGTGGGCTCCTCCGTGGGTTCCTCCGTCGGTTCCTCGGTGGGTTCCTCCGTCGGCTCCTCCGTGGGTTCCTCCGTCGGTTTCTCGGTGGGCTCCTCCGTCGGCTCCTCGGTGGGTTCCTCCGTCGGTTCCTCGGTCGGTTCCTCCGTCGGCTCCTCCGTGGGTTCCTCCGTCGGCTCTTCCGTGGGCTCCTCCGTCGGCTCCTCCGTGGGTTCCTCCGTCGGCTCCTCCGTGGGTTCCTCCGTCGGTTCCTCGGTCGGTTCCTCCGTGGGCTCTTCCGTGGGCTCCTCCGTCGGTTCCTCGGTGGGCTCCTCCGTCGGTTCCTCGGTCGGTTCCTCCGTGGGCTCCTCGGTGGGTTCCGGTGTCGGTTCCTCGGTGGGCTCCTCCGTCGGTTCCTCGGTGGGTTCAGGCGTCGGCTCTTCCGTGGGTTCAGGCGTCGGTTCTTCTGTGGGCTCCTCGGTCACCTCCACCGGAATGGGCGCCGCGGTCTGCGTGGAGATGTACAGCAGGAACTGCTCCGTCCGCATTTCCTCCGTTTCCGGCAGAATCTCCGTCGCAGTCAGGGGCACGCAGGGACCTTCCAGCGTCAGCCCCGCGTCCGCCACTCCGGTCAGCGGCATGCCGCTTTCCGGCATAAAGACATAATTATGCCCCGGATGGAAGGCCATCAGGGTCAGATTATACAGCTGCTCCGCCGGGACATAGACCCAGAAGACGCCTGCCGTCCCCTCCACGGGCACGGCATAGGAGGTCTGGATCATTTCCTGTTCCGTTCCGGGATTCTCCGTCCACTGCACATACAGCTGCAGCTCCATCCAGTCCTCCGACACGGACGGAACGGGCGGCACGTCGGCGGCCAGGGCCGCCGGCACCGCGGCAGCCAGCATCCATACGGACAGCAGGGCAGCCATCACTCTTTTCAGGGAAATCTTTTTCATCGGCTTATCCTCCTGAAAAATCCTCTTCCCTCCCGGGAAATATACAGGGATATTCTACCCTTCCTTTCCATTCTTGTCAAATTTCTTACAAATCTGCATTTCCTTTGTTTCTCAACATCTCCAGCCTTTTTGCTCCCTCTCCGGGCGATTAATTCCGTGATAAAAATGTAACAATATCTTCTTTTTCCCCTTTCCGGGAAGCCGGGACCCTTTTCTTCCTTGAAGTCTCTTCCTTTTTCGTGTAAAATATGCCGTGCCCGCATGGACGGGCATTGTTTTGATGGAAATCGGCGGCTCGCCGGAAGGGGATGTTTGGGTTGAATGAGTATCGCGGAAAGCACGCGTCTTCGCTTCCCTGGGCGGTTTCTTCCACGGCGTCCTCGCACTATCGTTCCCGTCATGTGCGGCAGAACCGGCGGAAGAGGCGGGTTCTGTTCCTGGTGCTCTGCGTGCTGCTGGTGCTGCTGGTCTATCCCTTCCTGGAAGCCCGCTTCCTTCAGATCGACCGCGCCAGCCTGACCTCGGAGCATCTGCCCGGGGATATCGGGCACCTGCGGGTGGCTTTTCTGTCCGATGTGCATTACGGATTCCATTTCTCCGACGCCCAGGTGAACGCCCTGGTCTCCTCTCTCAACGACCTGAAGCCGGATGTGGTGATCTTCGGCGGCGATATCGGGGATTCGCCGGATGATGCCATTGCCTTTTATCGAAAGCTTCCCTCCATTCATGCGCGGTATGCCATGCTGGGGGTGCTCGGCGAGGCGGATCATGGGGAGACGGATCTGGAGCGCAGCATGGTGACGGATGCCATGCGGGACGCCGGAATTGTTCCGCTGGTGAACGAGGCGGTGCCCGTCCGGATCGGTACCAGCGTGATCTACGTGGCCGGCCTGGATGACGTGCTTCTCGGAAAACCGGATCTGACCTCCCTGGCGGCCCGGGTCTCCGCGGAGGATTACGTGATCTTCGTTTCCCACAATCCCTCCGTCATCCCGGAAAGCCAGCGCGCCGTGGATCGGGACGGCCGCCTCAGCTGGTTCGATCTCGCGCTTTTCGGGCATACCCACGGCGGCCAGATGCGGGTTTTCTCCCCCTTCCTGAATATCGCCGGGGACGTGGATGACCGGTACACCCGGGGCTGGCTGGTGGAGAATCGCTCCGTTCTGCTGATATCCAACGGCGTGGGCACCTCGGTGCTCCCCGCCCGTCTTCTCTGCCCGCCCCAGCTGCACTGCATTGACATTTCCCTCCCCTGAGGGTGCCGGTTTTCCGGCCTCCTCCGGACCGTACTTCCCGCCGCCCGCCTCCGGGCGGCCACGAAAGGGTCAGGTATTTCATGAACGATCAGGTTCGCATTCAACTGGAGAACGTCTCCTACTCCTATGAGGACGCCCCTGCCCCCGCGCTTTCCCGGGCCAGCGCCGTGATCCGGGAAGGGGAATTTGTCGCCGTGCTGGGGCACAACGGCTCCGGAAAGTCCACCCTGGCCAAGCTGCTGAACGCCCTGTACCTTCCCTCGGAGGGGAAGGTGGTCGTCTGCGGATACGACACCGCCCGGGAGGAATTCACCTGGGAGATCCGCCGCCGGGCCGGCATGATCTTTCAGAATCCGGACAATCAGATCGTCGCCACGGTGGTCAAGGAGGATGTGGCCTTCGGGCTGGAGAATCTCGGCGTTCCCACGGACGAGATGATTCCCCGGGTGGAATCCGCGCTGGCCGCCGTGCATATGAGCGGATACGCGGATTCCGCGCCGCATATGCTCTCCGGCGGCCAGAAGCAGCGGGTGGCCGTGGCGGGCATCCTGGCCATGGAGCCCTCCGTGCTGATCGCGGACGAGGCCACCGCCATGCTGGATCCCTCCGGGCGTCAGGAGGTGCTGTCCACCGTCCAGGCCCTGAACCGCCGGAAGGGGATCACCGTGGTCTGGATCACGCATTTCATGGAGGAGGCCGCGCTGGCGGACCGCATCCTCGTGGTTTCGGATGGGGTGATTACCGCGGACGGAACGCCCCGGGAGATTTTTGAGGATGTGGAGGGCATGCGGAATCTGCATCTGGATGTTCCCCGGATGACCTCCCTGGCCGCGGATCTGCGAAAGGAAGGCATGCCCCTGCGGCCGGGAATTCTGACCGTGGAGGATCTGGTGAAGGAGGTGGAGCGGCTGTGTCCATTGAAGTCCGGCATCTGACCCATGTCTACGGGGAGGGCAGCGTGCTGCGCACGGTCGCCCTGGAGGATATCTCCTTTACCGTCCGGGAGGGCGAATTCGTCGGCATCGTCGGGCATACCGGCTCCGGCAAGTCCACCCTGGTGCAGCATCTGAACGGTCTGCTCAAGCCCTCCTCCGGCCAGGTGCTGGTGGACGGCGAGGATCTGAACGGGGACAAAACCGACCGCCGGGCCCTGCGCCGGCGGGTGGGGCTGGTTTTCCAGTACCCGGAGTATCAGCTCTTTGAGGAAACCGTGGCCCGGGATATTGCCTTCGGCCCGAAAAACCAGGGCCTGGGCAAGGAGGAAATTGACCGCCGGGTGCGCCGGGCCATGGACTGGGTGCATCTGGATTACGAAAAATATGCGGAGAAGAGCCCCTTTGAGCTTTCCGGCGGACAGATGCGCCGGGTGGCCATCGCGGGCGTGCTGGCGATGGAGCCCGAAATCCTGATTCTGGATGAGCCCACCGCGGGGCTGGATCCCCGGGGGCGGGATCGGATTCTCTCCATGCTGGAGAACCTCCGCACGAAGGAAAACATGACGATTCTCATGGTCTCCCACAGCATGGAGGATATGGCCCGCCTGGCGACCCGCCTGCTGGTCATCTCCGACGGAAAGCTGGCGATGGACGGAACGCCCCGGGAGATTTTTGCCCGGGGGGACCGGATGCGGGCGATGGGGCTGGATGTCCCGGAATCCGCCCGGCTCTGCGCCGCCCTGCGGGAGAAGGGCTACGACCTGCCGGCGGATCTCTTCCGCCCGGAGGAAGTGAAGGAGCATCTGCTCCGCCTGTGGAAGGAGGCCTCCGCATGCTGAGCAATATGACCATGGGCCAGTACTATCCCGTGGACAGCCCGATTCACCGCCTGGATCCGCGGACCAAACTGCTGCTGACCATTGCGCTGATCGTCGCGGTTTTTCTGGTCAAAACCCTGGCGGGCTATCTGCTGATCCTGGGCTTCATCTATCTGGCCGCCCGGCTCGCCCGGATTCCCTTCCGGATGCTGCTGAAGGGGCTGAAGCCCCTGCGGCTGATCGTGCTCTTCACCTTTGTGCTGAACCTTTTCTTCACCGCCGGCGAGCAGGTGCTCCTCGAGATCTGGGTCATCCGGATGACCCGGGAGGGGCTTCGCCAGGCCGTGTTCTACTCGCTGCGCCTGGTCTTCCTGGTGCTGGGCACCTCGCTCCTGACCCTGACCACCTCGCCCGTGGCCCTTTCCGACGCCATCGAGCTGCTGCTCAGCCCGCTGAAGCGGATTCACTTCCCGGCCCATGAACTGGCCATGATGATGACCATCGCCCTGCGCTTCATTCCCACCCTGCTGGATGAGACGGACAAGATCATGAAGGCGCAGATGGCCCGCGGCGCGGATTTTGAAAGCGGCAATCTGATCTCCCGCGCCAGGGCCATGGTGCCCCTGCTGGTGCCCCTTTTCGTTTCCGCCTTCCGCCGGGCCGGAGATCTGGCGATGGCCATGGAAAGCCGCTGCTATCACGGCGGCGAGGGGCGGACCCGCTTCCGCGTGCTGAAGTTCACCCGGGCGGATCTCGCGGCCGCCGGGGCAATGCTGCTGCTCCTGGCCCTGGTCGTGCTGGAGCGGATCTATCTGTAAACCTGACATGCTGCGGGAGGATGAACCCTTGAAACGAATCCTGCTCTCCGTGGAATATGACGGAACCGGATACGCCGGCTGGCAGCGGCAGTCCAACGGGCTGGCCGTGCAGCAGGTGCTGGAGGAAACGCTGGAAAAGGCCTGCGGGCACGCCGTGACGGTAACCGGCTCCTCCCGCACGGATGCCGGGGTTCACGCCCTCGCCCAGCAGGTTCACTTTGACACGGGCTGTTCCATTCCCCCGGAGAAGTTTCCCTTCGTGCTCAACACCATGCTGCCGCCGGATATCCGGGTGCATGCCGGCCGGGAAGTGCCGCCGGAATTTCATGCCCGGTTCCTTTCCTGCGGAAAAACCTATACCTATCGGATTCTCAACGCCCGGCACGGCACAGCCCTGTATCGGAATCTGTGCTGGCATGTTCCCGTGCCCCTGGATCCGGAGGCCATGACTGCCTCCCTGTCCGCCCTGCCCGGCCGGCATGACTTCGTTGCCTTTCAGGCGGCGGGCGGCACCGCGAAGACCACCGTGCGCACGCTGGACCGGGCGGAAATGCGCCGGGAGGGGGATCTGATCTCGATCATCGTCTCCGGCAATGCCTTTCTGTACAACATGGTTCGGATCATCGCCGGCACCCTGGCGGAAATCGGCCTTCACCGGCTTTCCCCGGATGCCTTTTCTTCCGCGCTGGCTTCGGGAAACCGGCTGGATCTGGGCATGACCGCGCCGCCCCAGGGGCTGGAACTGACGGAGGTCCGGTATCCCGACCGGGCGTTCACCGATCCCGCGGCCCTGCGCTGGCATCAGGAAGGAGGGGACGCCCCGTGCTCCGACTGAACAATTTCCCCGTTCCCCTGGATTATACGGAGGACTCCCTTCGGCGCCTGCTGCTGAAAAAGCTGGGCATCCCGGGAGATCAGCTCCTGTCCCTTTCCCTCTTCCGCCGCAGCGTGGATGCCCGGGATCGGGGGGACGTTCATTTCGTTCTGAGCCTGGATCTGCAGGTCCGGAATGAGGAAGCCCTGCGCAAGCGGCATCCGCAGCTGACGCGGGTGGAACCCGTTCCCGCGCCGCCCCTTCCCGCCCCCGCCTTTGTCCATCGGCCCCTGGTGGTCGGCGCCGGGCCCGCGGGGCTCTTCTGCGCCCTCACGCTGGCCCGGGCCGGAGCGAATCCCGTTCTGATCGAGCGGGGAAAGCCCGTGGAGCAGCGGGCGCAGGACGTCTCCCGCATGGCGGAGGCCGGAATCCTGGATCCGGAATCCAACGTTCAGTTCGGCGAGGGCGGCGCCGGCGCGTTTTCCGACGGCAAGCTGACCTGCGGCGTCAAATCCCCCTGGCTGCGGGATGTGCTGGAAACCTTCGTCGCCCACGGCGCTCCGGAAAACATCCTGATCGATCCCAAACCGCATATCGGCACGGACCGTCTCCGGCCCGTGGTGGCCTCCCTTCGCCGGGAGATCCTTTCCTTGGGCGGAAGCGTCCTTTTTGAGACCCGTCTGGAGGAACCCCTGCTCCGGAACGGCCGGCTTGTCGGCGCCCGGGTATCCCATCTCGGGGAACTGCGGGACATCGAAACGGATGCCCTGTTTCTTTGCATCGGCCATTCCGCCCGGGATACCATGCGCCGCCTGTACGGCGCGGGCATTCTGATGGAGCAGAAGCCCTTTGCCGTGGGCGTCCGGATCGAGCATCCCCGGGTCCTGATCGACCGGACGCAGTACGGCGCCTTCGCCGGACATCCCCGGCTCGGCGCCGCCTCCTACAAGCTGAACTGCCACACGGCGGACGGCCGGGGCGTCTATACCTTCTGCATGTGTCCCGGCGGGCATGTCATTGCCGCCGCTTCCGAAGCGGAAGGCGTGGCGGTCAACGGGATGAGCTATCACGCCCGGGACGCGGAAAACAGCAATGCCGCGCTGCTGGTCGGCGTACGGCCGGAGGACTTCGGAAGCGATCATCCCCTGGCCGGCTTTGACTTTCAGCGCCGGATCGAGCAGGCTGCCTGGCGGGCCGGACAGGCACGGAAAAAGGGCGAAGACGGTGCTTCGCCCCTGCCCTTTCTGGCCCCGGCCCAGCGGGTGGAGGATTTCCTGCGGGACCGCGCCACCGTCCGTTTCGGCGAGGTTCTTCCCTCCTACCGGCCCGGGGTGGTGCCCGCGGATCTGCGGGCGGTTCTGCCCGATTTTGTGGTGAACGACCTGAAAATTGCCCTGCCCGTGCTGGATCGCCAGCTGCACGGCTTCGCCCTGCCGGACGCGGTGCTGACCGCGCCGGAAACCCGCTCCTCCTCCCCCGTTCGCCTGCCCCGGGATGCGTCCGGTCAGGCCCTGGAAACCCCCGGTCTCTATCCGGTGGGCGAAGGCGCCGGGTATGCCGGGGGAATCGTCTCCGCCGCGCTGGACGGCATCTCCGCCGCCCGGAAGGCGCTGGAGCAGGCGGCCAGGTGAATCAGTCCATTCTTTTCCGGCACCATTCCGCCAGCGGGCATTCCCCGCACAGCGGCCGCTGCGCCTTGCAGACGCGCCGGCCGTGCCAGATCAGCCAGTGATGCGCCCGGCCCCATTTCTCCTCCGGAATCAGGCGGGTCATCTGGCGTTCCGTCTCCTCCACGGTGTCCGCCCGACACAGGCCGGTCCGGTTGCTGACCCGGAAGACATGGGTGTCCACCGCGAAGGCGGGAATGCCGAAGGCGTTGGAGAGCACGACGTTGGCGGTTTTCCGGCCCACTCCCGGCAGGCTCATCAGGGCTTCCCGGGTATCCGGCACTTCCCCGCCGTACTGTTCGGACAGGATCCTGCAGGCGGCGATGATATTTCCCGCCTTGCTCCGGAATCCGCAGCTCTTCACCAGGGGAAACAGCTCATCCACCTCCGCCTTCGCCATGGCATTCGCGTCCGGATACCGGGCGAAAACAGCGGGCGTCACCCGGTTGACCTGTTTGTCCGTACACTGGGCGGAGAGAATCGTGGCCACCAGGGTCTCGTAGGGGTTGGTAAAATGAAGCTCCGGCCCCGCCTCCGGATAGGTCTCCTCCAGCGCCTGCAGAATCCGGTTTTTCCGTTCCTTTTCCGTCATGAATCCGTCCCTCCCGGTTCGTTTTCTCTGTGAGAAAGCCCCTTCTCCCTGCCGGAGAAGGGGCCGTTTCATTTCTTGTCCTTATTTTCTGGAGGTCAGATACCCCTTCCGGGTCAGCAGCTCCGCGGTCAGGATGCCCCCGCCGGCCGCGCCGCGGATGGTGTTATGGCTCAGGCATACGAAGCGCCAGTCAAAGATCCGGTCCTCCCGCAGGCGTCCGATGCTGACGCCGAAGCCGTTCTGGAAGTCCCGGTCGAGCCGGGTCTGGGGCCGGCTGGGGTCCTCAAAATACTGCAGGAAGGGCTTCGGGGCGCTGGGAAGCTCCAGCCGCTGGGCCTCCGTTTCGTAGTTGGCCCACCGCTCCAGGATCTGCTCCTTCGTCACCTTCTCGGCGAACCGCACGGAAACCGCGGCCATGTGGCCGTCGCTGGCGGCCACCCGCAGGCACTGGGCGCTGATGACCGGACGGGACGCGTTCACGATGACCGGTCCGTTTCCGAGGTCCTTCACCTCGCCCCACAGCTTCAGGGGCTCCTGCTCGCTCTTTTCGTCCTCGCCGCCGATATAGGGGATCACATTGTCCACCATCTCCGGCCAGGTTTTGAAGGTCTTTCCGGCACCGCTGATGGCCTGATAGGTGCAGACGGACACCTCCGTGGGCCCGAAGTCCAGCAGCGGGGTCAGGGCCGGCACATAGCTCTGGATGGAGCAGTTCGGCTTCACGGCAATGAAGCCGTGAGTCGTTCCCAGCCGCTTCCGCTGGGTCGGGATCACGTCCAGATGCGCCGCGTTGATCTCGGGAACCACCATGGGCACGTCCTCGATGCCCCGGCAGGCGCTGTTGTTGCTGACCACAGGGATCTCATGCCGGGCGTAGTCCTCCTCCATGCGGCGGATCTCGTCCTTCTTCATGTCCACCGCGCAGAAGACGAAATCCACCTTTTCGGAGATCGCGTCCAGATCCGCCGCGTCCATCACGATGCGGTCCGCCGCATCCTCCGGAATCGGCCACGGGAAGGCCCAGCGCTCCCCCACGGCTTCCCGGTAGGGCTTTCCTGCGCTGCGGCTGGAGGCCGCCAGACAGTTCACCTGAAACCAGGGATGATTCGCCAGCAGGGAGATGAACCGCTGGCCCACCATGCCCGTCGCACCAATAATGCCAACCCGAAGCTTTTCCATACTCTGTTTCATCCTTCCTGCCTTATTCCCAGAACAGCAGTTCAAATTCCGGGTAGGCGTCCACGTCCTCTTCGTTCTGCACCTCGTAGGTTCCCTTCAGGCGGCCATAGAAGGTCTGCTGGCTCCCGGTCACGAAGTTCGGCTTCTCATCCGTGGTCACGACCACGATATCCTTCAGCGCGCCCTTTTTCGTCTTCGTCAGCGCGGCGAAAACCAGGTACTCCCCGTTCGCCTCCTGGATGTCGGAAATTGTCACCTGATAGCCCATGATCCGGCCCGTATAGGCCTCCAGCTTTCGCTTCAGCGTGGTGTAGGCCGGCCGGACCGCCTGGGCCCGGTACTGATTCTGAATGTCCCGTTCCGTCAGCGTCCGGTTCGCCGTCCAGGTGAACCGGCGGGTTTCGTAATTCTTTTTCTGGAACACTAGGGTGATGTTGTATTCGCTCTGGGTGTCCGTGGGAATCTTGAAGCTGAACTTGCCGGAGTTGTTGGTCCGGGCGGATTTGTCGTAGGGCTTTGCTCCCCCGCTCACGATGCACTGGACGGAAACACCCTTGCTGGTCTTTCCGGAAAGAACATATTCATCGCTGTCAAACTGCTCCGGCACCTCCGCGTCCATGTTGACCGGCAGCATGGCGCTGCGGTAGACGGTGGGTTCGAACACATGCCAGGCGATTTCCGTTCCGTCCTTTTCCACGGTCAGGGTCACAAGCCATACGCCCTCCTCGTCCAGCTTGATGTTCATCTTGAACTTGCCGGACTTGGAGTTGGCATCCGCCTCCACCCGCCGGGGGGTGGTCACGGAGTTTGCCTGCTTCATCACCGTTCCGATCAGGTGCGCTCCGGGATTCGCGACGCCCTCCACCGTGAAGGTGCTGACGTTCGTTTCCGCCGGGGGCGTGGCCGAGAAGGTCAGGGTGCCCTGCGTCGTCTCCGGAATCTCCTGGGTCTGGGTGATGGAAACGGTCCGGGTCATCTTTTTCAGGCTGTTCAGATCCCGGTCCCGTACGCCGCGGCCGAACACCTGATAATCCAGGATGACGCTCCACCCGTTCTGGATCGTCCGGTCCATATAGCCCCAGGTCACCAGCCCGTTCACCGTCCGCTTGTACTTCAGCCGCAGAAAGCGCACGCCCTCCGCGCTCTTCGTCCATTCGGCGGATTTCATGTCGTATCCCTGATCCGCGTATTTGCCTTTGAGAAGGGAGGTGCGCCAGGTCTTCCGGGCCTGATCCGTCTGGGCGTTGATGTCGAAATAATTCGTGGCATCCTCGTCCTGCTGCGCCCGGATTTCCATGCAGGCGTCCAGCTCCGGCGTCCAGGCCTGCAGCAGCACGCCCCGGGCCTCCCAGTCCGCCAGCGTCTCCTCCTCGGTGGTGTTCCGGGAAGCCATCAGCTCCGGATGCTGCGCCAGGTTTCCCTTCTGCAGGACGATATAGGTGTCCACGATCGAAACCTTCGCGTACACCTCGCCCAGGGAATACTCCGTCGAAGCGGCCGTTGTCTTCGCCGCGGCCAGCGCCGTGGCGCCGCAGCATACGGTCACCAGCACGCACAGCAGCCAGAATAAACGCTTACGCACAAAAGGTCACCGACCCTTTCTGTCATATTCGGTTTATTATAACAAAATCATTCTGAAAGTGCAAATAGGGAAAATCCCCCGGAGCAAAAGCTCCGGGGGAAGAAAACCCGTTTGCGGCATGCATGCCGTCCGTCCGATTATTCCTCGTCGTCGTCCTCGATCTTGGCGTTGGCGATGATCTTCTGGGCCTCGTTGGCGGGCACTTCCTCATAGCGCTCAAACCGCATGGAGAAGGAACCTCTCGCCTGGGTCATGGAGCGGAGATCCGTCGCGTACTTGAACATTTCCGCCAGGGGGGCTTCCGCCTCCAGCAGCTGCATGCTGCCCTGCTGGTTCATGCCCATGATCCGGCCGCGGCGCTTGTTCATGTCGCCCATGATATCGCCCATGTACTCGTTGGGCACGGTCACTTCCACATGCATGATGGGCTCGAGCAGCACGGGGTTGGCCTCGGTGCAGCCCTTCTTGTAGGCAATGCGGGCCGCAGTCTTGAAGGCCATTTCAGAGGAGTCGACCGGGTGATAGGAGCCGTCGTACAGCTTGGCGCGGATATGCACCATGGGATATCCGGCCAGCACACCCTTCACCAGGTTCTCGCGCAGGCCCTTTTCCACGCTGGGGATGAAGTTCCGCGGAACCACGCCGCCCACGACCGCGTCCACGAATTCGAAATCGGTGTCGCTGTCGGTGATCGGGCTGAACTCGATCCACACGTCGCCGAACTGACCGTGTCCGCCGGTCTGCTTCTTGTGCCGTCCCTGGACCTTAACGGTCTTCCGGATGGTTTCACGATAGGGGATCTTGGGATCCTGCAGCACGGCGTTGGCGCCGAACTTGGAGGCCAGCTTGTTCCGGATCACGTCCAGATGCATCTCGCCCGCGCCGGAGAGCTCCGTCTCGGTGGTCTCGGCGTTCTTGATGATGCGGATGGAGGGATCTTCCTCCGCCAGCCGGTTCAGGCCGCTGAAGACCTTGTCCTCCTCACCCTGCTTGGCCGCGTAAACCGCCTTGGTGAAGCAGGGTTCCGGGAAGATGATTTCCGGATACTGGACCGGGTTGGCCGGATCGCAAAGGGTATCCCCGGTGGAGGTGAACTGCAGCTTCGCCAGCGCGCCGAGATCGCCCGCGTGCAGCTTGTCCACGCCGGTCTGCTTGTTGCCCCGCAGGCTGAACAGGCCGCCGGCCTTTTCGGTCTTTTCCTTGTTGGCGTTGTACAGGGTGGTGGATCCGGTGATCATGCCGCTGAACACCCGGAACAGGCTCAGCTTGCCCACGAAGGGGTCGGCGATGGTCTTGAACACCAGGGCGCTGAAGGGCTCGTCGTCCTTGCTCTCCCGGATCACTTCCTCGCCGGTCTTCGGGTTCTTGCCCACCTGATGCAGGCCTTCATGGGCGGGAGAGGGCAGATACTTGGCCATCAGATCCATGGTCCGGGCGATGCCCACGCCGGTCAGCGCGCTGCAGGCCACCACGGGCACGATGGAGCCGTCCTTCATGCCCTTGCGGAAGCCTTCCATGATCTCGTCATGGGTCAGCTCCTCGCCCTCCAGGTATTTCATCATCAGGTCGTCGTCCGCCGCCGCGGCCTGCTCCGTCAGGAACTCAAAGGATTCGTTGATTTCGCTCTCCAGCTCCGCGGGAATCGGAACCTCGGTGCTCTTCTTGTAGGCGCCTTCATACGCCTTGCGCTCCAGCAGGTTCACCACGCCGCGGAAGCTGGCGCCCTCTCCCAGGGGCAGCAGGATCGGCACCACGCTGCTGCCGTATTTTTCCCGCAGCTGCGCGACGACTTTTTCGAAATTCGCGTGCTCACGATCCATCTGATTCACGATGAACATGCGACCCAGCTTGTGCTCGCCCGCCGCGTCCCACGCCTTTTCCGCGCCGACGCTCAGGCCGTTCACGCCGCCGATCACGATCACCGCCGTCTCCACTACCCGCAGGGGGCCGCAGAGCTCGCCGGCGAAATCAAAATATCCGGGCACGTCAATGGTGTTGATCACCTTGCCGGCCCAGGGCACGGGAGCATAGCTCGCGCTGATGGAAAAACCGCGCTTTTTCTCTTCCGGGTCAAAGTCGGAAACGGTCGTTCCGTCTTCCACCTTGCCCTGACGATCCGTAATTCCGGCAGCGAAGAGCATGGACTCCATCAGCGTGGTCTTGCCCTCGCTGCCATGCCCCATGAGGGCAATGTTCCGAATGTTCGTAGTCGTGATTTCAGCCATGGTCGTTTTCCTCCCGTTTAAATTATTATTCCGAAATGCCCGAAAAACCGGGAAACCTCGAAATGAACTTCAATTGCCGCAAGAGATGATATCATAATTCCCGCCAAAAGAAAAGACGGAATTTGTTTTTTCTGGGAACTTTCTTTCCATCCCGTATTTTGTCACGGTTCCCGTCAGCCGCCGGCCGCCTCGTCCTCCCCCGCCGGGATCGCCCGCGCGCGCTCCAGAAGCCGCCGCATGACCGGCAGATCCCGCTCCGGATCCCCGGTGGTGTCCATTTCCACGCTTCCCTCCTGTCCGTCGGAAAGCATTCCCCGCTCCCGCAGCACACGGCGCAGCTGCCGCGCGGTTCCCGCGTTGCCGTCCGTGATCCGGATGCGGTCGGGCAGCATCCGCCGGATCAGGGGCCGGAGAAACACGTAATGGGTGCAGCCCAGCACCACCGCGTCCACCCGTGCCAGGTCCCATCCCCGGAACAGGTTTTCCAGGTATTCCGCCGCGCCTTTCTCATCCTCCCGCTCCACCAGTTCCATCAGGCCGGGGCAGGGCTGGGGAACCGCGTGGGCGCCGAAGCGCTCCATCAGGGAGAGGAATTTCTCCTGCCGCAGGGTCAGCGGCGTGGCCATCACCCGGATCTGGCCGCCCTGCCAGTGCTCCTCCGCGGGCTTGAGGGCGGGCTCGATCCCGATGACCGGATAGGGCTTTTCGGCCCGCAGCATGGCGGCGGCCGCGCCGGTCGCGGTATTGCAGGCGATCACCAGCGCCTTGATTTCCCTTTCCTCCAGCCGCGCGACCACCTGCCGGACCAGCTGCTGCACCTCTTCCGTGGTTTTCGTTCCATACGGCGCGTGGGCCATGTCCCCCAGGTAAAGGAACCGCTCCCCGGGCAGCTCCCGCATCAGCGCGGCCAGGGTGCTGATGCCCCCCACCCCGCTGTCAAAAACACCGATGGGCTTCCGTTTTTCCTCCATGGCGTCCGCCTCGTTTTCGATCCGTTTTTGTTCCGCTCATCCCGTCCGCGCGGCGAAATGGGGCCGCGCGCATACGCCGTCAGTATAGCAGACCCTTCCCTTCCTGTCAAAAACCGTTGCATGCCGCCCGGATTTGTTTTATACTGTCGGCGGAATCCCGGCGCCTGCGCCGGATCGGATCGGGAGGAAGCATATGACAGCGGAAATCCGTCTGGGAGATATTGTCGCTACCCGGAAGCCCCACCCCTGCGGCGGCTCCGAATGGACCGTCACCCGCGTCGGGGCGGATATCAAGATGCGCTGCAACACCTGCGGCCATGTGGTCATGCTGGACCGGGAGAAGTTTCTCCGCCGCCGCAGGGAGGTTCTGCGGCAGGGGCCCACTCCCTGAGCCCCGCACTACCCGCATAAAAATGCCCCGGGATACTCCCCCGGGGCATTTTTGCGCCGCGCGACGGCCAGGAAGGCCGCGCAGGCTTGCCGGTTGGCTTACCGGTTGTAGGTGGTGCGGATGGAGAAGGGCATTCCCCACAGATAATAGGTCACAAGGATCTCCCGCACATTGTGCATCTCCCGGTCGGTCAGGATCGTGGCCTGCGCCGACCCGGCGGTCCGGGCGGGAATGACGGTCATCCCGTTTTCCGGCATCTGCAGCACGTCCCCGTTCATCGGCGTCACCTGCACCTCCACGGCTTCCGCCTTCATGAAGGTGCCGTTCTCCAGATGCACCGTATAGGTATAAAACTGATACCCGGAGGGCTCGCCGATCTCCCCCGTTTCGAAGGGCGTGCCCACAAAGGTTCCCGCCGCCATCTGCGCCTTCAGGGCTTCCATCACGCCCGGCTGGTCCGCCGCGTCCGCCGCCACGCAGTCAATCCCCGTGATCCGGACGTTCGCGTTCAGGTACAGATATCCCGTCAGGCCGACGGCCGCCAGGAAGCAGATCAGCAGTCCAATGGCAATCCAGCGCATTTTTCGTCTCCGTTCGCTTTTCCTTACTCCAGATCGTTCTCCTGCAGAATCCGCTGCATTTCCTCGATCATGTCCTCATCCCGCAGGCTGAACTTGAATTCCACCCGGCGGGACGCCTCCGGATCCTCCCGGCCGTTTTCGTCATAGACCAGATCCGCCCAGGATTTGCCCGTCGCGGTCAGGATCTGCTGCAGCAGGGTTCTCTGCCGGGTGCTAAGCCCGGGCATGTTCAGCACATACAGCGCCACCTGCAGCGCCCGCTGCTGGCTCAGCTTCAGGTTGTTGTCATAGGTGCCGGTGGAATCCGTATGCCCCTCGATAATGATTTCGCCCAGGTAATCCGAATACTCCCCGCTCAGCAGCACGTTCAGATAAACCGGGATGAACCGGTCCAGCAGGGCCTTTCCCTCTTCCTTGATTTCGGATTTCGCCGTTTCAAAGAAGACCGCGCTGTCCAGCACGATGGAGCCGTTGGCGTCCACCTTGGCCTTCAGGTCCGCCGCCGTCAGCGAAGCGGACAGGTCCCGGATGATGTTGGTCCGCACGCCCACCAGGTCGTCCAGCCGCCTGGCCTGCGCCGCCAGGGCGATCTGCTGCTCCTCCAGCTTCGCGGTCGCCTCGGTCAGCGCCGCTTCCTTTTCTCCCAGCTGGGCCTGCAGCAGCGCCAGCTGCTCCTCCCGGGTCAGCAGGCGCGCGTTGGCCGCGTCCAGCTCCTTCTGCTTGTCATCCAGCGAAATCTGCAGAACGCCCAGTTCCGCCTCCCGGTCATCCAGCAGCGTCTGCTGCGCCAGAACCAGCTTCTGCTGCGTCTCCAGCTCCGCCGTCTTGGTCTCCAGCATCGTGAAGTACTGGTACAGGCTGTAGGTCAGAATCAGCACGAAGATCAGCAGCAGCGCCGCCATCATGTCCGAATAGGAGATCCAGGAGGCGCCGCCCCCCGTGGAGCCCCGGCCCGCCCGCCGGTTGTGAATGGATTGACGCGCCATGGATCAGACCTCCTCCGACAGGGCGGTCAGGGTTTCCGAAATGGAACGGACGCTGTCGCTCAGCTGCCCGGTCATCTCCCGGATTCCCGCCAGCGCCTCGTCCGTCGCCTCCCGGCTCTTCAGATCCGGAATCGCGTCCACCCGCTGGCTCAGGCTTTCCATAACCTTCGTCATCTCCTGGTTCTGCTTTTCCATCCGGCTCAGCAGCTCCGCGCTGCGCTTCTCAAAGGATTCGTCCCGGCTCCGGGTTTCCTTCAGCTCCGCCACATATCCGTCGAACCGGAGCATCACCTGATCCGTCAGCTCCCGCAGGCTCCGGGCGTCCTCGATGATCCCCCCGGCGGAGCGCAGCGTCTCCTCCGCCTGCCGGGCGGCTGTCATCTGGTTCCCGGAAACCGCGTCCAGGGTCTGTCCCAGGGCCTGAATCTGGCCGCTCAGGGAATGCTCCATCTCCTCCAGGAAGCGGCTGACGATCCGGTTGACGCCCTCGATCTGGTTCCGGGTCGCCCCGATAATAAAGCGATCCATGGAGCCGGCCACGGGCTCCATCGCCCGCGTAATCGCCAGGCCCACATTCTCCGCCAGCCGGTCCGCCAGCGTCTCGTTGATTCCCTGCAGCATATGATTCCGGTCCTGGTTCTGGCAGATCAGCTGCACATCGTTGTCCAGCGGCCTGGACATGGCCAGCTGGGTGAAGGAGGATACGAAATCATCGATCGCCCGATAGCTGGAGCCCTGGGAGATGCGGTTGAGCATATTGAAAACCAGGGAGCAGGAAATGCCCGCCACGGAGGTTCCGAAGGCGAACCGCATGCCGCTCAGCAGGTTCGGGATGCCGGAGATCAACTGGGTGGAATCCGTAAAGTTCAGGCTGGAAAGCCCCCGGCTCAGGCCCATGAAGGTTCCCAGAATGCCCAGGGAGGTCAGCAGGTTCGGAATCAGCTCCGCCAGCGTCGCGTTGCCGTGGGAATGGGTGACGGTATCATCGTTGATATAGTCCTCCACGTTGGTGGGCAGCCCCCGGCGGTCCAGCTGCTCCGCGTTCTGCAGAAAGCGGAGCCAGGATCCCTTCATCCGCCTCCCCATGAATCCCGCCTCCTGCCACACGGGCTTCCCCGGCTCCCCCGCGTGGTCCTGCAGCCGGCGGATCGCCCGCCGCAGGGCCGCCGAGGTATTCCACAGCGGAAGCAGGCACTTGAACAAACCGATCAGCGTCACCGCGGCGATCGCCGCGTAGACAATATAATCTGCCAGGTCCGGCAGCAAGGCAGTCACATTCGACAGGTCCGGCAAAGTCATCGGAACCCCTCCTTCCTATGGATATTTCATCTTAGCATATCTTTTTGGAAATGTAAACGAAACATTTCTCCATGGAAATGTAACATTTTGAAAACTTTCCGTGAACGGTCCTCCCCGCGGCCGGCCTCCGGTCGCCGCCCTTCCGGGCATGAAAAAAAGCCCCCGTTTCCGGAAGCTTTTGGCCCAGGGAGCCGATGTCCCCGTTTTTTCACCCGCTATGTGAAGCAGGCTGGTGCCCTGCCGACCGCATTTGCCGTCCCCTGGCGTCAAGGACGGGGGCGTGGCATAGCGATACTGTAGACCCGGGCTCCATTTTTCGAAATGTGGGGAAAACCGAAGGACTGTCGCGAACCCCAGGTGGATGATGTAAGTATAATGGATTGTCTGGTTCCCGTCAAGCCTTTTTTTACATTTTTTTAAAACATTTGGACCCAGCCCCCTCCCGGGACGGATTGTCCCGGCGAAGCACCTTGCCCGGAGCCCTTCAGTGCTTCGGGAAGTAGGGCGTCACATAGTGCGGCATCTCAATCCCTTCGGCGTCAAACCGCGCCTTGACCCGGGACCGGATCTCCCGCTCCACCTTCCAGTGGGATCCCAGCGGACAGACCGCGGCGATCTGCAGCATGACCGCGTCCGTCTCGAAGGAAACGATGCTCATCACCTCCGGGACCTCCGTGATCTCCTCCATTTCCTGCGCCGCCCGGTTCATCTCATCCCGCAGGATCTCCACAATCCGGTTCTGATCCTCCTCATACGGGCAGCGGATGTTGACCACGGCCCGCCGGAATCCCCGGCTCATGTTGGTGATGGTCCGGATGTCGCCGTTCGGAATGGTGATCAGGTCCCCATTGTACTTCCGGATCCTCGTGGTGCGGATGGAGATCGCCTCCACGGTTCCGGAGAGATCGTTGATATCGACCAGATCCCCCACGGCGATGCTGCCCTCCCCCCAGAGGAACAGACCGGAAAGGATGTCCTTGATCAGGGTCTGGGCGCCGAAGCCGATGGCAATGCCGCCGACTCCGGCCACGGTGAGAATGGAATTCAGGTTCATCCCGAAAATCCGCATCACCACCGCGATGATCAGGAAGTACATGATGTAGCTGCAGATGCTGCTCACCACGGAGCGCAGCGTATCCGCCCGCTGGGCGTATTTGACGTTTTTCCGCCGGATCACCTTGGAGATGATCCATTTGAAGATTTTCAAAAGAATCAGCCCGGCAATGATCACGCCCAGCGCCATCAGCAGGCGGCTGACGATGATCGGCATCTGATCCATCAGATCGCCGGCTTTCCCGGTAGCCGAGTCCATCGCGCTGCTGATCTCGTTGATCATCTTCTGATCGGCGGGAACCGGCGATGGCGTGGGCGTCGCGCGCCGGGCCGACATCCGGGCAAAATCAAAACCCGTCATGGATCACTTTCCCCTCCTTTCGAATCGCCTGTTTCCGGGGCGAAATGCCTCCTTCAGCCAGTCAGGCGGCGGGGAAACCCCGCCGCCTGCGTCCTTATCGGTTCAGTCCCTTGTATACCAGATCCCGGACCCGGGGATGAATGACATTGTATCCCTCGCCGAAGTTATGAATATGCTGGACATAGAAGATGCCGATGTGCTGGAAGGGATCCACCAGCGCGTATCCGCCGGCCGCGCCGTCCCAGCCGAACTCCCCGACCGGGGACCAGCCGAGCCGGTCCGAGGTCTTCACCCGGACGCCCAGCCCATAGGCATATTCCAGGAAGCGCTCCGTGCGGAATTCGGACAGCAGGTTTCCGGACAGAACGGAGTGGGTGAACATCATCACGCTCTCCTCCTTCAGGATGCGCGCGCCGTTCCGTCCCACGCCGCCGTTGGCCAGCGCTTCCACGACCTTGATATAGCTGTCCGCCGTTCCGGCCAGGCACGCGCCGCCGCTCTCATAGTTCGGGGTCAGCATGTACCGGTTCTTCGGATGATCGATCAGCTTCATTTTCTTTGTGTCCGGCTGGAATTCGTACACGGCGCTGAGCCGGCTCCACTGCTCGTCCGTCGGATGGCAGGTCAGGTCCGTGATTCCCAGCGGGTCGAACAGGTGATTCTGCAGATAGTCGCTGAAGCGCTCCCCGGAGATCACCTCGATCACGGCCGCGATCACATCATGGCCGAGGGAATACCGCCAGTGGGTTCCGGGCTCATAAAGCAGGGGCATTCTCGCGATGCCCGCCACCACCTCCCGGGTCGTGGCCTCCGGGTTCTTCCGCAGCACCTCCTGAATTCCTTCCGAATACAGGTCATAGGTCAGGCCCGCCATCATGGACATGCAGTCCAGGATGCGAACCTGCTTCTGCGCGTAATGGGAGGGTTCCCGCAGGGTGGGGCTGAAATCCCAGGGTTTCGAGCGGAAGTCCGCGTCCATGACCGTCATATGGTTCCATTCGGGCAGATAGCGGCCGATGGGATCGTAGAGCGTCGCCCTTCCCTGCTCGATCAGCTGCATCATGGCCGTCATGGTCACCAGCTTGGAGCAGGAATACAGCAGGTAGAAATCCTTCGGGCCCACCGGGCGCGTGCCCGCGGCGTCGGAAAAGCCCACGGAGTGACGGTAAACCGTTTCGTGCTCCCGGGTGACGATCACGTCCAGCCCCGGAATGCCGTATTCCTCGTTCAGCGAATCCAGATACTGATCCAGCAGATGAAAGTTCATGGCTGCCTCCTGCTCTTATTTCCGGCTCTTGCCGGCGGATTTTTCCGGCTTCTCCGCGGCGGGGATGGCCTTTTCCGCGGGCTTCAGGTGCCAGATCAGGTTGTTGTACTCGGTGATCGTCCGGTCGGAGGAGAAGATGCCGCTCATGGCCGTGTTGGTCACCGCCATCTTCAGCCACTTCTTCCGGTTGGCGTAGTCCTTGTTCAGCCGGCGCTGCGCCATGGAATAGGATCCGAAGTCCTTCAGCACGAAGTACGGATCGCCCATGGAGCCCCAGTCGCCCAGCAGCAGGCTGTGATACAGATCCTGCAGCACGGAGGGATTCTCCGGCATCAGGGTGCCGTCGATCATCTGGGTCATGGCCAGGCGGATCTCCTGGTTGCTCTCGAAGATGCTCATGGGGTTGTAGCTGTGCTCCCGGTACATATCCAGCACCGTTTCGCTGCGCATGCCGAAGATATAGATGTTGTCCATCCCCACCTGCTCGCTCATCTCGACGTTGGCGCCGTCCATCGTACCGATGGTCACCGCGCCGTTCATCATGAACTTCATGTTGCCGGTTCCGCTGGCTTCCTTGCTGGCGGTGCTCAGCTGCTCGGACACCTCCGCGGCGGGGATCAGCACCTCGGCGCTGCTGACATCGTAGTTCTCCAGGAACACAACCTGCAGCATCTTCCGGGCCCGGGGATGCTTCTCGATCAGCCGGCTCAGGGCGCAGATCATGCGGATGGTCTGCTTCGCGCGGCTGTATCCGGGGCTGGCCTTGGCGCCGAAGATGAACACCCGGGGCTCCATGGTGAAGCTCTCGTCGTTCACGATGCGGTTGTACAGCACGAGGATGTGCAGCGCGTTGAGCATCTGGCGCTTGTATTCGTGCAGGCGCTTGGCCTGAACGTCGAAGATGAAGCTCGGATCCACGACCGCGCCCTGCCGCTCCACCAGCAGCTTGGCCAGCCGTTCCTTGTTCTCCCGCTTGACCCGGTCAAACTTTTCCCGGAAGGCGGCGTCGTCCGCGTAGGGCGCCAGGTTCCGCAGCAGCTCCGGCTCCCTGTACCAGTCGGTGCCGATGGTTTCGTCGATCAGGCTGGTCAGGCCCGGGTTGCAGCTCATCAGCCAGCGGCGGTGCGTAATGCCGTTGGTGATGGCGCAGAACTTCTCGGGCATGATCTTGTAATAGTCACGGAAGGTATCCTTCTTCAGGATTTCGCCGTGCAGCTGGCTCACGCCGTTGACGCTGTAGCTCATGGCCACGCACATATTCGCCATATGCACGTTGTCATAGCTGACGATGGCCATGTGCGCGATCCGGTCCCAGTCGCCGGGGAAGGCGTTCCACAGCCGCTCGCACAGGCGGCGGTTCATTTCGCAGATGATCTGGTAGCACCGGGGCAGCAGCTGCTCCACCATGTGCACCGGCCATTTCTCCAGCGCTTCCACCATGATGGTGTGGTTGGTGTAGGCGATGGTCTTCTGCACGATGGCGCTGGCCTCGTCCCAGCCCAGGCCTTCCTCGTCCATCAGAATCCGCATCAGCTCCGGAATGGCCATGCCGGGATGGGTGTCGTTGATCTGAATGACCACCTTTTCCGGCAGCTTGCTGAAGTCGTTCCCGTAGTTCTTCTTGAAATCCTTGATAATGTACTGCAGGCTGGCGCTGACGAAGAAGTAGTGCTGCTTCAGCCGCAGCTGCTTTCCTTCATAATGCTTGTCTTCCGGATACAGGACCTTGCTGATGGTTTCCGCCAGCTCGATCTCCTCGCTGGCCTGCAGATACCGGCCCTCGCCGAAGCTGTTCAGGTCGATCTTCTTGGGGCTGCGGGCGCTCCACATCCGCAGCGGATTCACCGTCGAGGTGTCGTATCCCACGATGGGCATGTCGTAGGGAACCGCCTCCACCGTGTAGTAATCCCGGGTGACGAATGTCTTTTTCCCGTTGATCTCGACCTCGTCCACGTGGCCGCCGAAATGGATCTCGCAGGTATCCTGCATCACGGGGCTCTCCCACGCGTTGCCGTTGTCCAGCCAGCTGTCCGGCAGCTCGACCTGCTGTCCGTCCACGATCTTCTGGCGGAACAGGCCGTATTCATAGCGGATGGTGCACCCCATGGCCGGCAGATCCAGGCTGCTCAGGCTGTCCATGAAGCAGGCCGCCAGCCGTCCCAGGCCGCCGTTGCCCAGGCCGGGTTCGGGCTCTTCCTTCAGCACATCGCGGATGTCGATGCCCAGCTCCCGCAGGGCTTCCGTATACTCCTTGCTGGAAACCAGGTTCAGCATGTTGGTATACATGCTGCGGCCCATCAGGAATTCCACGCTCAGGTAGTACAGGCGCTTTCCCTTGTTCTTTTTCCGCTCCTCCCGGGAGACCATGTACTTCTGCATGATCTGATCCCGCACGGTGGAAGCCACGGCCCGATAGATCTGATGGCTGCTCGCTTCCTCAATGGTCAGGCCATTGTAGCGCTGAACCTTGCCTACAATCGAATTCTTGATCGATTCCTTGTCGAACTTGGTAGCTGGCATGCGTTCCTCCTCGATATCCCTTACTGGCGGCTAAAAAGCCGCAAATCCAAGTATATCTTATTTTTTGGCCTCTGACAAGGTATTTGTCCCCCATTCCCGGAAAAAAGCCCCGGCGTTTTCCCGATCCTGTTCGATCTGGGCGATTAGCGCCTCCACGGAGTCAAACCGCCGCTCCGGGCGAAGGAACTCCAGCAGCTTCACCCGGGCCGGCCGGCCGTACAGATCGACCTCCGCCCCCAGCGCATGGGCCTCCACGGTCACCCGGCCCGAGGGAATCGTGGGCTGCAGCCCGATGTTCACCAGCGCGTTCCACGCCCGGCCTTCGCTTTCCATCCGGCAGGCATAAACCCCGTACCGCGGGAGCAGCTTTTCCGCCGTCGTTTCAATGTTGGCCGTGGGAAACCCGATCCGGGTTCCCTGGTGCTTCCCGCTGACCACCCGGCCGGATATTTCGTAGGGAAAGCCCAGCATCTCCTCCGCTTCCCGGACCGCGCCGCGCCGGAGCAGCTCCCGGACCGCGCTGGAGGAAATGATCTCCCCCGACTCCGTCCGGACGGGGGGCACCACCTCCACCCGGAAGCCGTCCTCCCTGCCCTTTTCCCGCAGCAATTCCGGGTTTCCCGCGCCGCCCCGGCCGAAGGTGTAGTTCCATCCGGTCACCACGCCGCGCAGGACGCATTCCGTCCCCAGCGTCCGCAGAAAGGCCCCGGGCTCCAGGGCCGCTGTCTCCGCCGTAAAGGGGATCACCCGCAGCTCCTCCGCGCCGAGGAATTCGATCCGTTCCCGCTGCTCCTCCGCGGTCTGCAGCATCTGCGGCGCCTTTTCGGGGCACAGCACGGCCAGCGGATGCCGGTCGAATACGCAGACCCGCAGCCGGGCTCCCATGCGCTCCGCCATCCGCCTTCCCCGGCGAATCAGCTCCTGATGCCCCCGATGTACCCCGTCAAAGGTTCCCAGCGCCACCACCCGCGGCCCGGCCTTCTCCGCCGTCCCGTTCTCCGTAAAGGGGCCCTGCAGCACCCTCATTCCTTTTCCACGTCCTTCCCCGTTTCGGTTTCCTGCCCGCGGCTTTCGCCGCGGCCGGATCAAGTATACACATTCCCGAACCTTCTGGCAAATGCGGTTTTCCTTCCGGGCCGCAAAAAGCCCCGGCTTTCGCCGGGGCCTTGCTCCATGGTATTGTTGCCGGTTGCCTCCTCAGGCGTCTCAGCCGATTCCCAGATCCTCCGCCTGCTCGGGCGTGATAACGTAAATCTGCGTATCGGCGGGTTCCTGGACCTCCTGCGGATCCACCACAATGTAGATCACCTTCGGGGTCACGTTCGTCTTTTCCCGGACGATGTTGATGAGGGTCGCGTCCGTCTCATCCAGCGCCGGGGCGGTCTTCTCCTGCTGAAGTTCCACCCGCAGCAGATCCGCGCGGATGTATCCCACGTAGCCCTGGTAGAGCTTCACCGCGTACCAGGTTTCGCCGCTGCTGTTGATCACCTGTGCCGTCACCTGCACCTCGGTTCCCGCGGCCCGGATCTGAATCACCTGGCCGGCGCGGGTGCTGGGCATGGTGCGGACGTTGACCCGGGAAATGGTCGTCCAGCCCTTTCCGTAAACCTCCGTGCTCTGGATGATGTATTCCACCGGAGCGGAGGAGCCGGAGCTGTGCCTGCGGGGGCTGCTCGTGGGCTGGGGCGGCGGCCAGGGAAGGCCGCTGCCCGACCAGGACGAGGAGCTGCCGGCACTGGTGGAGCTTCCGCCCGCGGAGGAGGAACCTGCCGCGCCGGAAGCCCCCGCTCCGCCCGCCGAAGTGGAGGAGCTGGAGCTGCTGGAGCTGGTGGTCGTGGTGGTCGTGGTCGTGGTCGTGGTGGAGCTGGAACTGGAGGAGCTTCCGCCCGCGCCGCCATCCGTGCTGGCCGAGCTGGATTCCGCCTTCGTATCCCCTGTTCCCGCGGATGCGGACGAGCTGGACGCGCCTGCACCGCCGCCGGGTCCGCCGATTCCGCCCTCCCCTGTGGAGGCGCTGCTCACCTCCGCGGAGGTATTCGGCGTGCTGGCCTCCGCGGATCCCGCGGAAGCTCCGGCGCCGCCGGGTCCGCCGATTCCGCCCTCCCCCGTGGAGGCGCTGCTCACCTCCGCGGAAGTGTCCGTCGTGCTGGCTTCCGCCGCCCCCGCGCTGGCTTCATCGCCGATCGCACAGGTCACGGAAGCGAACACCATCGTCAGAATCAGAAGGATTGCACCCACAGTCCGGATCCATTTCTTCGTACTCATCTGTCCAGCGCTCCCTTTCATTGCGTATTGCTGTACAGCCTGCATTATACCGTAAGTTCATACTTTTGTAAATACTTTGAAACATTTTTGTCCGATTTTTTTATGCGGCTTTCCGCTCCGAACAAAAAAATCCGGAAGCCCTTCGAAAGGCTTCCGGCTGTCTGGGTGAGAAGATTCGAACTTCCGGCCTCTTGAACCCCATTCAAGCACGCTACCAAACTGCGCCACACCCAGATATCTCCGCCGCGGAAATCGGCCTGCTGGAAAGCGGTCATCTCCGACAGCAAAAGGAATTTTACCACGATTCACGCCGTTTGTCAATGACTTTTTTCACGGCTTTCGGAGCCGGCTTACGCCATGCCGGCGGCACGGCTGCTGCCGGAAGCGCGGGCCAAGCCCCGGGAAATGCTTCCGGGTTCATCAGTCCCCGGCACTCTGAAGGGCCTGGATTTCCTCCTGCAGCTGCCGGATCTCCTCCTGCAGCTCCGCCGCCCGGGTTTCCGATTCCTCGATAGTCAGCCTGGCCTCCTTCAGGCTTTCCGTCACGGTCTTCAGCTCCGCCTGCAGGCCTTCCTTTTCCTCCGCGATGTTCTCCCACCGGGCCCGGCTTTCCCCCACGTCCCTTTCCAGCGCGGCGGCCCGCTGCCGGTCCCGCACATAATCCGCGCCGAGAACGGCCGCCGTCAGCACGGCCGCAGCCAGGACCGCCAGGAGAAAGACCTTCGTGCTTCTGCTCATGGCTCCCCGTCCTCCTCCGCCGTCCGGGCCGCTTCCAGTTCCTTCTTCTCCGCCCGCAGCCGCTTTCGCTCCGCCTTCAGCTCCGAAACCTTTTCCTTCGCTTTCTCCGCCAGCGGCTCCGTCTCCGCCAGCTCCGCCCGGGTCAGGGGCAGCTGCCGAACCACCTCGTCGTATTCCGCCTGCTGCTTCCGCTCCCGTCCCTGGCTGGTCTCCAGGCTGCGGGTCAGATCATCCAGCTGAAAATCCAGCGAGGCGCGCAGAACCGTCCAGACCGCCAGCCCCAGGCTGAAGCACAGCATGACCAGCACAAAGGCCCGCCGCAGCGCTCCGGATTCCTTTCTCATTCCTTCTCCGCCTCTTTCCGTTCCTTCTCCAGCCAGACGCTCAGCACCGCCACATCCGCGGGATTCACGCCCGGAATCCGGCCGGCCGCCCCCAGCGAAACCGGCTTCTGCTTCGCCAGCTTCTGCCGTGCCTCCAGCCGCAGGCCCGAGATCTGCTCATAGGGAATATCCTCCGCCAGGGCGGTTTCCTCCGCCTGCCGGGCGCGCCGGATCAGGGTTTCCTGCTTTTCCAGATAGCCCGCGTATTTGACGGAAATCTCCGCCTGCTCCGCCGCCGCCCGGTCCACGCCTTCCCAGGCGGAATCCAGCTCCGCCAGCGCCGCGATGCCGATGCCGGGCCGCCGGATCAGCTCCTCCCCGCTGAGGGATCCGGCGCTTTCCGGCTGCCCGTGATTCCGAAGGAACGCGTTCAGGTCCGTCCCCGGGGCGAACCGGGTCGTCCGCAGGCGGCGCAGGGTCTCCGCCGTATCCGCCCGCTTTTTCCGCATCGTCTCCAGCCGCTCCTCGGTCACCAGCCCGGCCGCCGCGCCGATCTCCGTCAGCCGCAGGTCCGCGTTGTCCTGCCGCAGGAAGAGCCGGTGCTCCGCCCGGGAGGTCATCATCCGATAGGGCTCGTCCGTCCCCTTGGTGGTCAGGTCGTCCGTCAGCACGCCGAGGTACGCCTGATCCCGGGTCAGTACCACCGGGGCCCTGCCCTGCAGGCGAAGCGCCGCGTTCATGCCGGCCAGCAGCCCCTGGGCCGCCGCCTCCTCGTATCCGCTGGTGCCGTTCATCTGTCCGGCGAAGAACAGCCCGCTGAAACGCAGGCATTCCAGCGTCGGCCGCAGCTCGCGGCTGTCGATGCAGTCATATTCGATCGCGTAGGCCAGCCGGGTCAGCTCGCACCGGCGCAGCCCCGGAATCGTCCGGTACATGCGCCACTGCACGTCCTCCGGCAGGGAGGAGCTCATCCCCTGCACATACCATTCCAGGCTGTTCCTGCCCTCCGGCTCCAGGAACAGCTGATGCCGTTCCTTGTCCGCGAAGCGAACGATCTTGTCCTCGATGGAGGGGCAGTACCGGGGCCCGACGCCGTGGATCTTTCCGCTGAACAGCGGCGCCCGGTGCAGGTTTTCCCGGATGATCCGGTGGGTTTCCTCATTGGTCCAGGTCAGGTAGCAGGCGTAGGTATTCTCCAGCTTCCGGTTCTGGTTCAGGAAGGAAAAGGGCACCACGGGCTCGTCCCCCCGCTGGATCTCCATTTCCTCAAAATCGATGCTGCGCTGATCCACCCGGGCAGGGGTTCCGGTCTTGAACCGCCGGAGCTCAAAGCCCATCTCCCGCAGGCTTCCGGACAGCCCGGTGGCCGCCTGCAGCCCCTGGGGGCCGCCCTCCCGGCTGTATTCCCCGATGATGATGCGGCCCTTCAGGTAGACGCCCGTGGCCACAATCGCGGCCCGGCAGGGAATCCGGAGGCCGGTGTCGGTCGTCACCCCGGTCACCCGGCCGTCCTCCGTCTCGATGGAAACCACCTCTCCCTGGCGCAGCCGCAGCCCGGGCTGGGTCATGAGGGCCTTCCGCATCCGGTTCTGATAGGCCTGCTTGTCCGCCTGTGCCCGCAGGGCGTGGACGGCGGGGCCCTTCCCCGTGTTCAGCATCCGGCTCTGCAGGAAGGTATCGTCGATCGCCCGGCCCATTTCGCCGCCCAGCGCGTCCACTTCCCGCACCAGGTGGCCCTTCGCGGATCCGCCGATGACCGGATTGCAGGCCATCAGGGCCACGCCGTCCATGTTCAGCGTCAGCAGCAGCGTGTCCATGCCCATCCGGGCCGCCGCCAGCGCCGCCTCGCATCCCGCGTGTCCCGCGCCGATCACCACCACATCCGCCATATAGCCGTTTCTCCTTTTCTGTTCTCCGGCGGGAGCCGCCTCCCGCCGCCGTTCCGGATCAGCCTTCCCCGTCGCCGTCGGCGGAGGGCAGCACCATCTTCGGCACAAACCGCCGGAAGGACTGGGAGGGATATTCCTCCTCCGGGATATTCCGCGTATAGCCCTCGGTATCCCGCCATCCGGTCACCTTCACCACCACCGTGCCGATGGAGGACAGGGGCTGCACATAGTCGCCGAAGTCGAATTCGTAATGCTCCGAGGTTTCATCCGGCCCGATTTCCATCCGGTAAACACCCTGGAAGGAATTGCTGACCCCGTCCAGATTGCAGACCAGGGGCTGGTCGCTGCCGTCATAGGTTTCGACGGTGAAGTACACCCGGTCCACGGTGAAATTGCCCCGGTTCCGCAGCACCAAGCGGATGTTCTCCCCTTCCAGATACAGGTCGTCGATCACGACGGCCCGGTTGAAGTCCGCCACCCGGACCTCCGCGGAGGCCGTGTATCCGCCGTCCTCCGTCGTTCCGGTGATGGTGGTGGTTCCCGTGTGCCATCCCTTGACCCGGCCGATGTTCTTCTGATCGGACACCGTGGCGATATAATCGTCGCCCATGGTGAAATGCACGTTCTGGTTGTTGGCGTTGGAGGGCTGGATCAGCGCCTTGATGTTCAGGCTCCGCTCCAGCTGCACGTGATAGACGCCGTACTGAATGCTGACGCCTTCCACGGGCTGGGTCACCGTGACGCGCACCTGGCCCCGCTTTCCGGATCCGTCCGTGGCCGTGGCGGTGATCACCGCGCTTCCCCGGGTCAGCCCGGTCACGACGCCGCTTTCGTCCACCGTCGCCACCTTCCGGTTGCTGGAGGTGAAGGTGACGTCCTGAATGCTGGCGTCCGCGGGCAGCACCTGCCAGCGCAGCTGCTCCGTGGTCTGCTTCGGCAGGGAAACCGGCCCGTCCGGGAAGGTGACGGAGGTCACCTTCTGAACCACCCGCACGGGAATCTCCGCCGTGACCTCCGGGTTGCTCTTGCTGGCCGCGATCAGGGTGCATTCGCCCCGGCTCACGCCCTGAACCTGTCCGGAGGCGTTCACCCGCGCGATGGATTCATCCGAGGAGGACCAGACCACGCCCCGCTCGCTGGCGTTCTCCGGCAGCACGGAGGCGTGGACATAGGTGTTCTGCCGGGTGGCCAGAATCACTTCCTGCTCCCGGATGGAAACGGCGGTCACCGGCTGGGTCACCGTCAGGGTGATGCTCTCCGTTCTGCCCGAGCCGTCCAGGGCCTTCGCCTCCACCGCGGCCGTGCCGCGCTTGACGCCCGTCACATTCCCGTCCGCGTCCACCCGCAGGATCGCCTCGTTCTTCGACCGCCAGCTCACGCCCCGGATGCTGGCATTGGCGGGGCTCGCCTCCGCCTGCAGCGAAATCGTTCCGCCCACGCCCACGGTCTTTCCCTCCGGGGCGCTGATCGTGATTTTTGTCACCGGCTGAATCACCAGCACGTGGTAGGTTTCCGTCACTTCCGGATTCTGCGCGCTGGCGATCGTCAGCTCGCATTCGCCCGCCTGCAGCGCCCGGGCGGATTTCTCCCCGGTCTTCAGGATTCCCTCGTCCGAGGAGGTGTAGATGATCTTCTTGCTGGTCGCGTCCGAGGGCGTGCAGGTGGTCCGCAGCTCCACGCTCTTCCCGGCCGGAATCACGATGACGTCATTGGCGGTATCCATCCGCAGCAGCCCGCTTACGGCCTCATCCGTCGGCCGGAACACCTGCAGCTGGGTGGTGTTCAGCGTCACGGCCCGGACCGCCCGGACCACCGTCACGCTCAGGGAAGCGGAGAAGCTGCGCTTTCCGATCTTCAGGGTCGCCTTCACGTTCGCCTGGCCCTTGCCCAGGGCGGTGATCCGCCCGTCCGGCGTCACGGAGAGCACCTTTTTGTTGCTCACCGTGTAGGTCATCGTCCCGTCCTCCGCGGGCGTGCCGTCCCGGATCAGCACCGGCTGCGCCGTTTCCCCCTCGTTCATCGTCAGGGTCTTCGTCTCGAACCGGAATGTATCCGCGGCCAGGGCTCCCGCCGCGCACAGGCAGAGCAGCAGCGCCAGCGTCAGTGCGATCCACAGTTTCCTTCTCATCCTTCGCTTCCCCCTTTTTCGAAAAAAAGGCGCCGAAAGCGGCGCCTGTCCTGATTTCTCAGTGTGTTTCCAGATAGGAACGAACCAGCTCTTCGATGATTTCATCCCGCTCCAGGCGGCAGATCATGCTCCGCGCGGAATTGTAGCTGGTGATGTAGGTCGGATCCCCCGTATAGATGTACCCCACCAGCTGGGTGATCGGATCATAGCCCTTGGCCTGCAGCGCCTTGTACACATACAGCAGAATGTCCTGCGCCTCGTTGCCCGATTCCTCGATGGGCTTGAATTTCATCGTCTCAAATCTGTCCTGCATTGCCCGTCACCGTTCCTTCCGCATACAATCAGGAAGATTATACTCCCTTTTTCTCCGTTTGAAAAGGGGGTTTCATCACAAAATTGTAACAATTTTGTCACAAAAAAGCAGGACGGCCGTTCCAAACCGTCCTGACGGATTCTTCGGGGATTCGTTTGTGGGGGAACGCGTTACGCCTCCAGCCGGGCGATGCCGTCCTTCAGGCGGCGCAGGGTCTCCTCCCTGCCCAGCAGCGCCGCGATCTCGAAGGCGCCTCCGGGCGTATTCGCCACGCCGGAAATCGCGATCCGAAGGGGCCAGAGCACCGCGCCGTTCTTCAGCCCGGCCTCCTGAATCGCCGCCATGACCGCGTCGTGGATTCCGGCCTCGCTCCAGTCCTGCAGGCCCTCCAGCACCGGCTGTACCATTTTCAGCGAGCTCAGCGCCACCTCCGGATTGGTCTTCATCTTCTTGTGCGTGTACAGTTCCAAATCGTAATCCGGCATCTCGCCCAGGAAGCGCACCATCTCCGGCAGCTGGTTGAAAACCTCCGTCCGGCTCTGGGTCAGCTCCGCCAGCCGGGCATAGTCGATGCCCTTTCCCGCCAGCACCTGGTCGAACCAGGGCGTCGCCATCTCCAGATAGGCCTTCGGATCCATCCGGCGGATGTATTCGGCGTTGAACCAGGTCAGCTTGTTCACGTCGAAGATGCCCGGGCTCTTGTTCAGCCGGTGGATGTCAAAGGCCTCCACCAGTTCCGGCAGCGTGAAGAACTCCCGCTCGTCCCCCGGGTTCCATCCCACCAGCGCCAGATAGTTGATCAGGGCATCCGGCAGGAATCCCTTCCCGACGAAGTCGGAATAATAGGCGTCCCCGTCCCGCTTGGACAGCTTGTGCTGGGCGTCCCGCATGACGGTGGTCAGGTGCACGTACACCGGCTTCTCCCATCCGAAGGCGTCGTACAGGAAATTGTACCGGGGCGTGGAGCTCAGATACTCCATGCCCCGCATCACGTGGGTGATACCCATCAGATGGTCGTCGATGACGTTGGCGAAATTGTAGGTGGGCATGCCGTCCTGCTTGATCAGCACCATGTCGTCCATCGCCTCCGCGTTGGGGAACGTCATGTCGCCGAACACGGTGTCATGGTAGCTGGTCTCCCCCTCCGTGGGGGCGTTCATGCGGATGGTCCAGGGAATGCCTGCGTCCAGCTTCGCCTGAACCTCCTCCGGGCTCAGGTGCAGGCAGTGCTTGTCGTATTTCCAGGTGCCGCCCTCCGCCTCCACCTTCTCCTTCCGCTCGTCGATCTCCTCCTTGGAGCAGAAGCAGTAGTAGGCGTGGCCGCTCCGGACCAGCTGCTGCGCGTAGGGCAGATAGATGTCCTTCCGCTCGCTCTGGATATAGGGGCCGCAGGGGCCGCCCACGTCGGGGCCCTCGTCCCAGGTCAGGCCGCAGCCCTTCAGGGTCTCGTAGATCACCTCGGTGGCGCCGGGCACAAAGCGCACCTGGTCCGTGTCCTCCAGGCGCAGGATGAACTGCCCGCCGTTCTTCCGGGCATACAGATAGTTATACAGCGCGGTCCGAAGTCCCCCCAGATGCATGAAACCGGTGGGGCTGGGCGCGAATCGGGTTCTGACCGTCATGGTACCATCCTCTTTTCCGTGTATTCTTGTGGTTTGTTCTCCCCGTCCTCCCGGGGCGTTCCCGGGAAAGGGGGTCTCGGCAGCGCCGCTTCCGGGCTTACCGCTTGACCTGCCGGGCGAAGGTATCCCGCAGGCCCACCGTCCGGTTGAAGACCGGCAGCTCCGCCGTGGAATCCGGATCCTTGCAGAAATAGCCCATCCGCATGAACTGATAGGTGGCGCCGGGCTCGCTGTCCCGCACGCAGGGCTCCGCCCATCCCCGGACGATCTCGAGGCTGTGGGGGTTCAGCCGCCGGATGAATTCCTTCAGCTTCCGGTCCGTGCTGTTCTCCACGCTTTCCTCCTCCGGAGCCTCCGCCGCGTCGGCGGCAGCCTCCTCCGCGGTTTCCGCCGCTTCCTCCGCCTGTTCCGCTTCCGCGTCCCCGGCGCTCAGCAGGGGCTCGTAGAGCCGTCCCTCGATCGCCACGGCGTCCGCCGCGTTGACCCAGTGCAGCGTGGCTCCCTTGATCTTCCGGTCGGCGCCCTCCGTGCCGCTCTCCGTGGAGAAATCCACCGTGCAGTGGATCACGGTCACGTTGCCGTCCGCGTCCTTCTCGCAGCTTTCGCAGCGGACGATGTAGGCGCCCTTCAGCCGCACCTCGTTGCCGGGATACATGCGCTTGTAGCCCTTCACCGGCTCCTCCAGGAAGTCCTCCTGCTCGATGTACAGCTCCTTCCCGATGGTCACCGGATGGGTTCCCATCTCCGGATGCTTGGGATGGTTCTCCATCGTCAGGGTCTTCGTCTCGCCCTCCGGCCAGTTGTCCAGCACGACCTTCACCGGCCGCAGCACCGCCATGACCCGGGGAGAGGTCTCGTCCAGGTTCGACCGGACGCAGCTTTCCAGCACGGCCAGATCCACCGTGGAATCCGCCTTGCTCATGCCGATGACGCTGACGAAATCCCGGATCGCCGCGCCGGTATAGCCCCGCCTGCGCAGGGCCGCCAGGGTGGGCATGCGGGGATCGTCCCATCCCCGGACGTAGCCGCCCTCGACCAGGGCCCGCAGATACCGCTTGCTCATCACGGTCTGGGTCATGTTCAGGCGGGCGAACTCAATCTGGCGGGGATGGGCGGGCAGCATGTTCGCCGCCTTCTCCACCACCCAGTCATACAAGGGCCGGTGAATCTCATATTCCAGGGAGCACATGGAGTGCGTGACGCCTTCCAGCGCGTCCCCGATGGGATGGGCGAAGTCGTACATCGGATAGATGCACCACTTGTTCCCCGTCCGCCAGTGATTCTTGTATTTGATGCGGTACATGGCCGGGTCCCGCATCACCAGGTTGGGGGAAGCCATGTCGATCTTCATCCGCAGGGTCTTGCTGCCCTCCGGGAATTCCCCGGCCCGCATCCGGCGGAACAGGTCCAGGCTCTCCTCCCGGGGGCGGTCCCGCCAGGGGCTGTTCTTTCCCGGCTCCGTCAGCGTTCCCCGGTATTTCCGCATCTCCTCCCGGCTCAGCTCGTCCACGTACGCCAGATCCCGCCGGATCCAGTCCTCCGCAATCTCGTAGCACTTGTCATAGTAGTCGGAGGCGTAGAACTCGCCGCCCGTCCAGTGGAAGCCCAGCCAGTGGATGTCCTTCTTGATGTTTTCCACATACTCGGTGTCTTCCTTGGCCGGATTGGTGTCGTCGAAGCGAAGGTTGCATTTTCCGCCGTACCGCTCCGCGGTCAGGAAGTCCATGATCAGGGCCTTGCAGTGCCCGATATGCATATATCCGTTGGGCTCGGGAGGGAAGCGGGTATGAACCTCGTGATAGCGGCCCTCCGCCAGATCCCGGTCAATGGCGTCCCAGATGAAATTGCTGCGGTTCGCGTCCGCGGGCATACGATTCTCGTCCATGAAGAAAAGACTTCCTTTCCGGAAAACTTCCGTGTTCGCACACGTAAGCTATTATACGGGAAAGGAAGTCCCTAAGCAAGAACTAAATTTACCTCTGCGCCGTCAGCCCGTTCCCCGGGACGATATTCTGCGGCGAAGCACGGCCGCCGGCCAGTCCCCCGGGACGGAATTCCCCGGCCAGGCGGTTCTATTTCATCTGCGAAAACTCCACGGCGATCCGGCTGGCCAGGCGCGCGTTGTTGTACACCAGCTGGATATTGGAATCCAGGCTGTCCCCGCCGGTCAGCTCCGCCACCCGCGCCAGCAGGAAGGGCGTAATCTCCTTGCCCTGGATCCCCTGCGCGACGGATTCCGCCACCGCCTGATCGATCGCGGCGTTGATCACCTGATCGTCCATGGCATATTCTTCCGGAATCGGATTGGTCACCAGCATGCCGCCCTTCAGCCCCATGGCTTGCTGGGCATGGAAGGCCGCGGCAATCTCCCGGGCCGAATCCATCCGGTAATCCACCTTCAGCCCGGAATGCCGGGAATAGAAGGCGGGCAGCTCCTCCGTGCCGTATCCGATCACGGGCACGCCGTGGGTCTCCAGGTATTCCAGCGTCAGCTTCAGATCCAGGATCGCCTTGGCGCCCGCGCAGATCACGGTCACCGGCGTGTTCGCCAGCTCTTCCAGATCCGCGGAGATATCCATCGTCTTTTCCGCTCCCCGGTGCACCCCGCCGATGCCGCCGGTGGCAAAGAACTTGATGCCCGCCATATGGGCGATCATCATGGTGGTGGTCACGGTGGTGGCGCCGTCCTCGCCCCGGGCGCACAGGGCGGCGATGTCCCTCCGGCTGGCCTTGGCGATGGCCCGTCCCTTCTTGCCGAAGTATTCAATCTCGTCCGGGCTCAGTCCCGCCTTCAGCCGCCCGCCGATAATGGCGATGGTGGCCGGGGTCGCGCCGCTCTCCCGAATGATTCTTTCCACGTTCAGCGCCGTCTCCACGTTCTGGGGATAGGGCATGCCGTGGGAGATGATGGTGGATTCCAGCGCCACCACGGGCTTTCCGGCCTTCAGCGCCTCCGCCACCTCGGGAAGGATATCCAGATAGGGGTTCTTCATGTTCTTTTCCTCCAATTTTCTTTCGCGCTCCCGTCGGGAGTAAACGCATCCGCACCAGTCCTGCCGGTACAGATGATATTCCCGGGACAGCTCGATGGATCTCCGGTATCCGTTCTGCTTCTTGAAATCGCTGTGCAGAAAGCGGATTCCGATCTCCTTCTCCAGCCGTTCCCCGATCTCGTTGATCCATCGGGAGGATTTGTAGGGGCTGATGGACAGGGAGGTGGTGAAGGCGTCGTATCCGTGCGCCTTCGCGTATTCCGCGGTTTTCCGCATTCGCAGCTCGTAGCACAGGTAGCACCGCTCTCCGCGCTCCGGCATCTCCTCCCGTCCCCGGGCAATCGCCTCGAAGGCCTCGTGGTCATATTCCGCCGTGATCACGCGGACGCCGCCGTCCGGCCGGAATTCCCGGACGAAGCGCTCCTCCTCCCCGGCCCGCTTCCGGAATTCCGCCTCAGGCTCGATGTTGGGGTTGTAGTAGTAAATATCCGCGTCGTATTCCGTCTGCAGCCGCTCCAGCGTCGCCGAGGAGCAGGGCGCGCAGCAGCAGTGCAGCAGCAGCCGTACCTTTCCCATTTTTTCCTCTTTCGGGTCGGCCCGGGATTTCTCCCGGCCGGGGCCGTCCTTATTTCCAGTCCAGCGGGTAATCCGTCACGGCGTACTCCAGCTTTCTCCCGTTGTTCCGCAGCACGGACAGCACCGAATCGATGTTGGATCCGGTGGTATAGGGCGTGGGAATGAAGTCGTTGCGGCCCGTCCGGGACGAAATCCGGATCGGGATGATCCGGAAGCCCCGGGAGGTGCAGTTCCCGTCCTTGACCCGGAACCGGATCTGGAACAGGAAGGAGGACATGTCCGAGGGCTTGCTGTTTCCGGAGAAGCAGAAGTTCCCCAGGGAATAGCAGATGTAGACCCCGTTGTAGTATTCGATGGGGTTCATCCGGTGGCTGTGGTGCCCGATCACCAGATCCGCCCCGGCATCCGCCGCCAGGCGGCCCATCCGGATCTGGTTGTTGGTCGGCGCGTAGTCCAGCTCATTTCCCCAGTGGAAGGAAACGATGACCAGCGGATAGCGTTCCTTCGCCGCGGCGATGTCCTGGGGAACCTTGTCCCACAGCTTGTCGTAGCGGTCGATGCACAGGTAGCTCAGCATGGCCACCTGGATGCCCTTGACCTCATAAACGCCCAGGTGCTCGGAATTGGACCAGACGATGCCCGCCTCCTCCAGGGTCCGCTGGGTTTCCTCGTAGGCCTCTTCCCCGTGATCCATGACGTGGTTGTTCTCCAGGGAGACCGCCTCAATCCCGTTCTCGCTCAGCATGGTGACGTAGGCGGGCGGTGCGCTGAAGAGGAACTGGTTCTCCTTCTTGTTGGAGGGGATGTAGGTGGATTCGGTCAGCGTGCCCTCGAAATTGACCAGCGTCAGATCATCCTCCAGGAAGATGTCCCGGGTGTTCTGCAGGGTAAAGTTGATGTCTCCGCCCTGCTCCTTCAATTCGTCCTCGAAGATGTTCTTCCGCTTCCGGCTGTCCCCGCCGATGGTGAAGTCCCCGGTGCAGGTGATGGTCAGTATGGCGGAGCCGTCCGTATCCAGGACCTCCTTCTTCTCCGTCACAACCTCCTCGATCACGTCCTCGATCAGCAGGTCCTCATCGTCCTCGTCCACATATTCCGCCCGGCTCAGGGCTCCCGGCATCATCAGAATCCCCGCCGCCAGCAGGCACAGTATCTTTTTCATGTCCGTTCCTTTCACTTCGCTTTCCGGGCCCTCCCTCCGCCGGGGCGGTCCCGGTTCCGGGGAGGAATTATCCCTTCCGTTCCTTCACGAATTCCGCGATGCGGTCCAGGGCGATGTTCAGCTTGTCCAGCGCCGTGGCATAGCAGCACCGGATGTTCCCTTCGCCGCAGGGGCCGAAGGCGTTCCCGGGCACGGCGGCCACGTTCTTTTCCATCAGCAGCCGGGAGCAGAACTCCTCGCTGCTCAGCCCGGTGGACCGGACGGACGGGAACACGTAGAACGCGCCGTAGGGCTCGAAGCAGTGCAGCCCCATGGCCCGGAAACTTTCCACCATCAGACGGCGCCGGCGGTCGTAGCTCTCCCGCATGGTCATCACGTCTTCGTAGTCATTCTCCCGGCCCAGCCGCAGCGCTTCTTCCGCCGCCACCTGGCCCATCCGCGGCGCGCACATGATGCCGTACTGGTGCACCTTGTTCATCACGGACAGGATCTCCTTCGGCCCGCAGGCGTATCCGACGCGCCATCCGGTCATGGCAAAGGCCTTGGAGAATCCGTTGATCAGAATCGTCCGCTCCGCCATGCCCGGCAGCGCGGTGATGGAGGCGTGCTCCTTTCCGTCGTAGATCAGCTCCGCGTAGATCTCATCGGAGATGACCATCAGATCGTGCCGCAGGATCACGGGCACCAGCGCCTCCAGGTCCTCCCGCTCCATGATGCCCCCGGTGGGGTTGTTGGGATAGGGCAGGATCAGCGCCTTGGTCCGCTCCGTGATCACGCTCTCCAGGTATTCCGGCTTCAGGCGGAAGTCGTCCTCCTCCCGGGTCACGACGCCCACCGGCGTTCCCCCGGCGAAGATCACGCTGGGGGAATAGGAAACGTAGCTGGGCTCCGGAACCAGCACCTCGTCCCCCGCGTGAACCATGGCCCGCAGGGCCAGATCGATGGCCTCGCTGGCTCCGATGGTCACCAGGATCTCCGTCTCCGGATCATATTCCGGCGCACCGAAGCGGTGCTTCAGGTAGTAGCTGATCTCCCGCCGCAGGGACAGCAGCCCCCGGTTGGCGGTGTACTGGGTCTCCCCATCCAGCAGGGAATTGATCGCCGCGTTCCGGATATGATACGGGGTCCGGAAATCCGGCTCCCCCACGCCCAGGCTGATGGTGTCCCGCCGCCCGGACGCCAGGTCGAAAAACCGCCGGATCCCGCTCGGGGGAACCGCGGCCACTTCCGGATTCAGAAAACGGTCATAGTTCACGGAGAGATCACCAGCCTGCCGTCAGATTCATCCCCCTCGAACACGACGCCCTCCTCCTTGTACCGCTTCAGCACGAAGCTGGTCGCCGTTCCGGTCACCAGTTCCAGCGTGCTCAGCTTCGCGGACACGAAGGACGCCAGCTCCCGCAGCGTGCGGGCCTCCACCAGCACCAGCAGGTCGTACGCGCCGCTCATCAGGTAAACGCTCTTCACCTCGTCAAACCGGTAGATCCGCTTGGCCACCGCGTCGAAGCCCATGTCCCGCTGCGGGGTCACCCGCACCTCGATCATGGCCTCCACCCGCTCCCGGTCCGTCAGATCCCAGTTGATCACCGGGGTATACCGAAGGATGATCCTTCGTTTTTCCAGATCCTCAATCGTTCCGGCAACCTCTTCCAGGGTCGCCCCCGTCATGGTCGCAAGCTTCTCCAGCGGCAGCCGGCAGTCCTCCTTCAGCAGGTCCAGCAGCGATGATTCCAGCTTCGTCACGCGATTCATCCCCCTTCGCTCGTTCCGTATCACCCCAGCATTTTACATCAGAATAATTCTCCGCGCAACCTGCCTTCATTTTTCGCGCTTTGGTAATAATCAGGAAATATTTAACCCAAATCCTGCGGTTTCCCCGAACGTTCACCACAAGTTTTCGCGCCGTCTTCGCCAATTCTTAAGACTATTACAAAAAGTTCATACTTTTGACCACAATATGTAGTGTCTTCGTATTGACGATTCCCCCTATTTCATCTATGATATTCGTTGAATTATTAGTGGGAAAGGGGGAATTGGAATGATCGCCCGGTATGGCTACAAGCCGATTTTTCAGTACAAATTCCGCCCCTTTGCCCGGGATGGCGCCGAGCCGACGGACGGCGGATTCACCATTCTTCTGTATGAGAACGGGATCCTTTCCTTCTCGACCTATGATGCCCGCGGCCTTTTCCTGGATGAGCTGTGCTTCACGCTTCCCGGCAAGGTGCTGCAGTGTTTCTACGGGCTCCTGCGGAACGCGGTGTCCTGGCTGCCGTCCACGCCCAATGATCTTCGCGGCCCGGAGGAAATCTATTACGGTTCCTCCTTCGCCTTTGACGGATATGATCCCATCCGCGTTTTCGGGATGAACGCCCTGCTCTGCGAGCCCTGCGGCAGCGCGGGAGGCTTCTTCGCGCGGCATCTGTACGTCCTTTTCGAGGATATCTGCAATCTCTTCGCGGAATTCGGGATCAATCTTTCCCTGGATGGCTTTTCCTGGGATGGGGAGCGCGTCCGTCCCTTCCGGAAGAATCAGCTGTCCAATTCCGCCCCCCAGCAGGGCGTCGTCTGATTATTGTTTCCCGGATCATCATGCGACCGCATGATGATTTCTTTTTTTCGCGGCGGTTCGGGGCCGGCGTCCCCGGGCGGCCGCCAGTCCAGCGTAAAGAGGAGGAAAAATATGGACATTCAGTCCCAGTATGAGGCCTGGCTGGCCTGCCCCGCCATGCCGGAGGAGCTTCTGGCCGACCTGCGCTCCATGGATGAATCCGCGAAGAACGACAGCTTTTACCGGGATCTGGCCTTCGGCACCGGCGGCCTGCGCGGCGTGCTCGGCGCGGGCACCAACCGGATGAATTTCTTCACCGTCATGCGGGCCACCCGCGGGCTCGGTGCCTATCTGAAGGAGGCGTACGACGCCCCCTCCGTGGCCCTGTCCTGCGACAGCCGCATCCATTCCCGGGATTTCGTGGAACTGACCGCCGCCGTGCTGGGCGAAATGGGTATCCGGGTTTATCTGTATCCGAAGCTCCAGCCCACGCCCATGCTTTCCTTCGCCGTGCGCCATCTGGGCTGCTCCGCCGGCGTCATGGTCACCGCGTCCCATAATCCCGCCAAGTTCAACGGATACAAGGTCTACGGGGACGACGGCTGCCAGATCACCCTGGAGGCTGCGGACCAGATCACCGGGTATATTCAGCGCCAGCCCGTTCTGGCGGATGCGCTGCCCGCCCTGCAGCCCTGCCTGGATTCCGGGATCGTTTCCTACATCACGGAGGAGACGATCGAGGCCTATTATGAGCGGATTCTTTCCCTGCGGGTGCACCCCTGCGATGTTCCCCTCCATGTGGTCTATTCCCCGCTGAACGGCGCGGGCAATGTGCCCGTGCGCGAGATTCTCCGCCGGATGGGAAACATCCGGGTGGACGTGGTCGCGGAGCAGGAGCATCCCGACGGCCATTTCCCCACCTGTCCCTATCCGAATCCGGAAATCCGGGAGGCCATGGATCTGGCCATCCGCAAATGCGTCGAAACCGGGGCGGATCTCTGCTTCGCCACGGATCCGGATTCCGACCGCATGGGCGCCGGCGTCCGGGTGGGCAATGAAGTCACCCTGATCTCCGGCAACGAGATGGGCGTCCTGATGCTGGATTACCTGTCCAGCCACCGGACTTCCGCCTCCGCCCTGCCGCCCGTGGCGGTGAAGACCATCGTTTCCACCAACATGGCGGACGCCCTCTGCCAAAAGCGGGGCATCGAGCTGCGCAATGTGCTCACCGGCTTCAAGTTCATCTGCGAGCAGATTCATTTCCTGGATGAGCAGAACCAGACGGATCGCTTCCTCTTTGGCTTCGAGGAAAGCTACGGCTATCTCTCCGGAACCTTCGTCCGGGACAAGGATGCCGTCAACGCGTCCCTCCTGCTGTGCGAAATGGCCGCAAACCTGAAGGCGGAAGGAAAGACCCTGCTGGACCGGCTGGCGGAGCTTCGCCGCGAGTTCGGCTTCTTTGCCCAGGAGACCCTGACCTTCCAGTATGAAGGCCAGGACGGCGCCCTGCGCATGCAGGCCATCATGAAGGATCTTCGCCGGCCCCTGGCCGATTTCCCGGATCCCCTGATCCGGTCCGCCCGCCGCGTGGATTACCTGAATGATGACACCGGCCTGCCGAAGAGCGACGTGGTGGAGTTCAATCTGGAAAACGGCTGGAAGTTCATCATCCGGCCCTCCGGCACGGAGCCCAAGCTCAAGGCCTATCTCTTCACCCGCGGCGCGGATCAGCCCGCCGCCCGGGAGGCGCTGGCGGCCCTGAAGCCGCTGGTTTCCTCCGTATGCCAGTAACAAAATAAACCGCCGGGCGCCGGCGCCGCGCTTCCCCGTCCATCTTCGGGAAAGCCGGCTCCGGCGCCCGGCGTTTTTTGCAATAGGGTAGAGGGAGGGCGTTAACCCTCGCCCCTCCCATTGCACCGTACGTACCGGTCTGGTATACGGCGCTACATCGAAACATGGTTTCAAGTAT
>ONCV01000031.1 GCA_900316415.1 uncultured Eubacteriales bacterium
TTTCTGTATCCTCAAAAGGGAGCATATCAATCGATCCGGAGCGCTTTGTTTCCGCTCAGGCTTCTTTTTCCGCCTCCGGCAGCCCGGCCAGGGCAAGCAGGATGGCGGTCACGGCGCCGAAGGCGCCGGCACTGAGAGCCCCCAGCCAGTTGACATCCCCGAGGACGACGGCCCCGGTGCCGATATAGGCCAGGGCCGCCTCGGCAAAGGTGCGGACAGCGCGGATGAGCGCGGCTTTCAGCCAGGTTTTCGTGAACATGACGCAATTCCTCCTTTTCGTTTCATTCTTTGACATAGCCGAAGACCAGATACTCCTCGATCTGCTTCAGCATGCTCTTCAGGTTGTCGATGCTGTTTCCGTCGATGGAATGATGAACCATGACCAGCTGGGAGCGGAGGAGCAGCTTCAGCTCCGTCTCCTGACGGGCGGTGGACTGCTCCAGCTTCGTCAGCCGCTCATGATCGCTCTGCAGCTTCTCCCGGATCGCCTTTTCATCCAGGAGCCGGGGAGTCCGGAGCTCCCGGAAGATCTTGACGATCTGCATGATCAGCAGCGCCATGGCCGCGAGGGCCGCAAGCGTTCCCAGGGTGATCCAGACGGCCTGGACGTCAAAGCCCAGCTGCCGGACAGCGTTTTCCATTCCTATCCCCTCCCTCCAATCAGTTTGTAAATCTCGTCCAGCCGGAGCTCGATCTCCGCCAGGGCGGACAGAAGGCTCTGGACAGCCTCCGGCTTGAGCGCTTTCCCGCCTTCGGGATCGCTTTGGGATTCAGACTCCGATTCTCCGGCGTTTCTTACCACAAAATCGGACATCATCCAGCCGGTGCAGGAAGCACCGTTCCGGTCCGTGGTTTCAATCCGGCACCAGTGCTCCCCCTCTTCCAGCAGCACGCCTGCCGCCCCGGAGGGAACTTCCCGGTAAAGCGGGCAAGAGGTGCTGGGCCGGTCCCGCAGCTTAACCGGCAGGCCGTTGGTGGATTCAACCGTGATCGGCTCATGCATGGGATGAGAACCTCCTTTCTCATCATGCTTGTCCGGATCAATCGGGACATCCGGAGCCTCCCGGATTTCATCTCCGGAGGGCTTCCGGATCAGGGTGCACCAGCCATAATGGCTCCACCGGCCCAGCTTTGTATCCAGTTTCACAGCGGGCGATGTCATATGCCGGATGCGGAGGGGCGTCCCGGAGAGCACGACGCCCACATGGACATAATCGTTCCGGTCCGGATCGCCCGCATAGCGGGACGGTAGCTCATAGCCGGGCTGGCCGGGCTCCAGATGCTTGAAAACCAGATCCCCGGGGGACAGATCCGAGGCGGAGCGAATGGGCTTCAGGGACAGGAGCCCCTTCCGGGAAACGTCATTGCTGCTGTGCAGCCAGGGCCATTTTCCGCCGGCCCGGCGGACGGCCCCCATGATGAGTCCGACGCAGTCACAGGTTCCGTCCCTGCCGGACCCGCCGATGCGGTAGGAAGGGTTTTCCGCAGCGATCTGTTCGATCTTCTGCAGAAAGATAGCGAGAGAAATCATGAGCAGCTCCTTTCCTTCTTCATCAGCCGGAGATTATCCGGACCCCGCCCGGGACCGGAACAAGATCGGAAAGGGCGAAAGGCGCCGTTCCGGCAGCGGAGACAGTCACCGTCCCATCCTGGTTGTCAATCAGCTTCGCTCCCAGGCCCGGGAGAGCGGCTTCCAACACATCCGGCAGGGTTTCGTTGGTTCCGTTCCAGCGGTGGACAGCCATCTTCGCCCGCAGCAGAAAGCGGTAATCCACGTCGGAGGTTTCCGCATCCGGCCGGGGCGTGTTCAGCAGCACGCCGAGGGCATCCAGTTGCGCGCCTTCCGCCGTGTCCGGGTTCCAGGCCTCCGGGAAGGCGGCCTGCACAAGGGAGCACAGGTCCGCCGCCTGGGAGAGCACCGCGGAGGCCAGCGCCAGAAAGCGCGGCTTCCGCCGGGCGGAAGGCGGGAAAAGCTCCAGATAGTCATTCAGGGAAATCATAGGGCATAAACTCCTTTGTCCGTTATTTGAATGGGGAATCCGAAAGGATTTCGTCAGACCGATCAGCTAGCGAAACGATTGCCGGCAGTTTCCGGCTTCGCATTCCTATCGAATCCCCGCCTCCCGCAGGATGGTGGTCATCACGGAGCCGTCCTGCCGGCCAAGGGACTTGGCCGCGGAGGCGCCGGTGGAAACCGGCGAGGAGGAATATCCATCGGTATACGCCGCAGCCGGCGGATTCACATGGGTGAAGGTCAGGGTTCCCGTCCATCCGTCCGGGCAGGAATCATCCTGCTGGACGGAGAGCGAGGTCAGCAGCATGTTGTCATACACCCGCAGGGAGGTGAACACCTTGCACAGCAGGCGGTGTTCCTTGATCTGGCACAGCGAAGTCAGCACCTGCCTGCTCCAGCCGATGACCGGCACATGGGCATCGGAGGCCACCACGGAAAGGGTCAGCACATCCGGCTCGTTCTTGGCGTGATTCACATAATCCGCGTTCTCGTCCCCGTCCGGCTCCGTGGAGACCTTCAGGGTCAGGGCATGGGAGATGGATGTCACGCCGTCAAAGGTGTATTTGTAGCCCGCGTCCTTCAGGAGGACATAGGCGGTCGAGGTGGCCATCAGACAAACACCCCCTTCAGGGTTTTCAACAGGCTGCGCTGGGCCGTGTCATAGATGCTGCGGGCCACGGCCTCCGGCGCGGTCGCCGAAGAAGTAACATGAATGTTCACCGGCGCCTGAACGTTCTGCACCGCCCCGCCCGCGGCCGCGGAGGGCCGGAAGGCCTCCCGCGCCGCGGAGGTCAGGTCCATCAGCGCGGAACGGAGTTCCGAAAGCGCGGAGGCGGAGGGAAGAGCGGATCGAAGATCCGAGAGGACGGAAGCGGAAGGAAGAACCGAGGCAGAAGGCGGTGCGGAGGTGGAAGAAAGAGTGGCGGCTGCAGCCAGCGGAAAGCCAGGGCTGCGGCCGGAGGTCTGCGGCGCTTCCTGCTCCTGCGGAGAAGGAATGGACGCGGCTGAAAGGTTCTGCGAGACTGCATTGCGCAGCATTTCAGCAGGTTCCTTTTTCTCCGCGCTTGCGGATTGTGCCGGCATTGGCGACGCGGCGGAAGGAATCCCTTGCGGGATAGGTGCTTTGTTGTTTTCTTTTCTGTCGTTCCCCATCACCAAAGAAGAAAACACAGTAGATCTCGCGGACTCGGAGAGCTCCGCAAACAGGGACTGCAGCAGCGGGACTGCCCGGGATTCGTTTCCCGTCGGGATCACGTATTCCGGCTTCCCTTCCTCAGCGATCATGGCCAGGGTCGGCTGATTCACCCGGCCGCCGATGCCCAGCCGGCTAATGGTATTCCCGTTCCGATTCCTTCCGGAGTTGGCGGAAGGGCTGCCGGAGGAGGGCGACGAGTTCCCGGAAGGCGAGCTTCCGCTATTCCCCGAAGGAAGATTCACATTCCAGTTGTTCGGAAGATTGCTCATTTCCCGGTTCAGCGCCGAAGCATCCAGATGGGGCGTCACGGTGACCGGAAGATCGATCCGCACGGAGGCCAGCATATTCCGGACGGTGGCCATGGCGGAAGAAACAGACGAGGTGATCCCGGTGGTGTTGACGGAAAGCTTTGGTTTCTCCGCTTCCGCCCGTTTCCGGAAGGCGGCCAGGGATTCGTCCGCCGCGGCGAAATCCGCCCGGAAGGAGAGCGAGGAGACGCCGGCGCGCCCTACCTGCCCGGCGGGGACCGCCGCGGAGGCGGCTGCACCCGCGGCGGCTCCACTGGCTGCGCCGGAGGGAAGCCGGCTGCTGCCGGAGAGCAGCCCCTCCAGGGCATTCTTCAGACCGGCGGTTTCGGAAAGCTCCTTCTTCAGGGCGGCCAGCGCGTCCCGGGCGGAGGAGAAGACCGACGCCAGTTCCGCGCCGGCGGTCCGGTTCTGCTCCAGAATGCGCTGGAGCCGCCGGGCGCCGTCCTCGTCCACCTTGACGGCATAGGAGGCCAGAAATTCCTGCAGGGCCATGGCTTACACCTCGCTTTCCCGGGAGCGGATTTCGTTTTCCCTGGTCACCTGAATGAGCTCCGCGATGTCCAGCAGATCATCCAGGGTATAGGTTCCGTCCCACATTTCATGCTGCCGCCAGTAGCCGGCGGCCACCGGCAGAAAGGCCAGCTCATCCAGATTCGGGGCTTCCGCCGGGAGATAGGTCGTCCCGCGGCTCAGGAAGGAGAGCCGCTTTCGGGAAAAAAACCTTCCAGCGTCCAGGAAACGACCTCGATAGTCAGCTTCAGGCAGGTCCAGGCATCATGTTCCAGATCCGGGAGGCCCCAGTTGTCCCCCTCCAGCACCCGGATCGGCCCGGCCGGCAGCAGCGCGAAGGCGGAGCGCAGGCAGACCCTCATCAGGGAGTTCAGGTCGTTTTCCGGCAGGGACAGAATCAGATCCTGCAGGTTGTCCGTGGCGGCGTGGGACAGTAGTTTCAGCAGCCAGACCCCCGAGAAGGCATCCAGCTTCGTGAGACGGAAATCCTGCTTGGTGTCCCCCACCGGGAGAGAGATGTTTTTCAGAATGGTACGCATGGTTGTTTTTCTCCTTTCAGTCATTTTTTTCCCGGATCACAATCTTCTGTTACTCCCGGATCAGCACTTGAATCATGTTCCGCTGCAGCATGAAGCGCTGGTTCCAGGCGGCTTCCAGCACATCCCAGGAGGACTGCCCCATGGAGGAGGCGGAGAGCAGGGTGACGGAGAATGACGGCGTAGATCCCTGATCGCATGCATAACAGTATCCGTACAAGGAGGGCACCACCACGGACTGGCCGATCTGCAGCCCGGAGGCGTAATCCATCATCGCCGTTTTGATCCGCTCGACGACGGCCTCATCAAAGCCGGCCAGCGGCTTCAGCTCAATGGAGAGGGCCAGGGGGCGGGTCTGGGCCCTCTGGAACTTGATCACATGGCTTTCGCCGAAGCCGTCCTGCACCGTATAGGCAACGGAGCCGAAGGTCCCGATGCCCGGCGCCTTTTTTGCGAAGATGTTTTCGGCAATATCCTTGGACGCGCCTCCGGAGGTCACCACGCAGAGGGAATGTCCGGGAATGCCCCGGTCATCGGCGGCGTCATCGCTGTTTTCGTACACGAGGCAGCTGGCGACCTTCGGGATGGACAGCAGCGCCGAACGGAGGGCCTCCAGCGGGGAGACCTCCGGGGCGGCGGCCGCCAGCCGGAGGCGCCTGCGGCAGGAGGCGTCCGACTCCGCGTCCTGCCCCGGGGTGGCGGCGGAGCCGTTCACCGCGGAGGCCAGCCCCGGCACGGGGGACACCAGCCGGCACACCGAACCGGCCGCGGCGGAGACCGCGCCGGGAGTGGCGCAGACGGCCTCCACCGTGGCGGAGCCGTTGGCGTCCAGGGTGATGCCCGCCGTCTGGCAGGCCCAGATATTGCCCGCCTCGTCCAGCACCTGGGGCGCGGAGGGCAGGACGGCTCCCGGCGTCCCCGTCAGGGTCAGGAGCACGGTGGAATACGTCGCTCCCGCCCGGGTCAGGCCGGCGAAGGCCAGAAGCAGATCCAGCCCCATGCCCGAGGCATAGGCCGGATTCCGGGAGGCGAAATCCGAGACCACCAGTTGGGACAGGTCATCCAGCGCCCGGGCGAAAACCGACAGCAGCTGATAATCCGGGGAGGAGATTTCCAGATTCGCCTCCGGGCCGAAGATGGTCCGATAGGACGAGAGCAGCGCGTCCAGCCGATCCTGATAGGTCGGAAGATGCACGCCCGTGGCATCAATGTAAGGTGGAAAATACATGGCGGGCTCCTTTGCAAAGCGGGATCTATTTGGCAGAAAGCGGCCGCAGGCCCTTTCTGCGGGAGGACGGTTTCCGAAGCTTTCATGGGACGGACGGGTTACGCGCTTTCAAACTGGATCGGGAATTCTCCCCCGCTCTCCGTATGCACGACGCAGGAGAAGTGAAATCCCCGATTAGAGAAGGACCCCCGGATCTCCGAAAGGGACTGGACTCCGGGAAACTCCCGGAGATAGGTGCTCAGGGCGGCCGCCAGGGGTTCCGAATCCCGATCCGTCTTCCGGGCGGAAGTAATCAGATCCAGCACTTCGTTCCCCCGGGTGGGATCTTCCCACCAATCCCCCGGGAACAGGTTCAGGTGATCCTGAAGGCCAACCGCCACAGCGGGCGGGCCGGAAAGCAGATCCGAGGGAGACAGCACCGGCAGGATATCGCCGGATGAATCAACAGGACGGGAAAGCATGGGATACCTCCTTATCTCAGGAATGTGTTCCGGTGTTCAGTGCCGGGAAAAAGCCAACAAGGGCAATGGCGTCCGATAGATCATGCTGGCGGGGGGACGGCGGAACAACCGGCTGGCCTGTTTCCAGCCAGCCGTCCAGGCAGAAATCCATGAAGAGCAGCAGGCAGGGAGATCCGGCGGTGACTTCGAAGTCTTGGGAAGGCAGCAGCACCGGCATCCCGGACAGAACCGGAGCGGTCAGGACTTTGCCGGAGGCGGTTTTCTGGCGCAGAGCAGGCTGCACGGTTGCAAGGCCGGTCTCGGCATCATAGGTCACCACGTTGCCCGGCATCCCGCAGCGGAGAGAAGAAGAAAGCTCCCTCCGAAAAGCCTCCAGCGTTTCCTGCAGAAAGGTTTCCGTCAGTTCCATTTACATCACCTCCAGTTCCAGTTCCGATCGCCAGGGGCCGTCCCGGTTATCCGCCTGAATCAGGCGGGAAACGAGGCGGCCCGTCCAGGCGTTGCCCTGCCATTCCGCCCGGACGAAGGACCCCAGGGGCCAGCCCAGCATGGTGGTGGTCAGGATCAGGCGGGAGCCGGACAGCACCGGCGGAGCCGCCAGCGCGGATTCCGGCAGGATCAGCGCCGGTTCCCGGGCGTTTCGCCCGGAGACGCAGACTCCGGCGGAGGAAAGGAAGGCGTCCGCCTCCACCCGGCGGGCCAGAAGATCCAGGGCATCGCAGGTCCGGCCGAAGAAAGCCTGAGGCCGGAGGAAGGCGGCGTCCTCCGCCGCGAAAGCGGCCAGCGGGACGCCGCAGCCCGACGCCTCCAGCAGTTTCCGGATCGTATCGGAAACCTTCAGGCCGGCGGCCAGCGACAGGGAGACCGAGGATTCCCAGAGGGCAAGTCCTGAGGAAAAGACGGCCGAGGTCAGATGCTTTCCGGAGACCGCCCGGGTCAGGATCTCCGAGGGCGTGCCGAAGGCCAGGATGGAATCCCCATTCCGGATCTCCAGAGAGCGAGCTCCGGAGAGCAGCGCCGCGGAGGAATCCGAAAGATCCAGAATCTCCAGCCGCTGCAGTGCGGGGCGGAGGGACAGGGTCTCCTCCGCCGTGAGGCTCAGGCGGCAGCCCTGGGCAATTTCATTCCCGTCCGCAAAAAGATGCAGATCCCGAAAGAGAAAATCCATATGTGCCTCCAGATCAGATAAGAATTTGGGTTCAAGTCAGGCCGGGGTCCGGGCAGGAGCTTCGCTCCGCTCAGCGGGCCCCAGGACGATCCGGTACTTGTCCGGATTCTCCGGGGGCAGGGGGCCGGGGCCGGCGCCGGACCTCACTCCCCCCACCGATCCCCCCAGATGATCCGGAATTCCTCCAGATTCTCCCGGGCAGGATCGACGGTCTTCGGGGCGTCCACGGCCCTGAGGCAGAAAAGGGAGCCGATGCCAACCCCCTGGAAGAGCCAGCGGAAGGGCCGGAGCAGATCATTCAGCGTGCCGACGGAGCAGACCAGGGGCACCTGATTCACATACTCCGCGCCGGTGACCGCATCCCCGATGGACAGAAACCACCGGCCGGGGGCCGGGAGGAAGCGGAGCTCCACCCGGGCCTGAAAGGCGCGGCCGTCCGGGGAGACCGGCAGGTATATGACCTGCCGATCCTCCCGGGAGGCGGGAAGCTGCAGATAATCCATCCGTCAGCCCTCCGTGATCTTCGCCGCCAGCAGCACCCAGCTGACGTTTCCGGCGGTCTGGTCATAGGCCCGGTCCGGGATCTTCTGGGGCGTGACGCCCTCGCAATAGAGGATGAACTTTCCCGCCGAATCCACGATGTTCAGGGCGGTGAGGGCGAACTGCCAGGTCTGGGCATTTTTGAGGTATTTGGCCCATTTCCGCAGGAACTCATCCGCGGAGGAATTCTGGGGGACCTCCAGGGTGATGACGCCGTGGCTGTTGCGGAGGCGGTTCACGACCACATAGCCGTCCGCCGTGGCGGTATGGGAGGAGAGATCCCCGGCATAGGAGATCGAAATCTTCCCCACGCCCTGGCTGGAGAGGACGCACTGGCCCACGTTCTGGTGATACATCACGGTTTTGACATCCGCGAGGGAATAGACGGTGGTTTTCACAGGCTCACCTCCACTTCAATCAGCAGGGTTTCCACGCTGCCGGCCATGCAGAGGGCGACATGGATGGGCATGGCCTTGTGGGCCGCCCGGTCGGCATCGGACTGCTGGTCGTAGCTGTCCGCCCAGAGCTGATAGCCGTTTTCGAGGACATCCCCGGGCTGGAGGGTGCCGGTGGCGCCGCCCCGCCAGACGCCCGTGGCCAGGACGCCGCCGGCGGCATAGCCCGCGAGGACGGAGGAGAAGCGGTTGATGAAAACCGCGGAGGTTTCGTCCGTCTGGGGCAGCTTGCCCGTGCCGGACGTGAGGAGGGCCAGGGCGGCCTCCTGCAGATCGGAGGCGATCCGATCCAGGGCCAGCACCTCGTCGAAGCGGATGCCGCTGACGGTCTGGCCGTTTTCCAGCAGGCGGCGGGAGGTGCCCCGGGTGACATAGACATTGCAGTTCAGGGCTTTCAGGGAGGCGATCTCCGATTCCGACAGATCCGAGGGCAGCATGCCCGGGATCTGCTGATAGCAGAGGGCGAAGGCCGCGCTGGTATACAGCCTGCTGAGCCCCATGGCCTCTCCCAGGACGGCGGGGGCGGCATACACGTCGCCGCCGTAGACGGTGAGGACCCGGGAGGAGCCCGTGGCGCAGGCCGCCTGGAGGAAGCCGGAGGCGGATACCGCCTCCGGGACGCTGCCGGAGACGCCGGCGAAGAAGACGAAGCGGCCGGAGAGGGACATCAGGGCGGAGAGGAAGGCGATCAGGCGGGCGGAATCCGTTTCGCAGAGGCAGAAGCCGTAGAAATCCGCGGTCCGGGAAAGGACATCCGCCAGGGCATCCGCCGGGGATTCCTCCGATTCATACAGGGCGACATAGACCCGATCCGGCGCCGGGGAGGCCGCGAAATAAGCCTTCGCGGCCAGATAGGCAGGATCGGTGACGGTGAAGCCCGTGTTCAGGAGATCCGCGGCGGAGGCGAAGAGCCGCAGGCGGTTGTCCTCCGTCACCGTTCCCGCCCAGGGGGACAGGATCAGCCCGGTGGAGAACGACGAGCCCGCATCCGCGGGCCGGGTCGTGTTCACCCGGACTTCCACAATCGAGGAAAGAGAAAGCATGCTTGTTTGCTCCTTTCAAAAGGATGAGGGCGGCGGCGCGGTCAGGTTTCCAGCCGGATTTCCGGCACGGACTGGATCCAGGGCTCCGCCGGCGCGGGCAGGGATTCATGGAAGGCGACGCGAAGGGGGACGGTCAGATCGGCCCGGAGCCGATGCTGCTTTTCCCATTCCTCCCGGATCAGGGAAGGGCCCGGAGCGCCAGGCACCGGATAGATGCCGCCCCGGCGAAGGATCGAGAGCGGGAAGCCCCAGCCATCCAGGAACAGCAGCTGATACACGCTCCAGGAGAGGGATTCCGCGTTCGGGCCGTAAAAGACGAGGTTCAGCCGATAGGGCGCGAAGCGGAAGAAGACGGAACGGGAACCGGTCCGCTCCCGCTCCGTGAGCACGGCGGCGGGCTCCGGCACCAGATGGTAATAGAGAACATCCTGATCCGGGGCCGGCGGGGGAGGGGAGGGATTGGTCCAGGCCTGGCGGATCCAGAGGGGAATATCCGGGGAAAAGGCGGCGGACAGCGCCTCGAAAACCGTGCGGGCCAGGGCGGAGGGCGAGGGGAAGCCGCTCATATTTCCACCGCCCATCCCTTCCAGAAGCCGTAGACCTCCCAGGGGCGAAGCTGGAAAACGCGATAGAGCTTCTCCTCCCAGCGAATTTCATCCGGGGCGATCCAGACTTCGCCATCCTGCTTTCCCAGGGAGAGGGGCTCCGTGGAATGAATCAGGATCACGGGTTCATGGCGGCCTTCCTCCGGCAGCAGATCCAGGCGGACGGGGTCCGCGGGATGCACGATGCCGCCGGCATGGATGATTTCCAGATCGATCAGCTGGGGGACGCCCGAGCGGGAGCTCCAGGTTTTGCGGAGAATCGTGAACTCCGCGGCTCCCAGATCGGGATCCAGACAGGCGGGATCAAAGGGCAAGTTTTTTCACCTCCGTTTGCACAAAGTGGCGATAATCATGTATCATGGTTCCGGAACGCGGTCCGTGAGCCTTGTTTAATTCGGGCAATGACCCTGCATGACAGGCCGGCCGCGTTCTATTTTTTGACCTCAAAATCAAAGGCGTTATAGAGTTCGCCGGTGTCATACAGGGGCTTGTCGAAGCCCTTTCCGGGGACGAAGACCGGCTTCCCGGAGGAGAAGTTCCGAATCCAGCCCCCGGAGATGGTCAGCGGCGCGTTGGCGGGCGGGATGCCGGCGTCGATATAGCCGCGGATGCCGTCCACGCCCGCCCGGCCGGCCTGCTCGAAGCCGGCCTCCACCGTCTCCGGATCGCCGGAGGCGGCAGCCTCGCAGGCCTCCCGGAGGCCGGCCGCCAGGGCGGCGCGGGTCGCGTCCCGCCCGAGGGCGGGGCCCACGACGGGGCGCGGCGGAATATGCGCCGCGGGGGCGCCCCGCTCGTGCAGGGCGAGCAGCCAGCGGTTGCGGGAGGAGGCTCCCGCGGGAAGACCGACCTCCACGCGGGTTTCCGCCAGCTGCTTTCGCGCCTGCTCTAGCCGCCGCTGGAGGGAGAGGTCTTCCCGGAAGGTGATTTCCATGGCAAAGCTTCCTTTCCGGGGAAGGTAAGGATAGGGGGTTCAGGGGACATATCGGGGATAGGAGTGAAGCCGCAGGAGCGAGAGCAGCTGCAGGCCGTAGGTCGTTTCCTCCAGATCCCGCAGGGACGAGGCCCCGGAGAAAGAGGAAGCGCCGGAGGCGTAGGTGATCGCCACGTCGTCCACCCGCTTGCTGGTGATCCGCGTGCCGTCCCCCGAGGAGGCCAGGGCCGCATAGGAGGCGGCCGAGCCCTGCCCGGAGGCGCCGGGGGAAGCCGGCACCGTCCGGGCGTAAAGCGTCAGCTTATGGGCCACATACAGCCGCCGGGCCTCCTCCGCGTCCTCCGCGAAGTCGGAGAAGCGGAGGGAGGCCGATTCCACGAAGGCGTTCAGGACGGGCTCCGGGAACACATCGGCGAACTGCGGATAGAAGATCAGGAAATCCGCGGCGGTCATTTGGACGCCTTGCGGGAAACGGCTTCCTTTTCGCCGGCGGTCTTCTCAGCGGGGCTGTCGGACGCCGGAACGGCGGATGCGGCCTCCGCTGTGCCGGAAGGCTCCGGCGCCGGAGAGGCCTCCTTGGCCGCCCGGCCGCGGGAAGCCTTCTTCCCTTCCGGCGTGATGCCGGCCAGGGGATCAGCCTCCAGCTGCCGCTTCTGCTCCACGGAGCGAACCGCCTCCAGGGAGCCGTCCGCCGCCAGCAGATCAAAGAGCGGATCCTGGCGGATGGTTTCCGGGGCGTCCAGAAAGGAATTCAGATCCCCCGGACGGACCGTGAACAGGGTCTGGCCCGCGCGATCGTGAAACTCCGCGCAGACCCGGGAAAGAATCAGCATTTCAAACCTCCTTTTTGCATAGCAATTGAGGGTTTGCACTTTGCGCCACTGGCGCGCAAAACCTCAAATTTCCGCAACCTCAATAGTCGCAACTCCCCACTGGGGAGCTTGCTCCTTTTCGGTTGAGATTTGAATTTTCGAAATTTCCCGCACTGCGGGTCGAAAATTCAAATCCCATCCATATACCTTACCGTCTGGGGATACAGGAACCGGACCTCGGAGAACTGGGCGATATAGGGGATCTTGATCCGCATCTCCGCGTACTCCGTTTCCATCCGGCGCAGGGGCTGGGTCAGGTTGAAGCAGATCTTCTCCGGATCGTTCAGATAGCACACCAGACGGTCCGTGCTGTTGGCGCCGGCCTGGCTGCACCACTTGCAGGGGGAGATGACCAGCTGGCCGCCCTGCTGGTTGGTCAGGTTATTCTCCAGCACATAGGTCAGGATCGAGCGCTCGGAATCGTCGGAGACCTTGCGGGTCACCAGCAGGCCGAACTGCTCCACGGGGACCAGGATGTGGTTCGGCAGGGCGTCGCTGGAGCAGTCACAGGCCTTCCAGATGCCGGCGATGATGGCATTGATGTCCGCCAGGATCTGATCCGCCGTCTTCTCGCTCCAGGCGGTGGCGCCGCCCGCGGTGGGCGTGGGGCTGACGCGCATGACGGCCCGGTTGTTGATCAGGCCCGTGGAATGGACCTTGTCGAAGCCCCGATAGACGCTGCGGTCGATGGCCTTGTCGCAGTGCAGCCGGATGCCCTTGTTCAGGAAGGTTTCCGGATCGCGGCCCACGTTCAGCATCTTCTCCCGCTCCAGGGTGGAGAAGGACATGTATTCCGCGAAGTTGAAGCACCGGGCGACGGACTGGCTCATGTCCGCCTGGACGACGGGGATGTCGTTGGTGGCGTCGAAGATCAGGTTATCCTCGTCCCGGCCGGAGGAGGCATAGGTCACGTCCACGGAGACGATGGACTCCAGCAGGCCGCCCCCGGTGATGACGGGCATGTCCCGGGGCCAGTCCGTGCCGGTCAGGGGCTCGAGGATCTTCTCGTCCACCTTCTCCAGCTCCTTCATCAGGAAGGTATAGGAGTCATTCGCCCGCAGGCGGGCGGGGGCGCGAAGGGTGTTGTATTTTGCCAATGGATTCAGCTCCTTTCACAAATTACAGAAGGTTCCGGTTGGTCAGCACGACCTCGGTCATGCGGGAGGAATCCGGCACGCCGGAGACCCGGACGTTCGGCAGGGCCACTTGGGTGTCCGCGTCGGAGAAGGGCACGAAGGTGCCCTGATCCTTGCGGATGCCCACCTGGGCGCCCAGGGCGGCGGTGCCCGACAGCTTGATCACGATATGCCCCCGGACGAGGACATCCACCGGATCGTTGGGGGCATAGGAGCCGACGCTGGCGCCGTAGGTATCCGGGGTCTTGGAGGGATTCCGGACCGAGATGCCCAGGAAATCCGCCCCGGTATGGGTCGCGGGATCGAAGGGGACGACGCCGGTCTTGTCATCGCTCAGGGCGACGGCCGCCCCGAAGGGGAGGACGTCGTCCGCCTTGCTGCCCAGGGAGATGACCACGTCATCGATGCTGCGGGCGATGGCGCCGGCAAAGCCGTTCGAGAAGGCTGAAAGTACTTTTCCCATGATCTCAGGCTCCTTTCCTCAGGTTCGCGTTGCGGCTGGCCATGATCTTCTGGCCCAGGGTGCGGGCGGAATGATCCCGGCTGGCGGCCTTGCGCAGGGCGGCATAGGCATTGGGCTTTCCGGAGGCGCCGGCCTTCCGGGTCAGGCGCTTCATCCGGGCGGCCACGTCCGCGTTGAAGCGCTGGCGCTCCCGGGGAGTCATCCGCTTCAGCTGGGGCCGGAAGGAGGCCAGGGCCGCCCGCAGGGCGTCCGCCGCCCGGGCGTCGGGGTCCTCCCCGTCCTCATCCTCCGTGGGCTCCAGGACGCCGGAGAGGATTTCCTCCCCGGGGACGGGGGCCTCCGCGGAGGATTCCGGCTGATCCTCATCGGATTCCAGAATCTCCGCCACCAGGGCCTCCACGGGGTCCTCGCCCTCATCCGCGGCCAGATCCGGATTCAGGGTTTCCGCCACGGCTTCCACGGCCGCGGCAGCCACGTTCTCCGCCATCTCGCCGGCGACGGTTTCGGCAGCGCCCGCGGCGGTGGGGTCCGGGTCCTCATCCCGGGTTTCGGGGGTGTCGCAATCGCCGGAGACCGGCGCGGACAGCAGGGCGATGATCTGGCGCAGCGCCTCGAGAATCTCGGGGCCGCAGTCGATCACCACGGGCTGATCCACCGGGGTTTCCACCACCACGGGAGCGGCAGGCGTTTCCGCCGCGGGAGTTTCCGCCTCCGGAAGGGCCGCTTCGGCGGCCGGGGCGGCGGGATCCTCCATCATCTCGGTGATAATTTCGGCCAGGCCCTCCACATCGCCGTCCCGGGCCATCCGGGCCAGCAGGCGGGCCTGCCACAGGGTGTTCTTTCTGGTTTTCGTGTTCATGCGTGAGCTCCTTTCCATATTGGTTTTTGTGTCCTTGATGGAAACGCGGGGACCCGCGCGGCCGGCGTCCACCACCGCCACGTGGTTCCCGCGGATTTCCCGCTGGATGAAGTTCCCGTCCTCCTCGCAGAGCAGGTAATTGTAGCCGCAGGAGATTTCCCGCTTTCCGGCCAGAATCTCCCCGATCAGGACGGGATCGGTGATGATCAGATCCGCCAGGAGCAGATCGGACTCCGCGCCGGCGCCTCGGCGGACGTTGTGGGCATGGCCCTTCTGCAGCCGGCGGATGTTCTCCGCCGTCACGCCCTCCGGGCCGGCGGGATGGTCGTCCGTCACCGGCATGCCCTCGAAGGAGGCGATGCAGGCGGGGGAAAAGACCTCCTCCGCCGGCCGGAGCACCGGGATCAGCCGGGCGTCCGGCTCCGGCAGGCCCAGCTCGGAGGGCAGGTATTCCTGCGTTCCCGTCCGGGCCACCGGCACATTCAGGCAGATCAGGTACCCCTCCGGCTCCCGGCGGGAGATGTTCTCGGAGAGGCGGGTTCCAAAGTAGGTCAAGGGATCAATCACTCCTTTCGTTGGCTTCCTACAGCCAGGTCAGCAGCCGTTCCCGGGCTTCCCCGGGGGTCAGCAGGCCGGCCCGGACGGCCTGCACCAGGGTTTCCGTGTTTTTCGCCCGGATCTCCGCCTCCTCCCGGGGCGAGGCGGTCATCAGGGAGGGGAAGCGCACCTGCAGCCGATCCGGCAGGCAGCCCCAGCAGCTCATGCCCATGACGGGCAGCAGCTTCTCCAGGGCGGGGCGGAGATGGCGCTCCCGCATCTGGTCGATGAGCTCATAGTAGTTCTTCAGATCCGATTCGCCGGTGGCGTTCATGCCCTCCGGGCTGCGGCCGAAGAGGCGGGTGGCGGGGATGCCCGCCGCGCCGGCCATGTCCATCATGAAGGCCTCGTAGACCTCGCTGAGCCCGGCGAAGGAATAGGGATGGTTTTCATAGGTATCCCCGGCGGAGAGCAGCTGCAGGCCGAAGGAATTCCGGAGCCGGTTCTGCTCCGCGACGGCGGAGAGCACCTGCTGCCGCTGACGATCCGTGCCCAGGGCCAGGAGCTCGCCGAAATCGCTCATCTTCAGGGTGGTGACATTGGCCTGAAAGACCAGCTGGGCGATGTTGGCGGAGGTGGCGGAGCGCTTCCGCAGCTCCTCCCAGATATGCTCCAGCTCGCTGGCGCCCCAGTAGCGGGCGGCCTCCTCCTCCCGCCGGGGCAGATCCCGGCCGGTGAAGCGGAGAACGCGGCTGTGGTGCACCCGGAGGGAGCCCAGATCCGCGGTCTGCAGATCGTAATACAGGGGATAGCCGAAATCCGGATCGTCCAGGTCCGTCTCCAGCTCCAGGGAGGGCTCCGCGCCGTCCGCCCGGTCCCGGACCAGCAGGCCCTGGAAATCCCCCGGGGCGACGCTGTCCGGATCCAGGGGCTGATCCAGCCGATCCTCCTGCCCCCGCACCACCATCAGGGCGCAGGCGCCGCCGTACAGCCGGGCCCAGCGGATGGCGCCGGTGATCTCCCGGCGGATCTCGTGCCGGGCCTCCAGGGCGCGGAGCTGCTCCAGATCCTCCGGGGACAGCTCCGTCTCCAGCTCGTACCAGGCGCGGGTCATGTCCTCGCAGGGCATGTCGATGATCCGCTTGGCCAGCCAGGACTCCCGATACAGATCCGTGAGCAGGGCGGGATTATCCGTCAGGGAAGCCGCGGGCACCTCCGGGTCGGAGAAGAGGGAGAACCCCGCGGATTCCGGAACGGCGGGCAGGGGCGCCGCATCCCGGAGGCGGCGTCGCTTTTTAGACATCCGGATCCCTCCCCCCGGCCATCCGGCGGAACCGGGTGGTCTTCGTATGGCAGAGATACCGCAGGGCGTCCATGGCGTGGTCCCGCTCCTTCAGGGGGCGCTCCTCGCCCCGCAGGCGGGCGCGGTCGTCCCAGACATAGGACTGGATCTCCCGCAGCAGGCAGGGGCAGTGGTTCCGCTCCGCCTTCACCTGGCGGTTTCCGATCAGGGTGGCGGTGGTGGAGATGCCCTCCCGGACCTGGTTCACCGCGTCCTGAATCCGGAAGCCCCGGTTCCGCAGCTCCGCCTTGAAGGAGGCGGCGCTGGGGTCCACGATGATCAGGGCGTCCCGGTCCCCGCCCAGAAAGGCCTCCAGATCCTCCGCGTATTCGGCGTCGGTTTTCTGGCGGCGGGAGGCGGCGGAATCCCAGTAGTATTCCCGGGCGATCAGGAAGATGCGCCCGTCGTCCCGCGCGTCGAGGAAGACGCAGGGGTTCGTCGTGCCGTAATCGATGGCGCAGCAGCGCCGCATGCCCCGGTACATCCCGGGATCGGTTTCCTCATAGGTGTTCTCCGCGTCGTCCCACATGGGATAGACCGCGCCTTCCGCGCTGACCCATTCGCCCAGGATGTACTGCCGGTAAAACACCCCCTGGAAAGCCCGGGCATAGCTTTCCCGGATCTCCGGGGACAGGGTCAGGTTATCCTCCATGGTGAAATGGAGGCGGAAGAGGCCGATTTCCTCCGCGCGGTCGATGAAATCCGTCTTGATGTAATGGAAGGCGCCGTTGGGGTTGCAGTTCAGGAAAATCCGGCTGCCCGCGACGGAGCACCGGCCGATCATCTGGTCCACAAAGCTGCGGGGAAACAGCGCCACCTCGTCCGCGAAGGCGCCGGCGGCGGTCATGCCCTGGAGCTTGTCCTGGGCGTTATCCTTGTCCGCGCCGAAGAGGTGATAGCGGTTTCCGCCGACCCGGACCAGGCCGGCGGAGCGCCGGTGCTCATAGGGAATGCCCAGGGCCTCCAGCATCTGGAACATCGGGGAGAGCACGTTCCGGGTCAGCGCGCCGGTGGTGACCCCCGCCAGGATGAAATCCTGATCCTCGAAGGCGGACTGGCTCCAGCGGAGAAAGGACAGGATCATGGCGACGGTTTTCCCGCTGCGGATGGCCCCGTCCGCCAGCATCATGCGGCAGTGGTCCACGCCGGAGCCGGGATGCCACCAGTACAGCGCCTGCCGCTGCTTCCGGCTGAAGGGTTGGAAATGGAAGGCCATGAAAAACTCCTTTCCGGATCCCTCCGGGGGAGGGAGATTACGGAAAGGAGCATAACAAAAACGGAATGTCCACCGTGGGACATTCCGCGACATTTTGGGACATTTTGGGAAACAGGAAATCCCCGGAGGAACGAATCCTCCGGGGCATTTTTGTTTCGGGATCTGTTTTCTTTCTTTGGCTGTTGTTAATCGCTCTTTTCAGCGTCTTTGGAGGCTTTGCCGACCAGTCCGCCGGTTGAGACGTCCCGGATGGCCTTGGGGATATCCAGGCCGACCGCGTCCTTTACGGCTTCGAAGGTCTGCAGCATGGTTCCGGCGGTATCCCGGGCCATGGAGGTCGCTCCGCCCTCGCCGAAGAGAATGATCTTTTCGGTCTTGCTCAGGGGCTCCGATACGGCGCGGGCAATATCGGGCAGCTTGTCCGTGACCATTTCCATCATGGCGGCCTGGCCGTAGAGCTGCATAGCTTCCGCTTTCATCCGCATGGCATCGGCTTCCGCTTCGCCCTTCATCCGGATCGCTTCCGCTTCCTTCTGCGCGGCATAGAGGGCAGCGTCCGCTTCCGCCTGTCTGCGATACTTCTCCGCTTCCGCCTCGGCAATCGCCCGGTCTTTCTCAGCGGAGGCCTTTTCGCGGATTTCCACGTTCAGCTTCTCACGCTCGATTTCAACGGCTTGCCGCTTCAGTTCCGTTTCCTTTTCCAGACGGGTCATCTCCGCGGCGGCGTGCTCCGTGGCGAAAGTCTTGTTGATGCGTTCCTGCTCAATTTTGTATGCCATTTCCGCCTTGGCGCGGGCTTCTTCCGTCTCCTGCTTGAAGGCGGCTTTCTGCACCTCGAGGTCCCTGTTCTGGCGGGCGATTTCAGCTTCCGCCTGCATCTCCGCAAACTTGGATTCCTTTTCCGCCGCGGCTTCGGCAATGCGCTTGTCCTGCTCCTTCTCCGCCACATTGCGGGCAGCCATGGTGTCGATGACGTTGCCGTCCTTGTCGGAGAAGTTCTGAATGGTCAGGTTGATGATTTCCAGGCCCATGTTGCCCATATCGCTCATGGCGGCCTTGATGGATTCCTGGGCAAACTTGTCCCGGTTCTGCACCAGCTCCGCAATGGTCATCTGGCCGATGATCTCGCGCATGTTGCCTTCCAGGACGTCCTTGGCCAGGGCCTTGATTTGATCGGAATTATAGTGCAGCAGCTGTTCGGCCGCGGTCGCGATGGACAGGTCGTCCGAGCCGATCTTGATATTGGCCACGGCGTCCACCAGCACGGAAATGTATTCCTTTGTGGGCACGGGCTGAGCCGTTTTGATGTCCACCTGGGTCAGGCACATATCCAGCTGGTCAATCCGCTCGATCGCCGGCACATAGAAGGTTGCTCCGCCGCGCACGATCCGGTAGCCGAATTTCTTGTTGGCTACGGTGCCGTCGGAGTTCCTGACCTTATAATTCCGGCGCAGAAGACCTGAAATGATCAGCGCCGTATCCGGAGGCGCGATCTTGTAACGGGGGGTGAATTTCAGGAGGATGATCAGGGCTGCGATTCCGATAAGAATCCAGTGCCAGTTGGTCTGAAGAAACGAGAGAACATTTTCCATAGCGTTGCGCTCCTTTCTGCAGCGTGGGTCGGTTGGGAAGTCAGGCAGCTTCTTATTCTTGCCTTCGTAAAAAAAGGATACCCGGTTTTGATTTGCGGATACAGGACGAAATCAGGAGAATAATCCCTTCTATTTTGCTGTCCGCCACGGTTCCGCTGTCAGATTTGCAAAAAAAGCGAACGGGATGCCGGGCAGCCAGGGCGGGGATCCAACCGGGAGCCTTTTATTCCTGAATTTCCATCGTCTCAACCCTAATAGTTCGACAGCACGCATCAGGAATCCTCCGCCATCAACTGCACAATCTACTATAAAGCTTAAGGCGTCACCGCTCCTTTCGAGCGGTGACGCCTTAAAACAGGATTATTCCTTATTGGAAAGCTTATCCTTTACCTCGTGGAACTTCTGGGAGACGACATTTGTTTTTTGCTCATGGTGTTTTCTTCTTTCTTTTCTTCAGCTATTCGCTTTGCCAGCGGATTGTGGATAGTCACTTTTCCTCCGCGATGATCATATGGGCAGTTGCAGAAGTATTGCCGTCTGCAGCGGTTATTTTCAATGCGGCTGACTTTCCCGCACGAACAACTGCAAGGCTGCGACCATAATAGCTCGTGAAGCTGCCGGTGTGGTACTGCTCCTCTGTACAGGGGTTTGCCGAGCCGAAGGCCAGCAGCTCACCGCCCTCGACTGTCACGGTAATCTTCCGGTCGGCGTTGGATTCGATGAAAAAGCCCCTGAATCCGTCAAAGAATTTGACACAATGCAGAGTGACGCTATGACAATAAAGCTGAGATGGAAAGCATCTGACCGTGCCATCGGCTATAACATCCGCTACGGTATCGCATCGGATAAACTCTATAACAGTCATATGGTCTACGGGCAGACAGAGGTGCTCCTAACCATGCTGAACGCAGGACAGACGTATTACGCTGCAGTGGATTCCTTTGGCGAAGGTGGTGTAACAGAAGGAAAATCCGATTCCCTTTCGAAGAATCAAAGATGAACGGAATCCCTCCTGACGGCATCCCATGCTTCACCGCAGAACTTGCCGTTCATCTGTCATACAGTTATTACTATCGTATAGATACCTACCGGTGACGCTTTCCCGGTTGGAGGAAATCTCATCCGGCGTTCCCTGTGCTACGATTTTACCGCCGCGAACGCCGCCGCCCGGTCCCATGTCGATGATGTAATCCGCATTTTTAATGACATCAAGATCATGTTCGATCACAATGACGGTTGCTCCGTTGTCGATCAGGCTCTGGAATACCGAAAGAAGGGCCTCTACATCCAGCGGGTGCAGTCCGATGGTCGGCTCGTCAAAAACAAAGATCGAATCGGACTGTCCTTTTCCCATCTCACTGGCAAGTTTCAGCCGCTGCGCCTCGCCGCCTGACAGGCTCGGCGTTTCCTCGCCAAGGGTAAGATAACCGAGTCCCAGATCATGCAGCACCCGGAGTCTGCGCTCCACGAGCGGAAGATCCGCACAGGCTTTCAGCGCTTCATCCACGCTCATGTCCATCAGTTCCGGAAGCGTATAACCAGTATCCGCTTTTTTCGGGATCCTGTGGATCAGACTTGCTTCTTTCGCATATCTGGAGCCGCCGCAATCCGGACAGGGAATGTCTACATCGGGTAAAAACTGCACATCCAGACTGATTGTTCCCGTCCCGTCACAGGTCGGGCAGCGGAGCTTTCCTGTGTTATAGGAGAAGTCGCCCGCCTTGTAGCCCTTCGATTTTGCATCCGCACTTCTCGCATACACTTTTCGCAGCTCGTCATGAATATCCGCGTAAGTGGCTACCGTAGAACGGACGTTGATCCCAATCGGCGTGGCGTCGATCAGCTTGACCTGCCGTATCCCGTCAGCGGAAACAGACTTTACATGCTCCGGCAGTTTCTCTCCTTTGATCTCTGCCGAAAGAGCCGGGATCAGGCTCTCCAAAACCATCGTTGTTTTGCCCGAACCAGACACACCGGTCACGGCAATCAGTCTTCCTTTGGGGAAATCCACCTCCAGCGGCTGCACGGTGTGGATCTCCGATGTAGATAAATGCACCCTGCCAAGAGAGAACAGTTCCTCGGACGGAATCCGGTGCCCTCTGTCAATCACTTGGTTCCCGGACAGAAAGCCGCCGATACGGGAATTTTCGTTCTTCTCTATTTCGGAAACACTGCCCTGTGCTATGACGGTTCCACCGCCCGCACCTGCCTCCGGTCCCATCTCGATCAGCCAGTCTGCTTCTTTCAGAACATGGGTATCATGGTCGACCAAAACGACCGTATTCCCGTCCGCAAGAAGATCCTGCATCACGCCCACGAGTCCCTCCATGTTTACGGGATGCAGACCGATGGAAGGCTCATCCAGGACATAGAGAACACCCGTCGTGCGGTTTCGCACTGCGCGGGCAAGCTGCATCCGCTGGCGCTCTCCTGTCGAAAGTGTAGAGGCAGAGCGGTCGAGCGTCAGATAGGAAAGTCCCAGATCCATAAGCCTTTTTGCCGCGCCAAAAAAGGAATCACATATACTTTGTGCCATCGGACGCATTTCTGCCGGAAGAGAAGCCGGAACGTCCCCCACCCATTCGAGCAAGTCAGCAAGCGTCATTTTGCAGGCATCCGCAAGGCTGATCCCGCGCAGTCTCGGAGCACGTGCCGATTCGGAAAGCCTTGTGCCGCCGAAATCCGGGCAGATCCCCTGCTTCAGGAACTTCTCCACCCGTTTCATGCCCTTTTCATCCCTGACCTTGCTGAGCGCATTTTCTACGGTATAGGTGGCATTGAAATAGGTGAAATCCATATCTCCCGCTGCACCGCTGGTCTTGTTCTGATAGATGATATTTTTCTTGACGGCAGGGCCGTGAAAAACGATATCCCGCTCTTTTTCCGTCAGGTCTTTGAACGGCACGTCCGTCCTTACGCCCATCTCTCGGGCGATGTCCTTCATCAGCGACCACATCAGCGTCTGCCAGGGAGCGACCGCGCCTTCGTCAATGGTCAGGCTCTCATCCGGCACAAGCGTGGATTCATCCACCGTGCGCACGATCCCGGTACCGTCACAGCATTTACATGCGCCTTGGCTGTTGAAAGCAAGCTCTTCCGCACCGGGAGCAAAGAAAGTCGCTCCGCATTCCGGACAGACCAGCGGACGCTCAGCCGCCACATTCATGGAGGGCGGTACATAGTGTCCGTTTGGACAGCGATGGCTTGAAAGGCGTGAAAACATGAGCCGCAGAATATTCAGAAGCTCCGTTCCCGTTCCGAAGGTGCTGCGGATTCCCGGAACCCCCGGCCGCTGCCGGAGAGCCAATGCCGCCGGAACATACAGCACTTCATCCACCTGTGCCTTCTCCGCCTGCGTCATACGACGGCGGGTATAGGTGGACAGGGATTCGAGGTAACGCCTGGAGCCCTCCGCATACAGGATGCCCAGCGCAAGGGAGGACTTGCCCGAGCCGGATACGCCCGCAATTCCGACGATCTTGTTCAGTGGGATATCCACATCGATGCTTTTCAGGTTATGCACTCTGCCGCCACGCACCCTGATGTGTGTCGGTGACTTGTTATCGCTTATCCCCACGTGAAATTCTCCTTCCCCATTTGTATAATCTCCTCACTACGTGACATCAATACGACCGTCTCCACATGGGAAGTGAAGGGGAACATGTCCACCGGCTGAATCCGGCGGATGGAATAGCCCTTTTCCTGCAACAGGGCTGCGTCCCGGGCCTGCGTCGCGGGATTGCAGGAGACATAGACCAGCCGATCAGGCCCCGCCTGGGCGATCGCGTCTATGACGGCGGGCTCCAGGCCCTTGCGGGGCGGATCCACGACGAGGACATCCGGGCGGAGGCCGGAGCGAACCATCCCGGGAAGCACCGTCTCCGCTTTGCCCTCGTGGAATTCGGCATTGGAGATGCCGTTCCGCAGGGCGTTTTCCCGGGCGTTCCGGACCGCCTCCGGGACGATTTCGATTCCCGTGACCCGGCGGCAGCTTCGGGCCATCATCAGGGAGATGGTCCCGGCGCCGCAGTAGACGTCGCAGAGCGTATCCGCGGGCGAAAGTCCGGCGAAATCCAGGGCGGTGGCATACAGCACCTCCGTCTGGAGGGGGTTGATCTGAAAGAAGGAGGCCGGGGAAAGATCAAACCGCAGGCCGCAGAGCGTGTCGGAGAGCGTTTCCTCCCCGGAGATCCGGAGGAAGGTGTCCCCGAAGATCACGTTGGTGCGCCGCGGATTGACGTTCAGATACAGGCTGATGACGCCCAGCGGCGCCAGCAGATCGTACAATTCCTTTATATAAGGTAGCTTCTCCTTCGCGGACACCAGGGTGACCATGGCCTGATGCCGGCGGTTGACGCGGATCACCAGGTGGCGGAGCAGCCCCGTTCCGGTTTCCTCCTCATAGGGGGCGATGCGGCGCTGCCGGATCCAGCCGTGAACCGCCCGGGCGATTTCCCCGGCCGGGGCCATGGCGTTGGGGCAGGAAAGGGCGGGAACCAGCCGGTGGCTGCGCGGCGCGAAAAAGCCGAGAACCGGCTCCGCCGCCGTTCCGCCGATGGGAAGGGCGGTCTTGTTCCGGTAGGCGCGGGGATCCTCCATCCCAAGCACGGGGGGGACGGAGACCTGCAGGTGCCCGATCCGCTCGAAGCAATCCTGCACATGGCGGCGCTTGGCGTCCAGGGTCGCCTCATAGCTCATGTGACGGCCGGTGCAGCCGCCGCAGCGGGGATACGCGGCGCAGTCCGGGGCGCAGCGAACGGGGGAGGGATCCCCGGTCAGGGATTCCAGGCGGCCGAAGGCATAGCGCTTTTCCACCCGGACGATCCGGACGGAGGCCTCCTCGCCCGGAAGAAGGCCGGGAACAAAGACGGCCATGCCGTCGTGCCGGCAGACGCCCTCGAGGTCCGCGCCCAGGGATTCGGCGCGAAGGGGGAGCACATCGTTTTTCTGCATGGGACCTCCCGCGAAGTTTTTCGGATTTCCAGACCCGTTCGGAAAGGGACTTTCCGAGGGGCCGCAGGGAAATTATAGCACAGGAAAAAAGAAAAAAGAATGTGATCTTTGGGGGACGCCTCCGGGGAAGAAAGGGCGGAAAGCCTTGCGGGACAAGGGGTTGCGGGTTTCAAAAAAATATTGAAAAAAGTGCTTGACAAAGACGGTTGTTTTTGTTATTCTATTCAAGCTCGCTCGCGGGAGCCGGACCTCGAAAGGGGGAAGGGGAAGAACGGGAGGGAGCGGACCGAACCTTGAAAACGATATAGAAGAGAGAAACGCGCA
>ONCV01000013.1 GCA_900316415.1 uncultured Eubacteriales bacterium
AATACTTGAAACCATGTTTCGATGTAGCGCCGTATACCAGACCGGTACGTACGGTGCAATGGGAGGGGCGAGGGTTAACGCCCTCCCTCTACCCTATCCCGCGACGACGGGAAAGGAAAGCGGCCGGGGCTCCGCGGGGAGGGGTGCCGGCGCGCGTCCGGAGCTTGCCAGCAGGCGGGCTTCCGGTGTATAATAGAATGTCAGGGTATGACCGGAAGGAGGGGCGAAATGTACTGCCAGGTGATCGTGGACATCGCGCACGAGAATGTGGCCCGGCCCTTCACCTATCGGATTCCGGAGGGGATGCTCCTGGAGCGGGGGCAGCGGGTGGCCGTGCCCTTCGGATACCGGGAGAAGGAAGGCATCGTCCTGGGGCTGACGGAGGAGGCGGGGATGGATCCGGCCCGGATCAAACCCGTTTCCCGGGCACTGGAAGCCTATCCCGCGGTGCTGCCGCCCCTGATGACCCTGGCGGAGGAAATGGCGCGGAACGCGCACTGCCCCCTTGCGGAAACCCTGCGGCTGATGCTGCCCGCCGAGATGCGGCGGGAGCGGGTCCGGGTGAAGACCCGGAAAATGGCGGAGCTGACCGCGGACCGGGAGAAGGCCGCGGAGGCGGCCGCGGCGGAGAAGCGCAGCCCGAAGCGGCGCGCGATTCTGGAAATGCTGCTCCGGGAAAGCCCCCTGCCGGCGGAGGAGATCGCGCTGCAGGTCCGGGATCCCCGGGAAGCCCTGCGGAGCCTGGAGGCGGCGGGGCTGATCCGGATGACGGAGGAGGAGACCCTGCGCACCCCCGCGGCGGGGCTGCGCCTGGACAACGCCCAGTGGCATCCCCTGACGGAGGAACAGCAGGAGGTGCTCGAGGAGGTGCTGCCCAGCCTGGAGCGGGGTGGAGGACGGTTCCTGCTGCACGGGGTGACCGGGAGCGGGAAGACCGAGGTGTTCCTGAACGCGGCCCGGCGCACCCTGGAGCAGGGCCGGCAGGTGATCCTGCTGGTGCCGGAGATCGCGCTGACCCCCCAGATGGTCAGCTGGTTCCGGGCCCGGTTCGGGCAGGTGTCCGCCGTGCTGCACAGCCGGCTGAGCGCCGGGGAGCGGTACGATGAATGGCGGCGGATCCGGCGGGGAGAGGCCCGCATCGTGATCGGGGCCCGCAGCGCGGTGTTTGCCCCGACGGAGGAGCTGGGGCTGATCGTCGTGGACGAGGAGCACGAGAGCACCTACCGGAGCGATCACCATCCCCGGTACGACGCGCGGGAGGTTGCGGAAAGCCGATGCGCCCGGGAAGGCGCGTCCCTGATCCTGGCCAGCGCCACCCCGAGCATATTATCCTTCGCGAAGGCGCGGCGGGGGGACTATCTGCTGCTGGAGATGCCCCGGCGGGTGGCGGACCGGCCGATGCCGGAGGTCCGGATCGTGGACATGCGGCAGGAGCTGGAAAACGGAAACCGCTCCGTGCTGAGCCGGGAGCTGGTCCGGGAGCTGCAGGGATGCCTGTCCCGGGGAGAGCAGGCGATGCTGCTGATGAACCGGCGGGGATTTCATTCCTTCGTCAGCTGCCGAAGCTGCGGTTATGTGGTGAAATGCCCCCAGTGCGATGTCAGCATGACCTGCCATGTCTCGGAGGACGGGGAGGTCAGCGGCGGGGAGCTGCGCTGCCATTACTGCGGGAATACCCTCCCGCTGCCGACGGAATGTCCCTCCTGCGGCAGCCGCTTTATCCGGTATTTCGGCGCGGGCACCCAGAAGGTGCAGCAGGAGGTGGAGCGGCTGTTTCCCGGAACGCCCACCGTCCGCATGGACGTGGACACCACCGGGGGTAAGGACGGGCATGCCCGGATTCTGGAGGAATTCCGCAGCGGGCGGGCCCGGGTGCTGGTGGGAACCCAGATGATCGCCAAGGGGCTGGATTTTCCCCAGGTGACCCTGGTGGGGGTCATCGCGGCGGACCTGACGCTGAACCTGCCGGATTACCGGAGCCGGGAGCGCACCTTCCAGCTGCTGACCCAGGTGGCCGGACGGGCGGGCCGGGGACGGATTCCCGGCCGGGTGGTGATTCAGACCTACCGCCCGGAGGATCCGGTGATCCGGATGGCGGCCCGGCAGGACTACCGGGCTTTCTTCGAGGAGGAATTCCAGCGGAGACGGATTTCCCTCTATCCCCCCTTCACGGTCATGGCCCGGCTGCTGGCCCAGAGCGGAAACGAGGCGGCGGCGGAGCGGGCCGCGGAGGAGATGGAGGAACGGGTCCGGGAGGCGCTGGCCGCGCACCCGGAATGGAAGAAAAAGGTTCTGATGATGAACCGGGAACTGCCCGGCGTCCGCTATCTGCGGGGGCAGCACCGGCGGCAGATCCTGTTCAAGCTGCTGACGGGGCCGGAAACGGAGGCGCTCTGCGGATTCCTGACGGAAACCGCGGAGGCGGCCGGCGGGGAAGCCGAAGTCCTGTTTGAGTATAATCCGGTGAACATGATGTAAAAAAAGGATTCGCCTTCCCGGCGGAGGACGGCCCGCGGGCCGGACGCGCGGGGGGAGGGAACGGAGGAAACGTATGGCAACGCGAAAGATTGTAACCATTGGGGACGAGACGCTGCGGAAGGTCTGCCGGAAGCAGGAAAAGTTTGATCTGCGGCTGGCGGTGCTGCTGAAGGATATGGCGGACACCATGTACCGGGCGGAGGGCGTGGGCCTCGCAGCGCCGCAGGTGGGCATCCTGCGCCGGGTCGTGGTGGTGGATGTGACGGAGGACCACAGCGGCCTGCGGGAGATGATCAACCCGGAGATCCTGGAGCGGGAAGGCACGCAGACCGGACGGGAAGGCTGCCTCTCCGTGCCGGACCGGCAGGGCGTCGTGACCCGGCCGCGGAAAGTCCGCGTCCGGTATCAGGACCGGAAGGGGCGCGTGCAGGAGCTGGTGGCGGAGAATCTGGAGGCCCGGGCCATCTGCCATGAGCTGGATCATCTGGACGGCGTGCTGTACGTGGATGTGATGGACCGGGAACTGAGCGAGGAAGAAATACACAGCAGAATTCCGGAGGATGGGGACTGATGCGGATCGTATTTATGGGAACGCCGGATTTCGCCGTACCCAGCCTGGAAAAGCTGATCGAAACCGGACGGGACGTGGTGGGAGTCTTTACCCAGCCGGACCGGCCGAAGGGACGGGGAAACCGGCTGACGCCCCCGCCCGTCAAGGTCTGCGCCGAGGCGCACGGGATTCCCGTTTTCCAGCCGGAGCGGATCCGGAAGGACGGGGTGGAGGATCTGCGCGCGCTGAAGCCGGATCTCTGCGTGACCGCGGCCTTCGGCCAGATCCTGAGCCAGGAGATCCTGGACATTCCGCCCCTGGGCAGCATCAACGTGCACGCCTCCCTGCTGCCCCGGCACCGGGGCTCCGCGCCGATTGCCTGGGCCCTGATGCAGGGGGATCCCACGGCGGGCGTGACCACCATGTGGATGGACCGGGGCATTGACACCGGCGACATGCTGCTGAAGGCGGAGACGGAGATCGGCGAGACGGAAACCTGCGGGGAGCTGACGGAGCGGCTGAGCCGCCTGGGAGCCGATCTGCTGGCGGAGACGCTGGCGCGGCTGGAGGCGGGGACGCTGGAGCGGATTCCCCAGGAGGAAGCGCGGATGACCTATGATCCCATGCTGAGCCGGGAAATGGGCGAAGCGGATTTTTCCCGCAGCGCGGATCAGGTGAAGGGAATGATCAACGGCCTGAATCCCTGGCCCTGCGTCAGCGTGAACCGGGAGGGCGAGCGGCTGAAGCTGCTGCGGGCCGCCCGGGCGGAGGGCAGCGGACGCCCCGGCGAGGTGCTTCTCGCCGACCCGAAGGAAGGCCTGGTCATCGCCTGCGGCGAGGGCGCCGTGCGGATCCTGGAATTGCAGGCCCCGGGCGGAAAGAAGATGCGGGCCGGGGATTATCTGCGGGGACACCGGATTCCGGCGGGCACCCTGCTGTGAGGCAGCCCGGGGGATCCCCCGGCGAAGGAAAGACAGAAAGAAGCGGACAGAGGACGGAACATGAGCGAAAACAATCACCCCGAGAAGAACGGAAAGCCGGAAACCCGGAAGGAGCGGAGCAGCCGGGGCCCCTACGGAAAGCCCGCGAAGCCGGCGGGAGCGCGGCCGGAGCGGAGCGCCCGCGGCCCCTACGGAAAGCCCGCGAAGCCGGCCGGAGCGCGGCCGGAGCAAGGCGCCCGGGGACCTTACGGGAGACCCGCGCCGAAGCGGGAGAGGAAGCCCGGAGAGGTGGAGGGCATGCCCTCCCGCCGCGCGGCCCTGAAGGTGCTGCGGGCCGTGACCGAGGAGGGGGCCTACGCATCCCTGAGCCTGGACGCGGCGCTGACGGGAAGCGGCCTGAGCGGAGCGGACCGGCGGCTGGCGTCCCGGCTGGTGTACGACACGCTGGATCACCTGGGCTATCTGGACTATCTGCTGGCCCAGGTCATGGCCCGGGAGGACACGGATATCAAGCTGCGGAACATCCTGCGGCTCGGCGCGTGCCAGATCCTGCTGGAGGACCGGATTCCCGAAAGCGCGGCCACCAACACCTGCGTCCAGCTGTGCGCGGAGAACGGGATGGAGGGCCTGAAGGGCGTCTGCAACGGGATCCTGCGGAACCTGGTGCGGAAAAAGGACGAGCTGAAGCTGCCGGATCCGGAAACGGAGCCGGAGAAATACTTCTCCGTGCGGTACAGCCTGCCCCTGTGGCTGGGCAACCGTCTGCGCGCCGACTGGGGCGAGGAGGAGGCCACCCGGATCGCGTCCTGGCGGAACACGGACGGGGCGGTGACCATCCGGCGGAACCTGCTGAAGACGGAAGAGGAAGGCTTTGAACGGATCCTGGAGAAGAAGATCTGGGGCCGGGAGAAGGCGGATCTGCCGGATGCCTGGCGGATCACCGGGGCGATGGATATCGCCCGGGACGCGGATTTTCAGGCGGGGAATTTTTCCATCATGAGCGAGAGCAGCATGATGGCCTGCCTGGCCCTGGGCGTGCGGCGGGGCATGCAGGTGCTGGACTGCTGCGCGGCGCCGGGCGGCAAGACCTGCTATCTGTCCGAGCTGATGGGCGATACGGGGCGGGTGCAGGCCTGGGACGTGCATGACCACCGGGTGAAGCTGATCGCCGCCCAGCAGAAGCGGCTGGGGCTGGAAAACATCCGGCCCATCGTCCGGGACGCGGCCCGGTACCGGGAGGATCTGGACACCCGGATGGACGCGGTGCTGCTGGACGCCCCCTGCAGCGGGCTGGGCGTGATGGCGGAAAAGCCGGACATCCGGCTGCGGGTGACGGAGGAGAGCGTCCGGGAGCTGACGGAGCTGCAGGCCCGGCTGCTGGACACGGTGTGCCGGTATGTGAAGCCCGGCGGCGTGCTGGTCTATTCCACCTGCAGCCTGCTGAAGGCGGAGAACGAGGATCAGGCGCGGGCCTTCCTGGAAAGGCACCCGGAGTTTGAGGCGGAAAAGCTGCCCGAAACGATCCCGGAGAGATTCCGGCAGCATGAGGGGCTGGGGCTTCAGCTGCTGCCTCCCCGGGACGGAGTGGAAGGATTCTATCTGTGCCGGATGCGGCGGAAGGAAACGGACTGAACCAGCATGAAGACGGAACTGACGGGAATGACCCTGGAGGAGATGACGGCCTGGGCGAAGCGCCAGGGGCTGCCGGCCTTCCGGGGAAAGCAGATCTTTCAGGGAATCCACCGGGGAGCGGACTTCGGCGGGATGAGCAACCTGCCCGCCGCCCTGCGGGAGAAGCTGGCGGCGGAAGCCATTGCCCAGCCGGCGGCGATTCAGACCCGGCGGGTCAGCGCCCTGGACGGCACGGTGAAGTATCTGTTCAGCCTGCCCGACGGGAACTGCGTGGAAGGCGTCCTGATGAAATACCGGTACGGATGGAGCCTGTGCATTTCGACCCAGGTGGGCTGCCGGATGGGCTGCCGGTTCTGCGCCTCGACCCTGGACGGCTGCGTGCGGAACCTGACGGCCGGGGAAATGCTGGGCGAGGTGCTGGCAGCCAACCGGGATCTGGCGGAGCAGGAGGCGGGGGAGGCGACCCGGGAGGAGCCCCCGCGGGTGAGCCATGTGGTGCTGATGGGCAGCGGCGAGCCCCTGGACAATTACGATCAGGTGACGCGCTTTCTCCGGCTGCTGCGGGAGCCGGAGGGAATCCGGCTGAGCCTGCGGAACGTGAGCCTGAGCACCTGCGGGCTGGTGCCCGAAATGAAGCGGCTGGCGGAGGAGGACCTGCCGGTGACCCTGTGCGTCTCCCTCCACGCGCCCAATGACGAGATCCGGCGGCAGCTGATGCCCATCGCGAACCGGTACAGCATCGCGGAGATCCTGGATGCCTGCCGGTTCTATCTCCGGAAGACGGGGCGGCGCGTCATCTTTGAGTACGCGCTGACGGAGGGAATCAACAGCGGGGAGGAGCAGGCCCGGGAGCTGGCCGGAAGGCTGCGGGGAATGCAGTGCCACGTGAACCTGATTCCCCTGAACGCGGTCCGGGAGCGCAACCTGAAGGGCGTGACGGAGGAGACCGTGAGCCGTTTCCTGCGGACGCTGGAGGCGGAGCATATTTCCGCCACCCGCCGCCGGGAAATGGGAGACGATATCGAGGGCGCCTGCGGCCAGCTTCGCCGCAGCGCCATGGACCGCCGGGGGGCGGGGAAATAAGCGGTCCGCCGAAGGGCGGAGAATCAGGAACCGCGGCCCGGACGGGCGGCGGTTCCGGAGCTGAGGGATCGAATGCATGCGGAAGTTTAAGATCAGTGACCTGGCAGCCCGCCGGATGCGGGAGAGCGGAAATCCCCGGGAGGCGGAGGAGCGGAAGGACGCGGAAGCGGTGCCGGAGACGCAGGAAGCGCCCCGGGGAGACCGGCTGCGGATCACCAGCCGGACCGACGTGGGCCTCGTCCGGAAAAACAATCAGGATGCCGTCATTCTGGGGCAGGGCCTGATGGGTGTGGCGGACGGAATGGGCGGACACAAGGGGGGCGAGGTCGCCTCCGCCGGCGCCCGGGACGGCCTGCTGCATGCCCTGGAGGGGAAGGAGCCGGCGCTGGAGACGCTGGAGAACGCGGTCCGGGAGGTCAACCGGAGCCTGTGGGAACAGCAGAAGGAGGAGGAATCCCTCTCCGGCATGGGCACGACCCTCAGCGTGATGTGGGCCGCGGAGGAGCAGATGCTGCTTGCCCATGTGGGGGACAGCCGGATCTACCTGCTGCGGGAGGGAAAAATCCGCCAGGTGACCCGGGATCACTCCATGGTGGCGGACATGGTGCGCCGGGGCCTGCTGACCGAGGAGCAGGCCGCCGTGCATCCCATGCGCAATTATATTACCCGGGCGGTGGGCACGGAGCCCACGATCCAGGTGGATACCCTGGGGCTGGAGCGGCAGGAGGGAGACCGCTGGCTGGTCTGCTCGGACGGCCTTCACGGGCTGCTGGAAAAGGAGGAGCTGCAGCAGATCATGGGCCGCGACGACCTGGAGGAGGCCGCGGACGCCCTGATGCGCGAGGCGCTGGACCGGGGCGGACGGGATAACATTTCCCTGGTGCTGGTTCAGGACGGCGCTTCCGCGGAGAAGGGGGCGGCGGAATGAACGAAAGGGTTTTTGCCGACCGGTACCGCCTGACCGAGCAGATCGGCATGGGCGGCATGGCCATCGTCTACAAGGCGGTGGACCTGCGCACGGGACACAACGTGGCGGTCAAGGTGCTGCGTCCGGAATTCAACGAGGACGCGGAATTCGTCTCCCGCTTCCAGCGGGAGGCCGAAGCCGCCAGCAAGATGACCCACCACAACATCGTGAACCTGCTGGACGTGGGGATGGACGGGGACAGCCGGTACCTGGTCATGGAATATGTTCAGGGCAAGACCCTGAAGGAAGTGATCCAGGAGCGCGGCCGCCTGAGCGCGCCGCTGGCCTGCCAGATCGCCATCCGGATCCTCAGCGCCCTGGAGCATGCCCACCGGAACGGCATCGTTCACCGGGACATCAAGCCGCAGAACATCCTGGTTCACGCGGACGGACATATCAAGGTGGCGGACTTCGGCATCGCGCGGATCGCGGATTCGGCGACGCTGACCCGGGGCGACATGGTGATGGGCTCCGTTCATTATTTCTCGCCGGAGCAGGCCCGGGGCGAGGGCGCCAGCGCGGCCAGCGACCTGTATTCCACCGGCGTGGTGCTCTACGAGATGCTGACCGGGCGGGTGCCCTTCGACGGGGAAAACCCGGTGGCCGTGGCCATGCAGCACCTGCATGCCCAGCCGACGCCGATCCAGAGCCTGGCCCCGGATGTGCCGCCCTCGGTGGTCCGGGTATGCATGAAGGCCATGGAGAAGAACCCGGCCATGCGGTACCAGAGCGCCCGGGAGATGGCAGCGGACCTGCGGGCGGCGCTGGAGGAGCGCAACGACCGGCCGCCGCGCCGGGAGCTGGATCAGGAGGTCCGGCAGCCCCGGCCGCATCTGCGGGATGAAAAGCCCGCGGAGCCCACGGGGCGGCAGCGGCGGACCCCTCAGCGGGACCGGGTCTGGCGGATCCTCTGGATCGCGGTCAGCGTGCTGGCCGTGGCCGCGGTCGGCCTGGGGCTGTTCTTCGGCGTCCGCGGACTGATCAGCCGGTACGCGACGACCGTGGTGGTTCCGAATGTGGAGAAGGAGGACCGGGAGACCGCGGAGGAACGGCTGAGAAAGGCCGGGCTGCAGTACATCATCCGGGAAACCTCCAGCAACGAATATGAAAAGGGCATCGTGATCAATCAGGTGCCGGATCCGGGCGAGACGGTGCAGCGGGAGCGGGAGTCCGTTCAGCTGCTGGTTTCCACCGGCACCCAGAAGCAGGAAATGCCCTCCCTGGTGGGCTCCTCGGCGGCGGACGCGGTGACCCTGCTGAAAAACATGGGCATCAGCAACGTCATCTCCGAGCGGGTGGTATCCGGAGAGCAGGCGCTGGACCTGGTGGTCGCCACCTCCCCGGAGGCGGGAGCCCAGGTGGATTCGGACACCGCCGTGACCCTGTCGGTCAGCGGCGGGGAAGCCATTGTGCCGGACCTGTACGAGGTGAGCCTGGCGGAGGCGGAGCAGTATGTGCTGGACAGCCAGCTGACGCTCGTCCCGCAGCTGGAATTCGCGGATACCGGGAATCCGGATCTTCACGGCCGGGTCGCCGCCCAGAATCCGGACCGGGAGGTCCACGTGACGCTGGACCGGTCCGTGGCCCTGACCCTGTACCGCTGCGATAGCGAGGTACACCGGGAGCCGATTGAGTTTACGCTGAAGGAAAGCGAGATGGACGTGAACGTGCGGATCACCGCCCAGGCGTACGGCTCCTCCGTGGAATGGAACCTGGCGAACCGGATCGTGACGCCGGAGATGGACCGGACCCAGCAGGTGACGCTGGAGCTTCCGGATCACCGGAGCTACACCTGCTATGTGTATATGGACGGCGAAATGGGAACGCCGATCGAGATCGAGGGAGACTGATGGAACTCAGAAAGGGAACCATCCTGCGGGGCATCGGCGGGTTTTACACCGCCGCCGAGGAGGGGACGGAGGAGCGAAGAACCCTGCGGGCCCGGAAGAAATTCCGGCGGGAGCATATCTCCCCGCTGCCCGGAGACCGGATCCTCTTTTCCGCCGGGGAGGGGGAGGAGCAGGGCTGGATCGAGGAAATCCTGCCCCGGAAGACCCTGTGCCTGCGCCCCCCGGTGGCGAATGTGGAAACCCTGATCATCGTCCTGGCCCCGGAACCGGAGGCGGATCTGCTGCTGGCGGACCGGCAGACGGCCCGGGCCCTGCAGCAGGGAATGCGGGTGATGATCGCCGTCAACAAATGCGACCTGGACCGGGACCTGGCCCCGCGGCTGGAAAAGGAATACGCCCCGGCAGGAATCCCGGTGTTTCCGGTTTCCGCCCGGGAGGGATGGGGCCTGGAGCCCCTCCGGGAGGCCATGGGGGGCTCCCTGTGCTGCCTGACGGGACAGAGCGGGGCGGGAAAGAGTTCCCTGCTGAACGCGCTGATGGGGCTGCGGCTGGAAACGGGGGAGATTTCCCGGAAGATTGCCCGGGGAAAGAATACGACCCGGCAGACCGAACTGCTGGAAAAGGACGGCCTGCGGGTCATGGATTCGGCGGGCTTTTCCCTGCTGGAGCCGGAGCGGGATCTGCCGCCGGAGGCGCTGAAGGAAAGGTATCCGGAGTTTGCCCCCTGGGAGGGGAAATGCCGGTTCCGGGAATGCCTGCACGACCGGGAGCCCGGGTGCGCCGTGGCAGAGGCGGCCGGCCGGGGAGAAATCTCCCCCGCCCGATGGGAACGGTACCGGGAGCTGCTGGGAGAGATCCGGGAAACATGGAGGAATCGATATGATTAAGATTGCACCGAGCATTCTGGCGGCGGATCCGCTGAACCTGGAACGGGATGTCCGGAAGATGGCGGACGCCGGGGCGGACTGGCTGCATGTGGACGTGATGGACGCCCATTTCGTGCCGAACCTGGCCTTCTCCCCCGCGGTGGTGCGCCGGCTGCGGCAGGCGACCTCCCTGCCGCTGGACGTGCACCTGATGATGGATCGGCCGGAGCGGTACCTGGATGTGTTCCTGGACGCGGGAGCGGACCTGGTCACCATTCACGCGGAGATCGCGGGAGACCTGACCGCCATGCTGGACAAGATCCGCCGCCGGGGCGCCCGGGCGGGCCTCGCCCTGAAGCCCGGCACGGGGCTCAGCGCGGCGGCGCCCTTCCTGAGCCATACGGACATGGTTCTGACCATGACAGTGGAGCCGGGCTTCGGCGGACAGAAGCTGAACGCGGAGGTTCCGGACAAAATCGCGGAACTTCGGAAACGGGGATATACCGGCGAGATTGAGGCGGACGGCGGCATCAAGGAGCAGAACCTGCCCATGCTGCTGGAGAAGGGACTTTCCGTGGCGGTCATGGGAACGGCGCTCTTCCGGGAACAGGACCCGACGGAGATGATCCGCCGGCTGCATGAGATGGGATAGGAGAAGATGGAGAACGATACGATCGCGGCGGTGGCCACCCCGCCCGGCGAGGGCGGCATCGGCATCATCCGGATCAGCGGACCCGCGGCGGAGCAAATTCTCCGCCGGGTTTTCCGCCCCGCGGGAGGCGGGGAGGCCCCCTGGGAAAACCGGAAGCTGTATTACGGCTTCGTGACGGAGGGGGACCGGGTGCTGGACGAGGGCATGGCGGTGCTGATGCGGGCCCCCGGAAGCTATACCCGGGAGGATGTGGCGGAGCTGCAGCTGCACGGGGGAAGCTATGTGCTGACCCGGGCCCTGGAGCTGTGCCTGGAGCAGGGCGCCCGGCTGGCGGGACCGGGGGAGTTCACCCGGCGGGCGTTTCTGAACGGACGGATCGATCTGAGCCGGGCGGAGGCCGTGATGAGCCTCATTTCCGCCCGGGGGGAGGCCCAGCACCGGGCGGCGGTCCGGGAGATGCGGGGCGGCGTGACCGCCTTCGTCCGGGACGCGGCGGACCGGCTGTATGAGATTCAGGCGGGGCTCGCCGCCTGCGTGGATTATCCGGAGGAGATTTCCGAGGAGGAAGGCGCGGCGGAGATGATCCCCCGGCTGGAAAGCCTGATCGCCTTCCTGCGGAACGCGGTGCGGGAGCGGGATTCCCGGCTGCTGCATCAGGGGCTGCGCGTCGCCCTGGCCGGGCGGCCGAACGTGGGAAAGAGCAGCCTGCTCAACGCCCTGCTGGGGGAGGAAAAGGCCATCGTGACCGCCATCCCCGGCACCACCCGGGATCCGGTTTCCGGGGAGATGAACCTGGACGGCGTCCGGGTGCTGCTGACGGACACGGCCGGGGTGCGGGAAACCGGCGACGAGGTGGAACGGATCGGAGTGGAGCGCTCCCTGCGGGCCATGGCGGAGGCGGACGCGGTGCTGCTGGTGCTGGACGGCTCGGAGCCCCTGCGGGGGGAGGACCGGGATCTGCTGGCCCGGCTGCCCCGGGAGGCCGCCGTCGTGATGAACAAGAGCGATCTGCCCGCCCGGGCGGAGCTGACGGACACGGAGCACGAAGTGCTGACCTGCTCGGCCCTGCGGCCGGAGACGCTGGAGGGAATCCGGGAATGGCTGCGGCATTTCACGGCGGTTTCCGACCGGATGGAGGTGACCCAGCCCCGGCAGCTGGACGCGCTGAAGCGGGCCGTCGGATTCCTGGAATCCGCCCTGGAGACCGCGAAAACCCTGCCGCCGGATCTGGCGGCCACGGATCTGCAGAGCGCCCAGGCGGCCCTGGGGGAGATCACCGGGGACCGGGTGGACGAGCGGCTGCTGGATCAGGTATTCAGCCGCTTCTGCGTCGGAAAATGAGCCGGCGGGGGACGGCCGGAAGGAGAGAAGCATGGTACAGAAGGTTTTTTCCGGAAGGGACAGCCTGCGCAGGGTTCCGGAGATGATGGAAAAGCTGGGGATGAAGCGCCCCCTGATCGTGGGTTCCGAAAAGCTGCTTCCCCGGCTGCGGCGCCTGGAGGGGCTGGAAGACGCGCCGGTGTTTTCCGGATATCATCCCAACCCGGATCTGGCGGACGCGGAGGAGGGCGTGCGCCGGTTTGAGGCGGCGGGCTGCGACAGCCTGATCTCCCTGGGAGGCGGCTCCGCCATGGATACGGCGAAGGCCGTCAAATCCTGGCTCTGCGCGGGCAGCGCGGAGAAGGTGCGGCGGAATGAGCTGCAGGAAAAGTCCCTTCCGCATCTGGCCATCCCGGGCACCGCGGGGAGCGGGGCGGAGGCCACGGCCAACGGGGTGCTGTATGAGAACGGACAGAAGATCAGCATCGGGCATCCCTGCCTGCTGCCCGAGGGCGTGATCCTGGATTCCGCGCTGCTGGACAGCCTGCCGGATTATCACCGGAAGTCCTGCGCGCTGGACGCGCTGAGCCAGGGCATCGAGAGCTACTGGTCCCGGGCAGCCACGGAGGAGAGCCGGGTGCATGCCTATCTGGCGATCCTCGGCGTGCTGGACAATATCCGGTCCTATCTGGCGGGCGATCCCCACGCGGCGCAGGAAATCCTGGAGGCGGCCAACCAGAGCGGAAAGGCGATCTTCCTGACCCGGACCACCGCCGCCCACGCCATGAGCTATCAGATTACCAAACTGGTAGGCCCGGCTCACGGGCACGCGTGCCTGCTGACGCTGCCGGTGCTGTGGGACCGGATGTGCGCGGAGGAGGAGATGCGCCCCGTGATGGAGGAGCTGGCAGCCCGCATGCGGCTGGGGAATCCGATGATGGGATCCCGGCTGCTGCGGGGACTGCTGATTGACCTGCAGATGGAAGCGCCGCCCGCGCCTTCGGAGGAGGTGCTGGCGAAGCTGACGGAGTCCGTGAATCCCGAGCGGCTGGGCAATCATCCCATGCCCCTGACCCGCCGGGACCTGGAGAATATCTACCGGCAGGCCTTCCGGCCCATCCGGGATCCGGAGCGGCAGGCCTGCCTGGACATCTGGAGATACTACGGCGCGTAGGGGGAGGAGAAGCCCATGAGCGGAAGAAAAACGGAGAGGAACCGTCCCGCGGGGGACGGCGAACTGTGGTACATGGATCCGGAACGGGCCCGGAAGGCCGTTCTGGCGGAGACCGCCGCGCCGCTGCCGGAGGAAAACATCCTGCCCCTTTCCGGGGAGAAGGCGGGCGGCGCCAATGCGGGGCACCGGGGCCGCCTGCGGGAGCGGTTCCGGGTGCAGCAGGGGTTCGACGGCTTCAGCGACCACGAGATCCTGGAGCTGCTGCTGACCTACGGCAGCCCCCGCCGGGACACCAAGGCATCGGCGAAGCGGCTGGAGGAAGTCTTCGGAGGCCTGAAGGGCGTTTTTGAAGCCCGGCCGGAGCAGCTGATGCGGGTGGAGGGAATCGGGGAGGCGCAGGCCACCCTGATCTCCATGGTGCTGCCCCTGACCCGGGTCTGCTCCCGGTGCGAGATGGCCTCGCCCAGGCAGATCGCGAACCGCAGGGACCTGGAGAGCTACTGCCGCAGCCTGCTGCTGGGCAAGCGGGTGGAGGAATTCTGGGTCATCTGCGTCAACGCCCAGTGCCGCGTTCTGGGGCAGCAGCTGATTTCCACCGGGTCCCTCAGCGAGGTCAGCGCGTATCCCCGGCTGGTGATGGAAGCGGTGCTGACCTATAACGCCCACAGCGTCTTCTTCTGCCACAACCATCCGGGCGGAACCTGCGCTCCCTCCCAGGAGGATATCGCCAGCACCCTGCAGCTGCAGCGCCTGCTGCGGGGCGTGGACGTCATGACACTGGATCATATGATCATCGCCGCGGGAACGGCTTACAGCATGGCCCAGCACGGGGACATCAAATTCGGGGCCAGGGGAAGGTAAGGAATGAGCGGAAAGCGAAAGGGAAGGCGGATCCTGAAAGCGCTGGGAATTCTGGTGCTGGCAGGCATCCTGTGCTTTGCGGGGGTGATGGGCTTCGTGATCATCGGAGAGGAAAGAGCCCGCCGGGAATCGGAGAACCTGCGGACGGACTACGACGCCATCATCGTGCTGGGGGCGCAGGTGCTGGCCTCCGGGGAACCCAACACCCAGCTGCAGTGGCGGCTGGACGCGGCAAAGGAGGCCTGGGACCGGCGCCCGGTGCCCCTGGTGGTCTGCGGGGCGCAGGGCGCGGACGAGCCCATGCCGGAATCCGAGGCCATGAAGCGGTACCTGGTCCGGGCCGGCGTGCCGGAGGAGCAGATCCACGAGGACCCGGATTCCTTCAACACGAATCAGAACCTGCAGAACGCCGCGGAGATCCTGCGGGGCATTCCGGGGGTGGAGCGGGTGCTGATCGTGACCAGCGATTACCATGTGCCCCGGGCCATGAAGCTGGCGGAGGACCTGGGCTTCCGGGCGGCCGGGCTGGGATCCCCCTGCAAGCCGGAATACTGGCTGAAGAACCACGCCCGGGAAGCCCTGGCCTGGATCAAGTATTTCCTGAACCACGATCTGCATATCCCCATTGAATGGAACGGAAAATTTCCGTCGTAAGGAAAGCGGCATGAACAGAACGATCATTGCGGAACGGCTGAAGGCCAATGGAATCCCCGGCGTGCCGGAGCTTCCGGAGCGGCTGGAGATTTACTTCCGGCTGCTGATGGAATGGAACACCCGGATGGATCTGATCGCCGGGGCGGAGGAGGACGAGCTGCTGGACCGGCATCTGATGGACAGCCTGACGGTGCTGAAAACCGGGCTGCTGTCGGAATGCCGGACGCTCATCGATGTCGGAACCGGCGCGGGCTTTCCCGGCATGGCGCTGGCGCTGGCCCGGCCCGATCTTCAGGTCACCCTGCTGGATAGCCAGCAGAAGCGCCTGCGCTTTCTGGAGGAGGTGTGCCGGCAGACCGGCGCGGAGACGGTGCGCCTGATCCATGCCCGGGCGGAGGATGGGGCGAGAAAGGCGGAGCTGCGGGACCGGTTCGACATCGCCGCGGCCCGGGCGCTGGCCCCCCTGAACGTGCTGTGCGAATACCTGATGCCCTATGTCCGGCCGGGCGGAAGAGCCCTGTGCTGGAAGGGGCCGGGCCTCCGGGAGGAGGCGGAGGCGGGCCGCCGGGCCGCGTTCCTGCTGGGAGGAAAAATGGAAGCGCCCCTTCCGGCCCCCGTGCAGGGGCGGGACTGGGATCATGTGATTCTGCCGATTCTGAAGACGGGAGCAACGCCGAAAATCTATCCCCGCCGGGCGGGAACGCCGAAGAGCCGGCCCCTGGGGGGCTGACGGCCGGGCGCGAATCCGCGGAAATGGACGAGAAAAAGCTCCGGGACATCCCGGAGCTTTTCGATTGCGTTCCTTCAGGGGGATTACAGATCCAGGGTCAGGGTCACCGGGCAGTGATCCGAGCCGAAAACCTGGCTCTCGATGCCGGCCTCCCGGATCCGGTCCCGAAGCCGATCGGAGGTCAGGAAATAGTCAATCCGCCATCCGGCGTTCTTCTCCCGCGCATGGAACATGTAGCTCCACCAGGAGTAGGCATCCCGCCGGTCCGGATAGAGGAAGCGGAAGGTATCGGTAAAGCCTTCGTTCAGCAAAAGCGTCATCTTTTCCCGCTCCTGGGGCGTGAAGCCCGCGTTCTGCTGGTTGCTCTTCGGGTTCTTCAGGTCGATCTCCTCGTGGGCGACGTTCATGTCCCCGCAGACGATGACGGGCCTGACCGCGTCCAGGGACTTCAGCCACTCCCGGAAGGCGTCCTCCCAGGCCATGCGATACTCCAGGCGGGTGAGTTCCCGCTGGCTGTTGGGCGTATACACGGTGACGAGAAAGAAATCCGGATATTCCAGACAGATGACCCGCCCCTCGTGATCATGCTCCTCCATGCCGATGCCGTACCGGACGGAGAGGGGCTCCCGGCGGGCAAAGATGGCGGTGCCGCTGTAGCCCTTTTTCTCGGCCGAATTCATATACAGCAGATATCCCTCGGAGGGGATGTCCGCCTGCCCGGGCTGCATCTTGGTTTCCTGCAGACAGAAAAAATCCGCGTCCGCCCGGCGGAAATAATCGGCAAAGCCCTTGCCCATGCAGGCCCGGAGGCCGTTGACATTCCAGGAGACAAATTTCATGCGGGTGAACCTCCCCGGGGGACGGAGCGCCCCCGCTTTTCCCGGCGGACCGCCGCCGGATCAGGATTCCAGGGAATGAAGATAATCCTCCAGATCCAGGAAGGGATCCAGGGGAGAGTCCTTTTTCAGATAAAGGGGATGATGGGGATGCCCCGCCCGGCTGCGGGGGCCGGCCGTGAACCAGCGGGCGCCGAACTCCTCGCCGATGCGGACCATATCCAGCACGCAGCGGGGGAGATAGGGCCGCTTTTCAATCACGGCGCCCCAGGCGGCCCAGACGGAGGGCGAAGCCCCCGCCCGCTCCAGCACATAGCGGAAGGCCTTCATGTTTTCCGCGTGCAGCAGGGGGTTCAGCTCCCGGTCCATATCGTCCGGAAGGGTGGCCCGCTGGGCATAGACATTGAACATGAGAAAGGAATCGTATCCATTGTGCAGCGCGATGCGCTGCGCGCTTTTCAGCGTGTTGTCCAGCCGGCCGGGAACGGCGGTGGAGGGATTGACCCCGATGCAGATCAGGGGATGCCGGCCGCGGGTTCCCAGAATATACCGGTATTCGGAATAGCGGTCCGGCACATAAAGCCAGGCCTCCCGGTCAAAATCGGAGGCGGTGGGCTTCAGGGCCTCTTCGAAGGAAAGCACCGCCGTATGCTGCGTATCGCAGGAAGGAATATGACGCATGGCCGTCAGGACAGGGGCCGGATCAGGATGAGGGGGGTCAGCTCGCCGCCCTGGCCGGAGGGATTGTCCCCCAGGGCCTCCTGGATCTCCTCGTCCGTGAGGGGAAAATTCGTCCCCTTGCCCAGCTGATTCTGGTCGATATCATTGGCGTCCATCAGCACGACGGGGATGCCGGTCTTTTCCTCCAGATCGTCGCACAGCTCCGCCGCGTTGGTGTTGTTGATCAGGGCGAGATCGTGGTACCGCTCGAAGGAGGAACGGTAGTAGAAGCCGTCGATGCCCGCCACGCCGGGGCCGACGATCTGATAAAACACGCCCTTCTTCCCGAAAGGCTTGGTCAGGGCGGAAGCAATGGACGCGAAGACCACCTTCGGCGCGCCGACCATGTCGATGGCCAGCTGCAGCTTGTAGGGATCATGCATGCCGATGCCCGCCGTGGTTTCCGAGGCGTGGGGCGAAAGCAGCCGGGCCCAGAAGCCGGGCTTTTCCTGTTCCTTGGTGCGCACATTGCCGGTGCACATCGCCATCACCTTGGCGCCGAAGGCCAGCACATCGCCGGGCTGATAGAGCGGAAGCGCGTACTTCCGGACCAGTTCCGCCTGATCCTCGCCCACCTCGACAAAATGCGTCTGAATCGCGAAACGGTCATACCGGCGGCCAGATTTCCCCGTCCGGGTTCCCCGGTCAAAATAGGTCACCCCGTTCAGCTCCCTGCGCTGCTCGTCCAGATTCCGGGAAGCTTCCTTGCCCATGCGGCACCTCCAAATACAGGCATACGGATCCAATTCGAATTATACAGGGATTTGCCGCCGGCGTCAATGTTGCGGCGCAAAAGGAATTGGAGTATAATGCAAGATAGCTTCCGCCCGGGCGGAAGCCTGCAAACAGAGATCAGGCCGGCGCGGAGAAAGGCGCCGGCTCATGGGGAGGATATGGATGGAAACGAACGGGCAAAACCTTTCCCGGGCGCTGGCGGACGCGGTGATTCTGATCCCGTCCCTGGAGCCGGATGAGCGCCTCCCGGCGTATATTCAGAAGCTGGCGGACAGCGGATTCGGCCACCTGGTGGTGGTGGACGACGGTTCGCCGGAAAGCTATCAGGAGATTTTCCGCCGGATCGAGGGGATTGATCCCCGGGTGAAGGTGCTGCACCATGAGGTGAACCGCGGAAAGGGCGTGGCGCTGAAGACGGGATACCGCTGGATCCGGGAAAACCTGCCGGAGATCAGCGGCGTGATCACCGCCGATGCCGACGGGCAGCATACCGTGCCGGACTGCGTGCATCTGGCCGAGGAGCTGGAGAACGGCCGACGGGCCCTGTACCTGGGCAGCCGGGACTTCAGCCTGGACCACGTTCCCCCGAAGAGCCGGACCGGAAACCGGCTGACCAGCGTTCTTTTCTTCCTGCTTTACGGAAAATGGCTGCAGGATACGCAGACCGGCCTCCGGGCCTTCCGGCGGGAAGATCTGGACTTTATGATCGGCGTGGAGGGGGAGCGGTTTGAGTACGAGATGAACGTGCTCATCGCCTGCGCGCGCAGCCGGCTTCCCATGATTCCCATTACGATCGAAACCGTCTATGAAAACGAGAACCGGGGCACGCACTACCATCCCCTGAAGGACAGCCTGCGGATCTTCCGCGTCATCGTGGGCGGCTTTGTGCGGTTCATGGGCGTCAGCATCCTCTGCTTCCTGGTGGACCAGGCGCTGTTCAACCTGTTCAACATCGCGGTGTTCCACAACCAGGAGACCCGCCTGGCCGGATACATTCTCGGGGCCACCGCCATCGCCCGGACGGCCAGCGCCTGCCTCAACTTCCTGCTGAACAAGAGCGTGGTCTTCCGGCTGAAGGGGCACACGGGCGGCGCCCTGTGGAAGTATCTGGTGCTGGCGGTGATGATCATGGGACTGAGCGCGGCCGGCGTTTCGCTGCTGGGCGCCGTCGGAATGAGCCCCACGATCGCCAAGCTGATCGTGGATTTCCTGCTGTATTTCCTCAGCTTCCAGGCGCAGCAGAAATGGGTGTTTGCGGAACCTGCCGGATCGGAGCGGGAAAGCCGCTGAGGGGAAACGGATGAGCATCGGAAAAAAGCTGGGACAGCTTGCCGCCGGCCTGCTGGCGGCGGGAATTCTCGCGCTGGCGGCGGGAACCTGGGTTTTCCCGGAGGAGAAGGACACGGTGGCCGCCCTGGGCGGATTCCGCCTGTCCGTTATGGGAATCGGCGCGGGGCTGAGCCTGCTGACGGAGTTGGCCTTCGCGGGCGGCTGGATCGCCGCGGGAAGGAAAGCCCGCCCGGAGGAGGACGGCCCCGGCCGCCTGATCAACGGGCTGGGCTTCGGGCTGCTGCCCGCCGCCGCCCTCTGGAAGATCTTTGAGCAGAAAACCTCCCGGGGGCAGGGGCTTCCCCTGCCGGAGGGAATCGCGGGAAGCCTGCCGGATCCGGGCCTGATGGCCGCGGGCGGACGATGGCTTCCCGGAAGCATCGAAACAATCCTCGCGCTGCTGCTGTTCGCCGGGGTGACCCTCTGGCTGGCGATGCGGCGGGAAAGGCTTCCGGAAACGGGGGACCTGCCGGGCGTGTGCCTGGCGTCCTGGGCGGCGCTTCGCCTGGTGACGGCGGGCTTCCGCGAAGGGCAGGAGCTTCTGCCGGGAACGGTTTCCGCCGAAAGCCTGCTGGCGCTGGCCGCGCTGATCGCCGGATTCCTGCCGGCCTCGGTGCGGCTGGGACGCAGGGAAACCGGCCGGGCCTGGCTGGCCGCCTGCATCCCGGTGCTGATGGCCTCCGCGGCCGCGGTGCTGCTGATTCAGCATCGGACGCTGGAGACGGGGAACGCCGCGGCGGATCTGATCCTGCAGGCGGCCTTCGCGCTGCTGGCGCTGAAGGCGGTGCTCTGCGCGGGCCGGGTGAGCCGGCGCGGATGATTCCGTCCCGGACCGGAGGTCACTCCCTCCGGCTGGGGCAGTCGGTTTTTCGGCAGGATTTGCAGGTGTCCAGATCGATCTCGTCCCCGGGAAGCAGCATCTCCCCGGGATCTTCGGCGGCCGGATCCGGCCGGAAACCCAGCCGGGAGAAGAAGCCCGCCGTATCCGGGGCGCAGCGCAGGCGAACCTCCCGGGCATAATGGCTCTGCGCCTTGAACAGGAGCAGCCGGAGCGCCAGATCGCCCAGCCGCTTTCCCCGGGATTCCGGAAGGACGCAAACCTCGCCCAGCCAGAAGCTGCCGTCCCGCCACCAGAGGCGCCCCGCGGCGGCGGGGACTTCGTCCAGATAGACCACCACGTTCCAGGCTTCCGCGTCCAGATCATCCCGGCCGCGGCCGAAAACCGCCCTGCGCACGGAAACCGCGTCGGTCAGATCGGCTCCCTGGGGAAACCATTTGCCCTGAATCATGAAAAAAACCTCCTGAAAGGAAATATCCATGGAAAAGGAAAAAATCGCACGGATCAATGAGCTGGCCCGGAAGCGGAAGGCCGAGGGCCTGACGCCGGAGGAAGAGGCGGAGCAGGCGGCCCTGCGGAAGGAATACATCACCGGCTTCCGGAACAATCTGCAGGAGCTGCTGGACAGCGTCGTGGTGCAGAATCCGGACGGCTCCCGGCACCGACTGCAGAAAAAGCAGTAGCTCCGGCGGCGCGATCCCGGGCCGGTGAGCCGGACCCGAGAGCAATATAGCCGGATGGAAACGGCTTGTCAAGACAGGCGCTTTCGGATATAATGAATTGCCCCGAAGGGCATGAGAAAGGAGGAACGGAACCATGAGCGAATTTGACAGGGAAGAGAACCTGGACATGGGGGATGACCTGATTGTCTTCGAAACGGAGGACGGCGAAGAGGTGACCTTCGTGATCGAGGACTACTTCTTCTATAATGGCGAGGAATACGCGATCCTGACCGAATACGATACCGAGAAGGAAGAGGTCATCGACGAGGGCAGCATCGTCTGCAAGGTTGAAACCGTCACCGGCGAGGACGGGGAGGAGGACGACGAGTTCATCCCCGTGGAGGACGACGCGATGGCGGAGAAACTGATCGAGATTGCCAACGCCCAGCTGGCGGAGGATGAGGAAGAGGAATAAGACGGTCCGCCCGGCTGATGGCCGGGCGGTTCCTGTCCGATGCGATCCGAAACTGAACGCAAGGAGCTTTCAACGATGAATCAGACCGGAAGGATTGTGCTGTGTGTGATCTGCGGACTGCTGATGCTGGCCGCGCCGTTCCTTTTCTCCGCTCCGGGCATGCTGAGCGGGGTGCAGTGGGAGCTGATGGAAACCCTCGAGGAGGGGGACGAGCTGGAGCTGGACTTCTGCCGCCTGCTGTTCCCCGGCGCCCTGGCCGAAGAGGCGGAAGCCGGGGAGGACGAGCTGATCGAAGAGACGGTTTCGGAGGGGGATTCCGACCTGGGACCCGCCGTGTATGAGCTGCCCCTGGACTTCACCGTGCCCCCCGCCCCGAAGGCGGAGAACTATACGGAGAACGGATACGAGGATGAGAGCATCCGGGTATCCGTCGAGGACCGGGAGGCGGACGGGGTGAACTGGCATATCGCCTTCGTGCAGATCGCTTCCCCCACCCAGCTGCGGACGGCCACCTCCGTGCCCGGAAAGCTGATGCCCAAGCGCGATGCTTCCGTGACCCAGATGGCGGCCAGCAACCATGCCGTCGTGGCCATGAACGGGGACTACTACATGAAGGATCCGGCGAAGACCACCTTTGAATACCGGATGACCCAGAAGATCCGCAGCAAGACCAATTCCAAGAAGGACATGCTGATCATCGACGAGAACGGGGATTTCCATCTGGTGAAGGCGGCGGACAAAAAGGAACAGTCCGCCGCGCTGGAGGCCGTGGCGAAGGAGCACACGATCGTGAACGCCTTCACCTTCGGCCCGGCGCTGGTGATCGACGGGGAGAAGCAGCAGATCAGCACGGAGTACGGATATAATCCGAACCGGACCGAGCCCCGGGCGGCCATCGGGCAGATCGGACACCTGAGCTACGTGATGGTGATCGCGGAAGGCCGGGGAGAATCCTCCGGCGTCACCCAGCAGGGGCTGGCCGACTTCATGGCGGAGCTGGGCTGCATGCAGGCCTTCAACCTGGACGGCGGAAACTCCGCGGAGATGGCCTTCGGAGACAAGGTGTACAAGGGAATGCCCGGCGGGGATGAGCGCGGACTGAGCGACATCATCTATTTTGCCACGGCGATCCCGGAGGAATAAGCGAAGCCGCAGCGCTCTCCGGTCCCCCCTGCGGGACCGGGGAGCGCTTTTTTTCATCGAAACGGGGAGGGAAGGCGCAGTGAGCCTGTACGAAGAGGCGGAGAAAATCAGCCTGGCGGGGCTGGAGGTCTATCGGTTCGGCTTTTTTGTGATGCTGGGAATGCTGGCGGCGGCCGGCGTGATCGGATTCCTGTGCTGGGCAAAGCGGGTCCGGAAGGGAACGGGCCCCCTGCTGATGCTCTCGGCGATCCTGCTGGGAGGGCTTTTCTCCCGGCTGGGCTTCTGCCTGATGAATCAGGAGCTGGGCGAGATGATGCCCCTGGCCAGCTGGGGATGGATCACCGGCGGCGGATGGAGCATGGCCGGACTGGTGAGCGGCGTTCTGCTGGCCGCCTGGATGACCGCGCGGATCACCCGCCAGAAGGCCGGCCTGACGCTGGATATCGCGGCCTGCGCGATTCCGGCCTTCCTGGCCCTGGAGCGGGCCGGGGAAGGCGGAAGCATGGATTTCGACTTCAGCCGGGAACTGACCACCACCTTCCTGAACGGCACCTTCCTCACCTTCGCGGACGAATACGGGGCGTATCATCTGGCGACCTGGCGGCTGGCGGCCATCCTGATGCTGATCCTGGTTCCGGTGCTGATCGCGGATCTGACCCGGAGCCGGCGGGACGGGGATACCTTCCTGCTTTTCCTGCTGCTGTTCGGCTTCCTGACCGTGATGCTGGAAAGCCAGCGATGCGACCGGTTCCTGAGCGTCCACTTCGTTCGGCTGGAGCAGGTCCTGGCCGCCGTGACGCTGGCTGCCGGGCTGATCGTGCTGGCGGTCCGGGCGGACAGGCGCCGGAAGCGGCTGGGAATCGCCGCCGTGGTCAGCGTTTTCCTGGCGGCGGGGATCGTCGTCGGGCTGGAGTTTGCCCTGGACCGGACCACGGCGAGCAAGGTGCTGCTCTATGTCGCCTATTTCGGGGTGATGGCGGTTCCCACCGTGCTGGGGCTGCTGCTTCGAAGGGCGGAAAAACGCTGACCCCGCGATCGGTTTCGACAAGGGAACCCATCGGCTCCGGCAAACGCATCCGCTTCCGGAAGAGTTTTTCGCGGAATGGTTGCATTCTTCGCGGAAAGGGTTTATAATCAAACAAAACATAATCCCCATACGGGGAGAAAGGACGCAGATTATGAACAAGGGTGAACTCATTGAGACCGTATCCTCTAAAGCGGAAATTACCAAAGCGGAAGCTGGCCGGGTGGTCAATGCCACGCTGGATGCCATCAACGCGGGCCTGAAGGCGGACGGCAAGGTCGTTCTGCCCGGATTCGGCACCTTCGAGGTCCGCAGCCGGACCGCGCGCGTGGGCCGCAATCCCCGGACCGGCGAGCAGATCAAGATCAAGGCGACCAAAGTTCCCGCCTTCAAACCCGGCAAGGGCATGAAGGAGAACATCGCCAAGACCTCCAAGAAAAAGTAATCGCAGCCTTTGGCTTTCTTCCCCCGCTTCGGCGGGGGTTTTTTGATGAGCGCGTACGCCGGGGCCGCCGCCCCTCCGGGGGACGGAAAAGCGGCTTGCAATTGCGCCGGAAATCAGGTAGACTCAGAGCAGAAACCGAAAAGGACCTCCGGGACAGCGCGAAAGGAGGAAGCAAATGATTACAAACGATAAGGGAATCGTGGAACTGAAGCATTTTATTCTGCGGGAGGTATGCAAGCTGGCCTGGGAGGATCGGCTGACCGCGGAGGAAACCGAGAAGATTGTCTACGGGGTCAGCCCCGGCCCGAAGCCTTCGTACCGCTGCTGCGTGTACAAGGAGCGCGAGATCGTGCGGGGCAGGATCCGGCTGGCCATGGGGGAGAATCCGGACCCGGCATACCCGACGAAGAACGTGGTGGCGGTTATTCCGGCCGCCTGCGACGACTGCCCGATCCAGGATTACTTTGTTTCGGACATCTGCCGCTTCTGCCTGGGAAAGGCCTGCCTGAACGCCTGCAAATTCGGGGCGATCTCCCGGGGCGATTCCAAGATGCGCATCGACAGCAACAAATGCAAATCCTGCGGGCTGTGCGCCAAATCCTGCCCCTACGGCGCGATCATTCATCAGGAACGGCCCTGCAAGAAGGCCTGCCCGGTGGGCGCGATCTTCTATGACGAAGCCGGCGTCTGCAAAATCGACGAGAACAAGTGCATTCACTGCGGACACTGCATTCACAACTGTCCCTTCGGCGCTATCGGCTCCAAGATCTACGCCGTGAACGTGATCCGGGCCATCCGTGCCGGAAAGCGGGTCGTGGCCATGTGCGCCCCGGCGACGGAGGGCCAGTTCGGAAAGAACATCGGGATGGCGGCCATTCGCGCCGCCCTGAAAAAGCTGGGCTTCGCGGACATGGTGGAGGTCGGCCTGGGCGGGGACATGACCGCCGCGGCGGAGGCCGCGGAATGGATCGAAGCCCGGAAGGAGGGCCGCCAAATGACCACCTCCTGCTGCCCCGCGTTCATCTCCATGCTGCGGCATCATTTCCCCCGGATCTACGAGAACAACAAGTCGGCCACCGTTTCCCCGATGGTGGCGGTATCCCGGTACCTGAAGAGCCAGGATCCGGACTGCGTGACGGTGTTCATCGGGCCGTGCATCGCGAAGAAGGGGGAAACCCTGAGCGAGTTCATCCGGGACACGGCGGACTATGCCCTGACCTATGGCGAAATCGTCGCGATGCTGGACTCCCGGAACGTGGAGATCGTGCCGTCGGAGGAGGATTACCAGGAGGCCTCCCTGTTCGGAAAGCGCTTTGCCGGCACCGGCGGCGTGGCCGCCGCGGTGATGGAGGCCATGGAGGAAATGGGAGAGGATACCTCCGGCATCCGGCTGATGACCTGCGCCGGCGGGGACGAATGCCGGAAGGCCATGCTGCTGATGAATGCCGGGAAGCTGGAGACGGATTTCGTGGAAGGCATGATCTGTCCCGGCGGATGCGTGGGCGGCCCTTCCAAGCACCAGCTGGAATCCGTCGTCCTCCGGGACCGGGAGGGCCTGCTGGCCGGAGCGGACGGCCGGAAGATTCTGGAAAACCTGAAGAACTATCCCATGGATCAGTTCTCCATGCGCCGGGACGGCACCTGAGACGGAGGTATCCATTTTCTCTTCCCGAACGAATCACTTTTCCCCCGAAAAGCTTGCGTACAAATACAAGATGTGGTAGACTAATTTTGTATAATTTCCTACTCCCGAGCATGTGCCACGTTTCGGACAAGGAGGACAAACGGAATGAAAAAACGGATAGCGATGCTGATGACCATCCTGATGACGATCGTCTGCGTCTGCCCGGCCGGCCTGGCCCTGGATCCGGCGAATATTACGGTGACGATCACGGACAAGGACGGGAACGTCCATACGGAGACCTATACCGGAGACAGCTTTGATAGCGATCAATTAGATTCCTATCTGAGCACGCTGTCCCCCGCGGATATGGCCAAGGTGAAGGAAGCGACGGTGCAGCAGATCTCCGCGTCCATTCCGGACAGCGATACTGGTCCGTATGTGATCATTGGCACCAATGCCAACGGGGAGCCGGTGACCATTGAGATCAAAAGCGACGTGGCGAAGCTGCAGACGGAGGACAGCCCCACCGTGACGCTGGAAGGCGACGTGAAGGGAAAGGATTCCAACCCGGCAGTCGATGTGATGAAAGGCGATCCGTCCATCACCGTGAACGGGGACGTGAACGTGTCCAAGGATATAGCGATTCAGGTTACCGACACCGGAGACGAAGCGCAGATTACGGTTATCGGGGATGTGACCGCCCCCAACGGAAGCGGAATCGCTGCGATGAATACCGGGGAAACGGAGATCACCGTGGACGGATCCGTGAAAGTCGCCTATACCGGGGTCAACGCCGGGGGAGAAGCCATCATTGAGACGGGCGACGTGATCAGCACGGGCGGAACCGCCGTGAGTGCGGCGGAACAGGCCAGCGTGACCGTGAACGGAAAAGTGGAGGCGCAGAACGAGGGAATTATTGCCGCGGATGACGCGACAGTCATTGTTCACGAGGATGTGACCTCCCAGACGCGCGTCGGCGTCGATGCCTCTGACAATTCCAGCGTAGAGGTGGACGGCAGCGTCCAGGGAAAGACCAGTGCAATTGTCACGGATGGAGAAGCAGAGGTGACGGTCCACGGGGACGCGTCCTCGGAAGGAACGACCATCCAGGCGAGGATGGGAGCAGAATACAATCCCGTGACGGGCGCGATGGATCCGGTAGAGAATCATTCTACCGTCACGGTGGAAGGAAATGTGACCGGAAACACGGGCATTTACGCGGAAAATGACGCGAATATTACCGTAAAAGGAAACGTGGATGGCGAAGACAACGCGGTCCGGGTGGTGGACGCGGTCGATTTTGCCGGCGAAAGCCATGCCACCGGCGCGCAGGTGACGGTGGAAGGGAATGTTGAGTCCGACGGTACCGCGATCTTTATGAACGCCAGTTCGGAGAAAGCGCTTGTCCAGGTTGACGGGAATGTGATCTCGGAGGGCAGCGGAATTATCGCGGTTCAGAGCGGCAAGGTGGATATCGGAAAAGACGTGACCGCAAACGGAACGGGAATCAACGCCCAGGGAACCACGGATGTCACCGTGGGCGGAAATGTGAATGCGCAGTTCTTCGGTGTCAGTGCCTCGGATCAGGCGAAGGTCACCGTGGCTGGGAATGTGGATACCGCGGGACTCGGTATCGTGACCAGCGGCGAGAGCAGCGTAGAAGTGACGGGAAACGTGGATGCCAAGGGAACCGGTATCGCGGCCCACGGCGAGAGCAGCGTGAAGGTGACCGGCAGCGTCTCCAGCCAGATCGGCTCCGGCGTTCAGACCGATGGGGACGCGACCGTCCAGGTGCACGGAGACGTGGAGAGTGAGAGAACCGGGGTGCTGCAGCAGGACGGCGGGGAGATCACCGTGGACGGCAGCATCACCGCGAAGGGAGATGGGGTCGAGGCCAGGACCAGCGGCGAAGTGACCGTTCACGGCGACATTACCGCGGGCCATGTGGAGAAGATCACCACCTCCTCCGGGTACGAGTATGAAAGCCCGATAGGAGCCGGCGTCAACGCCGCGGGGACCGCCATCGTGACCGTGGACGGAAACGTGCAGGCGGAGCGCACCGGTATCGTCACCATGGAAGAGGCGAAGGTGACCGTTCACGGAGACGTCACCGGGAAAAAGGCGAACGGCGTATCCGCGGACGGACAGTCCATCGTGACCGTGGACGGCAATGTGACCGGGAACTGGAGCGCAGTTAACGCAAACATGGATGCGGAGGTGACCATCCGGGGCGATGCCAACGGAACGGTGAACGCGTCCGATCAGGCCCGCGTGACGGTGGAGAAGGATGTGACCGACGAAGACGCGGGCGTCTATGCCTCCCATGACGCGGAGGTGAACATCCTGGGCTCCGTGAACGTGGACGGAAGGGACATGACGGAAGCGGACGCGGTCGGCATCAGCGCTACGGCAGGCATTGACGGATTTGATCCGGAAACCTGGAAGACGATCCCCTATGACGGCAACCCCACCGTGACGGTGGGCGGAGACGTGACCGTGCAGGACGGCATCGGCATCCAGATGGACGGGCGCGCCAGGGTCACCGTTCAGGGCGATGTAACGGCCGCCACCGCGGAGGACAAGGAGGAGGAAGTCGCCGCGCCGGAGTCCAACTCCTACAAGGCCTACCAGGAAGCGCATGAAGCCGCCTATGCCGATGTGGAGGAGACGGAACAGACGATGGGCGCGGTCATGATCGATCTGGACGAAAACCATGACGGCCAGTTGATCGTCGGCGGAACGGTCCGGGCGGGGGATCAGTCGGTGCCCATTGTGATCAGCTATCATGTGGACGAGGATTACTCCAAAGCGACGGAGATGCCGGAGCTGCCGGAGATGAAGATCTACGAGATTGCGCCGAACAACGGGGAATACTTCGATGTCAACGTGATGCTGGACCGGGAAGTGAGCGGCTCCTATGTGAACGAGGGGACGACGGAAGAACAGAACTTCAAATTTACCGAAACGAATGTCTGCGTGGCCGTGAGCGAGGAGGACCGCGCCGCGCTGGTGGAGGCGGTGGCCGCGGCCATCGAGTACATCATCCGGGTGGATCCGGAGATGAAGAGCAGCATTCAGATCGCGGACGACTTCTATGACAGCGAGAACGATCTCTATGCCGCCCATGAGAATGAAGATGTTTCCGTGACCCTGAAGCTGGACGGATATGACCTGACGGCCACGGGCAATTACACCCTGCTGGACAATGGGGACGGCACCTGGACGCTGACGGTGCAGCGGGGCGGCGGCGTCACCCTGAGCGCGGTGATCAAGAAGAGCGGATCCCCCGCCGCGGCAGGCGGCCCTTCCGCCGCGGACGCGGAGGCGGACGCCGGCTGGCGGGATTCCCGGGTCGGCAAGAAGGTCCTGTTCGGCCGGTATGACCTGGACGGGAACGGCGAGAAGGAGGATCTGGAATGGATCGTCCTGCGGGTGGCGGACGGCTCCGCCCGCCTGGCGACGGCCCGGGGGATGGAGGCGATTCCCGCGGATTTCGACACGGCCTTCAACGAAGAGGAAGCCGGTCAGATCCGGACCGAGATCACGCCGCTGGATCGGGTGATGTCGAAATCCTTCTTCGGGGACGGAATGGTGCATGCCAGCATGTATGTGAACCTGGCCGCGCTGCATCTGGACTGAGATTCAAACAGAGAAACGGCCGGGCGCATTGCCGGCCGCGGAAGCGGAGCGGAAACGCCCCGCTTCTTTTCCAATAAAAGGAGGATGCGAGCATGAAAAAAATCCTGTGTGTTGTGCTGATGCTGGTTCTGGCGGCGGGGCTGTGCCTGGCCCGGGCGGAGAAGGCGGGGGAGGAAGAGCCCCTGATCTGGATTCCGGATCAGGACCTGCGGATCGAGGCGGGGCAGACGGTGGCCCTGAAGGCCCATTTTGCCCATTCCGTGCCGAAGGTGGGGGTTCGGGTTCAGTGGAGCAGCGACGCGATGACCGTGGCCACGGTGAACTCCCTGGGACGGGTGTCCGGGGTTTCGCTGGGGGACGCCACGATCACCTGCGAGGCGCTGCTGCAAAACGGGGAGGTGCTGCGGACCAGCACCACGGTGCATGTCATCCAGCCCATGGAGACCCTGACGCTGAACGGCGGGGAGCCCATGCGGATCGGATTTGACACGGAGGCGGTGATCCCCTACACCTACACGCCGGAGGAAGTCAGCATTCCGGAGGTCACCTGGACCTCCTGGAATCCGGAGATCGCGACGGTGGCGGAGGACGGCACCGTGCGGGGCATTTCCGCGGGAAACGCGCGGGTGACGGCGCAGGCCGCGGACGGCCGCGGGGCCAGCGCGACCCTCCAGGTGACCGTGACGCCGGTTTACGCGGAGGACGAGGAGATTTCCTTCGACCGGGACGAGGAGAAGCAGACCGCCTTCCACTTTTCCGGGGAGAGCTTTGAGGAGCTGTACCTCCTGACGGCGGAAAAGGGCAGCGTCAGCTTCGAGACGGAGGAGGAGAATCAGATCCTCCGGGTGAAGATGCGGCCGAAGGCGATCACGGAGGACGACCGCCTGCTGGTGCTGGACCGGAAGGACGGCGCCGTGCTGGCGGAGACGAAAATCCGGGTGGAGGAAGGAACCATCTGCGACGCCCAGAAGCTGAAGGTGGACAGCGCGGAACTGGTTCCCGGCGCCGGCGTGCTGACCTACCGGATTCAGCTGACGAACCGCTCCGCCGAGGAAATCGGAGAAATCGGATTCCTGGTGGACTACCGGGATCAGTTCGGCGACACCCATTATCTGATGTCCAACGCGGACGGAACCCTGACGAATTTCCAGTACACGACCATGTTCAACATCCTTCCGGGGCAGACGAAGCCGCTGGCCGGGAAGTGCGAGGCCTTCCGGTCCGACGACCTGATCCGGGAGGTGCGGGTGGCAGTCTGCTATTACCGGTACGTGGAGAGCGGGAGAAAAGTCTACATCCCCGCCAGCCAGCTGTACTGGTTCTCCTCCAAATCCGGGGACCTGGATCATCCGGAGAAGGGCGTCAACTATGAGCAGCCCGATGTGGAAACCGTGGACAAGGCGGAACGGATCAGCTATGACCTGCGGGCCACGATGTGCGACCTGTATCCCTATGCTGCCAAGCCCTTCTGCCGGTCCTACCGGTCGGGCAAATACATCGCAGCGGTGGGCGAGGGCGGATGGGCCAAGGCCTGGAAGCTGCGGGCCCAGGACGTGATCTACGGCGCGGACGACCTGCTGTGGGAGGAGGATCCCTTCTTCCTGAGCCGCGCCTTTGCCCGGGTGTACGACGGCGAAACGGTGACGCTGAAGGTGGTCCGGAACGGGGAGGAAATCGAGCTCCCGATCGCCCGGAACGTGACGGAACCGGCGAAGTAAGTTCCGCCGCCCCGGGGCGCTGCGGCCCCGTCCGCGGGAAGAAACGAAACGATGCGGACCGAAAAAACAGAAAGGACAGGGAAGCATGCAAACCATTTTTATCGAACCGGATCATCCCCGGATCCGCCTGCTGGGGCGGATGGACCGGAGCCAGCGGCCCCTTTGCCTGGACTGGACGGGAACGGGAATCGAGTTCCGCCACCGGGGCAGCGATATCTGGGCGGAGCTGGAGGCGACGGAGAACGCGCCAATCTTCTACATGATCGTGCTGGCGGACGGCCTGCCCATCTGCCGCTTTCCCGTGGAGCCGGGGATCCGGTTCTATCCCCTGATCCTGGGCATGGAAGCGGAGCGGGAGCGGACGGTGACCCTGATGAAGGAAACCCAGTGCATGCCGGATTCCCCGGCGGCCACGGTGAAGCTGCATTCGCTGCGCTATGAAGGGGAACTGCTGGAACTGCCGAAGGCCGATCTGCGGATCGAGTTCATCGGCGACAGCTTGACCAGCGGGGAGGGCTCCCTGGCGCCGCGGGGAAACGAGGAATGGATCACCGCCTGGTTCTCCGCCCGCGCGAATTATTCCTGGGAGGCCTGCCGGATGCTGAACGCGGAGCGGCGGATCCTGAGCCAGAGCGGATACGGCGCGGTGTGGAATTACCTGCATGACGAGACCCGGAACATGGCGGACGGGTATGAGCTGATCGCCGGCGTTCTGTCCGGCCCGGAAGCGGAAGCCCGCGGATGCCGGAAACCGTATGACTTCGCCGCCTGGCCGGCGGACATCGTCTGCATCCGGCTGGGAAGCAACGACGCCGGGGGCATGAATTACCGGAAGTCCCTGGAGCAGGACCGAGAGACCCTGGTGCAGGGATTCCGGAAGCTGCTGGGGAAGGTGCGGAAATGCAATCCCGGGGCGAAGATCGTCTGGATCAAGCCGGACTCCGGATGCTATCCGGAGATCGCGGAGAAGGCCGCGGAGCTGGCCCGGGCGGACGGCCTGCGGGAGATCTATACCTTCGCCCTGCCGGACTATCATCCGGAGGACTGCGGGGCAAGGAACCATCCCGGGGCCGCGTGGAACCGGATGGCCGGGGAGCTGCTGGGCGAATACCTGAAATCGATCCTCTGAACTTCTTCTGTATTTCCCATTGACGGGAACTTTTCCGAAAGGATATAATTCAGCTTAAACCCAATGAAGGAGGCGAAATGCCATGGCCCTGCTGACCATTGCCACCGAAATCTGCAAAGGCTGCGGTCTGTGTGCCGATGTCTGCCCGAAAAAGATCCTGGCCCTCAGCAAGGAAATCAATTCCAAAGGTTACCATCCCATCGCCGTCACCGACCAGAGCAAGTGCATCGCCTGCGCCTTCTGCGCGCGGATGTGCCCGGACGCGGTGATCAAGGTCGAAAAGTAAGAAAGGAGGAGCGAATACCATGGGTCAGAAAATGCTCATGAAGGGAAATGAGGCCATCGCCGAAGCCGCCATCCAGGCGGGATGCCGCTTCTTCTTTGGCTACCCCATTACCCCTCAGAACCAGATTCCCGAATACATGTCCAAGCGGTTGCCGAAGACGGAGGGCGGCTGCTTCCTGCAGGCGGAGAGCGAGGTCGCGGCGATCAACATGGTCTACGGAGCGGCCGGCGCCGGCGCCCGGGTGATGACGTCCTCGTCCTCGCCGGGAATTTCCCTGAAGCAGGAGGGCATCAGCTATATCGTGGGGGCGGAGCTCCCCTGCGTCATCGTGAACATGGTCCGCGGCGGCCCCGGCCTGGGATCCATCCAGCCCGCGCAGAGCGACTACTATCAGTCCACCCGCGGCGGCGGCCACGGGGATTACCGGATGCTGGTGCTGGCTCCCTCCTCCGTGCAGGAGGCCGTGGAGCTGACCCAGCAGGCCTTCGACCTGGCGGACCGGTACCGCAATCCCGTGCTGATCATGGGCGACGGCCTGATCGGCCAGATGATGGAGCCGGTGGAGATGCCGGACTACCAGAAGCCGGCCGACCTTCCGGAGAAGACCTGGGCGGCCACCGGATGGACCCCGGCCTCCGACCGGGAGCGGGCGATCATCAATTCGCTGTACATTGATCCCGCCGTGCTGGAAAAGCACGTGAATCACCTGTACGAGAAATACGCCGTCATGGAGCAGACCGAATGCCGCTGGCAGGAGGAGATGACGGAGGACGCGGACTACGTGATCGTCGCCTACGGCACCACCGCCCGCATCGCGCGCTCCGCCATGCGGAAGCTGCGGGAGGAGGGCATCCGGGCGGGCCTGATCCGGCCCATTACCCTCTGGCCCTTCCCCAACGCCCCCATCGCGAAGGCCGCGGAGCACGCGAAGGCCTTCCTGACGGTGGAGATGAGCATGGGCCAGATGGTGGACGACGTGCGCCTGGCGGCGGACGGAAAGCGCCCCGTGCACTTCTTCGGGCGGACCGGCGGCATCGTGCCCACGGTCCGGGAGATCATCACCCAGGTGGAAAATCTGGCAAAGGAGGGGAAGTAACATGGCGGTCGTATATGAAAAGACCGGAATCCTGACGGACACCCCGCTGCATTACTGCCCCGGCTGCACCCACGGCATCATTCACCGGCTGGTGGCGGAGGCGATTGACGAGCTGGGAATCCAGGGAAAGACCATCGGCATTGCCCCCGTGGGCTGCGCGGTGTTCGCCTACAACTACTTCAATACGGACATGATGGAAGCCGCCCACGGCCGGGCTCCGGCGGTGGCCACCGGCTGCAAGCGGGTCCATCCGGACAATATCGTCTTCACCTATCAGGGCGACGGCGACCTGGCCTCCATCGGCGCGGCGGAAATCACCCATGCCGCCACCCGGGGCGAAAACATCACGGTCATCTTTGTGAACAACGCCATTTACGGCATGACCGGCGGCCAGATGGCGCCGACCACCCTGCCGGGCCAGGTGACCACCACCTCGCCCTACGGCCGGGATCCCGCCCTGTGCGGCTATCCCATCCGGGTCAGCGAGATGCTGGCGACGCTGGACGGCCCCGCCTATATCGCCCGGTGCTCCGTGCACGACGTGAAGCACATCATGGACGCGAAAAAGTGCATCAAGAAGGCCTTTGAGACCCAGATCGCGAAGAAGGGCTTCTCCATGGTGGAGGTGCTCTCCTCCTGCCCGACCAACTGGGGCATGACGCCCCGGGAGGCGCTGAACTGGCTGGAAGCCAACATGATTCCCCAGTATCCCCTGGGCGTGAAGAAGGAGGTCGAGTGAATCCATGGAAGCTCAATTCCTGATTGCCGGCTTCGGCGGACAGGGCGTGCTGCTGATCGGCCAGCTGCTGGCCAAGGCCGCCATGCATGAGGGCATGAACGTGTCCTGGATGCCTTCCTACGGCCCGGAGATGCGGGGCGGGGAAGCCAACTGCGCCGTGGTGATCTCCGACGAGCCCATCGGCTCCCCCCTGGTGACGGAGATTCCGATCGCGGTTATCATGAACAAGCCCAGCATGATCAAATTTACCCCCGCCATGGAAAAGGGCGGCATCATGCTGTACAATTCCTCCCTGATCGATATCACCCCGGACCGGGACGATATTACCGCGATTCCGGTGGACTGCAACGGCATCGCCGAACAGCTGGGGAATTCCCGGGTGGCCAACATGGTCATGCTGGGAGCGATCCTGAAAAAGACCGGCGTCGTCTCCATCGACGCCGCCATGGAAGCCCTGAAGGCGACCTTCGGGCCGAAGAAGGAGCACCTGCTGCCCATCAACCGGCAGGCCATGGAAGCGGGCGCCGCCTGCGTGGAAGCCTGAAGCGGGAGAAAAGCCGCGCCGATCCGGAGCGGACGCCGCAAGAAATCATTGGAAATCCGGAGAGAGATATGGTATCATTTCCCGGCGGGAACATCCCGCCGGGATCTTTTTTCCGGAGCGCCGGAGGGCAGGGGGAGAAGAAGAAGTGTTTTCGGTCATGCATCTGAAGCGATGCGATTTATGCCATATTGATCTGGACGGGGTGTCCGTCCGCCGCGGCGGACAGACGCTGCTGTCCGATGTTTCCATGCACATTCACTGCGGCCAGCTGACCGTGCTGATCGGGCAGAACGGCGCGGGCAAGACGACGCTGATCCGCGCCCTGCTGGGCGAAATCCCCCACGGGGGGTCCATCCGCCATCTGGACAGCGCCGGGCGGGTCCTGTCCCACCTGACGACGGGATACGTTCCCCAGCACCTGTCCTTCGATCCGGAGATGCCCCTGACCGTCCGGGATTTCCTGGCCGCCTCCATGACCCGGCGTCCCGTATGGACCGGGATCAGCAAATCCGTCCGGGCGGAGGTGGACCGGGTGCTGGCGGATGTGCAGGCCGGCGACCTGGCGGACACGCCCCTGGGGCGCTGCTCCGGTGGCGAACTGCAGCGGGTGCTGCTGGCGCTGGCGCTGAACCCCGCGCCGGATCTGCTGGTGCTGGACGAGCCCGTCAGCGGGATCGACCGCAACGGGCTGAAGCTTTTCCTGGATACGCTGACCCATCTGAAGGAAACCCGGCATATCGCGATCCTGCTGGTCAGCCATGACCTGCGGTTGGTGCGCGAATACGCGGATTACGTGGTGCTGCTGGAGAAGAACATCCTGGCGCAGGGGACGCCGGAGGAGGTTTTTGATTCTCCGGAATTCGAAAAGGTTTTTGAACCGGGCACGGTCTGAGAAGAAGGGAGGAGCATTTCGGATGGATGGAATCTATGCGGTGATGGATGCGCTGCTCCCCCTGGAGGCGCTGCGCTTTTCCTTCATGAAGAACGCCCTGCTGGCCGTGCTGCTGCTGACGCCGCTGCTGGGATTGCTGGGCACCATGGCGGTCAACCATCAGATGGCCTTCTTCTCGGACGCGCTGGGGCACTCGGCGGTGACGGGAATCGGCCTGGGCATGGTGCTGGGGCTGCACAATGACCTGCTGGCCATGCTGATCTTCGGCGTGGTCTGGGCGGTGCTGATCTGCCTGATCAAGCAGAGCGGATCGGCCTCCGTGGACACGGTGATCTCCGTTTTCTCCTCCACCTCCATCGCGGCGGGGCTTCTGATTCTGGCCCGGGGCGGAAAATTCGCCCGGTATTCGTCCCTGTTGATCGGGGACATTCTGGCGGTGACCCCCTCCGATTTATTGTACCTGGCCATCGCGCTGCCCGTCGGCGTCGCGGTGTGGATGCTGCTGTACAATCCGCTGCTGCTGACCAGCGTGTCCCCCTCGCTGGCCCGGTCCCGGGGTGTTCGAACCCGGCTGACGGAGGGCGCGTTCGTGGTGCTGGTGGCGGTGGCCGTCATGCTGGCGATCCGGTGGGTCGGCGTGATGCTGATCAACGCGCTGCTGATCCTGCCCGCCGCCGCGGGGCGCAACCTGGCCCGGAATTCCCGGCAGCACGCGCTGTTCTCCGTGCTGATCGCGCTGATCAGCGGGATCGCCGGCCTCTTCCTGGCCTACGCGCAGGATACCAGCGCCGGGGCCTCCATCGTGCTGGTGGCGGCGGTGTTCTATGTCCTGTCCCTGGCGGGGCGGAGATGGCGGAAGTAAGAAAATGCCGCGGGGAGGGCGAAGCGCCTTCCGGCGGATCAGACCGTATATCATACAAGCTCTGGCAACAAATTCATAGATTTGTGATATTTTCGCATTGACAGGTTCCCCGGAGCCCCTGTATAATTTCTGCGGGTTTCTGTACGTTCTGGGAAGTTTCAGAAAAGAATATCCGAACGGAATTCTGGCGCGGCACACCGCGCCGGGCTTCCGATTGGAGCTGCGGGAGATGAAGGTATGTCAAGGAAATGGCGGAACTTTCTGATCGGCGTTCTGATTGCCGCTGTCCTGGGAGCCGGCATCTGGCTGCTGAGCCGGGCACCCTCCGACTTCCGGGAGAAGTACGAGGGCGTGGATCTGTCCACCGATGTCTCCGGCCTCGGGCGGGGGAATACCTACGATGCCTACGTGGCGTCCTTCGCGGGGGAGCCGGCGGTGACGGAGCCGGTGGCCCTGGATCTGCAGGCCTTTGAGGGCCCCGCGGAGATCCGGGCGGAGGGCGTCTATACCCCGGAGGAGGGGGAGGTCACCTGGAAGGCGGAGGTCCCCCAGGCCGGCCTGTACAACATCCGCCTGGACTATCTGACCACGGAGAGCCGCGGCATCGATATCGAGCGGGAACTGCTGATCAACGGGGAGCTGCCCTTCGCCGGCGCGTCCACGCTGTGTTTCTCGCGCCTGTGGACGGACGGATCCGAGATCCGAAAGGACAATCAGGGCAACGATATCCGGCCCACCCAGGTCGAGATCCTGGCGCCCCAGACCGCCTACTGCCGGGACGACATGGGATACCAGACGGAACCCTATGCCTTCCACTTCAACGCCGGGGAAAACACGCTGACCCTGCGGGCGGTGAATGAGCCGATGATCCTGCAGGGCATCACCCTGACGCCCATCGCCGCCTATCCGAGCTACGACGAATACGCCGCCGCGCAGCCCGAGGTAAATATGTCCGCCGAGGCGAAAAACTATTCCGGGACGGTGCAGGGGGAAAGCGCGAAGCTGCGCAGCGCGCCCAGCCTTTACGCCCGGTACGACCGCAGCTCCGGCAACACGGAGCCCTATTCCGTGCGGAACACCGTGCTGAACTATATCGGCGGCGATCCCTGGACCCATCCCGGCGAGTGGATCCAGTGGGATTTCGAGGTGCCCGAGGACGGGTATTACCACATCACCGTCAAGGCCCGCCAGATGTACCAGCGCGGCGCCCTGAGCGGACGGACGGTGTATATCGACGGCGAGGTCCCCTTCCGGGATCTGGAATCCGTGACCTTCTCCTATCACACCGGATGGGAGATGAAAACCCTGAGCGACGGGGAAGGAAATCCCCTGCGGTTCTTCCTGAAGGCCGGGACCCATACCCTGCGGATGGAGGTCACCCTGGGCGAGATGGGTCCGGTGCTCAAGGAGGTGGAGGACAGCATCTTCCGCCTGAATCAGATCTACCGCAAGCTGCTGGTGCTGACGGGCGTGAATCCGGACCGGTTCCGGGATTACAACCTGGCCGGGGTGTACCCGGAGGCGATCCAGGCCATGGATCTGGAAAGCAAGCGGCTGTACCGGATCGTGGACCGCATCGTGGCCATCACCGGGGAAAAGAGCGACCGGGCCGCCGTGGCCCAGACCCTGGCGGTTCAGCTGGAAAACTTTGTGGAGAACAACGACCGGATCACCGAATCCTTCGCCAACTTCAAGGATAACATCACCTCGCTGGGCACCGCCATGCAGAACATGTCGGAAAGCAAGCTGGACGTGGACCTGATCCTGATTACCGGGGAGGACGCGCCGATTCCGCAGGTGCACGAGAACTTCTTCTCCCGCGCGGCCCACGAGATCCGCTCCTGCATCAGCTCCTTTACGGTGGATTACAATTCTCTGGGAGACAAATACGAGGACTCGGACGACGTGCTGGAAATCTGGATCACCACCGGCCGGGATCAGTCCACCGTGCTGAAGACCATGGTGGATGACACCTTCACCGCCCGGACCGGCATCAAGGTGAACGTGAAGCTGGTCCAGGCGGACGCGATCCTGACGGCCGTGGTGGCCGGGAATGGGCCGGACGTGGTGCTGAGCGTCAGCGGCTGGTTTGCCGTGAACTACGCCATGCGCAACGCCGTGGAGGATATGACCCAGTTCCCCGGATATGAGGAGGTTATCCAGGCCTTCCAGCCCAGCATCCTCCAGCCCCTTACCTATGACAACGGCATGAAGGTCGGTGTATACGGCCTGCCGGAAACCCAGAATTTCAACCTGCTGTTCTACCGGACGGACATCATGGAGGAGCTGGGGCTGCCCATTCCGCAGACCTGGGACGAGCTGATCGCGGAGCTGCCCACCATCCAGGGCAACAGCCTGACGGTGGCGCTGCCCTATCCGGACATCGCCCTGGCGGACATCTCCGTGCTGGATTCCATGATCTATCAGCGGGGCGGCTCGATCTACGACGGGGAGGCGAAGCGCACGCTGATCGACAGCGAGGCGGGCGTCGCCGCCTTCAAGCAGTACACCAGTCTGTACAACGACTACGGGCTGCCCACGGTGTTCGATTTCGTCAGCCGCTTCCGCAGCGGCGAGATGCCCCTGGGCGTGGCCTCCTACGCGACCTACAACACCCTGATGGTCTCCGCGCCGGAAATCCGGGGCCTGTGGGATTTCACCCTGATCCCGGGCACCCGGCAGGCGGACGGCTCCATCGACCGGACCGCGCAGACCGACGGCCTGTGCTGCATGATCGTGGCCACGGAGGACGAGAAGACGAAGAACAACGCCTGGGAATTCGTCAAATGGTGGGTCAGCCAGGAGGCGCAGGTACGCTTCGGCCGGGAGATGGAAAGCGTGCTGGGCGCCAGCGCCCGGTACCAGACGGCGAACCGGGACGCGCTGCGCCAGCTGGCCTGGTCCGGCGCGCAGCTGAAGATCCTGGAGGAGCAGATGGCGCAGACCCGGGGCTTCCCGGAGATCGCCGGCGGATACTCCACCACGCGGCACATCACCAACGCCATCCGCCGGGTCATCAACACGAAGGAAGACCCGCGGGAGACGCTGCTGAACTACGCGCGCACCATCAATGAGGAAATCCGGATCAAGCGGCGGGAATTCAACCTGCCGCTGGACTGAGCAGGGGAAAGGAGGAATCAGCCATGCAAGAGACGCAGTCGTTCTGTTCCCGATATTTCACCATGCGGAGGGAGAAATTCCAGCATGGGTGGCAGATGGCGAAAAAGAACAGGGAATGCTACCTGTTCCTGGCTCCCTACGCGCTCCTGTTCTTCACCTTCTTCATTCTGCCCATCGGCACCTCGATTTTCTACAGCTTTACCTATTACAACATTCTGGAGCCCGCCCGCTTCGTGGGGCTGCAGAACTACGTGAACCTGATCCTGCAGGACGAGGTGTTCCTGACGGCCATCAAGAACACCTTCGTCATCGCGGTGATCACCGGGCCGGTGGGCTATATTCTGTCCTTCCTGTTCGCCTGGTTCATCAATGAGCTGCCCAAGTGGCTGCGGGCGGTGGCCGTGGTGGTGTTCTACGCCCCCTCCATTGCCGGCGCGGCCTTCACGGTCTTCTCCATCATCTTCCGGGGCGATGCCTACGGCTGGTTCAACTCCATCCTGATGGAGTTCGGGCTGATCGAGGCGCCGCGGCTGTGGCTGACGGATCCGAATTACATGATGACCATCCTGGTCATCGTCATCCTGTGGATGAGCATGGGCACGGGCTTCCTGAGCTTTGTGGCCGGCTTCCAGGGGATTGACCGGAGCATGTACGAGGCGGGCTACGTGGACGGCGTCCGGAACCGCTGGCAGGAGCTGTATCACATCACCCTGCCCAGCATGAAGCCGATGCTGCTCTTCGGCGCGGTCATGAGCATCACCTCCGCCTTCAACGTGTCCGACGTGCCGCGGGCGCTGTGCGGATATCCCTCCACGGATTACGCGGCGCGGACGGTGGTGACCCACCTGTTCGACTACGGCTTCAGCCGCTTCGAGATGGGCTACGCCAGCGCCATCGCCACGATCCTGTTCCTGGTCATGATCCTCTGCAAGAAGGCGATCAGCGGACTGCTTGGAAGGGTGGGTGCGTGAGATGAGCGAAACGAAAAACCTGCGTTCCAACGGCGTCCTGCACACGATCGACGGAAAGAAATTCCGGGGCTTTCTGGAGGCGGACGAGAACGGTGCGGCCTTCTATCCGAAGGGAAAAACCGAGCCGATCGCGCAGTGGACCTATCCCCGGCTGCACCGGATGGACAGCATCCGCCGCGGCGGCACCTCCACCCAGCTGACCGTGATTCTCAAGGATGAAAGCCGTTACGTCATCGATCTGGACTACGGCCTGAAGCTGTACAGCTACATGGACGGCCACTGGGCGGACAAGCCCGTGACGCCCCGGACCCGGGGCGATGAGCTGCGCCGGCTGGCGGAGCTGCGGGGAGAGAAGATCCAGGTTCCGAAGAAGCACCTGATCACCCGCCGCCATCCGAACCGGTCCATCGCCGGGGATATCGGCATCTATCTGATGCTGGCCATCGTGGGCTTCCTGATGGTCTTCCCGCTGCTCTTCCTGGTGGGCTCCTCCCTGAAGCCCCTGGACGAGCTGTTCCGCTTCCCCCCGCCCGTCTGGCCCCAGCATCCGACGACGGACAATTTCTCCGATCTGTTCGTCACCATGGGCCAGAGCTGGGTGCCTTTCAGCCGGTATCTGATCAACACGGTGCTGATCACCGCGGTCGGAACCTTCGGACATCTGGTCATCGCCTCCATGGCGGCCTTCGTGCTGGCGAAGTTTGAATTCCCCGGCGGGAAGCTCTTCTTCGGCGTGGTGACCACCTGCCTCATGTTCTCCGGATACGTGACCGGCATTCCGAACTACCTGATCATGAGCCGGCTGGGCATGATCGACACCTACTGGGCGCTGATCCTGCCGGCCTTCGCGGCCCCCATCGGGCTGTTCCTGATGAAGCAGTTCATGGAGGGGCTGCCCACCGCCCTGATCGAGGCGGGCACCATCGACGGCGCCAGCCGGTTCCGGATCTTCTGGAGCATCGTGATGCCCAATGTGAAGCCGGCCTGGCTGACCATGATCATCTTCAGCGTCCAGAGCCTGTGGAACACCAGCGCGGCGACGGTGATCTATTCCGAGGAAAAGAAGACCCTGGTCTACGCGCTGCAGCAGATTCAGGCGGGCGGAATCGCCCGGACCGGACAGGTGGCCGCGGCCAACGTGATCATCGTGGCGGTCCCGATCCTGATTTTCGTTTTCAGCCAGAGCCGGATTCTGGAAACCATGGCTTCCTCCGGCATCAAGGACTAAGCGGGGAGGTGAGAGAGAACATGAAAGCATTCCGACGTGTCATTTCGCTCCTGTGCCTCCTGGCGCTGCTGCTGCCCGGGCTGGCGGCCGCGGAGGACGGCTTCAGCACCTCCTATACCTACACCTACGATTACTGGGAGGAGCCCCAGGAAAGCCCGGACGCCTACCGGGTGGCGACGGTGATCGACAGCATGACGCTGGGACTTGAAAACCTGGAGGGCATCCGGATCAGCAAGGCCCAGAGCCTGTTTGTCCGGGACGACCGAATCTATCTGTGCGACACCAGCAACAACCGGATCATCGAGATTCTCCGGGAGGGGAACCGCTTCTCCGTTCGCCGGGTCATCCGGGAGATGAAGGGGGCGGAGATCAGCACCTTCTCCCAGCCCTACGATGTGTTTGTGGATCCGGAAGGGAACCTCTACGTGGCGGATTTCGGCAACCAGCGGGTGGCCAAGATGGACCGGGACCTGAACTGGGTGCAGGACTTCGTGAAGCCCACCGACGCCACGTTTGACCAGAGCCTGAACTTCCTGCCCAAAAAGCTGGTGGTGGACGTGGCGGGCCGGGTGTACGCCCTGTGCCAGAACGTGAACAAGGGCCTGGTGAAATACGAAGCGGACGGCACCTTCTCCGGCTTCATCGGCGCCAACACCGTCTCCATCTCCATGGGCGAATACATCTGGAAGCGGTATTTCCAGACGAAGGAGCAGCGGGCCCAGACCGCCAGCTTCGTGCCCACGGAATATGAGAACATCTACATCGATGAGGACGACTTTATCTATGCCACCAACACGGTTTTCAGCGAGTATGACCTGAAGTATGACAACGCGAAGCCCATCCGCCGGCTGAACAGCCTGGGAACGGATATCCTGATCAAGAATGACCGTTTCCCGCCCATCGGCGACCTGACCTGGCTCGAGGGCAGCGACAACTATGGCCCCAGCAAGCTGACGGACATCACCGTGCTGCAGAATGACATCTACGTCGCGCTGGACCGGACCCGGGGCCGCCTGTTCGGATACGACAGCCAGGGCATCCTGCTCTGGGCCTTCGGAACCAAGGGCAACGTGGAGGGCGCCTTTACCGGGGCGGTGAGCCTGGACCACATGGGATACGATCTGCTGGTGCTGGATCAGCTGGAAAACAGCATCACTGTTTTTCAGACAACCGAATACGGCCAGACGATTTACGACGCCAGCGAGACCTACCTCGAGGGCCGGTACGACGAAAGCGCGGAGCAGTGGCGGAACGTGCTGAAAATGAACGCCAACTATCCGCTGGCCTTCCGGGGCATCGGACGGGCCGTGATGCGGCAGAACCGCTACGAGGAAGCCATGGACTACTTCCGGCTGGCCCATGACCGGGAAAACTACGGCCGGGCGTTCAAGCTGTTCCGGAAGGAATGGGTGGAAAGAAACATCTGGTGGATCGTTCTGCTGCTGGCCGCGGTGCTGATCGTGCCGCTGACGATCGGCCGGGTGAAAAAACTGAAGGGGGAGGTTGTGGCGCATGAGCTTGGCAAAGTCCGCAAATAAACCGCTGCCCGCCGCGGAAGGGAAGGCGGCGAGGGCGGAGGCGCGCAGGGCCGGAGGACGCCGGTATCTCGCGTCCCTTCGCTACAGCCTGTATGTGATCACCCATCCCTTCGACGGATTCTGGGATCTGATTCATGAGAAGCGCGGCACCCTGGCCGCCGCGCATACCTTCCTGATCCTGTTCCTGCTGACCCGGGTGCTGAAGCTGATGCTGACCAGCTTCCAGTTCATCACCGCGCCGGTTCAGTATATCAACGTGTTCCAGCAGATGGGCTCCCTGCTGCTGCCCTTCCTGATCCTGTGCGTCGCCAACTGGGCGATGACCACCCTGTTCGACGGAAAGGGCCGCTTCCGGGATATCTACATGGCCATGTGCTATGCGCTGGTGCCCTATATCCTGATTCAGCTGCCGATGATCCTGGTCAGCAACATGCTGACCTACGAGGAGGGAAGCTTCTATCAGGTGCTCCTGTCCTTCAGCGTCATCTGGTGCGCGTTCCTGGTGTTTGTGGGCCTGATGCAGGTTCATGATTACGGCCCGGGCAAGACGGTCATCTTCCTGATTGTGACCGTGGTGGGGGCCAGCATCATCATCTTCCTGCTGCTGACGTTCTTCAGCCTGCTCAGCGACGCCGCGTCCTATTTCATCAGCATGTACCGGGAAATCTTCTTCCGGTTGAACTAAGGGAGGGATGAAAAGATGAGAAGAAGGAAATCCCTCATTCTCCGGCTGATTCCCTGGATCCTGCTGCTGGCCGCCTGCGCGGCGCTGGTGGTGTTCGTGGGAATCCCGCTGTACGGAACGCCGGAAACCAAAGCGGAGCATCCGCCCGTGATCTCCTACTATGAGGGGGAGGAGAAGGAGCTGACCATGGAGAACGATCAGCTGCTCTTCATCCTGGATCCGGCAACCACCCGCTTCACGGTAACGGAGAAGGCGACCGGCCGGGTCTGGAGCTCCAACCCGGAAAACGCCGCGAACGATCCCATCGCCCAGGCGGGAAACAAGGAGATGCTGTCCGCGACGCTGCTGGTGACCTATACCAACCCCGGCGGCGAAGTAACGCTGAACAACAGCGCCTATTCCATCGCGAATCAGACCTACGAGGTGGCTTCGCAGGAGGACGGCTCCATCCGGGTGAACTATTCCGTGGGCCGCATCGAGCGGGTCTATCAGATTCCGATGGCCATCACCCGGGAGAGGTATACCGCCTTCACGGAAAAGATGTCCAAGAGCACCCGGAAGAAGGTTTCCGGACTGTATACCCTGGTGGAACCGGAGAAGCTGGACAAGCGGGACGACCGGGATGAGCTGGTGGAGCTCTATCCCAGCATCACCGAGCAGGCGCTGTATCTGCTCAAGTCCAACACCAGCACCACCAACAAGGAAAAGGCGGAGGGCTATTTCGAGGAGGGCGGCTACACCGCCGAGGATTTCGCCCTGGATCAGGAGCTGGTCGCCGGAGCGAAGGACAACAACGGGCCGGTGTTCAACGTGACCATGATCTACCGCCTGGAAGGCGGGGACCTGGTGGTGGAGCTGCCCTACAGCGAGATGCGCTACAAGGCGGACTACCCGCTGACCTACGTCAGCCCCCTGCCCATGTTCGGCGCCGCCGGAACGGAGGAGCAGGGCTTCCTGTTCATTCCCGAGGGCGGCGGCGCGCTGATCCACTACAACAACGGCAAGCTGAGCCAGAGCCCCTATTACGCGAACCTGTACGGCTGGGACTACGGCGTGCAGCGGAAGGAAGCGGTCAGCGAGACCGAGAACGCCTTCCCGGTTTTCGGCGCCACCCATGAGGGCGGTTCCTTCCTGTGCATCATGGAGGGGGCCAGCTCCTACGCGGGCGTGAACGCGGACATCGCGGGCCGGTACAACAGCTACAACACGGTCTATGCCCGGTACAACGTGCTGCACGCGGAGCAGTACAATGTTTCCGCCAAAACGGCGCAGCTGGTGTATATCTACGAGAAGGACATTCCGCAGGACACCATTGTCCAGCGCTACCGCTTCCTGGACAGCGACAGCTATACGGATATGGCCAACGCCTACGGGGACTACCTGCGGGAGAAGTATCCGGAGATGCGGACCGCCCAGGCCAGCGAGGAAACGCCGGTGAACGTGGAGCTGGTCGGCGCCATCAACAAGAAGATCGTGAAGGCGGGCCTGCCCGTGGACAGCGTCGTGGCCACCACGACCTTCTCCCAGGCCGGGGAGATCCTTCAGGAGCTGACCGGCGCGGGCATCCGGGATCTGAATCTGCGCATGACCGGATGGAGCAACGGAGGCGTGCGCCAGAAGGTGCTGACCAGCGTCCGGACCCTGGGCGAGCTGGGCGGCGAAAAGGAAATGGGGAACCTGATCCGCCTGGCCGGCGGGCAGGACGTGGACCTGTACTTTGACGGCGTGACCTGCTTCGCCTATCACAGCGGGCTGCTGGACGGATTCATCACCTACCGGGACGCCGCCCGCTATGCCACGCGGGAGCAGATCCACCTGTATCCCTACGACATGGTGACCTTCCAGAAGGCCACCTGGCTGGAGGACTATTACCTGGTCCGCCCCTCGTACGCGAAGGACGGCGCCTCCCGGCTGATCCGCTTCCTGCAGGACCGGGGAGCCGCGGGCGTCGCGTTCCGGGACGTGGGAGACCTGCTGAGCGCGGATTATTACAACCGGGATCTGGTGACCCGGGAAATGGTGAAGCGGATGAACGTGGAAACCCTGCAGGAAGCGAAAAACGCAGGGGAGAAGGTTCTGATCAAGAAGGGGAACGATTACGCGGTTCCCTACGCGGACCTGATCACCGACATGAACCTGACGGGGCAGGCGTACGCGATCGTGGATGAGCGCATCCCCTTCTATCAGATCGCGCTGCACGGGATGAAGGACTTCACGGGCGAGGCGGTAAACCTGTCCGGGGATTACCTGACCCGGCTGCTGGAATGCGCGGAATACGGCGCGGGCCTGAACTTCACCTTCATGGCGGAGGATACCCGGGTCCTGCTGGATTCAACCTACAGCTGCTATACCTCCTCCGGATACCGGTACTGGAAGGATCAGATCATTCCGATGATCCTGCGGTATCAGGAGGAAACGAGGGGACTGAACCGGCAGCGGATCGTGAACCATGATCAGCTGGCGGAGGAGGTCACCGTCACCGTGTATGAGGACGGAACGAAGGTCTATGTGAACTTCGGCAGCGAGGAATACGCGGAGGGCGGAACCCGGGTTCCCGCCCGGGACTATCTGGTGGAAAGGGGGAATCAGGGATGAGCCGGAAGCCAAAGCCGGTTACCATGCAGGCCCGACGGGCCAGAACAGGCTATCTGTTCATTCTGCCCTTTATTATCGGTTTCGTCCTGTTCATGCTCAAGCCCATGATTCAGTCCCTGACCATGAGCTTCAACCGGGTGCAGCTGATCCCCGGCCAGGGTTTCAGCCAGACCTGGGTGGGCATCGACAACTACCGTCATGCCTTCCTGGTGGATCCGAATTTCAACCAGGATCTGACGGGGGAAATCAGCCGCATGGCGATCAACACCATCGCCACCCTGGTGCTGAGCTTCGTCATCGCGGTGATCCTGAATCAGGATTTCCGGGGAAGAACCCTGGCCCGGGCGATCTTCTTCCTGCCCGTGATCCTGTCCAGCGGCATCCTGCCCGGCATCGAAAAGCAGAACGAGTTCTATGACATGATGGCCGGGGTAGCGGCCTCCGTGGGCGATGCCTCGGGGGTGAACATCTCCGCCTCGCTGCAGAACCTGCTGTCCACCTCCGGGGTCGCCAGCGGGCTGTTCGACGTGATCTTCCAGATGATCGACGCGATCTATGACATCGTCATGGCCAGCGGCATCCAGATCATCGTCTTCCTGACCGGGCTGCAGGCCATCTCGCCCTCCCTGTATGAGGCGGCGGACGTGGAAGGCTGCACGGCGTGGGAATCCTTCTGGAAGATCACCTTCCCCATGGTGAGCCCCCTGCTGCTGGTGAACTGTATCTATACGATTGTGGACTTCTTCATGAAGAACGACAACAAGGTGATGGAGCTGATCAGCGAGGTCATGTATCAGGACTTCAACTTCGGCGTCGCCTCCGCCATGAGCTGGGTGTACTTCGGCGTGGCGCTGGTCTTTATCCTGATCTCCTCCTTCATCATTTCAAGGGCGGTGAAATCAGCGCAATGAGCAAGAATAATACGGTTTTCATCGGCGAAAACAAAAAGTTCTGGGACCGCAACCGGCGCAGCGGCGGCTATCTGCTGAAGAAGCGCAGCGCGCAGATCGCCATCAGCATCATCCGCGGGCTCCTGCTTTTCGGCCTGTGCTTCATGATCATCCAGCCGATTCTGACCCGGTTTTCCATCGGCTTCATGCAGGAGCAGGATCTGTACGATTCCACCGTGGTGCTGCTGCCCCGGCATGTGACGCTGGAGAATTACAAGATCGTGGCGGATCTGACGGACCTGCCCCGGTCCATGCTGAACACGCTGTGGGTCGCCCTGGTCATCTCCGTCTGCCAGATTGTTTCCACCACCCTGGTGGCCTACGGATTCGCCCGGTATGAGTTCCCGCTGAAGAAGTTCTGGTTCGGCTGCGTGATTGCCCTGATCATCATCCCGCCCCAGACCATTCAGTCCGCGCTGTACATGAACTTCGCGAACTTCGACATCCTGCGGATCTTCACGCTCTTCGGGGTGAACGCGGAGGGGCTTACCTTCGGCCAGCGGCTGATGAGCGTGGTGGACGGCACGGGAACGGGCCTGATCACCCTGCTGACCGGAAAGGCGCTGAACCTGCGGGCGAACATCACCGCCTACGTGATCATGGGCCTGACCTGCATGGGCCTGAAGAACGGGCTGTACATCTACATGATGCGGCAGTACTTCAAGGGAATCCCCACCAGCCTGGAAGAGGCGGCCTATGTGGACGGCTGCGGAACGCTGCATACCTTCGTCCGCATCATGCTGCCGGACGCCCTGCCCACCATCGCCAGCTGTTTCCTGTTCAGCTTCGTCTGGCAGTGGACCGACATCTTCTATACCCGGCTCTTCCTGCCGGCCACCTCGATCTCCATCTATTCCAACCAGATGTCCACCATGGTTTCCCGGATGGCCCGCTACTTCAGCGCGGACGCCACCAACGCGGTGGTCGTGCCCAACGGGCGGCAGCAGCAGCTGATTTCCATCGCGGTGCTGATCTGCTCCATCCCGCTGGTGATCCTCTACATCTTCACCCAGCGGACCTTCACCGAGAGCCTGGCCATGTCCGGATCGAAGGAATAAGGGAATTCCTCCGGAGGACGGAAGAGTACAAAAACGGGGCTTCAGGATTTTTCCTGAAGCCCCCTGCTTTTTCTTCCATCACTTTTGTCCGGGGAGAAGCTGCTCATAGGTGACCCCGTACTTCTCCGCGATATCCCGGGCGTAGGAGGATCCCTCCGGGGGAGCCACCTGCAGCTCGAAGGAGCGGCGGCCGCCTTCCGAGCGGACGATGAGGGACAGGACGCCCGCGTATTCGTCCGCCTTTTCCGGCAGGGTCAGATCCTGGGCCAGCTTGTGCATATGGGTGTTGTAGATGCAGCGGACCTTCCGCTCCAGCAGCGCCCGGACCGCGTCCGTGGCGATGTAATACCCCTCCTCGAAGGAGGTGGTGGAGAAGGTCTCGTTCAGCAGCACCAGGGAGCGCTCCGTGCAGGCGCCGAACAGATCGCGGAAGCGGCGGCACTCCTCGCCCAGCCGGCCCAGATCCAGCGTCTTGTCCTCATCGGCGGGGAAGTGGGTAAACACGCCGTCCACCGGGGAGAAGACGAACCGCTCCGCGGGGACGTAGATGCCGCCCTGCGCCAGCAGGAACAGCTGGCCGATGGCCTGCGTCACGGTGGTTTTTCCGCCCCGGTTCGCCCCGGTCAGCAGGTAAACCCGCGCCTGCGCGCTGAAATCCAGCTGATTGCGGACGGTGGTTTCCGGGGTTTCCACCAGCGCCAGCTTCAGGTTGTAGAAGCCCCGGGCCTCCATGCCCTGGGCATCGCCCTCCGCCGACGCCTCCGGGACGCAGAAGATCCAGCCTTCCTGCTGCCGCTTTTCCCAGTATTCCGCCCAGCGGATGTAATACACCAGCTCCGGAATGAGCCCGGCCACCTCCCGGATACTGACCGCGGCATAGCGGTTCAGCACCTCCCGCAGTTTCCGGACCAGGCTGGACAGCAGGTGGGTCAGGGAAGAGTCCATGGTCCGGGTCAGATCCCGGGCGCCGTCCGCGTCCGGAACATGGGCCATGGTCATGGCCAGCAGCGGGTTCCGCATGAAGGTGGCCGTTCCGGCCAGATGCTCCACCCGGCCCGGCAGGAGGGAGGCAGCACTGTCCGCGGGATGCCAGGTCATGGAGCCGTTCCATTCTTCAGAGGACTGAATCTGATCCCGCCGCGCGAGGGAGTCCGCAAAGTGCTGCAGGATGCCGGAGCGGGTGAAGGGCTTGCTGTTGACGGAAACCAGGCCGGCCTGAACCGGCTCGAAGCGCTCGTTCAGGTTGAGCCCGACGGTGACGCTCTTCACGCTGTCCGTCGTGGCCTGCAGGGCCGCGATATCCTTCTTCAGCCCGTCGAATCCGCTGTCCTCCCAGATGGCGTGGATGCTGCTGCGGAGATCCCGCAGACCCTCCGACTGAAGGCTCGCGTCCTTCAGGCAATCCTCGATGGCCTCCACGGTGGCGATATAATCCCGCAGTTCATCCAGCCGGTGAATCAGATCCCAGACGCCGACGCCCTCGTCCGAGGCACGGCGGGTGGCGCCGAAATCGTTGAGAAACTTGACATGATCCAGCAGGGAAAGGAGCTTTTCCCGGATCTCCGGATGATGGTACAGATCGTCGAACACCGCCGCACGGTACGCCGCGACGGCCGGATCCGGCGTCAGGCTGCGCATCACCTGCAGGATCATCGCCGTTTCCTTCGGATCGGCGGCCACCTTCTGGCAGATCAGATCCAGCCCCAGGTCGTGCATCGTTTCATCCGACATGGGCTGGTAAACCACCCGTTCCTGATACGGAAAGAGAATGGTCAGCCGGGTCCGCTGCGCGCGGGCCTCCATGTTCTCGGTGGACGGCATGTGTTTCCCTCCCATCAAGCTCTTTGATTCTCCGGGTCTATCCGGCGAGCATTTTACAACAGATTCCCTTTTCTATCAACTGCTTTCGGAACCCCGCTTGACAGTTCGCATTCGGAATCCCGCTTGACAGTCTCCTGCGTTTTTCCTAAAATGAAAATGAAAAACGGCTGAAGAAAGGATATCTGAGGAAAGGAGGTGCCGTCATGTCAGAGCGAAGGCAAATCACGCATATGCAGGTGCGAATGGTCAGAATGGCTATGGAAAGATGGCATCTTTCCGTCGGGGAGGTGGCCCGGCTGTTCCAGCAGTATCAGGTATTCGAGTATATTCGGGACTGCTTCGGGATCTTTCATGTGGAAGGAGACGAGGCGGTCTGGGAGGAGATCGTGCCCTATCTGAAGGTTAGGGGGTGCAGTTATGCCTGAATTGAAGGATCAAATGCGCCTTTTCCATGGCAGTTACTGTGAGGTGCAAAAACCGGATCTCGCCAGGTGTGCCCGATTCAAAGACTTTGGTAGGGGGTTTTATCTCACTTCCTCCAAAGAACAGGCAGTGAATTTTGCCCATATCAGTGCCAGAAAGGCGATCGAAAAAGGAATGATCCCGCCGCAGCGATTTGGCGTGGTTAGCACTTTTACATTTGTCAGCTCCGGCGACCTGGATGTCCTGGACTATCCGGCAGCGGATATCAACTGGCTTCACTGTGTTGTCGGACATCGCAGAAATCGCTTTTTTACGGAAGAGGTACATAATCTGACCCACTATGATGTGATTTCCGGAAAGATTGCCAATGACAGCACCAACGTCACCATCACGGCTTATCTGGATGGCCTGTACGGAGAAACAGGCTCCGAGAATGCAGACCGCATTTGTATCAGCCTTCTCCTGCAGGAACGGCTTCAGGATCAGTATTGCTTCAGGACGGAGAAGGCGCTGAGGACCTTGTGCTTTGAGAGGAGTGAGCAGATATGGCTGTAGTTTCCACTATTGCGCCGGAAAAAGAGAACGCCGCCATTGATATGAATACCTGCATGGTCGCGGATGATCTGTCGGAATTATTGCAGAAGCCGGTGGAGGAGATCCTGCCGCAGTTTTTGCAATCCAGAACGTGCGCCGTTCTCTATGACCCGGAAACGAAGCTCTGGTGGGACGGCCCATCGGCGATCATGGAAGCGTATCTGGAAGAGATCCGTGAAAACAATCCAGCCTGTATAGGGGGATGAGACTTCTCAGAGCCTGCGTTTCAATGAAAAGACAGAGAAGATGATTGACTGACATCAATATGTTGTATGTTCTTGCTTTGGCTGTGACGATTAGCAAGGGGAATATGCTTGGGAGTGTACGGAAATGGTACATTCCTATTTTTTGGTTTGACATAATAATCAACCATAAGTGGCTGCCTGACAACAAATGATGAAAAGAGTATCGTACTAATGGTCTGTTATCATAGACATTCTGCTTCGACATGCTGCACCTCTTTGGAGAGATTAACTCCGGTTTACTGCTCTACCAGCACATCCACTTCTTCCGTGCAAGGCTCTTCAAACAGTGCTTTTGCTTTGTTTAGCAGCCCCTCGTCAACATAATATGCTGGATGCGGTTCCTCATCGCTTTGGTCCACAATCCCCAATCAAGAATTACATCCACTCCGGCAAGCAGAATCTGTATGGAAAGATTCAGAAGATATTGCTCTGCTCGTAGTGCATAGGTATCATGCATATCCCCGGATCCCTCCGGAAATAATGTAAGCGTTATATCATCTATAGAAAGAATAACTGCATTTTGTTCCGTCTGAAGCTTTTTTGCATATGTACTCTTTCCGCAACAGATCATCCCGCATGTCATAATGACTCTAGACATATTATTTCTCCGCCTAGCTTAAGAATATTCCGATTGTCGAGCCGAAGCTCCTAACCAGTATTCTACCATTATCCCTGAATCTCCTGCAATCAAAGAGAGACAAACTTTTATGGCTGAAACCCTGCGCGAACTGGTGGTTGCGCTGTCGCTGGACTCCAGCAATTTCTCGCGTAATATGCGCACCATCAACGCGCAGATCAAGGAAGCCATCGCTGAGAATGCCAGGGTGGCGCAGAACCAGGAAGAGTACAGCATCCGGTACGAAGCCTTGTCTGCCCGGTTTCAGGAAACCAAGGACAAGTACGATGCTGTCACCATTGAGATCGCCCAGCGCGGCATCCGGCGGCGGGAGTTCGGACGGTTCATCCACTCGCTGGAATCCCTGCCGGAGATGGTGACGGAGTTCAGCGAGAAACTTTGGGGTAGTCTGGTGGATCACGTGCCGGTGTACAGCAAGGAGAACATCGTCTTCACTCTCACCAGTGGTATGGAGATCAAGGCATAAGGCAGACAGGAATTACGGCGCTTCACCTTTGGTGCTTATTATTTTTACTGGATTTTGGCGATGAAGTGTGGTATCATAAATGAAACGAATAGTGCAACTTATGAACTCTTAAGCAAGGAGGCAGTTATGCTTCAAAACAACATTGAACTTGATGTAAAGACAAAATGCATCGAAGGAAAAATCAGTCAGTACCAGGTGGCAGAGAGCATAGGTACATCCGGAACATACATCTCCCGACTGATCAATCACCCGGAGAAAATCGTCAATAAGACCTTTCTCGCCATGATGGAAGAACTGGGATACGATGTACGGCTGACTTACGAAAAGCGGGATACCGCTGAGTAAAATCGGAATTTGACAAGGTGGTTGCTATGGAGTTAAGGAAAATCAACATACAGGACGCATTGGCTCAATGGGAATACACAACAGAGCTGCCCGCAGATGAAAACGGATTGACAAATCCCTACCATGGCGTGTCTTATGAGGAGTATGTCGGGACAGTACTTCCTAAATTGATCTCTTACGAACAGCCCGTCGATATGCCGGACTGGTTTGTGCCTGAAACATATTACTACCTGAGATTGTTTGGTTGGTGAATTCCGTATCCGTCATTACCTGACGGAATCGTTACGTAACGGCGCAGGCCATATCGGATACAGCATTCGAAATGATATGCGCGGCAATGGCTACGGAACAACGGGTTTGAAGCTGACACTTGAAATCGCACGGGGGATCGTGCCGGAGGATGAGATCTATTTGCGTGTCAATAAGGATAACATCGCCTCGCAGAAAGTCATGCTGAAGAATGGAGCCCGAATAACATGCGAAGATGAAGAGCACTACTTTATGCGAATCCCCAAATGAGCGGCAA
>ONCV01000019.1 GCA_900316415.1 uncultured Eubacteriales bacterium
AAATACTTGAAACCATGTTTCGATGTAGCGCCGTATACCAGACCGGTACGTACGGTGCAATGGGAGGGGCGAGGGTTAACGCCCTCCCTCTACCCTATTCCGCGAAACCGGCGTAAAAAAAGGCTCCGCGGAGATTTCCCCGCAGAGCCGGATGCGCAGCCGGATTTTACCGGAAGGTGATCAGATCCAGATTGGAGGGATCCAGGCGCAGTTCGCCCCGCTCCTCCCGGTGAATGATGTCCACGATCTGGTCATTGATGGGCGTCGGGATGCCCAGCTTCCGGCCATACGCGCAGATGACGCCGTTGATCGCGTCCACCTCGCAGAGCTTGCCCTTCTTCAGGTCCTGGAGCATGGAGGGCTCAATCAGCCGGTGCTTCTTCATGGCGATCGGCAGAATGCGCTCGCCGAAGAAGCGCTTCACCGGCGTATGCCAGGAGAAGAGCATGGTAATATTCTTTCCCTGCACCGGGGCAAAGGTCACGCCCGCGGCGCGGCCCGTATCAATGCATTCCTTCATGCAGCGGATGGCGATCTTCTGGGCCTTCGGCGTCTCCGACACATCGCCGAAGAGACCGCCCATGACGGTGCCCAGGCCGGAGAAGGTAGCGTTGATGAGCAGCTTGGACCAGCGGGCGCCCATCAGGTTGTTCTCCACGGCGACGGGGCACATCCGCTCCAGCAGCGCCCGGACGGCGGCGAAGCTTTCATCCCGGACGCCGGGCATCCGGCCCATATGGAAATAGAGCCCCTCGGGATCGCTGGTCAGCCGGCTGCAGCCGGGAGCGATCAGGGTCGCGCCCCATTCCACCACGCAGCCCATGGTTCTTTCCGGCCCGATGATTTCGGCGATCCCCGGCTCGGGCAGGCCGTTCTGCAGGGTGACCAGCACCCCGTCCGGCGCCAGCAGGGGCTTCAGAAAGGATACGGTTTCCCGGTTGTTCAGCTGCTTGGTCATCAGCAGAAGGATATCGTAGGGGCCCTCCATCTCCTCCGGGAAAATCGCCCGGACGGGCACCTGCTTCTGCACGGTTCCCGAAATCACGGCCCCGTTCTTCCGCAGGGCCTCCACATGCGCGCGGTTCCGGTTGACCAGTTCCACATCCGCGCCGGACTCCGCCAGATACGCGCCGAGAACGGTTCCCAGGGAGCCCGCGCCATAGATTGCACACTTCACGTTGTCTTGCCTGCCTTCCTGTGATCCGGAGCCGGGATCCGGCGGGAATCTCCGCTCCGCCCCACGGCTCCAAATAAATAATTATACCCGATCCGGCAAAAAAATCAACCATGGACGCGGCGGCTGCCGGGGCGGCGGAAGCCGCGGCGGGGGCGGAGGAACCGGAAGCGAAAGGCCCCAAAAGCTTTGAAAAGCAGGGACCCCTGTGCTATACTGAAAAGAGCGGAAAGGATTGAGCCCGGGATGAAGGATCAAAACCGATTCCGGCGGATCAACATCACCGGGGCTTTGAGCAGGCGGCGCAGATCATGATCGACGGGATGGGAACCCAGTTCGATCCCGACATGCTGCTGGTGTTCCTCAACTGCCGGAAGAAGCTGGAGCGGTATTATTCCTTTATCCGGGAGAACGGGTGAAGGGGACAAAAGAAAGGGGAAGAAAAATGAAGGTATTGCTGCTGAACGGAAGCCCCCACGCCAACGGATGCACCGCCGCGGCGCTGCAGGAAATGATCGGCGTTTTTGAGGCGGAGGGCGTGGAGACGGAGCTGATCCAGGCGGGAAAACTGGACATCCGCGGATGCGTTGCCTGCGGCTCCTGCATGAAGACGGGAAAATGCGTTTTTCAGGACGCGGTGAACGAGATCGCGCCGAAGTTCGAGGCGGCGGACGGACTGGTGGTGGGAAGCCCCGTCTACTACGCGTCCCCCAACGGCACGATCCTCTCCCTGATGGACCGGCTGTTCTATTCCACGCACTTTTCAAAGCACATGAAGGTGGGCGCCGCCGTGGTCAGCGCCCGGCGCGGCGGAAACACCGCCTCCTTTGACGTGCTGAACAAATACTTCAGCATCAGCGGGATGCCCATCGCCACCGCCAATTACTGGAACCAGGTGCACGGCTTCACCGCGGAGGATGTAAAGAAGGACGCGGAGGGCCTGCAGACCATGCGCAACCTGGCCCGGAACATGACGTTCCTGATGAAGGCCATCGCGGACGCGCGGGAGAAATACGGCCTGCCGGAAACGGAGCACGGCGCCTTCACCAGTTTCCCGGACGGGAAGTGAGCCCGGCGGGGAGAAATCCCCGCGGAGGAAGGGAGGCGCGCCGGCGGGGCCGGGCTTCCGCGGCCGGAGCGAATCCGCCCGGAAGGCCTCCGGCCTTTCCGAAAACGGAAATACAATCGAAATACAAAAAAGGTATTGCAATCGGCGCCGTTTTCAGCTATACTGCGCTAAACCGTTGAAGAAGAGTGAGTACCTTTCCCCCCGTTTCTCCCAGAGAGTCGCGGCAGGTGGAAGCGCGGCAGAAGCAGGGAAAGGGAATGGACTTCCGAGGGCGAGCAGAAAGGGGAGGGGTTCCCCGAGTATGTGAGACGGAGCTGACCCTCCGTCATCAAAGGTCCGCGTATGAACGTACGCATGAGGGGGCGCTTTTCCGCGCCAAGCCGGGTGGCACCGCAGGCTTCGATTTTCAGGCCTGTCCCAGCGAAACACATTCCTGGGACAGGCTTTTTCTGTCCCCGACAAAAAGAAAGGAGACTGCACCATGACCAGACAGGAAATTCCCTACAAGATCTATCTGACCGAATCCGAGATGCCCCAATACTGGTACAACCTGCGGGCTGACATGAAGAACAAGCCCGCGCCGCTGCTGAACCCCGGCACCCATCAGCCCATGACCGCGGAGGAGCTTTCCGGCGTTTTCTGCGAGGAGCTGGTGCAGCAGGAGCTGGACAACGACACCCGGGAATACCCCATTCCGCAGGAGATCCTGGACTTCTACAAGATGTACCGGCCATCCCCCCTGGTCCGGGCCTACTGCCTGGAGAAGAAGCTGAAGACCCCCGCGAAGATCTACTACAAGTTCGAGGGAAACAACACCAGCGGCAGCCACAAGCTGAACTCCGCCATCGCCCAGGCCTATTACGCGAAGAAGCAGGGCCTGAAGGGCGTGACCACCGAGACCGGCGCCGGGCAGTGGGGCACGGCGCTGTCCATGGCCTGCGCATACTTTGAGCTGGACTGCAAAGTGTACATGGTCAAGGTTTCCTACGAGCAGAAGCCCTTCCGCCGCGAGGTGATGCGGGTGTACGGCGCCTCCGTGACGCCCTCGCCCTCGATGACCACCCAGGTGGGGCGGAAGATCCTGGAGGAGCATCCCGGCACCACCGGCTCCCTGGGCTGCGCGATCTCCGAGGCCGTGGAGACGGCGGTGGGGAACCCCGGATACCGCTATGTGCTGGGCAGCGTGCTGAACCAGGTGCTGCTGCACCAGTCCGTGATCGGCATGGAAACCAAGATCGCCATGGACAAGTATGACATCCATCCCGACATCATCATCGGATGCGCGGGCGGCGGCAGCAACCTGGGCGGCCTGATCGCCCCCTTCATGGGCGAAAAGCTGCGCGGGGAGGCGGATTACCGCTTCATCGCGGTGGAGCCGGCCTCCTGCCCCAGCCTGACCCGCGGCGTGTTTGCCTATGATTTCGCGGACACCGGCATGGTCTGCCCGCTGGCGAAGATGTACACCCTGGGCTCCGACTTCATTCCCGCGCCGAACCACGCCGGCGGCCTGCGGTATCACGGCATGAGCCCGATCCTGTCCCAGCTGTATGACGACGGGATGATGGAGGCGGTTTCCGTGCCGCAGACCCGGGTCTTCGAGGCGGCGGAAACCTTTGCCCGGGTGGAGGGCATCCTGCCCGCGCCGGAAAGCAGCCATGCCATCTGCGCGGCCATCGACGAGGCGGTTCGCTGCCGGGAGACCGGGGAGGAGAAGACGATTCTGTTCGGGCTCACCGGAACGGGATATTTCGACCTGGTGGCCTACGAGAAGTTCCACGACGGAAAGATGGATGACTATGTGCCCACGGACGAGGAGCTGGCCAGCTTCCGCGCCCGGCTGCCCCGGATCTGATGCGGCGAAAAAGGCGCTTGACATTTGCGGGACACGGGTCTATCATATCCCCTGTGCTAGGGGAGCAGTATTGCTGAGATTGTAAGAAGATTACAGACCCTCAATACCTGATCTGGTCAATGCCAGCGTAGGGAAGCGACAGTCCTGTGATGTTTTTGCGACGATGGAAGGAGCCTCCGGCGAGGCTCCTTTTTTCTGTCCCCGGGCGGAAAAGACAAAAGGGAGGAAAGTAAAAATGGAAGCAAGCGTTGCAATTCAGAGCCTGCCGGGCGTGGCGGACGACGACGAGCTGTGCCGGATCGTGGACGAGGTGATCGCGTATATCGCCAGCACGGGGTACAACTATTTTGTCGGCCCCTTTGAAACCACGATTGAGGGGCCCTACGACGAGCTGATGGAGATCGTGCGGGAATGCCAGCATATCGCCATCCGGGCCGGTGCTCCCTCCGTGGCGGCGTACATCAAGGTTTCCTACAAGCCGGAAGGAGAGGTTCTTTCCATTGAAAGAAAGATCGGAAAATATCAGGGATAGGCTGCTGCCGGCGGGGGCTTTCGCCCTGATCGTTCTGATCTGGTGGGGACTTTCGGCCGCCGGCATGATTCCGGCCTATATGCTGCCGTCCCCCGCGGATGTGGCGGGCGCCTTTGTCCGGGATTTTCCCAACATGATGCAGCACGCGCTGGTCTCCGTGGCGGAGGCGCTGTACGGCCTGGTCATCGGCGTTGTGCTCGCCTTCGGCCTGGCCTGCGCCATGGACCGGTTCGTGAATCTGGAGAAGGCGGTCCTGCCGCTGCTGGTGGTGACGCAGACCATTCCCACGATCGCCATCGCGCCGCTGCTGGTGCTGTGGATGGGATTCGGGATGGCTCCGAAAATCACGCTGGTGGTGATCACCACCTTTTTTCCGGTGGCCGTGGGGCTGCTGGAGGGATTCAAGAGCGCCGACCCGGACACCATCGCGCTGATGCGCTCCATGAACGCGACCCGCTGGCAGATTTTCCGCCATGTGAAGCTGCCGGCCTCGCTGCCGCATTTCTTTTCCGGGCTGCGGATCTCCGCGTCCTACGCGGTCGTGGGGGCGGTCGTGGCGGAATGGCTGGGCGGCTTTGAGGGCCTCGGCGTCTACATGACCCGCGTCCGGAAGGCCTATGCCTTCGACAAGATGTTCGCGGTGATTCTGCTGATTGTGATCGTCAGCCTGCTGCTGATGCGGCTGGTGAACCTGATCCGGATGATTTCCATGCCGTGGACGAGGTGCCGCGGCGAAAAGGACGGGAACAATTCCCGGGCCTGATGCCTTTTCGAGAGATGAAGGAGGAGAGAAAAAGATGATTCGCAGATTGTTTGCCCTGGTGTGCGCGCTGGCTCTGGCCGCGGCCGTCACCGCCGCGCCGGCGGAGGAAGCCGGCCTGAAGAAGATTGTTTTCTGCCTGGACTGGACCCCCAACACCAATCATACCGGCGTCTACGCCGCGGAGAGTCTCGGGTACTACCGGGAGGAGGGCCTGGAGGTGACGATCGTTCAGCCGCCGGAAAACGGGGCGGTTCTGATGTGCGCCGCCGGGCAGGCGCAGTTTGCCGTGGATGCCCAGGACACGATGGCGGCTTCCCTGGATCTGGAAAGCCCGCTGGGCGTGACGGCGGTGGCGGCGATCCTGCAGCACAACACCTCCGGCATCCTGTCCCGGGCCGGGGACGGGATCGACTCCGCAAAGGGCCTGGAGGGCCACGTCTACGCGACCTGGGAGAGCCCGGTGGAGCTGGCCATGCTCCGGTACTGCATGGAGAAGGAGAACGCCGATTTCGACAAGGTGAAGCTGATCCCGAACAACATTACCGACGAGCCCGCCGCGCTGGCCGCGCACCAGACGGACGCGGTGTGGGTCTTCTACGGATGGAGCGGAATCAACGCCGAGCTGAGCGGGGTGGACTGCGACTACTGGGATTTCGCCTCCCTGAGCAGCGAGCTGGACTACTATACGCCCGTGATTCTCGCGAACAATGATTTCCTGCAGAACGATCCGGAAACGGCGAAGGCCTTCCTGCGGGCCACGGCCCGGGGCTACCGGTACGCGGCGGAGAATCCCGAGGCGGCGGCGGACCTGCTGATCGCGGGGGATTCGACCGGATCCCTGACGGACGCGAAGGAGCTGGTGTATGCGAGCCAGAAATGGATTTCCGGAAAGTACATCGACGACGCCCCGGCCTGGGGGTACATCGCGCCGGAGCGGTGGAATGCCTTCTATGCCTGGCTGCATCAGAACGGGCTGACGGCTCACGACCTGTCCGGAGCCGGATTCAGCAACGACTACCTTCCCGGGGAGTAAGCCGCATGACGCTTCTTCAGACGGAAAAAATCTGCAAAAGCTTCCAGGGCCGTCCGATCATCCGGGACATCAGCATCCACCTGGAGGAGGGGGAGCTGGTCTCGCTGATCGGGCTGAGCGGATCCGGAAAAACGACGCTGCTGAACATCATGTCCGGGCTGACGCCGCCGGACAGCGGCCGGGTGCTGCTGTCCGGAAAGGACATCACCGGCCGGCCCGGGCAGATCGGCTACATGCTGCAGAAGGATCTGCTGCTGGAACACAAGCGGGTGATCGACAACGCGGCGCTGCCGCTGGTCATCCGGGGCATGGGGAAGGCGGAGGCCCGGAAGCAGGCGGATCCCTATTTTGAACAGTTCGGCCTGGAAGGCACGCAGCGGATGTATCCCTGCCAGCTTTCCGGAGGCATGCGCCAGCGGGCGGCCCTCCTGCGGACTTATCTGGAATCCCGGAACGTCGTGCTGCTGGACGAGCCCTTCTCCGCGCTGGACATGATTACGAAGCACCAGATGCACCTGTGGTATCTGGAGATGATGAAGAAAATCTCCCTTTCCTCGATCCTGATCACCCATGATCCGGACGAGGCCCTTCAGCTGTCCGACCGGATCTATCTGCTGACCGGAACGCCCGGGGAGATTCACCACGAGATTTTCATTGACGTTCCCCGGGAGGAACGGAACGATTTCAGCCTGCACCCCCGGTACGCGGAATACAAGCGGCAGATCCGGGATATTCTGCAGCCGGGGGAAGTCTGACAGCATTTCAGCAGAGGGGAGGACGGACGGAAATGCGCCGATGCGTCATTGCGGGAGGAGCGGAGATCGGGGATTATCAGCGGATCCGGAGCTTTCTGCGGAAGGATGACTGGATGGTGTTCTGTGACAGCGGGCTCCGGCACGCGGAGCCGCTGGGCGTCCGCCCGGATCTGATCGTCGGGGATTTTGACTCCCACGACCGGCCGGAGACGGACACGGAAACGATCGTGCTGCCCCGGGAAAAGGACGACACCGACACCGTTTACGCGGTGAAGGAGGCGGTCCGGCGGGGATACGGCGATTTCCTGCTGATCGGCGTGGTCGGGGCCCGGTTTGACCACACCTTCGGGAACATCTCCCTGCTGCTGTATCTGGATTCCCTCGGGAAGCGCGCGAAGATTCTGGACGATTATTCCGAAATGGAAATCGTCTCCGGGCGGGAAGCCGAAATCGACGGATCCTATCCCTTCTTCTCCCTGCTGAACATCAGCGGAACCGCCCGGGGCATCCGGATCACCGGCGCGAAATACCCCCTGGAGAATGCCGAGATCCGGAGCGAATACCAGTACGGCATCAGCAACGAGGTGCTTCCCGGGGAAACGGCCCGGGTGTCCCTCCGGGAAGGAAAGCTGCTGCTCGTCAAGTGCATCCGGGGATAGGATGAAAAGCTGAATCCGGGAAACGAAACCAAAGCCAAAAGCAAAAGCCTTCGCGCCGCGCGAAGGCTTTTTGCAATCCTGCTTACCGGATACCGCTTCCGGAATCAGACAGAAGGAGATTGCGCTGATCCACATCTACGGAATGTTTTCTACCCAGATATACAGCGGCATGACTCAGGACATTCTTATCGGTATCGTACGTGACAGCAGTGATTGCTTTTTCATAGGGCAGCCATTTCAGAGAGGATACTTCACACTCCTGATTCTTCATGTGGCCGGAGAGTGCCTCGGCTGCAAAGAATATCACCTGTTTTTTTGTTCCTTCATACGGGGAATAATAAATTTCATGCCGGAAGACGGTGTCGAGTTTCACCTCCAGGTTGGTTTCTTCCCGGATTTCACGTATCGCTGTTTCCTCTTCAGTTTCCTTCCCCTCAACATGACCTTTGGGAATGGATATATGCCCCAGTTTCATATGCTCAATGAGAAAAAACAGTTGTCCATCCTGAAGCCTGTAAACAACGGCACCGCATGATTTTTCGTATTTCATAATCCACCTCGATTACAACAGTCGTTTAAATGTCTTAGCCATCGTCATCATCTGGCAGTTGCAGCCACCATCGCTCCTTTCCGGAAATAGAGTAACATATTCTTCCGGTTTGCAACAGCAGATTCAAATTGAACTTGATTTTTGAAACTCAAGTATGACTTGAAATCAGCTTTCTGTCAAATTGTTCATAAGCTCCGTTGTTCCGGAATTTGCATCGCACCGAAGCGAAAGCAAGAGCCTTCGCGCAGCCTGGGACGCGAAGGCTTTTTGATTCCGGAGTGTTTTGCCGGACGCGGCCGGCAGGCCGAGTTCAGCGGCCTTTCGGAAGGAAGTCCTCCCGGACGGGGGTGAAGATATCCAGCAGGACGCCCTTTTCCAGGCAGACCGTGCCGTGCTCCAGCCCTCCGGGCACGACGATGGAATCGCCGGGGCCCAGCTCCGCGCATTCTTCCTCCACGGAATAGCGGAACCGGCCGCTGAGAACATAGCTGCACTGGGTGTGCGGATGCGAATGGGGAGCGCCGGCGGAGCCGGCCTCAAAGCTGACCTCCACGGCCATCAGCTGATCGTTCCAGCTGAGGACGCGGCGGCCGCTGCCCCCTCCCAGATCCTGAAGAAGCGTATCCCGATGCCTGCAGACGATTCCCTTCATGGAGCTTCTCCTTCCTTTCCGGATTATTCCCTGAGCATCATTTCCGTCAGCATCAGGAAGGTCAGCCCCTGCCCGTAGGCGGTGGGCGTCACGATGATATCCATGTAGTGCTGCAGGTTGTGTCCCATACCGGTTCCGCCGGACACGCCGTTCACCGCGCCGGTTTCGTCGATCTGGTCCAGCACCGCCTGGGTTCCCAGGGCGGCCATGGCCGAATACTGCTCCCGGGGCAGCCATCCGAGCCGGATGCCCTTCAGGATGCCGTACATGATGCCGGCGGTGGCGCTGGTTTCGGAATAGCTCTCCTCCACGTTGATCAGGGTGGAGAACAGCCCGTTGACCCGCTGATACTTCCACAGCGCCAGCACCTGATCCAGCCAGGCGGTTTTGATCATGCGCATGGCGGCGCTGTCCCGCTTCGTGATGTCATACAGCTCGACGGCCGCCACGGTGAACCAGGCGTTCCCCCGGGCCCAGTAGGCCTCGGCGAAATTGTGCCGCCGGTCGAAGGTCCATCCGTGATAGAACAGGCCGGTCACCTTGTTCTGCAGATACCGGATGTGCATCAGGAACTGATACTCCGCCTCGTCGATCAGCTCCGGCCGGTTCAGCGCCACGCCCGCCTTCGCCAGGAAGAGGCAGACCATGAACAGGGTGTCCGCCCACAGCTGCTGATAATGCCGGTTCCACACGGTGCAGTGCTGCAGGCCGTCGTAGTCCGTCCGGGGCATTTCCTTCAGGACCCAGTTCAGCCAGCTTTCGATGTGCTCCAGGTATTCGGGATTCTTCGTCTCCTCATACAGGCAGGTCAGCGTCAGCACCGGCGCCACGGTATTCACGTTCCGGTGGGGCTGTGTTTCCCGGTGCAGCATGTCGTCATACCAGCCCTTCAGATAATCCAGGATCGCGGGATCCCCGCTCTGCTGATAGGTCTTGTAAATGCCGTACAGCGCCACGCCCGTGGGCCATTCCCAGTTGTCCATGGTCAGATGCCCGTTGGACGGATCGTTCCCGTCCGCGTGGCGAAGCATGTTCAGGACCCGGTCCGCAATCTGCTTGTAGGATTCACTCATGATTCTTCCCTCCAGCACAGTTTTTCATTCCGATGATTGATTTCCTCCGGCAAAACGCGCCGGAATATCTGTCCCCCGGAAATGTCATTTCCAACTTTATATCATAACGTTTTTGCCCTGTCAACCGGGATTTCCGGCCGGGAAGCGGCCCTCCGCGGACGGGGGCGGGGAGGCGCCGGCTTGCATTTGCGGAAGGAATAATGCTACAATAAAAGCAGTTGCCGCATGAAAAGAAAGAACATACGCCCTGCGCGGGCCGCGGCGGATCCGGTTATCTCATGATAAACAGAAAGGAAGCGACCGTGGAAGCGGAAGAAAGGAGCCCGGAAGAAATGAGCAAGAGAGACTATTCAGAAATCACCGACGACATCCGATCGCTGGTGCAGAAGATCAACCGAAACGGCGTGATTGACCGGGAGCTGTACGACCGGTATCAGGTGAACCGCGGCCTGCGGGACCTGAACGGGAACGGCGTGCTGACCGGCCTGACCGAGATCAGCGAGGTGCTGGGCAAGAGCCCCGAGGGAGATCCGGCCCCGGGGCAGCTGTATTACCGGGGGTACAATATCCAGGACCTGGTGCAGGGGTTTCTGAAGGAAGAACGGTACGGATTTGAGGAAATCACCTATCTCCTGCTCTTCGGGGCGCTGCCGGGCCGGCAGGCACTGAAGGCGTTCGAGGAGCTGCTGGGCAGCTACCGCACCCTTCCCAACTCCTTTGTCCGGGACATCATCATGAAGGCGCCCAGCACGAACATGATGAATTCCATGGCCCGCAGCGTGCTGACCCTGTACGCCTACGATCGGAATCCGGACGATACCAGCCTGGAGAACGTGCTGCGCCAGTGCCTTCAGCTGATCGCCATGTTCCCCCAGCTGGCCCTGCACAGCTATCAGGCCTACGATTATTACCGGCGGGAGAGCTCCAGCTTCTTTATCCACGATCCGAATCCGGCGCTTTCCACCGCGGAGAACATCCTGATGATGCTCCGGCCGGACGGGAGATTCACCGCCACGGAAGCCCGGGTGCTGGATATGGCCCTGGTGATCCACGCGGAGCACGGGGGAGGAAACAATTCCTCCTTCACCACCCATGTGGTGACCTCCTCCGGAACGGACACCTACGCGGCGATCTCAGCCGCCCTGGGCTCCCTGAAGGGCCCGAAGCACGGCGGAGCCAACATCAAGGTTACGCACATGATGGAGGAGATCAAGCACACCGTCCGGGACTGGTCGGACGAAGGGGAGATTACCTCCTGCGTCCAGCAGATTCTGGACCGGAAGGCCTTTGACCGGACCGGGCTGGTGTACGGAATCGGCCATGCCATCTATTCCCAGTCCGATCCGCGGGCGGAGATTTTCCGCCGCTTCGTTCAGTCCCTGGCCCGGGAGAAGAACCTGGAGCAGGAATACTATCTCTATGCCACGGTGGAAAAGGTCGCGCCCAATCTGATCTCCGGCCAGCGGAAGATGTACAAGGGCGTCAGCGCCAACGTGGACTTTTACAGCGGGTTCGTCTACCAGATGCTGGGAATCCCGGAGGAGCTCTTCACGCCCCTGTTCGCGATCGCCCGGATCTCCGGATGGTGCGCCCACCGGATCGAGGAGCTGCTGAACGGAAACCGCATCATCCGCCCCGCCTATAAGGCGGTGCAGCCCCGGAGGGAGTATATTCCCCTGGATGAACGGGAGTAGGCGGCCGGCGGGAAAGCAGAGGGAAAGAAGACGAACCGAAGCCGGCGGATCCGGGGATGGATCCGGAAACAGGAAGGAGAATTGCGGGCATGATGTACATGAGCGCCGAATGGAAGGACCGGCTGGAACACTGGATCCGCACCCTGCAGCAGGATCTGTATCAGCCGATGGGGGAGATCCCGGTGGAGGGCTTTCTGACAGAGGAGGAGCTTTCCCCGCAGGAGGCGGCGGGGCGGGATTTCGCGCCGATGAAGCCCGGCGACCGCTGGGGCAGAAGCTATGAATACTGCTGGATGCGGGGGCGGGTGCGGATTCCGGAGGCGGCCGCCGGAAAGCCGATCGTGATGGATCTGAAAACCGGCGGCGAGACCACGGTGTTCGTGGACGGCGTTTCCTTCGGCACCTACCGCGCGGGCTGGCTGCAGGTTCCCCATCATTACCTTGTGGACAACTGGCTGACGGAAAGCGCGGAGCCCGGCCGGGTGTATGAAATCCTGATGGAGGCCTACGCGGGGCATTCCTTTCCGTACAATCCCCGGAGCGGCTGCGGAATCGGACCGATCCTGCCGGGGTTGTATGAGATGCCCCCGGAGGAAGGCGGGCGGGCGACGCTGGGGAAAATCACCTGGGGCGTCTGGAACGAGGACGCGTATCAGCTGTACCTGGATCTGGAAACCCTGCGCCAGCTGGGGGACCAGGTTCCGCCGGACAGCCTGCGGGCGGCCCGGATCGCGGAGGCGCTGGAGAAGGCCACGCTGATCGTGGACTTTGAGCAGGATTCCGCGGCGCGGAACGCCGGATACCGGGCGGCCCGGGAAGCCCTGCGCCCCGAGATGGAGGCGGAAAACGGCACCGTGGTTCCGGATTTCTACGCCATCGGCAACGCGCATCTGGATCTGGCCTGGCTCTGGCCCACCGAGGAAACCACGCGGAAAACTTCCCGGACCTTCGCGGCGCAGCTGCGCCTGATCGAACGGTATCCGGAATACAAATACCTGCAGAGCCAGCCCGCGGCCTACGCGATCTGCGAAAGGCATGATCCGGATCTGTATGCCCGGATCCAAAAGGCGATTCAGGGCGGGCAGTGGATCGCCGAGGGCGCCATGTGGGTGGAGCCGGATACCAACATGACCTCCGGTGAATCCCTGGCCCGGCAGCTGATCCACGGGAAACGGTATTACCGGGAGAAGCTGGGCACGGACTCCGTGGTGCTGTGGCTGCCGGACAGCTTCGGCTATTCCGCCGCGCTGCCCCAGCTGCTGCGGGCCAGCGGCGTCCGGTACCTGGTGACCCAGAAGATCTTCTGGTCCTACAACGACAGCGACCGGTTCCCCTATCATTACTTTACCTGGAAGGGCGCGGACGGAAGCAGCATCGACACCTTCCTGCCGACCAGCTATTCCTATTTCACCCATCCGGAGGAGATGTGCTCCGCCTGGAAGAAACGGGTGCAGAAGGATCATCTGGACGCGTTCCTGATCCCCTTCGGATACGGGGACGGCGGCGGCGGTCCCGCCCGGGATCATATCGAATTCGCCCTGCGGGAAAAGAACCTGCAGGGCATGCCCCGGATGCGCCTGGAGGGGCCGGTGCGGTTCTTCGAGGACATGGAGCGGAAGGGCGGCCCCGCGCACACCTGGAGCGGGGAGCTGTACTTCTCCGCCCACCGGGGCGTGTTCACCTCCCAGGCGGCCATCAAGCGGGGCAACCGGAAGGCCGAGCTGGCGCTGCGGGAGGCGGAAATGTGGGGAGCCATGGCCTCCCGGATGCGGGAGGGCTATCGGTATCCCCTGGAGAAGATGGACGCGGCCTGGAAGCTGCTGCTGTTCAACCAGTTCCATGACATCCTGCCCGGATCCTCCATCGGAAAGGTTTACGAGCGGGCCCGGGCCGAGCATCGGCAAATCATCGCGGACGCGGAGGCGGTGAGAAGGGACGCGACGGAACGGCTGACGGTGGGGGAGGACTATACCGTTTTCAACTCCCTGAGCTTTGCCCGGACCTGCCGGGTGATCCTGCCGGACGCGTTCCGGAACGGCGCGGTTCTCGGGGACGGTACCCCCGTGCCCACGGAAAACACGCCGGAGGGCGTGCTGGCGCTCATTCCGGCGCCGGCCTGCGGCGCCGCGTCCGTCCGGCCCGCCGAATCGGAAAAGAAAACGGAGACGGGCGGGGCCAGGGCATACCTGACGGCGGACGGCGCGGTGATGGAAAACGACCGGATCGCCGTCCGTTTCAATCCGCGGGGCGAGATTGTCTCCCTGGTGCGGAAGGAAACGGGAAGGGAATTCGCCGACGGCGCGATGAACCGCCTGCTGGCCTTCCGGGATGTGCCCCGCGCCTACGACGCGTGGGATATCGATTCGAACTATGCCGATCAGCCCGTGCCCCTGGAGGAGGAGGAGGTCTCCCTGACCGTGAAGCGGGCGGGCGGCCTGGAAGCGGTCCTTCACGCGGAGCGGAAGGTGATGCATTCCGATTTCAGCCAGGACATCGTGCTGCGCGCGGACCGGGAGCGCCTGGACTTCGTCACCCGGGTGGACTGGCGGGAACTGCACCGGCTGCTGAAGGTTTCCTTCGCCGGCCGGGTCCATACCACCGAAGGCATCAACGAGATTCAGTTCGGATTCGTGAAGCGGCCGACACACCGCTCCCGGCAGTACGATCAGGACCGCTACGAGGTCTGCAACCAGCGGTACAGCGCGCTGGCGGATGAATCCCACGGCTTTGCCGTGCTGAACGACTGCAAGTACGGCATCAGCATGCTGGACGGCGAGCTGCAGCTGACGCTGCTGCGGGCGCCGGCCTCCCCGGAGATGCGGGCGGACAACGGACGGCAGGAATTCACCTATTCCCTGCTGGCCTGGGAGGGCGGCTTCCTGCAGAGCCCGGTGGTGGACGAGGCGTATGACCTGAACGTGCCGCCGGTGGGGGCGGCGGGCGCCTGCCTAGCCTTCAGCGCGTTCGGGCTCAGCGCGGCCAATGTCTACATCGACACCGTCAAGCCCGCGGAGGACGGCAGCGGGGAGCTGATCCTGCGGCTGTATGAGGCGAAGAACGCGGACACGGACTGCCGGCTTTCCTTCGGCCTGCCCTGCGGGAAGGTCTGGGAGACGGATCTGCTGGAGAACAAAAAGGAAGAGCTGACGGTCAGCGGCGATTCGGTTCCGCTGCATTTCCACAGCTTTGAAGTCAAAACCCTCCGGGTGACGCGGGGATAAGGGCCCGGGCGGACTGAAAAAGTTCCGGGGATCAATTGAAAAGGCAGCGGAGCTGTGGTAGAATTTCAGCAGAACAGGGGACGGACGGGAAGGCTTTCCTTCCGGCGGGAACATGCCGGCCGGGAGCGCCGGACGCCCGTTCCGGAACGAAAAAAGATTGGGAAAATCATGCGGAGGAGGACGATTCCATGAAAATTTTGCCTGTCAGCGACCCTTCTTTCCAGAAATACGGCCAGATTCTGGAAGGCTATGACGTGAAAGAGCTTCTGGAAACCCTGGACCGGGTCAGCCCGCTGCCGGAGGGCACCGATTATGTGCCGGAGCAGGCGGAGCTGATGGCGCTGCCGATCGCGGAGGAGCTGAAGAACAACGCCTACGGCGGGATGCCCATCCAGATCGGCTGGTGCAACGGCCACAACACGAAGCTGAACTGCCTGGAGTATCACCGGGACAGCGAGCTGAACGTGGGCGTGAAGGACTTCATTCTGCTGCTGGCGAAGCGGGAGGAGCTGGAGGACGGCGCGCTGGATACGGCGAAGGTTGCCGCGTTCCTGTGCCCCGCCGGAACGCTGGTGGAAGTGTACGCGACGACGCTGCACTATGCCCCCTGCAGCGCGAAGAAGGGCGAAGGCTTCAAGACCATCGTCGTCCTGCCGAAAGGCACAAACCTGGACAAGCCGCGGATCACCGTGAAGAACGCGGAGGACGAAATCCTCTGGGCGTCCAACAAATGGCTGCTGGCCCACGCGGAATCCTCCGAGGCGGCCGCCGGCGCGAAGGTGCTGCTGAAGGGCGTGAACACGGATATCGCGGATCTGATCTGAGCACATACCCCTCCGAAGGAAACAGAAAAGAAGGCTTCACGGCGAAGCCTTCTTTTCTGGTACATCTGCCGGACGCGGCAGGGAACCCGGCGGCAGCGCCGGAGACGGAAAGAAGCCGAACGGCGCGGAGCCGGAATGAAAGGACGGAGCCATGATTACGATTCCCCTGATCCAGAAAATCGCAGAGCTGTTTCTGATTCTTTTCGCCACCGCCGCCCTGGTGAAAACCGGGGTGTTCAAGGCGGATTACAGCAAGGCGCTCTCCCGGATCTCGCTGTATTTTGTGACGCCCTGCGTCGTTTTCAATTCCTTCCAGAAGGAGCTGACGCCGGAGGTGCAGCAGGGCCTGCTGATCGCGGTGGGGCTGGCGGCGGCCTGTCAGCTGATCTTCTTCCTGGTGACGGCGATCCTGCGGCGGGTCTGGAAGGCGACGGAGGTGGAACGCGCCTCCATTGCCTTCACGAACGCCGGCAACCTGGTCATTCCGCTGGTCGCCCATGTGTTCGGTCAGGAGTGGGTGATCTATGTCAGCGCGTATCTTCTGGTCTACAACCTGACGTTCTGGACGCTGGGCGTCCGGATGTTCGACAGCGGGAATGCCCTTTCGATCAAAAAGGTACTGCTGAACCCGAATATGCTGGCGGTTCTGTTCGGCATGCTGCTGCTGTTCACCGGCCTCCGGCTGCCGGCGCCGGTTTCCATCGCCTTCAGCGACGTGGCAGGCATGATCGGGCCGCTGAGCATGATGATCACCGGCATGGTGGTCGGCAGCATGAAGCTGCGGGACATGTTCGCCAACCGCCGGATCTTCGGCGTGCTGTTCTTCCGGATGATCCTCTGCTCCGGGCTGGCCGTGCTGCTGACGGCCGCCAGCGGCCTGGCGGGCAGCACCTCCTTCGGGAAGGCCATCGTCATCATTCCGCTGCTTTCCGCCATCGCGCCTTCCGCGTCCAATATCAATCAGATGGCCATTCTCTATAACCGGGACGCGCAGTACGCGTCCGCGATCAACGTGCTGACGACCCTGTCCTGCATCGTGACCATTCCGATGTGGGTGGGGCTGTTTGACCTCCTGGCCGGGGGATAAGCATCCGGCCCCGCTTTCCGCGGACCGCAACAAACAAGGGAGATGAACCGCCATGCTGATGGAATACCTGTCGACCCACCCCCTGCGGACCCTTCTGGAGAAAGAGCCGATCCGGCTCTTTCCGCCGATTTCCGACCGGGCGGCCTGGGAAGGCCTCTCCGGGAAGAAAAAGGAAAGCATCCGCCGGGCGGCGGAGAAGTATGCCGGCATGGAATACCCGATGCTGAAGGCTTCGCAGTTCCTGGCCTTTGCCCGCAGCAACAGCCGGATCGCCTGGGAGGATCCGTATTTCACCCGGCGGCGGAAGCTGATCGCGGCGGTGACGGATGTCTGCCTGCGCAACGCGGCGGAGGATCTGGACGACGTCGTGGACGGCGTGTGGATGATCTGCGAGGAAACCTCCTGGGTGCTGAGCGCGCACAATGTGGACGGGGACGCCTTCGAGGGCATGAAGCTGCCGGACATCGACAATCCGGTGATCGACCTTTTTGCCGCGCAGACCGCGATGATCCTCGCCCTGATCCGGCATCTGCTGGGGGAGGAACTGGACGCGGTGTCCCCGCTGATCCGCCGGCGGATGGAGCGGGAAATGGAGCTGCGGATCCTGCAGCCCTTTGAGCGGCGGGACGATTTCTGGTGGATGGGCGTCGTCCGGAAGGATCTGAACAACTGGACCCCCTGGGTGGTTTCCAACGTGATGCTGACGGCCGTGCTGCTGGTGCGGGAGCCGGAGCGCCTGGCCCGAATCCTGACCCGGGGCTGCCGGATGCTGGACCGGTATCTGGACATCATGCCGGAGGACGGCGGCTGCGACGAGGGCGCCGCCTACTGGGGAATGGCCGGCGGCGCGCTGCTGGACTGCCTGGACCTGCTGGAGCGGGCCACCGGCGGCCGGATGGCCTTCTGGAAGGAGGAGAAGATCCGGAATATCCTGCTGTATCCCGCCCGGGTCTGGATCACGGGACGCTGGTTCGTGAATTACGCGGACTGCGACGCCGCGCCGGACATGTACGGCGAGCGGCTGCGCTTCGCCGGGCACAAAATCGGCAGCCCGGAGATGATCGCCCTCGGTTGCCGCTATCCGGACGACGCGGACCATCTTCTGGAGGACACGCCGCAGATGTGGCGGCTGATGAACGCCCTCTTCAGCCCCGAGGAAACCCCGGAGGCGGACTGGGCGCCGCCGGCGGACAGGACCCTCGAAAGCCTGCAGATGCGCATTCTGCGGCGGGGAGAGGCCATCCTGGTCTGCAAGGGCGGGGGAAACGGGGACAACCACAACCACAACGACGTGGGGTCCTTTATGCTCTACGACCGGGGGGAGCCGGTCATCCTGGACGCGGGCAACATGACCTATACCCGGAAGACCTTCTCCCGGGAGCGGTATACGCTGTGGAACACGCGCTCCATGTATCACAATGTGCCGCTGATCGGGGACGCGGAACAGGCGGCCGGCGCGGAATACGCCGCCCGGGATACCCGCTTCCTGCCGGACGGGCTCCAATGCGACATCGCCGGCGCCTATCCCGCGGAGGCGGGAGCGGAAAGCGCGCTGCGGTCCTTCCGCATGTCCGGGACGGGCGAGGTGACGCTGCGGGATGAAATCCGGCTGCGCCGGGCCGCGGCGGTGACCTGGGTTTTCCTGCTGCGGAACAGGCCGCAGGCGGAGGACGGCGCGGTGATCACCGGCGGATGGCGGATCGAGCCGTCCGAAAAGCTGCAGATCGGGACGGAGGAAATCCCGGTGACGGACCGGCGAATGGCAAGGAACTATTCCGGCAGCCTCTGGCGGGTCACCTTCCGGGCGGAGGAAAAGGCCGTTCACGGCGTTTCCTTCGCGATGCGGCGGCACCAAAACCTGCTACGGGATTGATAACTGTTTCATGAAGTGCGGCACAGTTTAGGGCATATGACAGGAACCGTTATTCGGATGGACAGCTGAAGCGGTCCACCAAAAAACCTCCCGTCTTCGCTGAGGACGGGAGGGGTTTTTATGCCGCTCATTTTCCCGGAAGGCGGCTTCCGGAGGGCGGGATTACCTTGCAAACAGCTCCGCCGTTTTTTTCATGCGATCCGCCACCGGCACGCCGAAGGGGCACCGGCTCTCGCAGCCCCGGCACGCGATGCACTCGTCCGCGTGATGGGCGAGGGCCCGGTAATGCTCCCGGAGAGATTCCGGCACGTCGGGCTGCATCACCGCGAGGTCGTACAGCTTGTTCACCATGGCGATGTCGATCTCCGCGGGACAGGGCCTGCAATGGCCGCAGTAGGTGCATTCCCCGCCGGTGAACCGGTGCTCCGGCGCGCCGGCCAGCACGCTGGCATAGTCCTTTTCCCGGTCGTCCGCCGTTTCGTAGGCGACAGCGGCGTCCACCTGCTCCTTCGTATCATAGCCGCAGAGGACCGAAGCCACTCCCGGCTTGGTCAGCGCATAATGAATCAGCTGCACCGGCGTCAGCGCAACGCCGAAGGGAGAGCTCTCCGCGGAAAAGAGGCGGCCGCCCGCGAAGGGCTTCATGCAGGTAATTCCCACATCGTTCTGCTCGCACACCTTGTACATCTTCACGCGCACCGGATCGACGCCGTTCAGGCCTTCCGCGTACTCCGCGGCAAAATAATGCTCCAGGTCATCGGTCGGCGGCATGAGATCGAACGCGGGATTCACGCTGAACAGAATCATCTCCACAAAGCCGCTCTGCGCCGCCCGGATGGCGATCTCCGGGTTGTGCGTGGACAGGCCGATATGCCGGATCACGCCCCGGTCCTTCAGATCCATCACATAATCCAGGAAAGCACCGGGAACGCCCTTCTCCCAGTCCTCCTCCCGATCCACATAATGGATCATCCCCAGATCGACATAATCCGTCCGCAGCCTTTTCAGCAGATCCTCAAAGGCAATCCGGCACTGGGCGACATCCCGGGTCCGCGTATACTGCCCGTTCTGATACGTGGATCCGAGATGACCCTGAACGAACCATCCGGCCCGGTCCTCGGCAATTGCCTTTCCGATAATATCCCTGGATTTCGGATCCGGCATCCAGCAGTCCACGATGTTGACGCCCAGGGAATGCGCGTATTTCAGCAGTTCGACGGAATCCTCCTCCGGATGCCGCTCCAGCCATTCTCCGCCGAAACCCACTTCGCTGACCTGCAGATTGGTTTTTCCCAACCTTCTGTACCGCATGCCTGTTCCTCCCGGAATGTTTTTTTCTGCCTGAAATTATATCAGGGACGGATTCCGACGTCAATCGGCGGCGGGTTTACCTTCCGGAATGCCCCAAAGTCTCCCCAGGGGAACAGGGTTGACAGGGATCGGATTCTCAGAGTAAACTTTGCATAGCAGGAACGGAATACGAACATGGAAGGAAGAGAAGAATATGGAATTAAAGAAAATCGATCATCAACTGACCGTCTGCAAAGTGGCGGAGATATCGGATATCCATACGGCTTCCGATTTCTATTTCATCGGGAAGACGGATGAGGAACTGTCGCTGGTGTGCAAAACCGAGGATACGCCGCAAAACACCCTCTCGCGTGAGGATGGATGGAGAGGCTTTCGGATCCAGGGCGTTCTCGATTTTTCCCTGATCGGGATTCTGTCCAGGCTTTCCGGCATTCTCGCCGAGAACGGGATCGGCATTTTCGCTGTTTCGACCTATAACACGGATTATATTCTTGTGAAAGAGGAAAACTTCGGAAGAGCGCTGGAAGTGTTGGCTTCCAGGGGGTATACTATTGTATAGGTTCCCGTTCCCGGGAAGGCAGCCCTGGAAACGGATGCACGGTGAAGGAAACACGGCGATTGCGCTCGGCAGGAACCGTCGGAGCTGACGAAATGAGGTGTACCCGTTGATTCAGGATATCTATCCCGACCGTTTGAACAATGTGTTCCGCGAAGCGCAGCCGAAGCCGGAGGATTTTCTGCTGCATTTCAACGCGGAGGGAATGGCCATGAAATATGAGAAGAACCGGCTTGTTTTTCCCGCGGCTTCGGATTATCCGGAGAAGACGGAAGCTCGGTACCTCTTCTCCGTATCGGGCCGGGGATTCTTTCTGGCCGGAAATCCGCCGGTCGGGACGTGGCCCCGCTGTTCCATGCGGGAGCTGCGGGAGCTGAAACTGAGCGGAAACGCGGACATCTTTGAGGCATATACCGCGTACCATCTCTGGCAGTGGTATTCCACCAGCGTTTTCTGCGGAGCCTGCGGAGGCAGAACCGTCTTTGATCAGCGGGAACGGGCCAAGGTCTGTCCGGAATGCGGAAACCGCATCTATCCGCGGATCAATCCGGCCGTGATCGTGGGCGTCAAGAACGGGGAGCGCCTCCTCCTGACCCGATACCGGGAAGGCTTCCGGCACAACGCGCTGATCGCGGGATTCTGCGAAATCGGGGAAACGGCGGAGGAGACGGTGCGCCGGGAGGTGATGGAAGAAGTCGGGCTGAAGGTATGCCATATCCGGTACTACAAATCCCAGCCCTGGGGCATTGCGTCGGATCTGCTGATGGGCTTTTACTGCGAGGTGGACGGAGACGACACCATCCACCGGGACGAGAACGAGCTGAAATATGCCGAGTGGATTCCCCGGGAAGAAATTGTGCTTCAGCCTTCCGACTACAGCCTCACCAACGAAATGATGAAACGATTCCGGGACGGGGAGGAACCATGATCCCGGGGGCCGAAGGGAAGAACCGCGCGGGATCAGCCGGCACTTCCCGGGATTTGTTGCAAAAAAAAACGGGCTGAGCCCGGAACAGTACAGAAGGAAGCATCGCGATGAGTATTCAATTTCATGAAGAAACAGGTATCTTTTCCCTGACCACCGAGAACACCCTGTATCAGATCCGGGCGGACGCCAGCGGCGTACTGCTGCATCTGTATTACGGAAAAAAGACGGACACGGATATGAGCTACCTGATCCGGTATACGGATCGGGGCTTTTCCGGCAACCCCCATGAGCTGGCCGGCAACCGGGGCTTCTCCCTGGACACGCTGCCCCAGGAATATGCCGGCAGCGGGGTGGGGGACTATCGGCTGCCGGCCGTGCAGGTCATCAGCCCGAACGGCAGCCGCAGCGTGGATCTCCGCTATGCGGGCCATGAAATCACCGCCGGCCGGAAGCCGCTTCCGGGGCTGCCCTTCGTGCGGGAAAGCCGGGAGACCGAAACGCTGACGATCACGCTGCGGGACCGCGTGATCGGGCTGGAGGTGCAGCTGAAGTACCATGTCTTCCCCGGGCAGGATGTTATCGTCCGCTCCGCGCGGCTGGTGAACGCGGGCGATGAGCCCCTGCTGCTGGAGAAGGCCGCGTCCGCCTGCGTGGATTTTCCCTACGGGCGATTTGACGTGATTCACTTTCACGGCCGGCACTGCATGGAACGCATTCCGGAGCGCCTTCCGCTGCCGAGGGGAATGGTTTCCTTCGGCTCCCGGCGCGGCATGAGCAGCCACCACAGCAATCCCTTCGTGATCCTGTGCGGGCGCGGCGCCACCGAGGATTTCGGCGACTGCTACGGCTGCATGCTGATGTATTCCGGAGGGCACCTGGAGGAGATGGAGGTCGACCAGGCGGGTTCCACCCGGCTGGTGTCCGGCATCCAGCCGGACGGGTTCTCCTGGACGCTGAATGCCGGGGAAGCGTTCCAGACCCCGGAAGTCCTGCTGTCCTACAGCGCCGAAGGGCTGAACGGCCTGAGCCGGCAGTATCACGACATCATCCGGCAGCAGGTGATCGCCCCCCGCTGGCAGCAGGGCGCGCGGCCGGTGCTCATCAACAGCTGGGAAGCGGCCTATTTCGATTTCGACGCGGAAAAGATTCTGCGCTTCGCCCGCACCGCGAAGGAGCTGGGCATCGAAATGCTGGTGCTGGACGACGGCTGGTTCGGCAAGCGGGACAATGACAATTCGGGCCTGGGCGACTGGAAGGTTAACGAAAGGAAGCTGGGCTGCTCCATGAAGGAACTGTCCGATCAGATTCACGCCCTGGGCCTTCAGTTCGGCCTGTGGTTTGAGCCGGAAATGGTCAATGAGGACTCCGACCTGTACCGGGCGCATCCGGACTGGGCTCTGACCGACCCGGACCGGAGCCCCACGCTGGGACGGAACCAGCTGGTGCTGGACATGTCCCGGCAGGAGGTGGTGGACTACCTGTTCGACGCCATGTGCGCCGTGCTGGACAGCGCCCGGATCGAATATGTCAAATGGGACTTTAACCGCTCCATCTGCAACTGCTATTCCCATGCCCTCCCGGCCTCCCGGCAGGGAGAGGCGGCCCATCGCTTCATGCTGGGAACCTATCAGCTGCTGGACCGGCTGCTGACGCGCTATCCGGATCTGCTGATCGAGGGATGCTCCGGGGGCGGTGGCCGCTTCGACGCGGGCATGCTGTATTACTGCCCGCAGATCTGGTGCTCCGACGATACGGACGCGATCGAACGGCTGGAGATCCAGCGGGGCACCTCCTACGGCTATCCGGTCAGCACCATGGGAGCCCATGTGTCCGCTTCCCCCAACCATCAGACCGGCCGGCTGACGCCGCTGCGCACCCGCGGGATTGTGGCCCAGTCCGGCACCTTCGGGTATGAGCTGAATCCGGAGGGACAGAGCGAGAGCGAACGGGAGGAGATCCGGCAGCAGATCGCGGACTACCACCGCTATGCGGATCTGATCGCCCAGGGAAACTATTACCGGCTGAACGAGCTGGACGACGGCGGGGATTTTGTCGCCTGGATGTTTGCGGCCCGGGACGGAAGGGAAGCGCTGGTGAACCTGGTCATTTCCCACGTCCGCGCAAACGGACCCTTCCCCTTTGTGAAGCTGCGCGGACTGAAGCCCGACGCACGGTACCGCCTGGAGGGAGGCGAGCAGGTTTTCTCCGGAGCCGCGCTGATGAACGGCGGCTTCAGCTTCCCGCTGACAAGGGGCGATTATCCCGCGCACCAGCTGCATTTTACGGAGATCTGATTCCGGGAAGATCCCGCCTCCGGGCTGGAGAGCCTGCAGCCCACCAACTGCGACGCGTTTTTTGACTCCGCCGGGGAGGATCCGCCGGCGGTTTCTTATTCTGCCGGATAGGCGTGCTGGGCGATATACAGCTCATACACGTTCATGATCTCCGCGTTGCCCTGCAGGTCGGCATAGATGTACACCAGGGCCCAGGTCGGCACGGGATCCGGCACGACGGGCGTGATCTGGCAGAGGATGCAATAGTTCTTGCCGGCCACCACCTGCGTGCTCAGCAGCGCCACCGGCGTGTAGACGGCGCCGTCCAGCTGCTCCAGCGCCTTGTCAAATGCTGCCTGCGCATCCTCCGGCAGCTCTCCCGCTTCCTGCACGAAAGGCGTCCATCCGCCGACCGCCGGCTCCGCATGGGCGGAAACCATTCCCAGCGCCAGCCCCAGCGCCATCATCAGAACCAATATCTTCTTCATTTCCTTTTCCTCCTTCTTTCGGGACCCCTGTTCCGTCCCCGGAAAAAGGGTCCTCTGTAAGGGTATACGCAGCGGGGGATTACGGTGGCAGCTGATCCGGGAAAAAATCGACGATTCCGCCGAAACGCTTGACAGAAAAATCTTTCCCGATTATTGTTTTATACCGGGGAGGATGAAAAAAGTGGGAGATCATAAGATGCGTGAGATACCTGTAACTGATGTCGGCCCTGTCTGCATCGGCCAGACGGAGAATACCGAAGCCGCTACCGGATGCACGGTATTCATTGCGCCGGAGGGGATGCGTGCCGGGCTGGATGTACGGGGCGGCGGGCCTGCCAGCCGGGAGAGTCAGCTGCTCAATCCCCTGATGGCTGCCCAGCAGATTCACGCCATCGTGCTGGCCGGCGGCAGCGCCTACGGTTTGGGTACAGCAAACGGAGTCATGCAGTATCTGGAGGAACACGGGATCGGCTATGATACGGGCTATGCCCTGGTCCCTTTGGTAGCTCAATCCGATATTTATGATCTGTCCGTGGGGGATTCCTCTGTTCGCCCCGATGCGGCCATGGGGTATGAAGCGGCCCGATTGGCGATGGAGGCTCCCAATTATCAGGATGGAAATTACGGAGCCGGATGCGGCGCGACGGTGGGCAAGTCTGCCGGAATGGATTTCTGCATGAAGTCCGGCATCGGCAGCTATGCGATCCAGATTGGCGAACTGAAAATCGGCGCGGTCGTGGTTGTGAACGCTCTTGGAGATATTTATGACTGGCGGACAGGAACACAGATTGCCGGTATGCTGAACGAGGACAGGACCGGGCTGCGATCCACTTCGGAATACATGCGCGGCAGTTATGCAGTCATCGGGAACAAGTTCACAGGCAATACGACCATTTGCGTCGTTTTCACGAACGCCCGCTTTGACAAGGCGCAGCTTTGTAAAATCGCCGGGATGGCTCACGACGGATATGCCCGCTCCATCAACCCTGTACACACATCCGCCGATGGCGACAGCATCTACGCCGTATCCATTGGGGATATTGAAGCGGATCAGGACCTGGCGGGAATGCTGGCCGCGGAGGTTGTCAGCACGGCGATCACACGGGCCGTAACCAGCGCGGAGGGCGCCTATGGATATCCTGCCGTACGCGACCTTCATCCGTGAACAGCAACATTTTGACCGGAAAGATGTAAAATGACACGTGTGTCATTTGCATAAAAAAAGAAATCGGAGGAAATGAATAATGGGTGTTCTTGGAGTGATTCTCGGTATTCTGGCGATTGTGTGCGCTTTTATTGCGACCTTCCTCTTCGGCACAACCGGCGCCATCATCGCCGCCGTTGTGGCGGCCGCGGCGATTGTGCTGGCCGTTCTGAAACGGAAAAAGGACGGGAAGGGCGGGATTGCCGCGATCATCATCGGCACCCTTGCCATCATTCTGGCGTTCTCCATGAGCAGCACCTGGTCGAACGCGTTTACGGAGCTGCATACAAAGGCCGTGGAGCTGAAGCCGGACGGACTGTGGGCGCAGGCTTCCGAGGACGCCAGCAGCGGCCTGGTGGGCATTCTCAACAAGCTGCCCACGGATGAAGCCAGCCTCAACACGCTGGTGGAAGAAATGAACGAGCTGAACAATGCCATCGGAGGTCAGCAGTAACTGCTTCCAACACACATCAGCCACAGGCGGATCAGCGAAGGATGATCCGCCTGTGGCTTTTTTGGTCGCGTCAACTCCGGGCCGTGCCGTGCCGGAACTGGCCCGGGGACATGCCGTACTTTCTGCCGAAGCGGCGAATAAAATAGGACATGTTCTCAAAGCCGCAGTTGGCGGCGATGGCGCCGATGTCCTCGTCGGTCTCCTTCAGGTAGTTGACCGCGGCGGAGAGCCGGTAGTCGGTCAGGTATTCCACAAAGGTCCGCCCGGTGAGCTGGCGAAAGATGCGCATGAAGTGGGAGGGGCTGTAGCCGGTCACGGCGGCGGCGTCCGCCACGGAGATGGGCTGGTTGTAGTGGGCCTTCACGTAGCGCAACAAGCCCTTCAGCTTCTCGGCGTTCTCTCCGGAGCGAAGCTTTGACGAGGCGATCTGAAAGCGCTGGAGGGCGTAGAGCAGCATGAACAGCTGGCTCTTCACCAGCAGCGGGTAGCCCGGCTCCCGCAGGGAGCAGGCCTCGTCGGCGGCGTCCAGCGCGGCGCTGACTGCCGCGTGCAGCTCCGTGCCCGGCCGGATGGGCCGCTCGAAGCACAACGTGCCCCGGCGCAGGCTGTCCAGTATGCCCCGGCACCAGTCGTTGGCCTCGGCGCTGTCCAGCAAGGCGAGGGAAAATATGATGTTCTCGTACTCCATCCGCACGCCGGCGTCCCCTTCGATGCCGTGCAGCTCGCCCGGCAGCACGGGCACGATGCAGCCCGCCGAGACCGGCAGGTTCTCCAGGTTCAGCGACACCGTGCCGCTGCCCTTCTTGATGTAGATCAGCTCCATCTGGTCGTGCCAGTGCAGGTTCACCCGGTCGAAGTCCTGGGGGATGGTGCACAGGTAGGTGTTGTAGGCGAAGCCCGGCTGACCGTGCAGGCGGTTTTCCTGGTGCTGGGTATAGTGCTCAAGATCCATGGCGCGCCTCCCGATGGATGGTTATGATGGATAGTTATGATAGTATTGTATCATAATCTGAGCATATACTGCAAGTTTTTTGGGGATTATGAGAGTATAATCCAACCATGACAAATGAGGAGGAACGCTCCATGAGCCAGAGATCCCTTTTTGAATATACCGGAAAGCCCCTGAAGGACTGCACCCGGCTGGAGCTGTTCAACGCGCTGCTGCGCTGCGTGGACGACACGGCCCGGGAGCGTGGGCACAACCAGGGCAAAAAGAAGCTGTACTACATCTCCGCCGAGTTTCTGATCGGAAAGCTGCTCAGCAACAACCTGCTGAACCTGGGCCTGCGGGACGCGGTGGAAGCGGAGCTGGCAGAGGCGGGCGTCCCGCTTTCCGAGCTGGAGGAGTTCGAGCTGGAACCGTCCCTGGGCAATGGCGGCCTGGGTCGGCTGGCGGCTTGCTTCCTGGACAGCCTGGCCACGCTGGGGCTGCCCGCGGATGGTCTGGGATTGGCCTATCACTGCGGCCTGTTCCGCCAGTGCTTCGTGGACAATCGCCAGGCGGAGACGCCGGACACCTGGCTGCGATGGGGCACTGAGAGCTGGATGCACCGCACGGATGTCCACTATGACATCCCCGTGGGAGAAGGAACGCTGCGCTCGACGATGTACGAGATCGAGGTGACCGGATATGGTTCCAAGGGCGGGAAGCTGCGCCTGTTCGACGTGGACACCGCCGACGAGCGGCTGATCAAGTCCGGCATCGCCTTCGACCAGAAGGCGCTGGCCCGAAACCTGACGCTGTTTCTCTACCCGGACGACAGCACTGACGCGGGCCGCCTGCTGCGGGTGTACCAGGAGTACTTCATGGTGGCCAACGCCGCGAGGCTGATTCTGGAGGAGTGCGCGGCCCGGGGCAGCGACCTGCATGACCTGGCGGACTACGCGGCCATCCAGATCAACGACACCCATCCCACCCTGGTGATCCCGGAGCTGATCCGCCTGCTGGGGGAGAAGGGAATCGGCGAGGAGGAGGCGGTGGAGATCGTCACCGCGGTGTGCGGCTACACCAACCACACCATCCTGGCGGAGGCGCTGGAGAAGTGGCCCGTCGCCTACCTCGAGCGGGCGGTGCCCCACCTGATGCCCATCATCCGGCGGCTGGACGCGCGGGTGCGGGCAGCCTGCGACGACCCTTTCGTGCAGATCATCGACGGCGCGGACGAGGTCCACATGGCCAACCTGGACATCCACTTCAGCCACTCAGTCAACGGCGTGGCGCGGCTGCACACCGAGATCCTCAAGCACTCGGAACTGGCGCCTTTCTATGCCATGTACCCTGAAAAGTTCAACAACAAGACCAACGGCATCACCTTCCGCCGCTGGCTGATGAGCTGTAACCCGGACCTGGCGGGTCTGATCGACGAGACCATTGGCACGGGCTGGCGGCGGGACGCCGGGGAGCTGGAAAGGCTGCTGGACCACGCCGGGGATCCCGAACTGCTGGAGCGGCTGGCGGCGGTCAAGCGGGTGAACAAGCGGCGCTTCGCGGAATGGATGTTCGCCCACCAGGGGACGGTGATCGGCGCGGATTCCGTGTTCGACGTCCAGGCCAAGCGCCTGCACGAGTACAAGCGGCAGCAGCTGAACCTGCTGTGGGCCATCCGGGCGTATCAGAGGCTGCAGAAGGGCGAACATCCCCAGCGGCCCGTGACGGTAATCTTCGGCGCGAAGGCGGCCCCGGCCTACACCATCGCCAAGGACATCATCCACGCCATCCTGTGCCTGTCCGACGTGATCTCCGCCGACCCCGAAGCCTCCAAGTGGCTGAAGGTAGTCATGATCGAGAACTACAACGTCTCCGCCGCCGAAAAGCTGATTCCCGCCTGCGACATCTCCGAGCAGATCTCCCTGGCCGGCAAGGAGGCCAGTGGCACCGGCAACATGAAGTTCATGCTCAACGGCGCGGTGACCCTGGGCACCCTGGACGGCGCGAACGTGGAGATCGCCGAGTTGGTGGGCGATGAGAACATCTACACCTTCGGCCTGTCCTCGGACGAGGTGATCGAGAGCTACCGCAAGGGCGACTATGACCCGAAGGCCTGCTGCGAGGCCGACCCCGAGCTGAAGGCCGCGGTGGACTTCCTGACCGGCCAGGAGATGCTGGCCGCGGGCAACCCCGCCAGCCTGGCCCGCCTGAGGGACGAGCTGGTGAACAGGGACTGGTTCATGACCTTCCCGGACTTCCGGTCCTACTGCGAAGCCAAAGCCCGGGCCCTGGCGGACATTTGCGACGACAGAGAGTGGGCGCGGAAGGCGCTGGTGAACATTGCCAGGGCGGGTTACTTCTCCTCCGACCGGACCATCGCGGAGTACAACCGGGACATCTGGAGGCTGTGAGCGAAGGCCGATACCGGGCGTATCCAAAAATTTTCTTTTCGGAAGCTGTGGACTTTTTCCGGGTGAAGTGATAAAATGTGCCCAATCAAGAAAAGAGTGATTCCTGGACCTTCGGGTCTGAGAATAGATTAATTTTCTATTGGAAAGGACGGGTTTATATCATGAAAAAGTTGCTTGCAATGCTGCTGTGCGCAGCGATGCTGCTGGGAATGGTTTCCCTGGCCTCTGCCGAAGGATACAGCGGCGATCTGAAGATCTGGGTGGCTGAAGCCGCGGTGGACTTCACCAAGGAGCAGGTGGAAGCTTTCAAAGCCGCGCATCCGGAATATGCCGGCATGAACGTGACCATTGAAGCGGTCGGCGAAGGCGACGCCGCCAGCAAGGTCATCACCGACGTAACCGCCGCGGCCGACCTGTTCGGATTCGCGCAGGACCAGCTGGCCCGCCTGGTGACGGCCGGCGCCCTGGAAGAAGTGGAACCCGGCAACGCGGAAATCGTGAAGGCCGAGAATGACGCCGGCGCGGTCGGCGCCGTAACCCTGGGCGAAAAGCTTTACGCCTATCCGCTGACCAGCGATAACGGCTACTTCCTGTACTACGACAAGAGCGTTGTCAGCGATCCCAGCGATCTGGACGCGATTCTGGCGGACTGCGAGAAGGCCGGCAAGAGCTTCTATTTCGAGATGAACAGCGGCTGGTATCAGACGGCGTTCTTCTTCGGCGCTGGCGCCCAGCTGACCTTCGAAACGGATAACGACGGCAACCTGGTAAAGATGAACAGCACCTATGCCAGCGAGGAAGGCGTGAAGGCCCTGAAGGCCATGATCAAGCTGAGCAAGAGCCCCGCATTCATGAACGGCTCCTCCTTCTCCACCGCTACCAACCCCGGCGCCATCGTGGACGGCACATGGGATTCCACGGCCGCGAAGGAAGCCTTCGGCGACAACTACGCCGCGGCGAAGCTGCCCACCGTTGACGGATGGCAGCTGGGCGGATTCGGCGGATTCAAGATGCTGGGCGTGAAGCCGCAGGAAGATGAAGCGAAACTGGCCGCCTGCGACGCGCTGGCCGCTTACCTGAGCAGCGAAGAAGTACAGCTGGCCCGGTACAATGCCCTGGGCTGGGGTCCCTCCAACATGAAGGCACAGAAGAGTGACGCCGTGCAGGCGGACGTGGCGCTGGCTGCCCTGGCGGACCAGCTGCAGTACACCATCCCGCAGGGACAGTATCCCGGCGAGTACTGGAGCCTGGCCACCGGTCTGGGCGACGACATCATCGCGAAGAAATACGATGATCTGGATGACGCCGGCCTGATGGATATTCTGAAGACCTTCGAAGCAACCTGCGAAGGCTATCTGACCAAATAATATCCCGAATCACAGGCTGGGGAACTTGTGTTCCCAGCCTGTTTTTTTTCAGAGAAAAGGGGGGATCCCGGTGACGGATCTGGAGTATTTCAAACTCAGCAAACCCGAGAAGATGCTGCGGAGTGTGGGCGGATTCTTCGCCCGGCTGCCCGGCGGGATCTGGAACGGCATCAAAAAACTGGGACTTTTCATCGTGGCGATCATCCGGGGGATCGGGACGAATCTGGCGGATCTGGTGACCACATTCAAAAACGGAGACTGGAAGACCCGCCTGAGCTATCTGATCATGGGATTCGGTTCCTGCGCCAGGGGACAGTGGGGGAGAGGGATTCTCTTCTTCCTGTTCCAGACCGTGTTCAACCTGTATATGTTTTTCCCCAACGCGCAGTTTTCCGGGTGCTACTATCTGGGCAAGCTGAGCACGCTGGGAACGGTCGAGACCTATAAGGAAGGACGGAGAACCGTATACGGCGACAACTCGTTCTTCATCCTGCTGTATGGCGTGCTGACGCTGTTCTTCATCGTCGCGTTCATTTATACCTGGCGGATGAACGTCAAGCAGAACAGGATCAGCGAGGAACTGCTCAAGCGCGGGCACAAGCTGAAAACCACGAAGGACGACGTGGCTTCCCTGATGGACGAGCAGTTCCACAAGACCATGCTGGCCCTGCCCACCCTGGGCGTGACGATCTTCACCATCCTGCCGATCCTGTTCATGATCCTGGTGGCGTTCACCAACTTCGACGCGACCCATCAGCCGCCCAGCAAGCTGTTCACCTGGGTAGGGTGGGACAACTTCCATCAGCTGCTGAACACGGACACCGCCAGCTATGGCGACACATTCCGCCATGTGCTGCTGTGGACGCTGATCTGGGCCTTCTTCGCCACCTTCCTGAACTATTTCCTGGGGATGCTGGTGGCCATCATGATCAACAAAAAAGGGATCAAGCTGAAGAAGATGTGGCGGACGATCCTGGTCATGACCATTGCCATTCCGCAGTTCGTATCCCTGCTGTACGTGAGCAAGATGTTCGCGGCGGACGGCCTGATCAACACCTACCTGATGAAGTGGGGATGGATTTCCAGCCCGCTGCCATTCTGGACCGATCCCACATGGGCCCGGGTCACGATTATCGTAATCAACGTATGGATCGGCATTCCGTACCTGATGCTGATCGCGACCGGTATCCTGATGAATATCCCGGCAGACCTGTACGAAAGCGCCCGAATCGACGGGGCGAACGCCTTCCAGATGTACAAGAAGATTACGCTGCCGTATATGCTGTTTGTGACGGGGCCGTATCTGCTGACCTCCTTTACCGGAAACATCAACAACTTCAACGTCATCTTCCTGCTGAGCCAGGGCAAGCCGCTGTCGCTGCAGCTGAGCGGCAACGCCGGTCACACGGACCTGCTGATCACCTGGCTGTACAAGATGACGGTCAACGATACCAACTATAAGCTGGCGGCTGTCATGGGAATACTGGTGTTTGTTGTCACGGCGGTAATCAACCTGATCGTGTACAACATGATTCCCTCCGTCAAGAATGAGGAGGATTTCCAGTGATGAGCGAGAAAAAACAGATTCCCGAAGTGGATATTGTGGTGGACCACGAGGCGGGCGTCATCCGGGAAGTAAAGCCGGATCGCCTGCGCAGCAAGTCCGGCCATGAGAGGCGGATCAACACCTCCATCTATGTCGTGCTGATTCTGATCAGCATCATCTGGCTGGCTCCCTTCGTGTTCCTGGTATTCCAGAGCTTCCGCTCCTACGCGACGGAGAGCGGGGCCATGGTGGCATACCTGCTGCCCAAGCAATGGTCCCTGGACAACTATATCTGGCTGCTGACGGATCCCTCCAGCAAGTTCCTCCGCTGGTACGGAAACACGCTGATTGTCGCCATCTTCTGCGCGGTGCTGCAGACCTTCATGGTGCTGAGCGTCAGCTATACGCTGAGCCGGCTGCGCTTCCGCGGCCGGAAGCTGATCATGAACGTGGTGCTGGTGCTGGGCATGTTCCCGGGCTTCCTCACCATGATTACCCTGTACTTCCTGCTGAAACAGCTGGGCCTGACCCAGTCCGGCGCGGTGCCCGGCATGATCCTGATCTACGTGGCCTCCTCCGGCATGGGCTACTACATCAGCAAGGGCTTCTTCGACACGATTCCGAAGTCCCTGGATGAAAGCGCCCGGATCGACGGCGCTACGAGGGCCCAGGTATTCCGGATGATCATTATGCCCCTTGCCAAGCCCATCATCATCTACACAGTGCTGATGGCCTTCATGGCCCCCTGGGGCGACTACGTGTTCGCGTCCTACATCGCTTTCGGCAGCGAGCCGAACTACAACGTAGCCGTCGGCCTTTATCAGTGGGTCAACGTGGCGGACTATCAGGGCTTCTTTACCCGCTTCTGCGCGGGCGGCGTGCTGGTGGCTGTGCCCATTACGGCGCTGTTCCTGGCGTTGCAGAAGTACTATGTGGAAGGTGTTACCGGCGGCGCGGTCAAAGGCTGATCAGCCCCGCGGAAAGATGGAAAGGAGTATCAGTTATGGCAAGCGTTACTTTGGAGCATGTGAAAAAGGTATACGACAAAAATGTCGTCGCCGTGCATGATTTCAATCTTCAGATCAAGGATAAGGAATTTGTCGTATTCGTCGGTCCGTCGGGCTGCGGAAAATCCACCACCCTGCGGATGATCGCCGGACTGGAGGATATTACCGACGGCGTCCTGAAGATCGGGGACCGGGTGGTCAACGACGTGGAGCCCAAGGACCGGGATATCGCCATGGTTTTCCAGAACTATGCGCTGTATCCTCACATCAGTGTCTATGAAAACATGGCCTTCAGCCTGCGGCTGCGGAAGATGGACAAGGAAGAAATCCACCGCCGGGTATGCCAGGCGGCGGAAATCCTGGGCATCACGGAATACCTGGGGCGGAAGCCGAAGGCCCTGTCCGGCGGTCAGCGGCAGCGTGTCGCCATCGGCCGGGCCATCGTGCGGGATCCGGCGGTGTTCCTGATGGACGAGCCGCTGAGCAACCTGGACGCGAAGCTGCGGAACCAGATGCGCGCGGAGATCATCCTGCTGCGCAAGCGGGTGGATACCACCTTCATCTACGTGACCCATGACCAGACGGAAGCCATGACCCTGGGCGACCGGATCGTGATCATGAAGGACGGATTCATCCAGCAGGTCGGGACGCCGCAGGAGGTATTCGATACCCCGGTGAACCTGTTTGTGGCCGGATTTATCGGCAGCCCGCAGATGAACTTCCTGAAGGCGAAGCTGGTCCAGAGCGGGAACGGGTACAGCGTGGAGATGCTGGGGGTGAAGATTCCCCTGACCCCGGACCAGAACCAGGCGCTGGCTGCCAAGGGCGTGAAGACCCAGGAGATCGTTCTGGGCGTCCGGCCGGAGCACACCACGGTGCTGTTCGACAGCAAGGAAAACGCCATTGAATGCAGCATCAACGTCAATGAAATGATGGGCAGTGAACTGCATCTGCACCTGTCCAGCAAGAATAAAGACAATATCATCGTCCGGCTGCCCACGGTGGACCTGACGAAGGAGCAGCGGAATCAGCTGTCTTACGGGAACAAGCTGTATATCACTTTCCCGGCGAAGGTGATGCATCTGTTCGATCCCGCCAGCGAGAAGAATCTGATTTACGGATGAGCGATGTCCTCCGGGGCGCCGCTCTGTGCCGAGCGTTGAAACCGGGCTGTTCTCTGAACAGGGAGCAGCCTGTTTCAATTCTCCGCGACCGAGAAAGGAAGAGGGACGGAAGATGACAAAAAGAATCCTGCCCGCTTTGATTACGGCACTGGTGCTGATGGTCTGCATGGAAACCGCGGGCCGCGCTGACGATCCGGAGATCCGCAGCATGGATCCGGCAGCATGGGCGGATCAAAACAGGGTTTTCTATGAGATTTTCGTGGGTTCCTTTTCCGATTCGAACGGAGACGGCATCGGAGATCTGCGGGGAATTCTCCGGCGAATGGATTATCTGAATGACGGAGACGCTGCCTCCGGGGACTCCCTGGGGATCGGAGGCATCTGGCTGACGCCTATCTTTTCCTCCCCCTCCTATCACAAATATGACGTAACGGACTATGAGACGGTGGATCCCGTGTTCGGAACAGAAGCGGATCTGCGGGAACTGATTCGCGCATGCCATGACCGGGATGTGAAGCTGATCCTGGATCTGCCGCTGAATCATACCGGGCGGGAACATGCCTGGTTTCAGAATTTCCTGAACGCCCACCGATCGGGGGACACCGGAAGCCGCTGGTATGACTTTTACAGCTGGCTGAAGCCAACCGACGCGATCCCTTCCGGCCGCCGGTTCATCCCGATGGAGGATATGCTGGTCGAGGCGAATTTTTCCGATGAGATGCCGGAACTGAACTTTGACCATCCGGCCGTCCGGGAGGAGGTTCTCCGGATCGGAAAGCTATACCTGGAAATGGGCGTGGACGGCTTCCGTTTTGACGCCGCCAAATATCTGTATCTGGGCGAGCCGGAAAAGAATATTGCCTTCTGGAAATGGTACATGGACGGGCTGCGGGAAATCCGCCCGGATGTCTACGCGGTGGCAGAGGTCTGGGATGGAGATTCCACGGCGACTCCCTACGCGTCGAGCGTGAATTGCTTCCGCTTCAGCACCAGCCAGGCGGAAGGCCTGATTGCAAAAACCGCAAAGGGCGGGAATGTGAACCAGCTGACCCAAAACACAGAGGAATACTGGCACACGCTGCGGGAAATCAATCCCGGCGCGATCCATATCCCCTTTCTGTCCAACCATGACATGGATCGGGCGGCCGGATACCTGCCGAACAAAGGCGGAAAAATGGCCATGGCCGCAAACCTGTATCTGCTTACGCCGGGATCGCCTTTTCTTTACTACGGGGAGGAGATCGGGCTGCGGGGATCCCGGGGCAGCGCCATGACAGATGCCAACCGAAGGCTGCACATGCCCTGGGGCGATGACGATCCGGTGTCGGACCCGGAGGGAAGCGATTATTCCAGCCAGACCGGTGAAACGGTACGGAGTCAGCTGGAAAAACCCGGCAGCCTCCTCCGGCATTACCAGCGGGTACTCCGGGTCCGGAAGGAGAATCCTGAAATTGCCTCGGGAACGTATACGGCTCTGCGCTTTGAGGACACCAAAATGGGCGGATTCCTGTGCACGTGGCAGGGAAAAACGGTGGGGGTGTTCCATAATTCCACCGGAAGCCCGCTGACAGTGGACCTGAAGGGCGCCACGGAGATCCGGCTGAACACCGTTGCCGCCGTGCTGGGAACGGCGGACGAAGGTTTCGCGGAATTATCCGGAACGGAGCTGACGCTCGGAAGCATGACAAGCGCGGTGCTGCGGGCCGAGGAAGGGGATTAAAAACGTCGCCTCAGGAGGCTTTATCGACCCATGATCAGGATTTTATTTGTGTGCCACGGGAGCGGTGACTAAGGGGTTGACAGGACGCCCCCGTACACGTACTTATTGCGGCAAAACGCGGCAGCCAAAAAGCGTTTTACTACTCTTTTACTACTTTTGGTGAAATTAAGGCAGGAATGCTGATAGTAGCTCCGTAACGTTTTTTTTATGGTTACGGAGCAATAATCGATTGCTTTTTTGTCGAATATGTGTAGGGAGACAGGGGACGGTTCTCTGTCTCTCCCGGATTGCTGATGTCGAACGATTTCCAACTGCTTTCCGCTCCAGTTCCCTGTAGCGCGGGTCTGGTTTTCATTCAGCATCCGGAACTGCTTCAGGCTCCTTAACAGGTACGAAGCCGTCCTGGTAGGACATGCCATACCCAATTTCAAACCAGCACTCATCCTGGCCGATCTGATTCACAGATTCATACCATGGTTCAGGAAGCCTGCCGGAGAAGTCAGAACAACCGCAAAGAACATCCGATATTCCCTTTCCTTCGGAACCCGGAAGGTAGCACATGACCAGGCTGTCCCACTGATTGTAATCATCCTTTTCTATCAGGACATGCCTTCCCGCAATAATGCATGTGACAGTGGGCTTTCCGAGACTCTTCACCGCGTCCATGGCCCTTCTGTTGCCGCCAAGACCTTTCTTTCCACAAAGCGAGAGATCATATGTGTCTCCAAACCATTCTGCATATGCCTGTTCTCCTACGCAGAGCAGAACCACATCTGCTGTTTCCGCCTGGCTTGGATCTGTAATGACTTCAATATCATAGGTGTCGGCATACCTGACAAAAGCTTCCAGGATAGTCGTAACACCCGGAATATTCTTTGTCGGACTCGCGTTCCAGCCCATTGTCCATCCGCCGCACTGAGCTCGCGGGTCATCTGCAGAGGGCCCTGTTATATACACTTTCGTACCTTTTTTCAGGGGGAGTATTCTGTTCTCGTTTTTCAACAGAACAAGGCTTTTTTCGACCAGCTGTTCCGCGACCGCCCTGTGCTTCATAGAGCCCGGTTCCTCCGACCCGGCAGTCATGTTAATGCAGAAGGGATCTTCGAATAATCCAACATTCTTTTTGACCCGGATGATTCGGGTCGCGGCATCGTCAATCCGCTCCAGGGGTATTCTTCCGTTGGTGACAGCGTTTATGATAATCTGCCGGGTTTCATCGTACCTTACACCCTCCATGAGCATATCCATACCGCAGTTAACAGCGCTGATTACTTGTTCTTCATATGTCTCGGGAGAGGTGCCTTTGATAGCCATGCTGTCGCTGACGATGATTCCCTGAAATCCCATATCGGTTTTAAGCTTCCAGATATATTCACTGTTTTCATGCATCTTCACGCCGTTTAGAGAGGAGTAGCTGACCATGATCGTCTGAACACCTGCATCTATCTGCGCTTGATACACACTGAGCAATTCCTTAACCTGCTGGTCTGAAAGAACCGCGTTGCCCCGGTCCAGAAGACGGATATAATCGCTCTCTTCTCCTGTTCCGTACAAAACATTTCCATCACCGAAGTAGTGCTTTGCGCAGGCAATCACGCCGCAATCAATCAGGCCTCGGGTGTAAGCGGTGCTGAGCCTGGTGATCGTATTAAGATCTGAACTGATACACTCATAGGTTCTTCCCCATCGGGGATCATTGGACTGGGCGACGCATGGAAACAGATTCCACAGCATATGGCACTGTTTTGTCTCCTCGGCGGTGATCCTGCCCATCTGATAAACGAGTTCCTCATCATTTGCGGCACCAATGCCAATATTGTGGGGAAAAATGACCGCGTTTACACAATATCCTACGCCATGAGCGTTATCCTGAGCCAACAGTAATGGAATTCCGGATTCGGACGAAATTGCCGCAGCCTGGTACCCGTCAGAAATCTCCCGCCACTGAGCGGCCGACCGTACTGCTTCATCACCGTAAATGCTTCCGTAACAGTATTCACGTATTGGTCCATCATCAACTTTATAGGATATGGGCTGGACCATCTGGGACACTTTCTGTTCCAGTGTCATCTCCGCCACAATTTCTTCCGGGGACATGGACGCGTACACCTGATATCTGTACATTTCCGTCTCGGATAACTTCTCCGGATTATCCACAATTTCAGCGGTAGTCGGGAATGCGGCTACTGAGATAATCACATTTAGCGCCATCAGCAAAGCAAATCTTTTTTTCATGCCTTTTTCCTCCAAATGAACTCTTCAGCTAATGACTGAGCAGCCCGTCTGACGCCGGAACATAGATTTCCTGAGACAGCATTACCAGCTTATTGAAGTGTTTCTTGCCCATGGTCAGGGGCATTCCTTTCTGTCGGTTCACAACGGCAAATAGGAGTTCTTCTTTTTTTCTTCATACAACAATAAAAATCCTGCAAATCGCAGGATTTATGGTTTTCCAGCTGATCCTTTGCCAGGATTTACAGACGAAGTGAAGATTTCGAAGAACCAGTTCAGGGCAGGATAACGAGGAAACTCGCACGTACCGCGGGCGGGATCCCCGCCTCGCGCACCGCGCACGACATGGACAAAAGATTTTTACCCGGATCCCGGAAAGAGGACAGCGAATTTTACCCCGGCTGACGAGCTCAGTCGGGAATTTTTGTTGCCGGTCGGGGCCGGATATGGTATCCTTGAGCAGGCTCCCTGAGTAGTAAAAAATCAGCGTTTTACTACCGTTTTACTACTTTTGGCGAAATGACGATATAAAATGACATCTGTTCGTTTTTTTGAATGGAGTGAAGTTCCAGAGGAGTGTGCTGCATGGAAACAGAGAACTACACGGTCAGACTGGTGACGATCGGCGATTATGATGATCTCCTGAAGCTTTGGAACAGTACGGAACAGAGCCGAAGAGCCCTGAATCCTGTGGATGACAGCCGCGATGGAATAGAACGTTATCTGAGACGAAATCCGAATACCTGCTTTGCAGCAGTACAGGATGGTGGGATCATCGGCGTCATTCTGACCGGACATGATGGACGACGCGGAATCATTCACCACATGTGCGTCCATCCGGAATTCCGGCGCATGGGCATTGCGGCGCACCTGGTTTCCCTGGCGGAGGAAGCGCTGAAGAAAGAGGGAATCCAGAAGGTATTCGGTCTCGTATTTGTGGATAACGAGGAGGGGAATCGATTCTGGGAAAAGCAGGGTTATTCCCTGCGAACGAATCTGAATTAACGGAATAAAAGCCTGAATGAGCAGATCCCAGCAGGGGAATAAGGAGAGGAGAGAGAAATTCAATGAAAGCTGTCAGTAATGTCGCCATCGTCAGTTTGTCAAGCGGAATCCTGGGAGAATCCTTTGTCCGGTTTGAGGTTGAAATCGGTCTCCGTAGGCTGAAAGAATTCGGTTTGAACGTCAAGTTTATGCCGCATGCCCTTGAAGGGTTGGAATATATCAAAGAGCATCCTGAAAAGAGAGCGGAGGATCTTCTGGCGGCCTTCCGGGATCCTGAAATTGATATGATTTTGTGCGCAATCGGCGGAGATGATACCTATCGGCTGCTTCCGTATCTGTTTGAGCATAACGAATTGGCGGAGACGGTTACAGACAAGGTGTTTCTCGGCTTTTCGGATACGACAATCAATCATCTGATGCTTCATAAGGCTGGCTTGCAAACGTTTTACGGACAGGCTTTCCTGCCGGATCTGTGTGAGCTTGGACCGGAAATGCATCCGTATACCCGGAAGTTTTTCGAGGAGCTGATCACTACCGGAGGAATCCGGGAGATTACGCCCAGCGATGTCTGGTATGAGGAAAGAAAAGAGTTTTCCCCCGACCAGGTCGGCAAGGCGCTCTCACCCAAGACCAATCAGGGGTTTGAACTGCTGCAGGGCCCGACTCATTTCTCCGGGAAGATCCTGGGCGGATGTATCGATTCCCTGTACGATATGTTTTGCGGGGACCGCTATGCGGATATGCCGGAACTGTGCCGGAAGTATGAGCTGTTCCCGGATGCAAAGGAATGGAAAGGAAGAATTCTTCTGCTGGAATCCAGCGAGGAGAAGCCGGCTCCGGAAAAGTACAGAGTGGCGCTTGAACAGCTGAAGAGCGCTGGCGTTTTTGATGCGGTGAACGGGGTTCTTGCAGGAAAGCCCATGGATGAAACCTACTCGGAGGAATACAAACAGCTGCTGACGGAAGTGATCGGCCGGCCGGATCTTCCGATTCTGTTCAATCTGAACATCGGGCATGCGATGCCCCGCTGCATTATGCCGTTTGGGATTGAAGCCGATGTGGACGCTGAGCAGCAGGTGATACGTTTTGCGGAGTGATTGATCAGGATGTTTTTCAGACGGGAAGGGATCCCCCCCGAATTTTAATTGTCAGGATAATTCTGGCGTAATATCTTTATGGTACAAAGGAAAGAAGGTAATGCCAATGAGATTTGCTCCGAAGGAAGTCATCCTGAAGGATGGGCGGACATGTGTTCTGCGGCCGACAGCTCCGGAAGACGCAGAAGCAATGATTCAATATCTGAAGGAAACATCGGGAGAAACAGAGTATTTACTTCGCTATCCGGATGAAGTTACCTTTACGGTGGAAGGAGAGCGTGAAATCCTCGGCAGACTGCTTGATGATCCTTCTTCTGTCATGATGGCTGCGATCGTGGACGGCAGGGTGGCGGGGAATTGTTCCATCAATGGGATCGGATCCAAGAGAAAGATCCTGCACCGCTGTTCGATGGCGATAGCGTTGTACAGGGAATTCTGGCATCTTGGAATCGGCACGGCCATGATAGCTTATCTTACCGAACTTGCCCGGGAAATCGGTTATCAGCAGATGGATCTGGAAGTGGTGGCGGAGAACAGGCAGGCACAGGCCCTGTATGCAAAATGCGGATTTGTTGAAAGCGGGCGAAGACATCATGCACTTCGGTTCGACGACGGCTCCTGGCATGATGAGATTCTTATGTACAAGGAGCTGTGACCAATGAAAAGAGAAGAAATGGAAGAGGTATTTGACCTCTCCCAATTTGATGAATACAAAGAAGATAACCGCCGCGAGGTGAAAGCCGCAGAAGGCGGCTTACCCCGGAGCTTGTGGGATACCTATTGAGCAGGCTCCCCGAGTAGTAAAAAATCAGCGTTTTACTACTTTTCTACTACTTTTGGCTTTTGAAATTGTTGACTAAGGCCAATTCGGGATTTATGGAGGTGATATGCAATGACAATCTACGATATCTCGCAGGAGGTTTTCAGCTGTCGGGTATTCCCCGGTGACCCAGTGCCGGAAAGAAGGGTGCTTTCTTCAATGGAAAAAGGCGATCTGTACAATCTGACAGCTTTCAATATGTGTGCGCACAACGGTACTCACGTGGATGCGCCTTTGTTGGGCCGGCTTCTGTTACGGAGCATCACGGGATTGTCTCCGGCCATGACGCAATGGAGATATATGAAAAATCGAGAGATCGTGACCCGGAAGCTGCAAAACGACTTCTGATCAAGGGAGACGCTGTGGTTTCTTCGGAAGCAGCAAAGGTCTTTGCTTCCAAAGGAATCCTACTGTTAGGAAATGAATCGCAGACTGTCGGCCCGGAAGATGCGCCGATGGAAGTACATTTGATCTTGCTGGGTGCTGGCATTGTATTGCTTGAAGGCATTCGATTGGCAGCGGTTAAGGAAGGCAGATATTTTTTAAGCGCAGCGCCGTTGAATCTATCCGGGGCGGATGGCTCTCCGTGCAGAGCTTTTTTGATCGCTGACGATAGATAAATCAGTTTGTCGGGGCTACCAGTTCGCGCAGGGTTTCAGCCATTGAAGTTCACCTTCTTCTACATTGCGTTTTTTTGAAACACCGAATAACTTTAATATTGACTGCTACCATATAAGGGCTTTGCTGCGTATATGCCTTTGCCGATGTGCGGAAGACCGTCGATGCCACAGAAGAGGAATACGAAAAGCTCTCAGACTCCGTAAAGCAGATGAGCACCGAGGTTGCCGCTTCCGCAGAGGATATTGCGGAGGTCATGTCCATTGCAGGTCAGCTGGGCATTGAGAATCACTACTTCCGGGATGATCATCACGAATCCGGGAAGCGTGTATTCCGAGCCCAAGATCACGGTTATTGGTTCTGGGGACATTACGCTTATGGTCGGGACCACCATTGTGGAGCTGATGGACATCAGCGGAAGCATTGTGATTGACTCTGCCCTGCAGGAAGCTTACATCGGCAATACTCTGATGAACGATCATATGAGCGGAGATTTTCCGGTGCTGAAACCCGGACAGAACGCCGTCAGCTGGTATGGAACCGTGACCAGGGTGGTTGTGAAGCCAAACTGGCGGTTTTTAATAATTTTACTTTCCGGATCATGTGAATTCATGGTATATTGGCAAAGGCCGTTCGGGCCACTATTTCTGGATTTGCGGAGGTTCATCGTATGACAGGGCATGTAGAATTGCAGTGTAAAACATATCCATTTGGTGAGCTTAATCATTTGAGGTTCGTTGTCATCTGCACCTTTTTAGGAAACAAATATGTGCTGAGCTATCATAAGAAACATGCATCATGGGAAACACAAGGTGGGCACATTGAAGCGGGTGAAACCCCTGAGGAAGCCGCACGCAGGGAACTGTACGAAGAAAGTGGAATCACTGCGGACAAATTGATTCCTGTCTGCGACTACTATGCTTATGATTCCGAAGGCTCCTCAAACGGACGAGTTTATGCTGTCCAAATCCAACATTTGGGGACCCTTCCGGAAAGCGAGATGAGTACGGTGAAGGCCTTTGATGATCTTCCTGATAATTTGACATATCCTTTTGTCACACCAGTGCTGTTTTTTGAAGCAAAACAGGCAATTGACAATTGATCTATGATTTCCGGTTTCCATCACGAATACAGTGCCGTCCAAGCGGGCGGCACTTTCATTTTGCCCTGAAGGAGGTGAATTCCCGTGATCTGTGTTTATCCCGCCGACTGCACTGACTTCTCCACCAATGGCAACGGAACTCTTGCTCCGCTGTCTGCGAAAGTCACAGAAACCCTGAATGAAGAATAAGAGCTGACGCTGGTGCATCCGATCGATGAAGCGGGCAAATGGCAGAGACTGGTGGAAGGCTGTATCCTCCGTGCCCCGGTGCCTGTGGCCACAACGCCCCGGGTGCACCTCTCCGCGCCGGGTGATGCCAGCGACACTGAGATCTATCGGATTCATACGGACTTCTATCAGGTCGGAGACGATGTAATCTTTGTGGTTAAAGTCCCGATGGCGAATAGAGAAACCAAGCCAGTATTCATCAACGGTGATATGTTTCGCGGGACTTTTAAGCGTAACGTGGAAGGTGATTATCACTGTACTCCTGAAGAGGTTAAAGCGATGCTCCGGGATCAGGCAAGCACAAGCCCGGATATGAAAGTGCTGGAAGATGAGGAGATCTCAGACTTTGATTCGAGAAGCGTACGGCTCTATCGTCTTCGCTATGAAGCAAGGAGACCAAACAGTGCTTGGGTAAAGCTTCCGGACGATCAGTTTCTCGTTCAAATTGGTGCTGCGAGTGATAAAACAAGAGATGGGAAAATACATCCTACAGCAGCCGGACTGCTGATGTTTGGGCAAGAGTATCGGATTACACCCCAGTTTCCGGAATACTTTCTGGATTATCGTGAGAAGCTTGATCTGCAGATTCGATGGACTGATCGCGTGCAGACACAATCGGGAGATTTCTCCGGAAATGTGTTTGATTTCTTCAGTCTGGTTTATCCGAAGATCACTGCGGATTTCAAGAAGCCATTCATGACGGACGGGCCGTATCGCATAGAAGAAACGCCAAAACATCTGGCTGTTCGGGAAGCCATTGCAAACTGTCTTGTGAATGCGGACTATTTCCAGCGTTGGAGCGTTGTCATCGAACGATATCCTGACAGGATTGTTCTTTCCAATTCGGGGACAATCATCCCGGGCAAGAAACAGATGCTGAGGGGCGGTATCTCTGAACCGAGAAACAGAAATCTGTTCAAAATGATCAATCTGATTGGTATCGGCGAGCACGCCGGCTCCGGAGTTCCGGACATCTTTGATATATGGAAAAACGAGGGACTAAAGGAGCCACAGGTTAAGGAACAATTTGGAGCAGGCTTGCCTGATAGAACAACGATGATCCTGCCGCTTATGGAAGCTGAGGCTGACATTTCTGAAAAAAGTCAGGCAAAAAGTCAAGTAAAAAGTCAGATAAAAAAGGCAGATCAGATGGAAAGAAGGGCGGGTTCTGTTCTCAATGTTTTACGTGCGGAGCCAACAGCAACCACACCGAAGATAGCCATTATGCTTGGAATAACAGAACGACAGGTCAGAACGGTGTTGGATCAGATGAAAGATCAACAAATTCTTCGTTTCGAGAGACATGGCCGAAGTGGAAGATGGATAATAAATGACTCGAAAACAGAATGAGTTTTGCCCAGTAGTAGAACATTGGCTGTTTTACTACTTTTCTACTACCGTTGGAGGACGCGATATGCAGCGTTTTGCCTCATTCTGCCGCGATTTATCCATAATAAAGATGCCATGCGGACAGAATGAACAGAATTCCGAACGCCGGAGAACTTTGAAAACGCGGCAAGATGCGGCCGGAGGAGGCTTTACATGACCCAAACACGTATCCTTTTTATCTGCCACGGCAACAGTAACTAAACGTAAGCAACCACACCGAAGATTGCCATTATGCTTGGAATCACAGAACGGCAGGCCAGAACGGTGTTCGAGAAGCAACGCTCGCCTTCGCAGCATTCAGTATGATTTGAATGCTGCTTTTCTTTTCCTTGGGTTTCTTTGGGACGGCCTTTGGGCCTTGGCAACAATTTCGATGAAATATGACTCTTTTAGGTATGAAAAAACGTATAATAGTTGAAGATCTTCACACGGAGGTTCCCCAATGGATAAGAGCTCGTTCGAAAAGCTGTATTTACAGCAGCTTCCTGGACTGTACCGGCTTGCAATGAGTATTCTGCATCACCAGGCTGATGCCCAGGATGCTGTACAACAATCGGTGCTTAAAGCTTGGAAAAGGGTCGAAAACATTCAGAATGGAAAAGGAAAAGCCTATCTTGCCCGAATTGTGATCAACGAATGTCACAACATTCAGCGGCACAGGCAGAGAGTTACTCCTGTTTCCGCTTTGCCTGAAGAGAGCGAGAATAATCTATCGGCGGAAGTCTGTGTTCTAAAGGAAAGTCTCAGTGGCATACCTGAGAAGCTCCGGACACCGTTCCTGCTCGTTTATATGGAAGGTTATAACGAGAAAGAAGCTGCAAAGGCACTGGGAATCACATTGTACTCCATAAAATCACGCCTGAAACGGGCAAAGCAGAAACTTAAGATTGAACTGGGGGAGGAGGATGCCAGATGAAAGACAATCTCAGAACAAAATTACGGATTATCTATGGTGAGCCGCCGGAAGAACTGGAGGACCTGATTCATCGGCAGATTCTGTCCCTTCCTGATTCAGAAGGAGGAGAAATCACGATGAAGAAGACGATAAAGTTAAGAATTGCAATCGTTATAGGAATTCTGATGGGAATCATGGCCATTGCGTATGCTGCCACAAACTGGATCAACCTGAACTGGAAAGGTGAGGAGGCAGAAAATACGCCTCGAATGCAGGAAACCCAGAATATGGATTTGATAACACAGATGAACAACGCATTATTTGAGGTTCCTGATGAATACTATGGTGTGGTTATTTCAGAAAACAGTGAAGATGTAACTACGCGCTTCAAATTGAGTCGATCTGAATCTCTGTCTGTGCTGGATGGAATCCCGCTGATGCGAGTCCCGGATATTTCATTCTCCGGAACAACAGAGGTTGAACTGGAATATCAATGCAGAGAACAGGGCGAATACGTGCTGGCCGGTGAAGAGCAGAACAATGGATTTACTATCAGAAAATACAGCATCGCACCGGAAAATGAGGTGATTACGGGCTATTTGGTTCAATGCTGGGAAAATGATAAAGTTGTGAAATCCATCAGATCCTCTCTTACCCCATCATTGAACCATATGTTCGGCTTCCGGTCTGAAGAGAATATTGATACCCGTGTTGTAACAGTTCCCGGAATGGAAAAAGCGTTATGGATTACTCGGAATGGAAGAACTACCTTAAGAATGATCAGGAAGCTTGAGCAACCGGTGACAGTGAAAGCTGCACCGGAAAGCTCAGCAGGAGAATCTGATGGTACGATAGTTTATGAGTATGAATTGATCACCGTAAACAATTTTACCTTTGATGAATGTGAGCAGTATTTCCAGGTTTCAGGATAATAAAAGGCATGCAATCCTGAGCTGGGCAACAGGAATACGCACCGGGCCATCTCGGCCCGGTGCTTTTCTACGATTATTCCTGCTGATATTTGGTAGGAACGTGATGATAGACAACAAGCAAAGCGATTTTGATCGCGACAAAACCGGTGAGGGTCAGGATATCGAAGAAGCTGTTCCTGGTTGGATAAAAATATCCGCATTTGCCATGGCAACAGTGACGAAAAAAACAGGAAGCGGCTTGTAACCACTTCCCATCATTTTAGAAAAGCATGGCACGCTTCAAATGCACGCTTCAGGTATGGATACTTTTTCACTCTGCTTTTTATGATTTTACTGCCGAAGAGGTTTCCAGGGCTTATGTACCAATGGGTTTAGTAAACTTATTCATGTATATCCTGTCTTATCTGCCTATTCTGATCACAGTTGCTGTGATTATGAATCTGATTGATCATCCCGGGAATTCTTTCCATTCTGATGCTCAGAAACAGCAATAGACTGGTTTGCTTCCAGACCGGTAAGAAAATCCGAAAGGCGTGTAAGGGCGGGTTCGGAAAGATGATGAATACGGTGAAGCACATTCTGCATTAACCAATCTGTCTGATCCATTTCTTCCTTATTCTCATCAATCAGTTCGGATAGCGGAATATGTAATGCTGTGGCCAGTTGACGCATTGTATATTCAGAAGGGGAGCTTTTTCCGTTTTCCAATTTGCTGATTGCCTGCTGAGAGATTCCGGAGAGCCTTGACAACTGCTGCTGCGATAAGCAGGCTTTTTTTCTTGCTTCAATGAGTTTTTCTGAAAAAGCCAAAGGGAAATGCCCCCCTTCCTCATGATATCCGGATTATACCACAATAGTGGTTGACATAATACCTGTATTGTGGTAAAGTTAAACCACTTTAGTAGTAGAACTGGCGGAGACATGATTCACGATCAGAAAGGAGGCCAGATCATGAGAAAGCTGGCAAGTATAGAAAAGGTAAGGAAAGTGGAGCCGATTGAAGGCGCGGATCGCATCGAACTGGCGCATGTGCTGGGCTGGCAGTGCGTGGTGAACAAAGGACAATTCAAGGAAATGGACACGGCTGTGTACTTTGAAATTGATAGCTTTCTGCCGATTCGTCCGGAATTCGAATTCTTGAGGAAATCCTGCTACAAGAAGACGGATATCATGGGCGAAGGATTCAAGCTCCGGACAATGACCTTCCGGGGACAGATTTCACAGGGACTGCTGCTTCCTGTCAGCCAGTTTCCGGAGATCCCTTCAGATGCTGAAGTTGGGACAGGCGTTGCGGAGATTCTTGGCGTTCGCAAGTGGGAGATTGAAGAAAAGGCTACCACTGGCGGGAATGTGATCGGTACCCTGCCATACGATATCCCGCACACGGATGAAACCCGCGTGCAGGAGAATCCGGATCTGATCCAGGCTTTTGCAGGGCTGGAATACTATATCAGCACCAAGATGGACGGAAGCTCCCACTCCATCGGGATTGATGAAGAAGGATTCCATGTGACCGGGCATAATTATGAGTACAAGAATGACGGCTCCAGCTTCTTCTATAATCTGGTCAACGAACGCGGCTACCAGGAGAAGATGGAAGCTTTTGCAAAGGAAAACGAGCTGAAAACACTGACGATTCAGGGCGAACTTTGTGCGCCGGGCATTCAGAAAAACAGACTTCGCCTGACCAAGCCGGAATGGTACGTTTTCACCATCCGGGAGAACGGAAAGCGGGTCGGATTAAAGCGTATGCTGCAGATCTGTGAAGCGTTGGGCATGCCGCATGTGCCAATCGAAGAAGTGGACAAAGATCTGCCGAGCCACTATCCAACCGTAGAGGCCTTGCTGGCACGTGCCGACGGTGAATACCCGAATGGCGGTAAGAAGGAAGGAATTGTGATTCGTCCGACGGAACCAGTATTCTGTCCACTGATCAGCGCCAGTCTGTCCATGAAGGTGGTCAGCAATAAATACCTGCTGAAAAACGAGGACTGATGCACGCCGGACGATGAACCGCACACGGGTACAGCAGGTACTGCAACTGGCGAGAACGCAGCAGAATTTTGAAAAGCCTTGGTGACACAGCCCCATCCTTCGAGGAAGCGGAGGAGAAGCACAAGGAAGCCGAAGAATGAAAATGACGATGAAGCTATCTGAAATGGAATCCCTGATCCTGCGGGACGTCTGCTATGTGCGGATGAAAGTGCTGAAGGTGAGCGAAATGGAAGATCCGGAAGCGGTACCGATCCATACTGAACTGAATGACTTCTTGGTTCGGCAATGCCTGCCCGTTTTTGACTTCTTTCGCTGCGCGATGGAGGGAAACGAGCTCGCTGTGAGAAGGCAGGCAGATAAGCAGCGGGAAATGGGACCTCATGCCGGAGGAGAATATTATGATGGCATGATTGCGGATTATCAGGGAACGATGAACAACCTGATGCAGGGAGGCCACTATGGAGTGGAGGAAGTAGTTCGCCTTCAAAACAGGCTGAAAGGCTTTATCAAGGAGGCTCAGACGCCGCCAGCAAGGACCCTGTATATTGCGGACTGCCATTTCTATCATGATCGAATCTGTCGAGAAATGGATCGCAGAGGTTTTTCCGGCTTTGAAGAGATGAACGCGCACATGGTAGAACAGTGGAACAGCAAGGTGCGCGACAGAGATGATGTCTATATTCTCGGCGATTTCTCGATTGCAAAAGCGGATGCCACAGCCAAAATCCTCCGGCAGCTGAAAGGCAAACTTCACCTTTTGATCGGGAACCATGACAAATATCTCGCGGATAGGAGCTTTGATCGCGGTCTCTTCCGCAGCATTGAACCGTATCAGGAGATCCGTGACAACGGAAGGCAGGTGATTCTCTCGCATTATCCGGTGTTCTGCTATAAAGGACAGTACCGCCGGGATAAAGCTGGGAATCCATTGACCTACATGCTTTACGGGCATGTCCACAACACCCATGATGAAAGGCTGATCAATCGCTTCATTATGGAAACAAGGGAAACAAAGGTTACATCGAAGTATGTGGCCGAACCGCAACCAATCCCCTGCAACATGATCAACTGCTTTTGTATGTTCAGTGATTACAAGCCGCTAACGTTATCTGAATGGATAGATGTGGATCGGAAAAGACGCGCCGAACAACCGGATCGGAGGATAGATAATGGAACTTCGAGAGCTGACACTGAATGATGTGGAGGAGCTGTTGAAAATTACCTGCCATCCAGAAGTGACCAAGTATACCCCTAACGTGATCCAGGATAGGGACACACTGGTGTCCTGGCTAAAGAACAAGCCGTCAACGGATCGTGAGTATATGATCCTGCTGGACGAACGGGTTATCGGAGAATGCAGTCTGGACGAAAAGAGTGGTGACATTGGCATTATGCTGTACCCGGAATACTGGCGGCAGGGGTATGGGACAGCAGCAGTAAAGCGGCTGCTTCAGATGGCAGAAGACGCGGGGTTGGATGAAGTTTCTGCCCAAACGGATCGAAGAAACGAGGCTTGCATCGCCCTGCTTGAAGGAGTGGACTTTGTTCGCTGCGGAATGGGCTGGAGCCTTTCAGAGGACGTTCTGGAAAAACCGTTGAACGATCTCCAGGAGATACTGATTTTCAAACGAAGCCTGGGGAAGGAATCGGGAGGCAAATAAATGTCAGAGCGTGTGGCGACCGTTTGGCGGATATTGCGGAGCGTGATGTGCGTCGGTGGATAGATGGTAACCCCCAATAACCCCTCGCAGGGGTGTAACCCGTAGGAGGAAATGGAATGGAAGATGATTTTAAACTGATAGCGCCACACGTTAATCGGCTGCTCAGTTGTTATGAAGGATTTCAGAATCCGGAGCAACCGGGTGCAGAATTGATGAAAGCATTGGATCCGCTGTTTAAAGCAATGGCGGACTTAGCTCCCTATGAAAAGAACGATGAAGCCAAGGGAATCTGGATTATCGTTCCCCGGGGAGATATTACTGACTGGGGAGATTTTGAGAGCGAGAAGGAAGACGGAGAAGTAGAAAGCTATGAGGAGTTTGAACAGATCTGGCGTGACTACTATCCGAATGAGACGGAATGGTATTTTGTTGGCATTTCAGAAAACAAGCCGGATTCCAATTGGAAATTCCGAGGACTTTCCGTTGCAAGCCGGAACCGGCACCATCTTGTGATCAATGCTGAGCTCAGAGAAGGAACCCGGGAAGAAACCTGGTATAAAGAGGAACCGGCGATTATACTCTGCAAGCTGATCCTTCCTGCCGTTGAGCACAGCATGGAACTGCTCCGGAAGGGCCTATACAACAAGATGGTCAAGGAGAACCTTCCTTATCAGCATCGTACGGGTGTTATTCCGCGAAAAGTCGAATGGGAGTATTACCCAGAAGCAAAAACCAATATATTTGAAGGCCTGTCGACCAATACATTCCTCGCTTTCAAGTCTTTTATCAAAGAAAACGATAAAGAACATATTGGACGGATGAAAACCATGACTGCCAATGACTTCTTCAAAGCATGCGCAGCCGGATACCTTGCCTGCGGATATGAGGGAACAGATCTGACGCCTGCAGAGCAATACCTCAAACATGCGGATGGCAGGGATGAAGGCCTCACCGGTACCGGCCATGGCCTGAACGAAGGTCCTGGTATCGATTTTGATGATCCCAAAGCATGGGATAACTGGTACTTTGATCGTAACCGATCTGGCGGGCACCCGTGGGAGGTTTGCCGAGGTGGAAACAGTACGCATATCGATCTTTATGTCTGTCATGATGAGCATTACTTGGGCTACCTGCTGCGCTCAGGACAGATCACTGAAGAAGAATACAACCAGAGAATGGTTAATGCAGGATACTATTTTTCAGTCCGAGGGAAGTCTTGGGGACGGTCTGTGGAAGCGGTGAACTTCTTCGTTGCGATCCGGGAGGCGGGCTATCCCGTTATGCTGGAAGATGCCGAAGGAATTCTGGCGCGGTTCGAGGGAACGGATCTGATTGGCATCGTTCCAGCCAATTCCCCGACGCGTTATTGTGAAGACAGATTTCCTGCAAAATACGGAACAATCCTGGACTTTATGCATGTGGACGAAGAGGACATGGAGAAATTCGGCGATCAGATTGAGTGGCTGCCAGTAGGTTCCGCGACGTTGATTGAAAAGGGAGAGGTTATCACAGATGGATCGCAGACAGAGACTGATTGAAATATTTGAAGATAGACAGCATCGCGCATCTGATCAGCAAGAAGTACCAGTTATACAGGTGAAGTGAATGAAATATTATGTTACAGCAGACATCCATGGTTTTTTCACTCCGTTTATGAATGCCCTGAAAGCTTCTGGATACTTCGAGGACAATTGCGAAAAGAAACTGATCATCTGCGGAGATCTGTTTGATCGCGGGAAAGAGGCAAAGGAGCTTCAAGAATTCATCATGGAGAACAGAGCAGACCTGATTCTCATTCGGGGAAATCATGAAGACCTGTTTTGTGAAATGGTCGGTAAGGACCAGGGACTGGCTTATTATCATCATGTACAAAATGGCACCTATCAGACTGCACTGGCGTTGACCGGCTATGACGCCACCATGGCCAGAATCCGGCACTACGATTTCGCGGAGGCGGCCAGGATAACACCGTACTATGCGGAAATCATCCCGTCTATGCTCGACTTTTATGAGACTTCCCGGTATATCTTTGTTCATGGATGGATTCCATGCTTCGCGCATCCAATCTACAGTAAGATGAATGAATGGCGGACCGCTTCTCCAGAGGAGTGGGATCGGGCCAGATGGTTCAATGGCATGGATGCTGCTAAGGCCGGGGTGATCGAAGAAAGAAAGACCATCGTCTGTGGACACTGGCATTGCTCCTATGGACACAGCAATTTTGAAGGGAAAGGTTCAGAATTCGGAGACGCCGCGGATTTTAGCCCATATTATGGAAATGGGATCATTGCGCTGGATGCCTGCACAGGCCACAGTGGCCAGGTGAATGTGATTGTACTGGAAGATGAATAAACGTAGCCCAGCCGGTACGCTGCCAGGGTGCTTTTCTGTTCTCCACGCTTTCCGCAAGTGTGGAAAATCCGCCTCTGATATGGTACACTCACAAAGGTGGATTCGCTTCGCCGATGACCGTTGAACTATCTGACACGGTAATAGAACCTCAGATTTTTACTACCATTTGACTACCATCCATTGCCGCAATTTGCCGCGATTTGCCGGGTTGGCCCGGATTTCCGGCAGAAATGTACGATTTTCCTACTGCGCAAATCGCGGCAAAACGTCGTCTTGTGAGGCATTGGAGGCCTATGATTAAGATTTTGTTTATCTGCCACGGAAACATCTGCCGGAGCGCGGCGGCCAAAATGGTCTTCCGCCAGATGCTGCGGGAACGCGGAATCGGGGGAATTGCGGCGGATTCGGCGGCGGCGACCCGGGAAGAGATCGGGAATGATGTTTATCCTCCGATGAAAAAGGCGCTGCGGGTCCGGGGATACGCATGCGAGCCACACGCGGCCCGCCAGACGACCCGGGCGGACTACGCCCGATATGACTTTCTGATCGGCATGGACGGGGAGAACCTGGCGGATATGCGCCGAATCTACGGAGGCGATCCGGAGGGAAAAATCTCCCTGCTGAGGGACTGGGCCGGAGAAGCGGGGATGGAGATTGACGATCCCTGGTACACCCGGGATTTCCAGGGATCGCTTCGGCAGATTGAGGAAGGATGCGAAGGGCTGCTGAAGGCCCTCACGGCGAAGGGCGGCGCGGGAAAGCCGGAGGGCGGAGCCGGGGGAAGGGAAGTTCAGGCGGCGGTTCTTTCGGATACCCACGGGCTGCTTCGGCGGGACGTGGTGGCGGAGGTGCAGGACTGCACGCATATCCTTCACGCGGGGGACATCGTCCGGGAGACGGACCTGGATGAGCTGAGGCTGTACGGTTCGATCTACGCGGTCCGGGGCAATAACGATCTCTGGACGGAGGGGCTGCGGGATCTGGCGGGAACGCTGCGGTTTGAGATCGCGGGCGTCTCCTTCCTGATGACGCATGACCGGCGGGATGTTCCGCGCAGCCTGGAGGGCGTGCAGGCGGTGATCTGCGGCCACACCCACCGCTACAGCGAGGAATGGCTGGACGGAAGGCTCTGGCTGAATCCGGGCAGCTGCGGAAGGGCCCGGTGGGGCGGGGAGGTTACGATGGCGAAGCTGACATTGCGGGACGGGAAGATTCAGCGGGTCCGCAGGATCGTGTTCCCGGAATCCGAGCCCTGAGCGGGACGAACCGTCCCTCGGGAGAAGGGCCGGGCCGGCACAGAAAAAGACATCAGAAAGGGAAGAGACGGATATGAAATTTCTGCATCTGGCGGATCTGCACCTGGGGAAATCCATCTACGGAACCTCCCTGATCGATTCCGGGGATCAGAAGGTCTGGGTGGAGCGCTTTCTGGAAATGGCGGAGCGGGTGAAGCCGGACGCCGTGGTGATGGCCGGGGATGTGTACGACCGGGGGCTGCCTCCGGGACGGGCCGCCCAGCTGCTGAACCGGCTGGTGACCTTGCTGGCGGACCGGGGAATCTCCGTGTTCATGACGGCGGGCAACCATGATTCCGTCTATCACCTATCTTTTCTCAGCCAGCTGTTGGAAGCCCGGGATGTGTATATCTCGAAGCCGCTGGAGCAATCCCCGGAGCTGGTTCACAGGACGCTGGAGGACGGGAACGGCCCCGTCACCTTCTGGCTGCTGCCCTATCTCTATCCGGCGATGGCGGCCCAGGCGCTGGGGGACGCGCAAATCCGGGACTATGACGACGCGGTCCGGAAGATCCTGGCGGTCCAGCCGGTGGACTTCCGGCAGCGCAACGTGCTGATCGCCCACCAGAACGTGACGGCGAACGGGCAGGAGGCGGAGCGGGGCGGATCGGAATCCATGGTCGGCGGGGTCGGCCAGGTGGACTACACCGCCTTCGACGGATTCGACTACGTGGCGCTGGGGCATATCCATTCCTCCTATCCGGTCGGCCGGGAGACCATCCGGTATGCCGGCTCCCCCCTGGCGTATCATTTCAACGAAACCCGGCAGCCGCAGAAGGGCCCGCTGCTGGTCACCCTGCCGGAAAAGGGCGGGGAGATCCGGATCGAACGGATGGAAATCGAACCCCTGCACCGGATGCGGGAGATCCGGGGAACCTACGACGAAATTCGGGCGGAGGCGGCGCATCCCCGGGAGAACGAATATCTGAAAATCACCCTGACGGACCGGCGGATCTCGCCTCCGATCGCCGATTATTTGCATGAGACGGCGCGGGCGCACGGGAGCACGGTGCTGGAGCTGAGCTCGGAATACAATGCCTTCACCGGGGACGCGGTGCTTTCCGGCACGCGGGAGATGCGGGAAAAGCCGGTGGAGGCGCTGTTTGCTGACTTCTATCAGGAGCGGAACAGCGGCGTGGAAGCGGACGAGCGGGATATGGAGCTGATGACCCTGGTGGGCGGGATGACCCGGGACGCGGCGCCGGGACAGCGGGAGCCGGAGGAGAAGGATTTCCGAAGGATCCTGGACTTCGTGAAGGAACAGGAGGCGGGCCGGAAATGAGACCGATGGTGCTGACGATGAAAGCCTTTGGGTCCTACGCGGAGGAAGCGGTCATCCGGTTCAGCGATTTCCGCTCGGGGCTGTTTCTGATCTCCGGGGAGACCGGGGCGGGAAAAACCATGATCTTCGACGCGATTTCCTTCGCCCTGTACGGAAAGACCAGCGGCGGCGAACGGGACGCGCTGCGGATGCACTGCGACCGGGTCAGCCTTTCGGAGGACACGGTGGTGACCCTCCGCTTTCTGCAGAACGGGCGGGAGTACCGGGCCGAAAGAAAGCTCCGCTTTCCGAGAAAGCGCGGCACGGCGAACGAATACGGCGAGGCGCGGCAGGAAGCGCTGCTCATCGAACCGGACGGCGTCACTGTTCAGGGGCAGGACCGGGTGAACGCCCGGTGCACGGAGCTGCTGGGCATGGATGTGGAACAGTTCCGGAAGATCGTGATGCTGGCCCAGGGCGAATTCCGGGAATTTCTGCAGGCGAACAGCGACCGGAAGGGGGAGATCCTGGGCCGGCTGTTTGACAACACGGCCTTCATCCGGTATCAGAATCTGCTGGCCGGCGCCAGGAGCCTGCTTCTGGAGGAGCGCAGGGGAAATCAGGAGAAGCTGATGCGCCTGATCGAGGATGGCTTTCCGGAGGAGGAGCGGATTCAATACCATCCGGAGAACCCGGACTTTCTCGAGCGGCTGGAAGCGCTGGCGGAGCAGGACCGGGAACGGATGGCGGAGCTGGAGAGGGAGAAAAGCGGCATCCAGGAGGCGCTGCAGAAGCTGAGCCTGGCCTACGGCGCAGCGGAGGGCGTCAACCGCGATCTCGATCAGCTGCGGCAGAAAAGGGAACGGCAGGCGGAGCTGGCGGGACGGGAGCCGGAAATCCGGAGACGGGAGGCGGAGATCCGAACCGTCTCCTCCGTGCTGCACGCGGTGCAGCCCAAAATCGACGCGGAACGCCGGGCGGAAGCGGCGCTGCGGAAGACGGAGGGAGAGATCCGGACGCTGGAGGGAGCGCTGGGAGAAAACCGGGAAAAGCTGCAGGCGGCCCGGGAGGCGACGGAGGCGGACCGGGAGCCCCTGGCGCGGGCGGAAGAGCTGAAAAAGGACATCCATCTGCTGAACGAACAGCTGCCGCGGTACCGGACGCTGGAGGAGAAAACGGAGACGCAGCGCCGGGCGGAGCAGGCGGAACGGGATGCCCGGGTGGGCCGGGAGGAGGCGGAGGAGCGGCAGCGGGCCCTGCGGGGCGAACAGGACGAAATCGCCGCCGCCCTGGAGAAACTGAAGGAGATTGACCATCAGGTCAGCGCCCTGGAGGAAGCGGACCGGATCCAGCGGCAGGCGATGGAAACCCTGACCGGGAAGGACGGAATCATCGAAAGCTTCCGCGAAATCCGGAAGGAAGAGGAACGGATCGGCGGGGAAGCCCGGAAGCAGCAGGAGATGGCGCAGCGGGCCGCGGAAGCGGAAACCCGGCGGCACACGCTGTATCAGCGGTTTGTGGCCGGGCAGGCGGGCCTGCTGGCGGAGACGCTGCGCCGGGAAATCGGGGAGCGCGGTGAGGCGGCGTGCCCGGTCTGCGGCGCGGTTCATACGAAGGAAGGGGAAGCGCGCTTTGCCCCCCTGGAGGAGGGAACCCCCCGGGAGGAGGAAGTACGGGAGGCGGAGAATGCCTGGAACCGGGCGGAGAAGGACCGCAGGGAGCAGGAGGACCGGCTCCGGCAGGCCATCAGCCTTCTGGAGGGAAGAAAGAACGGGCTGCTGCGGAAGGCGGATCCCCTGTTTCCGGGATGCGGATGGGAAACGATCAGCGCGGAGGGCTTCCTGACCCGGGCGGAACGGGAAGGACGGCAGAAGGCGGAGCAGGCGGCCGCGGAGCTGCGGCAGGCGCGGGAGCGGCAGACCCGCCGGAACAATCTGGCGCACCTGCAGGAGGTCAACCGGAAGCAGCTGGAGGAGCTGGAGAAGCAGATCGAAGCCCGGAAGGGGGAGGAGGCCAGCCAGCAGGCCGCCCTGGCCGCCGCCCGGAGCGCCGCGGAGGAGCTGCGCAGAACCCTGACGCTGGAATCCGCCGGGGAGGCGGAGCGCCGGATCCGGGAATGGACGGGACAGCTGGAGCAGCTGCAGCGGCAGATCGAACTCCACGCGAAGGCGGAACGGGACGCCCGGGAGGCGCTTTCCGCCACGGAGGGAGCGCTGGAGGGAAAGCGCAGGGAGCTTCCCGACCTGGGCGCGGCGTGGGAGCAGGCCCGGGAGGAGACGCAGCTTTCCCTGGAGAAGAACGGCTTCCGCAGCGCCGACGAGGCCGCGGCGGCGCTGGCCCCCCTCGAAGGGGAGGATGGGGAGAAATGGCTGCAGGCCCAGATCCGGGCCGTTCATGACTGGGAAAGCGAGCTCAAGGCAACCGGGGAACAGATTGCGGAGCTGGAGGAGCGCACCCGGGGGAAAAGCCATACCGATCTTCAAGCCCTGGAAAACAGCATCGCGGAAAGAAAGCGCGGGCAGCGGGAGGCGGACGAGCGGTACAGCGCCGGCGACAGCCGGATGAAAGCGCATCGGAACCTCCTGGAGAAGGCCCGGGAATACCGGGAGGCCCTGGCCTCCACGGACGGGGCCTGGGAGCGGCTGAACGCCCTGGGCACCCTGGCCGTCGGAAGCACCGGGGAGGGCGGAAAGATCAGCTTTGACCGATACGTCATGGGGGCGGTGTTCCGGGAAATCCTCGAAATGGCCAACCGGCGGATCGACATCATGAGCGGCGGCCGGTATGAGCTGATCCACAAGCGGGAGGCGGACCGGAAAAACGGAAAGGCCGGGCTGGAGATCGAGGTGCGGGATACCGCCACGGGCAAAAACCGGCCCTCGTCCCTGTTGTCCGGCGGGGAGGGCTTTTACGCGTCGCTGGCGCTGGCTCTGGGCCTCTCCGACGTGGTGCAGATGCATGCCGGCGGGCAGAAGCTGGACGCGCTGTTCATTGACGAGGGCTTCGGAACGCTGAGCCCGGACGTGCTGGACAAGGCCCTGGAGGTGCTGGGCCAGCTGTCCGCGGGGGACCGGCTGGTGGGGATCATCTCCCATGTGGACAAGCTGGACGAGAGCATTCCCCAGAAGCTGCGGGTCACCTGCGACGAAACCGGAAGCCACGTGCATCCGGAATAAGGGCGGGGAGGACGGTGCCGTTCTCCCGCCAAATACAGAAGGGGCGGAGGGTTTTCCCTCCGCCCCTGCGGATATCGGCGCGCCACGGAACTCAGGTCGGCTGCGCCGGCGCGTCCGCCCGGTCCCGGGTCAGATCGCGCACCCATTTGTATTTCCGGCAATGGGCCATGACCCACGGGATCTTTCCCACCTCGTCCAGGCAGGTGCAGGCATAGATCAGCCAGACCGGCCAGTGGAAGACGAAGGTGCCCAGCGCTGCCAGCGGCAGGGCCAGCCCCCACATGACCACGGCCAGGCTGTAAAGATCAAACAGGGTGTCCCCGCCGGCGGTGAAGACGCCGTTGATCGTGATGGTGTTGACCACGCGGCCGATGGTATAGACCGACATGACGGCCAGCATGGCCCGGAGATAGCCGTAGGCGGCGTCGTTGAGATGCACGATGGAGAGCAGCAGGGGCGTGATCCCGATCATCGCCAGACAGGTCAGCACGCCCACCAGAAAGCTCATCCGGACCAGCCGCTGGCCATAGAGTTTGCCCCGCTCCAGCCGGCCGGCGCCCAGCTCGTTGCCCACCAGAATGCCGCCGCCGCTGGCCAGGCCGTTGCACAGGCAGCAGACCAGCTCGATCACGGAGGAGGCCACGGAATTCGCGGCGGGAGCGTCCTGATCGATATGGCCCATGAAGGCACTGTAGGAGGTAAAGCCGATGGACCAGAGCATGCCGGCCCCCAGCATGGGCAGCATGCAGCGGTAATAATCCCGGGAGAGCAGGCGATCCCGGCGGAACACGTCCTTCAGGTCGGGACGGATATGCCCGGCGCGGAAGGAGAGGAAGACGGCCCAGACGGTTTCCGCGATCCGGGCGGCCAGCGTCGCGACGGCAGCGCCCCGCACGCCCATCCGGGGCGCTCCCAGGAGACCGAAGATCAGCACCGCGTTGAGCCCGATGTTGATGACCACGGCCGCGGAGCTGATGGCCGCGGTTTCGCTGGCGTGATCGCTGATTTTCAGCAGGGCCAGATAGCTCTGGGAAATGCCGGTCAGCAGATAGCTCCAGGCCGCCACCTGCAGATAGCCCGCGGCGATCTCGATCAGAACCGGATCGTTGGTCATGAGCAGCATGATCTTCCGGGGGAAGAACTCACAGCAGATGAAGAACAGGATGGCGCTGGCGCCGTTGAGCCGCATGGCAATGCCGAAGAGCCGGCTCATGGAGGAAACATCCTTCTTCCCCCAGTACTGCGCGCCCAGCGCCACCAGGGCCGCCACAAAGCTGGACATCAGCATGTTCTGGACAAACTGAAGCTTCGTGGCCAGGGAGACCGCGGCCATGGCGTTCTGCTCCAGGGCGCCGAGCATCAGCGTGTCCGCCACGCCCACCGCCGAGAGCATCAGGCTCTGGGCCGCGATGGGCAGAGCCAGCTTCATGAGATTCCGGAGAAAATCCCGGTCCTTCCACAGGTTATCCCGCATGTTCAAAAACCTCCTGCCGCGCGAAGAGCGGCGCAATGCGTAATATAGAGGAAGGGCGCGCCGCGTGTCAAGCGGAAAGATTGGCAAAAAAGCCTTGACAGGAGCGGAGAATCATGGTATCTTTCTGCGGTGAGCCGCTCGGGAGAGGTCTTTTTAATGCGCCCTGCGCAACCTCGAATCCCGGCGAGTATGAATCAGGAGGTGCTGAAGCATGTATGCGATTATCGCGGCAGGCGGTCGGCAGTATCGGGTATCCCAGGGTGATGTGATCTTTATCGACAAGGTGGACCAGGAAGCGGATTCCGCGATCTCCTTCGATGTGCTGATGATCGGCGGCGAAGGCGAAGTCAAGGTGGGCAACCCCATTCTGGCCGGCGCGAAGGTGGAAGGCAAGGTTCTCGCGCAGGTGAAGGGTGAGAAGATCCGGGTTTACAAGTACAAGAGCAAGAAGAACTATCATCGGACGCAGGGCCATCGTCAGCCCTACACCAAGGTGGAAATCACCGCGATCACCGCGTAATGATCTCCGCCATCCTGTATCGGAAGGGCGGGAGATACACGGGGTTCCGGGACCGGGGACACAGCGGATACGCGGAGCACGGACAGGACATTGTCTGCGCGGCGGCCTCGGCGCTGGAAATCAACTGTGTGAACTCGCTGGAAAGCCTGCTGGGCGTTCGGGTTTCCGCCGAGGTGGAGGAGGAGACGGGGCTGCTGAGCTTCGATCTTCCCGCGCTGGAGGGCGAAACCGAGAAGGGAGCGCAGCTCCTGATGGGCGCGCTGGGTCAGGGCTTTTCCGATCTGCAGGAAGCGTATCCCGGATTCGTGAAATTTGAAATCAAAGAACGGAGGAATGGACCATGTTGAAGCTGAATCTGCAACTGCATGCGCATAAGAAGGGAATGGGCTCCACCCGGAACGGCCGGGACAGCGAGTCCAAGCGCCTGGGGCCGAAGCGGGCGGACGGCCAGCTGGCTCAGGCGGGCAACATTCTGGTTCGGCAGCGGGGAACCAAGATTCATCCCGGCCAGAACGTGGGCATCGGCAAGGATGACACCCTCTTCGCCAAGGAGACGGGCATCGTCCGGTTCGAGCGCCTGGGCCGCGACAAGAAGCAGGTTTCCGTGTATCCCGTGGAGACCGCGGCCGAAGCTCAGTAATCATTCGGAATCTTTGGGCTCTTGCGTCGCAAGAGCCCTTTTTGTTTCCCGGACTTTGCACAAACGCGTAAGGAGAATGATCCCCATGACGAACACGAACGGAAAGAAGACCTTTTACATTACCACGCCCATTTACTATCCCTCGGACAATCTGCACATCGGCCACGCCTACTGCTCCACCGCGGCGGATTCCATGGCCCGGTTCAAGAAGCTGACGGGCTATGACACCTATTTCCTGACCGGGACCGACGAGCACGGCCAGAAGATTGAGAAGAAGGCCACCGCCCAGGGCGTGACGCCGCAGGCCTATGTGGACCACATCGTGGCCGGCATCAAGGACCTGTGGAAGCTGATGGACATCGAATACGATGATTTCATCCGGACCACCGATGAGCGGCACGTGAAGACGGTGCAGAAGATCTTCCGCCAGCTGTACGACCAGGGGGATATCTACAAGGCGCAGTACGAGGGCTGGTACTGCACGCCCTGCGAGAGCTTCTGGACGGAGCTGCAGCTGAAGGACGGGTGCTGCCCGGACTGCGGCCGCCCCGTGGAGAAGACCCAGGAGGAAAGCTATTTCTTCCGGATGAACAAATACGCGCCGTGGCTGATCCAGTACATCCAGGAGCATCCGGACTTCATCCAGCCCGCCAGCCGGGCCAATGAGATGATCCACAACTTCCTGGAGCCCGGGCTGCAGGACCTCTGCGTCAGCCGGACCAGCGTCAAATGGGGCATTCCGGTGGACTTCGACCCGAAGCACACGGTCTATGTCTGGATCGACGCGCTGAGCAACTACATCAGCGCCCTGGGATACGGGACGGATCACGATGAGCTGTACCGGAAGTACTGGCCCGCGGATGTGCACCTGGTGGGGAAGGAGATCATCCGGTTCCATACGATCTACTGGCCCATCATGCTGCATGCCCTGGGACTGCCCCTGCCGAAGCAGGTGTTCGGCCACGGATGGCTGGTCATCGACGGAAAGAAGATGGGCAAGTCCGTGGGCAACGTGGTGGATCCGGTGGTGCTGTGCAACCGGTATTCCAGCGACGCGGTGCGCTATTTCCTGATGCGGGAGATGCCCTTCGGCAATGACGGCGAGTTCACCCTGAAGGCGATGCTGACCCGGGTGAACGCGGATCTGGCCAACGATCTGGGCAACCTGGTCAGCCGGACCGTGGCGATGATCGAGAAATACTGCGGGGGAAGCATCCCGGCGATCCAGGCCGTGGAGGAGATCGACCGGAGCCTGTGGAGCCTGGCGGAGGGAATGCCCGCCCGGGTGGAGGAGCAGGTGAACGCCTTCCAGTTCTCCGCCGCGCTGCAGGAGATCTGGCGGCTGATCAGCGAATGCAACAAGTATATCGACCAGACCCAGCCCTGGGTGCTGGGCCGGAGCGAGGAGGGAATGCCCCGGCTGGCCACCGTGCTCTATACGCTGGCGGAATGCGTCCGCCGGGTGGCGGTCTGCGTCAGCTTCGTCATGCCCCGGACGCCGGAGCGGATCTTCGCCCAGCTGGGCGTGGAGGACGGCGCGCTGAAGACCTGGGAATCCGTCAATCAGCCCTTTGCCGTGCTGCCCGCCGGGCTGAAGGTGCACAAGGGAGAGGCGCTCTTCCCCCGCCTGGATATCCAGAAGGAGATCGAGCGGGATCAGCCCGCGGGGGCGGAGGAGAAGCCCGCGAAGAAGGACGGGAAGGCGGAAGGAAAGGAGAAGCCGGCCGCGAAGAAGGAAAATGCTCCGGACCAGCCGCAGTTTCCGGCGGAGATCAGCATCGACGTGTTCGACCAGTGCCGGATGCAGGTGGCCCGGGTGCTGGAATGCGTGAAGGTGGAAAAGAGCAGCAAGCTGCTGCAGTTCCGGCTGAGCTTCGGCCCGGACGGGGAACGCACCATTCTCAGCGGCATCGCGAAATACTACCGGCCGGAGGAACTGGTGGGCAAGCAGATCGTGGCCATCACCAACCTGGCGCCCCGGAAGATCGCGGGAATCGAGAGCCAGGGCATGATCCTTTCCGCGCTGGACGCGGCGGGGAACCTGCGGCTGCTGACCGTCGGCGAGGGGCTGGAGGACGGCGCGATCGTCGGATGATTCCGGCCGGGGAACGGCCGGGAACGAAGGAGAAACGTCTTCATGCGGGAACTGTTTGACAGCCACTGCCACGTGAACGAGGAAAAGTTTGACGAAGACCGGGAGGAGGTTCTGGCCCGGATGGCGGAGCACGGCATCACCCGATACGCGGTGATCGGCTCCGACATGGCCACCTCCCGGGCCTGCGTCGAATATGCGAAGACCCACCCCGCCGCGGTCTGCGCCGTGGGGATTCATCCCCACGAGGCAAAAGGATTCCGGGAGGAGGATCTGGACACCCTGGCGGGCTGGATCCGGTCCGGGGAGGCCCGGGCCATCGGGGAAATCGGGCTGGACTACTATTACGACCTGAGCCCGCGGGAGATTCAGCGGGAAGTCTGCCGGAAGCAGATGGAGCTCGCCTGGGAGCTGGGCACCGGCGTGGCCTTCCACGTCCGGGACGCGCATCCCGACATGATCGATCTGATGAAATCCATGCGGTCCCACCGGACGCCCGGCATCCTGCACTGCTTCAGCGGCAGCAGCGAAATCGCGAAGGAATACCTGAAGATGGGCTATCTGATTTCCTTTGCGGGACCGGTCACCTTCAAGAAGGCGCCGAAGCTGCGGGAGGCCGCGCTGACGGTGCCGCGGGACCGGCTGCTGATCGAGACGGACAGCCCCTATCTGGCGCCGGAACCGGTGCGGGGCCGGCGGAATGAGCCGGCGAACGTCCGCTTTGTGGCGGAGAAGCTGGCGGAGATCCGGGGCGAGGATCCGGACGAGCTGGCAGCCTATACCTTTGAAAACGCCCGGAGGTTCTACGGGGGATAAGCTCCCGGCTCCGGGGACGGGCGGCGATGCGCCCGGCCGAATACGACAGAAGCCCTATGCAACGGAGGAAAGCATGAACCGGAAAGCGAACCGGATGCGGACGGTCCTGGCCCTGCTTCTGTGCCTGTGCGCGGTGGCGCATGGGGAAAGCTATCAGCCTGCCAACGGGGATCAGGCCCGCCGGCAGGCGATCTCTCTTTTTCTGGAGTGCGCGTTTCACCCGGAATACGGCGCGGAAACGGGCAGGCTGAACCGGTGGGAGGAAGAGATCACGGTCTGGGCCGGCGGCAGCCCGACGAGGGAGGACCTGGCGGCGCTGGACCGGTTTCTGGCGGAAGCCCCCGCCCGGGCGGAGGGGCTGCCCCCCCTGCGCCGGGTCCGGCAGGACTCCCAGGCGAACATCCGCATCTGGTTCATTCCGGAATACATGATGCCCTACTACCTGGAGGACTACGTGGACGGAAACAAGGGCTTCTTCCGCTACGAAACCCGGAAGGACCGGATCGTGTCCGCGCGGATCGGCATCGCCGCGGACACCACGGAGCAGGAGGAGCGGGATCATCTGATCCTGGAGGAACTGGTCGGCGCGCTGGGCCTGCCGGGGGATCACCTGAAATACCGGGACAGCATTCTTTACGACGGCTGGACCGTGACCCGGGAGCTCAGCGAGGTGGACTGGCAGATGCTGGCGATCCTGTATTCCGGGGAGCTCCGGGCGGGCATGACGGAGAAGGAGGCCTCGGATCTCCTGTGGGGGAGATAACGGCGGAAAGGGAACCTGAGGAATGAGGAACCGAATCTATCTGGACCACGCGGCGACCACGGGGCTTTCGCCGGAGGCGCTCCGGGAGATGATGCCCTTCCTGACGGAATGCATGGGAAACCCATCGAGCATTCACGGAACGGGGCGGGAGGCCGCCATGGCCCTGATGAAGGCCCGGAAGCGGATCGCGGAAGCGCTGGGCGCTGAGCCGTCGGAGATCTATTTCACCTCCGGGGGCAGCGAGAGCGACAACTGGGCCCTGAAGGGAGCGGCCTTTGCGAACCGGGCACGGGGAAGGCATATCATCACCACGCAGATCGAGCATCACGCCGTGCTGCACACCTGCCAGTGGCTGGAAAGGCAGGGCTTTGAGGTCACCTATCTGCCGGTGGACGGAAGGGGACGGACGGATCCGGAGACGGCGGAGCGGGCCATCCGGCCGGACACCGTGCTGATCTCCGTCATGACGGCGAACAACGAAATCGGAACGATTCAGCCGGTGGCGGAAATCGCCGGCATCGCCCGGGAGCGGGGCATCCTGTTCCATACGGACGCGGTGCAGGCCGCCGGAGCGCTGCCGCTGCACCCGGCGGAGATGCAGGCGGATCTGATGAGCCTGAGCGCCCATAAGTTCCACGGCCCCCGGGGCATCGGACTGCTCTGGGTCCGGAGGGGCGTGCGCATCGATCCCCTGATTCACGGCGGCGCCCAGGAACGGGGGCTGCGGGCGGGAACGGAAAACCTGGCCGGAGCCGTCGGCATGGCGGCGGCGCTGGAGCGGGCCGTCCGGGATCTGCCGGAGCGGACCCGGAACATCGCCGGGCTGCGGGATCTGCTGATTCGGGGAATTCAGGAGGCGGTTCCGGAGGCGAAGCTGAACGGGGATCCGGTCCGGCGCCTGCCCGGAAACGCGCATTTCACCTTCCCGGGGGTGGACGGAGAGGCGCTGCTGCTGCGGCTGGATCTGGCGGGCATCGCCTGCTCGGGCGGAAGCGCCTGCACCGCGGGAGCCACGGAGCCCAGCCATGTGCTGACGGCGCTGGGGCAGACCCCGGAGGAGAGCCGCGGCGGGCTGCGGATGACCCTGGGAGAGGAGAACACGGAGGAGGAGATCCGGGAGGTGCTTCGGGTGCTGCCTCCGATCGTGAAGGAGCTGCGCAGGTGAGGAAAGCTTCCCAGCGCCACCGGCCCCCCAAAAAAAGCCGGACGGGAAGCATGAAACGCATTTTGTCACGGCAATTTCATGAAAATGTAACAAAACGGACCATCTCTTGACATTTCCGGGGGCAGTGATTATGATGAAACGGACGGATGAGAATGATCCGGAACAGGCTTTCTCCGGAAAGGAGGGGAACCGGAACCAACCGGTTCTGAAACGAATATGAAAACAAAACGTTGGACGGCGCTGGCGCTGATCCTGGGGCTCTGCTTTCTTCTGGCGGCGCCGGCCCTGGCAGTGGAATACGGGGTTGTGCAGGGCGGATGGCTTCGCCTGCGGGCGAATCCCACCTATGACGCGACGGTGGTGGCCAGTTACCGGAACGGCACCGTGGTGACGGTGATGAGCCGGGAGAACGGCTGGGCCCGGGTGCTGACGCCGGATTACCGGATCGGCTATATGGACGCCCGGTATCTGTACTTCGGCCCCGTTCCCGCGCCGACGCCCGTTCCCACGCCGGTTCCCACCTATCAGCCGACCCGGACCTGGACGGAGGTGAACCGCACCGCCTGGGTCACCAGCCCCAACGGCAAGGGCGTCCGGATGCGCAGCGCGCCGGAGGTGACGAAGACCAATGTGCTGGGCCTGTATCCCGTGGGACGGACGGTGACGGAAATCCGGGTTTCCAGCGACGGATGGAGCTATGTCCGGATTGACAAAAAGCACGGGTACATGATGTCCCGGTACCTGACCACCGGACAGCGGCCGCTGTATCCGACCGTGACCCCGCAGCCCTGGTATCCCGTGGTGACGGGATATCCCTGGAGCACCTATGTTCCGACGCCCTCCCCGACGCCCGAGTCCAAATCCATCACCCAGGTGAAGCTGGATCCCTATCAGCCGAAGGTGGGGGACACGCTCCGGGTGCTGGTGACCCCCAGCGGCGCGGAATACACGGCGGTGTGGTACCGGGATGACAACATCCTGCTGTCCACCGGGCTGACCTACACGGCGCAGGCCGGGGACGCGGGACACCGCATCAACGTCCGGATTCAGGGAGTCGGCGCCTCCGCGGGCTTTGCGGCGGACGCCATGTCCGCCCCGGTGAAGGCGGTTCCGTGACGGAAGACGGAAGGGGGTCCGCGGTGAAGGCGGACCGATGATCGGAAAGGAAGCTGGCATGCCCTATTTTCAGCGAAACGACCGGGAGAAAACGGATTATACCCGGCAGTTTGCGGCCGTGGACTCCCCGGAGGACAGCCCGGAATGGGACGAGGACGGGGAGGAGGACGACGGGGAGCTGTACGACGACGGCTTTGACGAGCTGACCGAGGAGGAGCCGGAGGAGGAGATTCCCGAGGAGGAGCTCCGGGAGGAGCGGCGGCGGAAATACCGGATCGCCGCCGGCATCGGGGATCTGAGCGGGTCCCTCATCGGCGTCGGCGTGATTCTGGCGCTGCTGGCGTTCCTCATCAGCATGATCCGGTTTGTTTCCACGGATCTTGCGAACAATTTCTCCCTGCTGCAGAGCAGGTTCTGAGCCCATCACGCGCTTCAGGCGCCGGCGGTTTCCGCCGGCGCCTTTTCTGCGTGTGCCGGGCATGGCACAATTCTAGCGGGTGAAAGTCCCGCCACGGGTATTTACCGCCAAGTGTAGCGAACCGCAAGCTGCTGTCAGCAATGAC
>ONCV01000044.1 GCA_900316415.1 uncultured Eubacteriales bacterium
GTTTGACGTCTTTGATGACTTTGACCGTGACTTCTTCCGTGGGTTTGGGCGTCCGGAGCATGTGCTCTATGGCAAGAATGCCAGCCGCCTGATGAAAACAGATGTGAAGGAAACAGAGGAAGGCTATGAGGTGGATGTGGATCTGCCTGGCTTCAACAAGGATGAAATCAAACTGGATCTGAATAACGGTTATCTGACCATCTCCACCGAGAAGAGTTTGGACAAGGAGAACAAGGGTAAGATGCTTCGTCAGGAGCGTTACGTCGGCACCATGCAGCGCAGCTTCTATGTGGGTGAGAGCATTACGGAAGATGACATAAAAGCCAAGTTCGAGAATGGTGTGCTGAGCCTGATGATTCCTAAGAAGGAAGCCCCGAAGGTTCCTGAAAAGAAACAGATTTTGATTGAAGGATAAACACGCTGCAAGCCCGCAGTCCGGTTCTTACGAGCCGGACTGCGGGCTTGTTTTTTGTTTTGGATCAGGAATCAGCTTTCCAGAACCATATGAATGCTGGTGGGAAGCTCTCTCTTCCAATCCATCCCGATCGGAATGGGTGGAAGTCCCCGGATGATGGGCTTCCGGTCTGGAAACTTTGCGCTCCTGGGGCCAACCCAGAAGTTTTCTCTGATGGCATCTTATCATACCCGGAAAGCCCGCGCAAGGGATCGCTTCCGGCCGGGCTGTGCTTTTCCCCCCACGGGGGAAAGGAAATGCCCCGGAGCGGATGGCTCCGGGGCGTGGGTTTCCGTCTGATTCCGGCAGGGATTATTCGTAGATCACCTTCAGGCAGTCGTCATAGATCACGGCCCAGGTCTTTCCCCGCTGCAGGGCGACCTCCTGCCCGTTTTCGTCGAGCAGCACCAGCCGGGCCAGGCGGCCCGCCCGATACCAGGAGCCGGTAAAATGCCTTCCGTTCATGAAGTATTCCGCCTGGCCGCTGTACCGCAGATGATCGTTGTAGTACGCGTAGTTTCCGTCCCAGACCAGCTTGCTGCGCAGGATCACGAGATTCTGGAAGGTTACGGGCTCGCCCGTGAACCGGTCGGCGAATTCGCCCGCCTTCGAGGTGCGGGTGTATCCGGTGTCCTCGGAATAGGTGAAGGTGCAGGCGCTGACCGTGCTTTCCTCGGCGCCGGGGATGTCCTCCTTCTCCGGCTCCTCGATCTCCTCCTCCACGTCGACGCGGCTCAGGAAGTGAAGATAGATCTTCGTGGCCTTGTCGCCGCCCTGGAAGGGCTCGTCCGCGAAGAGGAAGGGACGCTTCTGGAACTTGACGTTCTTCCGGCCCGCCAGATATTCGTGGATCTCCTTCAGGTGGGCGCTCAGGTTCTGGGGCTCCTTCACGAAGTCCACCCGCTCCCGGTAGGGCTTGGACAGCAGGTCCACGTACCGGATGGGCTTGTTGAAATCCCACTCGTCCAGCCAGTTGGCCACGCGAATGTTGTACTCCACCACCGGCGGGAAGCCCGCGTAGACCGGAGCGGCCTGGAACAGGGTCGCCACCGGCAGGGTCGTCATCCGGGCGGAGCGCACGCCGCCGGCCTGCTCCGGATACTCATTGCTGTAAACCGCCACCAGACGGGTACCCCCGTCCCGGCGCTGCGGCACCTGGAAAATCCAGTCCGCCGCGGCGACGCCCCAGTGCGGATAGACCTCGGGGGAGTTGTCCAGCACCAGGGTCATGGGCGTGAAGGGCTCGCCGAGATCCGGCAGACCCGTCAGGGGATTTTCCCCCTCCACCTCCGGGTTGTTCTTCGCCAGGGTCTCGATGACCTCCTTCGTCACCTGCAGATCCATATCGGGGCGGATCACCTTCCGCTCCGCCAGTGCGCCCGACACGCAGCAGAACGCCAGCAGCCATGCGGTCACTCCGATCAGTATTCTTTTCATTTTTTGGCTCCTCTCCGTCATCCCGCGCCCGGCGGAACCCGATTCCCGGGCGTGCGGAACAGTTTGTTTCAATTATTATATCATTATTACGAAAGAATGAAAAGACCAAATTTCGGCTTTTGGGCCCCCGGAAGGGCAATTTGGCCCTCCCATATTGTTTTTTCTTTGCACGGAAAAAGGCTTGACAGGAAAGGGAAAAGCGGATAAAATACGCTTGTTCGCAAGTCTTCAGGGGCTTGAGGTGCGGGCCATGCAGGTGTAGCTCAATGGCAGAGCTCCAGCTTCCCAAGCTGGTCACGTGGGTTCGATTCCCATCACCTGCTCCATTTCCGCATCAACGGCTCGGAAGCAGAAACTTCGCTTTTGAGCGAGACATGTTTAAGGAGGAGATACCCATGGCTAAAGGAAAGTACGAGCGGACAAAGCCGCATGTAAACATCGGAACCATCGGTCACGTGGACCATGGCAAGACGACGCTGACGGCGGCGATCACC
>ONCV01000021.1 GCA_900316415.1 uncultured Eubacteriales bacterium
TTGACAATGTCGATAACAGGGATTTCCTGACACAGCTGCTGACGGCTGTGTATGATGAATTGCCTGCTCCGAAAACAAAGAAATAGTGAGATGAAAAAACGGTATCCTGCTTCCAGAATCTCTGGTGTCAGGATGCCATTTTGTATTCCCGCCTTTGGGCATTTGCGTCGATTTTCAAAAATGCGTCGATTTTTGGTTTCGACTCAAAAAATGCGTCGATTTGCGTCGATTTTTTAGTTTCGTTGGTTTGTATCAAAGTTGGCAGGGTTTTTTCCAGAAACGTCAGGCTGGCCAGCTTTTGTTGAAACTGTTTCAGCTTTTTTGTCTTTTCAGCTGGAATCTGAATGGCCCGGATCTCTGCCAGTTCCTTTTTCAGATCATCCAGGAACAGCGGATCTATCACCTTATGAATGTTTTCAATTGACGTGTAATGCATTCCCCCAGCCCGTCTGGTCTCCGGATTCAGCGTGGATTCAAACACAGCTCCGAATATTGTCGGGCTTATCTCAGACCAGTTGAACTGAGCAGACTCCATCAACGTCTGCTTGATCGATTCCGTAATTTTCGGAATGACAATGTTTTCATCGGCGAATAAGCCGCCATTGACGTAAGGAAACGCCGCAAGCTCATCTTCCAGATACTCATCTCGCTCTTCCGGCTTTGTATCCAGCACCTTAAACAGATCTATCAGAGCCCGGCGAATATCCTTAGGCTCATACTGTCCGATGTAGCTGCTGAAAGCATCCTTTGCTCCAAAAAGCCCGGCGTCTTCCGCATACAGGCAGAAAACCAGTCGAACACAAAGCTTATTCAACGAACGCTGTGTATGAACAGCCATGGGATCGCTGTATTGCTCGAGAAAACGGTCATGTATGACTCCGACAAGCTCCCCCGCTTTCAGGGACAGCTCCATTTCTCTTTTTAAGTGTTCATTACCGGTATCTACCAGAAACTTCAGACGGTAATAATCCGTTGGAAGATCAACCAGCTTGATGACCTGCGCTTCATTCTGCGGATGATCAAGGTCGTATATCCTGAATTCCTCAAAGTTGCAGGTGATAACCCAGCGCGGTACAGCCCCGCGTCCTTTCTCATCCAGAAGAGCGTGGACGTAACGTTGAGCTTGCTGCAGCGGGCTCAGTAAAGATCCATCAGACTGCGGTATCGGCGCCGTCAAAGATTTCCCAAGGCTTTTTTGTTCGATCAGAACCTTGGTTTTCGGGATGAAACCGTCGATGAAGGACGTGTGATCCAAATGGACCTGGTCCTCGAAGGAAATATATTCCGCCGGATGTTCTACGCCGAAGACATCGCCAAGCAAAGACAGCCAGAATGGCTGACTCTGCCCCTTCTCATATCCTTTTCCCCGCCAGTAATCTACAAAATGCTTCGCTGCTGCCCGTTGCTGTACGTCTGTCATCTTCTTGTTCTCCGGTGAAAAGTGTTTCTGCTCAAAATCTTAGTCATGCTTGTCTGTTAACCATTGCATTATAGCATCTTCCTTGTTTGAAGAAAAGACTCATACGGGAAAACAAAGGAACACAGAAAGATTCTGGCAGAAGGAGGAACTCTTCCGCCCTGGATCGAATTTACAGTTGTTCCGTATGATCTCCGTTATTCCTTCTGTACATGGTGCAGACCCTACCTGGGGAGCATTGGAAAACCCCGCAGATTTCAAAGTCTGCGGGGTTTTTTGCGCCCGAAACAAGCAGTCGTTTTATTGTGGTTCTCCTCTTGAATCGGGTATGGATATCCTGCTGCATTTTGGCATCGTTCAGTGATGATCTTTCTGCCGCATGCGGTCATCGGTTCAGAGCTCTGGAAAGTTGAAAAGCAGGATCGGTAGATCCGGTCTTTTTGATGCGGATCAATCCGTGTCCAACAGCGGGGCAGAATCCCGGACAAGTTCGTCCCTCAGCGTCCGGAGCCTTTCCAGCTGATCCTCCTCGCCGGTAACGGTCAGATATACGGCGCCTTCCGCGCCCAGCGCGCCGCCTGCGGCCAGCAGCTCCGCCCGGGCGCCCGTCAGGGTTCGGATGGCGTCCAGCTCCGTGTACACCCGGCCGGGAAGGGGACAAAGCCGCGGCCCCTCGGCGTCGGCGCCGTTTGCGATCCGGGCCAGCTCCAGAATGGGTTTATCCACGCGCTTTTCCAGACCGATGGGAACGGTGATCTGGACCCGGCGGCCAATGGCGGCGGCCAGGATGGGAACGATGGTTCCCCCCTGGGGGTGACCGATGAGCGTGCCGGCTTCCGCCCCCGGCAGCCAGAGAGCGTTGGCTCCCTTGAGGATCATATCCCCCGGACCCAGCTCCGGCGCGATGTCGAAAACCGTTCGGTCGGTCCGGGCTTCCCCGTGGTCAATGAGCAGGTCGAAGGTGGTCTGAGCTCCGGAGAGCCTGGCGCCGGGTGCCACCGTGACGCCCCGGCGGAAGGAACCGGGATGCAGCTCCGCCGTGCTGCCGATTGCCCGCAGGGCTTCCTGGGCGACGCAGGCGTTGGTGGTTCCGGCGACAATCAGGAGCTTTCCGCGGTGCAGAACCTCCTGCACGGCGGGATCCGCCAGCAGGCCGCGTGCGATCAGCCTTTTTCCCATGGGAACCGTGATCAGAATCTGAACCGTTTTCATGCGATCCGCCCTCTTTCCATTCATAATGAAACAGAATTCTCATCCCCTTCCTTATTCGCCGTCCGGGACGGAGATCCTTCCCGGGATGGAATTCCTTGAAACGGGGGAAGGATCGTAGTAAAATAACCCAATCCCCCGGGGGAAGAACGCCGGACGCAGGCTGCGGAAGCGAAGGAGCGGCGGGAAAACGGCCGGGATGAAGGGGCAGGGAACAGGCATGGAGAAAAAGAAAATGCTGCGGCTGGCAGGAAAGATCCTGGGCGGCGTGCTGACCGGGGTGGCGCTGATCGGGCTGTACCTGACGCTGGTGATCGCGCAGCCGCAGGAGGAGCCGGAGGAGAAGCAGGCGGCGCAGCCGGTGCTGCCCGCGGCCGGTTCCGTTTCGATCTCCGGAGAAGACGGGCTGCGGCAGCTGATGGCGGCTTTTCCGGCCCCGGTGATGAGCTTTATGAGCGGCAGCGGAATGGTGTTCGTGAAAGGGGAAGCGACGGACGTTCCCTGCAGGGGAGCCTATGGCAGAAAGCTGACGCTGTACTGGCAGACGGCGGAGGGGGTTCCGGTGACCCTGCAGAGCTATTATCCGGCGGACGCCGTGGAGCTGATGGGTATGGGGGATTATTACTTCAGCGGAAAGACGGGACCGGCGCTGTTTGGCAGGACCTCCGTCCGGATGGAGAACCGGGAGACGATCCGCGTCCATGTGCTGGCGGAGGGAACGGGCCTGTACGCGCTGACGGTTCCGGCCGGGCTGGCCGGCTCGCTGTCAGATCTGTCCCGTTCTATCCAGCTGTTCGCGGACGGGCAGGAGGAGACCGAGGGGTAAGGGAAACAGGATTTCCCGGAAAACGGAACGGGGAGGATCGGCATGGATTATTCGCGGATGCGGCTGACGGGGCGGTGTCTGGAGGACGGCGGAACGCTGTGGATGACCTTTTCCCTCTGCGAGGCGGCCTTCCATCTGAAGGGAGCGACGCGCCTGACGCTGCGCTTTGTGACGGCGGACCCGGCGGAGGACGCCGGAAGGCTGAATGTGGCGCCTCGCTTCGCCGTGGATCTGGACGGGAAAAGGTGCCTGGACCACCGGATGACGCGCGGAGAGGAAAGCTTTTCCTTTGGCCTGGAGGGAAACGGCGGGATCCATTCCGTCCGGGTGGTGAAGATGAGCGAATGCACCCAGAGCATTCTGGGACTCGCCGCGGCGGAGACCGACGGCGAAATGAGTCCCTGGGAGCCGCAGGATCGGTGCATCGAATTCATCGGGGATTCGATCACCTGCGGGTATGGCGTGGAGGCAAAGAGCGGCGGGGAAACCTTTTCCACCGCGACGGAAAACGCGGAAAAGAGTTATGCGGGACTGATCTGCGCCGGGCTCGGCGCCGCGCCGATGCTGACGGCCTTCAGCGGCTATGGCCTGGTCTCGGGTTACACGGCGGACCCCGGAACGGCGAACACCGACGAGCTGGTGCAGCCCTATTACGAAACCTTTGGCCGTCAGGAGTATGTGCTGCCCTCCGGCCGGCGCCTGCAGGAGATTCCCTGGGATTTTTCACGGAAGCGGCCGGAGCAGATCGTCCTCAACCTGGGGACGAACGACCTGTCCTGGTGCGGCACGGATCCGGAGCGGGCGGAGCGGTTCCGGCAGGCCTATGCCGCCTTCCTGCGCACGGTACGGAAGCGAAATCCGGAAAGCCGGATCCTCTGCGTGCTGGGACTGATGGGAACGGGCCTGAACGCGGCGATGGAGCAGGCGGTGGAGGACTATCGGAAGGAGACCGGGGACGGAAGGATCCGCAGCCTGGCGGTCCCGGAGCAGGATGTGGACCGGGACGGAGCCGGCGCGGACATGCACCCCAGCGAACGAACCCAGCGCCGCTTCGCGGAGGTGATTCGGAAGGCTCTGGAGCAGGAAACGGCCAAAATGTGACGGAAATGTTTCACCTTGCCTTCCATATATGAAGAAGAGCTTGATGAAAATGTAAAAATGCGGTAAAATATTTCCGATACGGAGGGATGCCGCATGAAAGCGCGAAAGCTGATCTGCGCCGCTCTGTCGGCGCTTTTTCTGTGGACGGGGTGTGCCGCCGGAGCGGATGAGAAGGCGTCGGAGGCTTCCGCGAAACGGGAGGAAGAAGGAAATCTCCCGGCGGAGCAGCCTTCCCTGGAATGGATGGAGGATCGGGGGCTGGAGCTCGGGGACAGCGCGGTGAGCTACCCGGCGCTGCGGGAGGGAATCCTGCCGGAGGCGCTTCGGGACGCGATCAATGCCCGGATTCTGGAGGACGGTGCAATCCCGGAATACACCGCGCGGATCAGCCAGCTGATCTCCGGCGGGAAGCTGCGGGTTTCCTGGAGAGGATCCGTGCTGGGACCCGTCTTTTCCTTCGCGGTGGCCGCGGAGGGGGCGGTGGTCACCCTGCGGTCCTCCTATGTGTGGACCGGGGGAAACATTGATCTGCAGGACGGCCGGGAGGTTTCCTGGGAGAAGCTGTTCTCCGACCCGGAGGCCGCCCGGGAGCGGATGGAAACCTATCTGGAGGAGAGCGTGGCGCCGGAGCTGAGCGCGCATTTGCTCAGCAGCGACATGACGCCCCTGCCGGAAAGGTTTCGGATGACGGAGCGGGGCATCGTCTGGATGTACCCCCGGGAGCGGCTGAGCACCCTGAGCGACCGGGCAGGGGATGTGCTGATTCCCTGGACGGCGCTGCGGGAGGAGCTGGATTCCTCGGAGGAGGGACTGCCCGCCCGGATGGGGATCACGGCCGGCCTGCGGACGGAGGAAGACGCGGAGAAGCTGAAGGAACGGGCGGCGGCAGGAGAGATTCCGGGAATTCCCGCGCGGCTCGGGGACTCCGTGCAGGAGCTGACGGACCGGTGGCGCATGCTGACGGATCCGGATGTGGACGCCCTGGGGCGGGTCTTTGCCCTGGAGGGGGCGGAATTCCGCGGCGTCTATCTGCTGACGGATTATCTCAGCGAGAGCTGGGAGGAGAGCCGGGTGGAGGGAATCCGCGTGGAGGAAGGCGGCGTATATGGCCTGATTCCCGGAGAAACCGCCCGGGAGGACTGGCTCCGCCTGCTGGGCGAGCCGGATCATACCCTGGAGATGGACGCGGAGCTGGCGGAAGCCTATCGCACGGTTCCGGGGAAGCGGGATTATTACGTGTGCGGAGCGCACCGGCTGCAGCTGCAGGCGGACGGGACGGGGACGCTGGTGAGCGTCACCCTGTCCGAATAAGGAAAACGGAGGAAATTTATGGCTCAGCGGAGCAATCGAAGACAGCCGGTCTATTCGGCGGATGCCCTGGCGCTGCGCTATCTCGGCGGACTGGCGCTGGTGGCGGTGGGCGTGATGATGTTCCTGGCGGTGGAGCTGAGGCTGGCCGGGAATGTTTTTGATGCCCTGCGCCAGCTGTGCTTCGGCCTGACGGGAGGCCTGGCGGTTCTGCTGCCGGCGCTGCCGGTCTGGGCGGGCGTTCTGGTGATCTGGTCCAGCCAGCGGAAGGCGCCGGTGAAGCCCTTTGTATACGCGTGCCTCGCGTTTCTGGCCCTGTGCGCTTTCATTGTCACGGTGACCCATATCGGGCAGGAGGAATATCTGGGCATGCTGTCCCGGACCTCGGACGGCAGCTGGGGCGGCGTGATTCATCAGGGATTTCAGCAAAGCGTGACCCGGAAAGCCAGCGGCGGAGCGCTGGGCATTGTGCTGGCCTATCCCTTCTGGAGCCTGGTGGGAACCATTCTGAGCGCCATCGTTCTGCTGGGGCTGGTTTTGCTGTGCGCGCTGCTGGCGCTGAACCTGACGCCGGGAAGAATCCGGGACCTGGCTTCGGGACGGATTTCCCTGCGGCAGGGGAAGAGCCGTCCAAATCAGGAAGTCCGGGATCAGCAGCAGATTGCCTTCCAGCAGGAGCAGGAGCGCCAGCGCCAGATGGCCGCGCAGCAGCAGGCGATGATTGTACAGCAGCAGCAGGCCCAGGCGGCCGCGGCGCGGGCACAGCAGAATTCCGCCGCATGGCCCCGGACGCAGGCGGCCGCGCAGAGATGGCCGGAGCCCGTTCCGGGAGCCGTCGGAATGGATCCCCGGCAGGAAACGGAACCGCAGCATGTGGATCAGGGGCTGCGGGAATGGCAGCAGCAGCTGACGGACCAGATGTCCGTCATAAAAAACCGGAACCGGAAGAGCCGGATTTTTGACGGCGGGGATGCCGCACAGAGCGAAACCGGCAGCCTGGAACAGCCTGCGGAAAAGCGGAAGAGCCGGATCTTCGACCGGCAGGCAGCCGAAGCGCAGGATGCCCTGAACGCGGGGCAGGCCGGGGAGAAGCGGAAGAGCCGGATCTTCGACCGGACGGATTCCGCAGCGGAGCGGCCGGAGGCTGCCCGGAGCGGCGGACTGTTCCGCCGGCGGAACGAGGATGATGGGCTCAGCGATCTGACCCCGGCGGAGAAGCGCGAAGAGGGAATGGCCTATCCGGTTACCGGCCGGCAGCGGCCGGCTAAGCCTTCCCGGGCCCGGCTGGAGCAGGAGCAGGTGGAGGAGGATCTGAACCGCTGGCGCGAGCCTGCGAAGCCGGCGATGCCCTCGGAAGAGGAGCCGACGCCTCCCTGGGAGACGGGAACGGAAGCCCCGGCCGAAGAGGCGGGACGCAGCCGGCGCCCGGAGCGGCCTGCGGCGAAGCCGTCCTCCGGCGAGGCCGGGAAGCTGTCGCCCTGGCAGGCCCAGGTGCAGCAGGCGGAGGAAGCCGCCCTGGCCCGGGGCGGGGAAACGAAGGACGCGGCGAAGCAAACCGGGCCGGAAAGCGCCGGGGAGAAAAGCCGGACGGAACCTCCGAAGCCCCAGCAGATGGTGATTCCGATGGGGGAGGCGACCCTGAAGAACCCCACCTGGAAGCCGGAACTGAAGGGAGTCGAACCCAGGGAGACGGAGAAAACGGAGGAATACTGGGAGCCGACGCCCTATTATGCGCCTCCCATCACGGATCTGAAAAAACCCGAAGCGGAGGTGCTGGACACCTCCGGGGAGGATGAGGAGCGGTCCAGGCTGCTGGAGGCGACCCTGGCCAACTTCAACGTGCAGGCCCGGGTGGTGCATGTGACCCACGGGCCGGCCATCTCCCGGTTCGAGATGGAGCTGGCGCCGGGCACGAAGGTGAACAAGATTTCCTCCCTGGCGCAGGATATTGCCTACGGCATGCAGGCGACCTCGGTCCGCATCGAGGCGCCGATTCCGGGAAAGAGCCTGGTGGGCGTGGAGGTTCCCAATCCGAAGCGCGCCACGGTGAGCCTGCGGGAGGTGCTGGAGAGCCCGCAGATGCAGAACGCGAAATCCATTCTGACGGTGGCCCTGGGAAAGGACATCGCGGGCGTTCCCATCGTGTGCGATCTGGCGAGGATGCCGCACATGCTGATCGCCGGCGCCACGGGATCGGGCAAATCCGTCTGCATCAATACCATCATCAACAGCCTGCTGTTCCGGGCGGGTCCGGACGAGGTGAAGATGATCCTGGTGGACCCGAAGGTCGTTGAGCTGCAGTGCTACAACGGCATTCCGCACCTGCTGCTGCCGGTGGTGAACGACCCCCATAAGGCAGCGGCGGCCCTGGCCTGGGCGGTGGCGGAGATGATGGAACGGTACGACAAATTTGCGGAGCGGGGAGTCCGGAACCTGGAGGGCTACAATGCGATTCTGGATCCGGGCGAAAAGCCCATGCCCCGGATCGTGATCATCATCGACGAGCTGGCGGACCTGATGATGGTCTGCAAGAAGGACGTGGAAGAGTATATCTGCCGCCTGACCCAGCTGGCCCGGGCGGCGGGCATCCATCTGATCGTGGCGACCCAGCGGCCGTCCGTGGACGTGATTACCGGCCTGATCAAGGCCAACATCCCCAGCCGGATCGCCTTCAAGACGGCCAGCTACGTGGATTCCAGAACCATTCTGGACCGGAACGGCAGCGAGCAGCTGCTGGGTCTGGGCGATATGCTTTATCTGCCGACGGGGGCGTTCTCGCCCACCCGGATCCAGGGCTGCTTCCTCTCTGACGCGGAGGTGAACCGGATCGTGGATCACGTGCGGCAGGCGAACCCCAGCTCCTATGATCCGGATGTGCTGGATAAGCTGGAGCAGCTGAGCCGCGGACAGGAGGAGGGACCCTCCATGGATGTGATCGGCGGAATGTCGGACGCGGGCTCCGGGGATGCGGACCTGTTCGCGCAGGCGGTGGAATACGCCATCGCGGACGGACAGATTTCCACCTCAACCCTGCAGCGGCGCCTGAAGATCGGATATGCCCGGGCAGGGCGGCTGACGGACGAGCTGGAGGAAAGGGGCATTGTTTCCGCCAAGGACGGGAGCAAGCCGCGGAAATGCCTGATTACCAAAGAGGAATGGGAAGCGATGAAGGCGGCGGGGCAGGGGACTTCCGCATAAGCGGATGCCGAAGCTCCGGCGGAGAGAAAGCCGGATGCGGCCGGCGGCGGTGCGAAGGGAGAAATGAGCGGTGGCCAATATCATGGATTATCTGGTATGGCGGGGGGAATTCGGATTTGATGCCGCCCCCTGGAACGAAGTGGACGCGCTGATGATGGCCAATCTGAGCTACCTGGACTTTCACGGCCTGGGGGATGAACGGGGCTGGACCCTGGCCGATGCGAAGCGCCTGGAACTGGTGCAGGATACGGACGTGGCCAATTTCGAAGGCAGGAAGCAGCAGTTCCTGGCCATGGCGGACACGGTCCGGTTCGGGGACATCCGTATGCATCATTTCATCAGCCTGACGGACGAAGACGAAGAGCTGCAGTTTTCCGCCACCTGTTATGACCTGCCGGACGGAACGCTGTGCATCGCCTTCCGGGGAACGGACGGCACCCTCGTGGGATGGCGGGAGGACTTCAATATGTCCTGGCAGAGCGTCGTGCCGGCGCAGGAGGCGGCGGTCTACTATCTGGAGAAGGCGGCGGAGCTGGATGACCGGCCCCTTTGCCTGGTGGGACACAGCAAGGGGGGCAATCTCGCGGCGTACGCGGCGGCCTGCAGCAGGCCGGAGGTTCAGGACCGGCTGAAGGCGGTCTATTCCTTCGACGGGCCGGGCATGTCGCCGGATATCTTTCAGAGCGGGGGCTATCAGCGCGTTGTGGACAGAATCCATTCCTTCGTGCCCCAGACAGCCATCGTGGGAATGATGATGGAATACCATCGGAAATACACGGTGGTGAAGTCCGACGCCTCCGGCATCGCCCAGCACGATCCCCTCACCTGGCAGGTCTACGGGCCCCGCTTCGAGACGGCGGAGAAGATTGACTCGAACGCGGTGATGGTCAGCGAGACGCTGCACGGCCTGCTGGAGCAGACCGGGCGGAAGGAGCGGGGAAAAATGGTGGACACGCTCTTCGGCCTGATGGCGAACACCAAGGCGGCCAGCCTTTCGGAAATGAAGGAAGGCGGGCTGAAAACCCTGACCGGGGTGGCCCGGGGAACGCTGGATCTGACGCCGGATGCCCGGAAGGCACTGACGCGGCTGGCGGGGCTCTTCCTGTCCCTGGGCTTCGGAAGCCTGGCGGACCGGTACCGTCCGGGGCAGCGGCACGGCGAGGAGAAGCCGGATCCGGAAGCCGACGATCCGGGAGAAAACGGGGACGCGGGGGCGGAAAATAAAAGTTGACGCGGCTTTGCGGGGAATGATATAATCCCCCTGTTTGAGATTATTCAATGGTTTTGGAGGGAGCAAGATGTCCGGACATTCCAAATGGCATAATATTCAGGCGAAGAAGGGCAAGGCGGACGCCCAGCGCGGCGCGGTTTTCACCAAGATCGGGCGGGAGATTGCCATCGCGGTCCGCGAAGGCGGCGCCAACCCCGAATCCAACGGCAAGCTGCGGGACGTGATTGCCAAGGCGAAGGCCAACAACATGCCGAATGACAATATTCAGCGTTCCATCAAGAAGGCCAGCGGCGAGCTGAGCAACGTGGTCTACGAGGAGATCACCTACGAGGGATATGCCCCCGGCGGCGTGGCGGTGATCGTGGATACGATTTCCGACAACCGGAACCGCACGGCCAGCGACATCCGGCACTGCTTTGCCAAGTACGGCGGAAACCTGGGAACCACCGGCTCCGTGGGCTTCATGTTTGATACCCGGGGCGTGCTGGTGGTCGAGCGGACCCCCGGCATGGATGAGGACGAGCTGATGATGATGGCGCTGGATGCCGGCGCGGAAGACGTGCGCCCCGATGAGGACGTGGTGGAAATCCTGACCGATCCCAACGAGTTCGGCAAGGTGCGGGAAGCCCTGGAACAGCAGGGACTGACCTTCCTGAGCGCTGAGGTGCAGAAGATTCCCCAGAACACCGTGGCGGTGGAGGATCCGGAGACCATCGAGAAGATTCAGAAGATGCTGGACCTGCTGGAAGAGAGCGACGATGTCCAGAACGTATATCACAACGCGGAGCTGCCCGAGGAAGAGGACGACGAGGACTGATTCCCGTAGGGAGTGTGGCTTGATTCGCCGGCGCCTGGATGGGCGCCGGCTTTTGACATCGGAGAGGAGGAACGGAGCATGACGATGCTGGAGATCATTGAGAAGAAAAAGCTGGGTCAGGAGCTGAAGGAGGACGAGATCCGCTTTTTTGCCGAAGCCGCGGCGAGGAAGAGCGTGCCGGACTATCAGCTTTCCGCGCTGCTGATGGCGATCCGGCTCAACGGCATGACCGATGAGGAGACCACGGAGCTGACGCTGGCCATGCGGGATACCGGCGACGTTGCTGATCTGTCCTCCATTCCGGGAATCAAGGTGGACAAGCACTCCACGGGCGGGGTGGGGGATACGACCACCCTGGTGCTCGCGCCGCTGGTGGCGGCCTGCGGGGCGCCGGTGGCAAAGATGAGCGGCCGGGGGCTGGGGCATACGGGGGGAACGCTGGACAAGCTGGAATCCATTCCCGGCCTGCGGGTCAGCCTGACCGAAGAGGAATTCATCCGCCAGGTGCGGGAGATCGGCGTGGCCGTGGTGGGCCAGACGGGAACCCTGGCGCCCGCGGACAAAACCCTGTATGCGCTGCGGGATGTGACCTCCACGGTGGACTCCATTCCCCTGATGGTCTCCTCCATTCTCTCCAAGAAGCTGGCGGCGGGCTCGGACGCCATTGTGCTGGACGTGAAGACCGGCTCCGGCGCGCTGATGCAGAAGCTGGAGGACAGCATCCGCCTGGCGCGGATGATGGTCAGCGTGGGCACCCTGGCGGGAAAGCCGACCCTGGCCCTGATCAGCGGCATGGATCAGCCCCTGGGAACCCATGTGGGAAACGCCCTGGAGGTGAAGGAGGCCATTGATATCCTCTCCGGGCGGGCGGGCGGGGATCTGCGGGAGGTTTCCCTGACGCTGGGCGGACATATGCTGGTGCTGGCGGGGAAGGCAAAGACCCACGGGGAAGCGGTGGCGATGCTGCAGCAGGCGCTGGACAGCGGCGCCGGGCTGCGGAAGCTGAAGGAAATGATCCGGGCCCAGGGCGGGGACCCCGCCGTGTGCGACGATGTGAATCGGCTGCCCCAGGCTCCGGTGAAGAAGACCCTCCTGTGCGGGGAGAGCGGATATGTCTGCGGCATGAACACCATGGCGCTGGGCTCCGCGGCCCAGGCCATGGGAGCCGGCAGGCTCCAGGTGGGGGACACGATCGATTACGCGGTGGGCTTTGTGCTGAGGGTGCGCCTGGGGGACCGGGTGGAGCCGGACATGCCCCTGTGCGAGCTGCATGCCCGGACGGAGGAGGATGCGGAGCGGGCGGAGGCTGCCATCCGGAGGGCGATTCACTTCTGCGCGGAGCCCTGCGAAAGGGGTCGGAATTTCTACGCGCTGGTGAGTGCTGCCGGGGTTGAGATGCTGTAAGAGCCGGGGGAGAAAGATGAAAAAGGATTTCATTCGGGGAATCCGTCACGGGATTCCCATCGCGCTCGGCTATCTCAGCGTCTCCTTCGCCTTCGGCATGAAGGCGGTGGGCGACGGGCTGACCTGGCTCCAGGCAGTGCTGATTTCCGCGACCAACCTGACCAGCGCCGGCCAGGTGGCCGGCCTGCCCCTGATGCTTTCCGGGGCCAGCCTGGCGGAGATGGCGCTGACCCAGCTGACCATCAATCTGCGCTATGGCCTGATGGGCCTTTCTCTGGGGCGGAAGCTGGATGACAGCATGGGAACGCTGCAGCGGCTGATCTTCTCCTTTGCCGACACGGATGAGATCTTTGCGGTGGCATCCGCCCAGCCGGGAAGGGTCGGGAAGCATTATCTCTACGGGCTGATGCTGACGCCCTTCCTGGGATGGACGCTGGGAACGCTGCTGGGCGGCGTGGCGGGAACGCTGCTGCCGGCCTTTGTCCGGACCGCGCTGGGGATCGCGATATACGGCATGTTCCTGGCGATCATTCTGCCCCCGGCCCGGGAACGCAGGCCCGTCCGGGTTGTGGTGATGATTGCGGTGGGGCTGAGCCTCTGCTTCCGCTACCTGCCCGGCCTGAACCGGGTTTCCGGCGGCTTTGCGATTATTATCTGCGCGGTGGCAGCCGCGGCGGCCGGTGCCTTGCTCTATCCGGAGCAGGAAGGGGGAGAGTCATGAGCTGGAAAGCCTTTCTGCCCTATGTGGCCGTGATGGCCGTGGTCACGTATCTGATCCGGATGCTGCCCCTGACCGCCTTCCGGAGACCCATCCGCAGCCGGTTTGTCCGGTCCTTCCTGACCTATATTCCCTTCGCGGTGCTGGGTGCCATGACCTTCCCGGAGGTGATGTATTCCACGGGGGACATGCGTACGGCGGCGGCGGGCGTGGCGGTGGCGGTGCTGCTGGCCTGGCGGGGGAAAAGCCTGCTGACGGTGGCCATCGCGGCCTGCATCGCGGTGGCGGCGGCGCAGGGATTGCTGCTGTTGATCTGAAAACGCGAAGAAAGCCGGGCGTCCGGGTGCTCCGGGGCAGGGCCGCCTGAAAAAAAGGAGTTGTCATGAAGGAGAAACCGGTGGGATCCCGGAACGAGCCGCCGAAGCGGACGGTGCTGGAGGAGGTCGGAAACGCCGTCACCCACGGCGTCGGCGCCCTGCTGAGCATTACGGGGACGGTGCTGCTGCTGATCCGGGCGGACACGGGAACAAAGCTTTTCTGTGCCATTGTGTACGGATTCTGTCTGCTGATGATGTTCCTGATGAGCTGCCTGTATCATTCCTTTCGCTGGGGGAGCCGGGTAAAGCGGCTCTGGCGCAGGTTTGACTATATCTCCATCTACCTGCTGATCGGCGGAACCTTTACGCCCATGTGGCTGCTGGCGTGGGGAGGAACCTGGGGAACCGTCTTCTGCGCCGTCCAGTGGGCGGTGCTGATCACGGGCATCACCCTGATCGGCGTTTTCGGCCCCGGACGGCCCCGGGCGCTGCATATCGCGATGTACATCGTGCTGGGCTGGTGCGGGCTGGCGTTTTTGCCCCGGCTGGCGGCGGAAAATGTGCCCCTGCTGATCACGACGCTTACCGGCGGCGTCATTTACACCCTGGGCATCATTCCCTTTGCGATGAAGAAGAAGGGGGCTCATTTTCTCTGGCATTTCTTCGTGCTCTTCGGCGCGATTGCCCACTGGGTGGGAATTTTTCTGTTTCTGTACAGCTGAAAGACGGAAAGAACCGGTCTGAAAGCTTGAAATGACAGGCGAACCTGTGTATAATGTGAATACTTTGCGACAAGGAGTACGGACTCATGGCTCTGAAGGATTACTGTTTTGACGGAAAACATCCCCTGAAGATAAAGGAGATGCCTACGGACGCAGGGGAATACAAGGTGCAGAAGAGCGAGCTGGTCGCTCAGACGCAGGAAAACATGACCCGCGCCGCCCTTCTGCAGGAAAAAATGTACGCCGCCAAGCAGGAAGGCCTGGTTTTCGCGCTGCAGGCCCGGGACGCGGCCGGAAAGGACAGCCTGATCAAAAAGGTCTTTTCCCAGCTGAATCCCGCCGCCCTGAAGATTACTTCCTTTAAGGTTCCGAACAAGACGGATCTGGCGCACGACTATATGTGGCGGATCAACCGGGCGATGCCGGAGCGGGGAACGATCGGGATCTTCAACCGCAGCCATTATGAGGACGTACTGGTGGTGCAGGTGCACCAGATGCAGAAGGACTACATCCTCACGTCCCGCTGCAAGACGGAGGATTTCTTTGAACGCAGGTACCGCCAGCTGAACAACTGGGAGGAATACCTGTGGGAGAACGGCTTCCGCATGGTGAAGATCTTCCTGAACGTATCCAAGGAAGAGCAGAAGCAGCGCTTCCTGGACCGGCTGGAGCTGCCGGAGAAGCACTGGAAGCTTTCCGTCGGGGACATGAAGGAGCGTGCCCTCTGGGAGGAATATGACCGGGTGTTCGAGGACTGCATCAACGCCACGGCGACGGAGCATGCTCCCTGGTATGTGCTGCCGGCGGACAACAAGTGGTATGCGCGGTACCTGATGAGCGAGATTATTCTGAAGACCCTCGAGGATATGGATCCCCAGTTCCCGCCGTTGAACGCCGAAGAGGCGGCAAAGATCCCCACGGTGCTGCAGGAGCTGGAGAACGAATAACGGTACGATTCCCCGGAAGGCCGAGGAAGCAACAGCGGCACGGGTGCGATTTCCCGGAACGCCGGGATGCCGCCGCGGACCGGGATCCGGGAATCCAAAGGACAGGAGCATATGCGATGGAAAGACAGAGGCAACTTTCAGAAAAGAATCGCAGAAAATACGGAATACCGATGGGCAGATTTTGCGCGTCGGTTTTTCTTGTTTTGGCGCTGGCCGTCCTTCTGGGCGGATCGGCCTTCGCCGCCGCGGAAAGCACGGAGGCGGGGGAGGCCGGCGCGGCGCTGGAGATGCAGGCCCGGCCCGAGGGGGACAGCCTGGTGGCGCAGGTCTTCGCCAATATGGTGAACGAGGCGGCGGCCCGACCGCCGCTGGCGGAGGGGGAAAGCTGGGTGGATCCCTCCCTGGAGGAGTATCCGCTGGATCCCCATGAGCTGAAAGAATACGGCGCTTCTCCCCGGGTGCGGCTGCTGGTCGAAATGGAGGATCAGGGCCCGATCCTGGAGGCCATGGAACGGGGCACGCTGGATCTGATTCTGGAGCGGGAGCCGAACTATCTGGTCTACCGGGACACGCTGCTGCTGATTTCGCAGGAGGAGGCCGCGGACTACGCGCTGGATATGGCGGCGGACCGCCGGTCCGCCCTGCTGAAGCCGGCGATTTCCCCGGAGGAGCTGGAGGGAAAGACCGGCGTCGTGCTGCTGGGGGCGAATCTGAGTGAGGACCGGGTGCTGCTGCTGGACGGGACGCCGGAGCGGACGGAAGAGGGGCTTCGTCTGCCCCTGGCGGATCCGCTGCAGGTGAAGCTGACGCAGCTTTTCAGCGACGGGAACCTGAACCTGACGGAGGAGGACCTGACGACGCAGATGACGGCGGAGGGCCCGGTGCTGACGGTGGCCTCCTCCTCCCCGTTGAAGGGAGCGAAGCGCGTTTCGCCAACGCGCACCCGGGCGTCTTTCCTGCCGGACTTCAGCGACCTGATTCAATACACGGTGCAAAGTCCCTCCGGCGCCTGGACGGCGAAGATGAGCCATGTTTCGCCGGATCTGGACCGATGCAGCGTTTCGCCGGACGTCAATATCAAGAAGCTGCGGTTCAACCTGAAGCTGACCCTGGCCGTGAAGGCGGATTTTGATATTCAGACCCGGAAGGCAACCCCGGGGCGGGAGAGCGTCCGCGTGGTGTCCATTCCGATCCGGCTTCCCTACGGCTTCTCCCTTCTGTTTGATTATCGCTTTGTGGCGGAATTCGGGTCTGTGCCGCTGCATATGACGGGAACCATGAGAACCCAGGCGACCGTCTCCTTTGGTCTGAGCCCGGGCAGCGTGCAGGGTTATCGCAACGAGGTGTCCTTCACCTCCTTTGAGATCGGGGAAAACGGTGGCTATTTCAGCAACAGCGCCTATGCCAATCAGGATATCCAATTCTATATCGGCACCGAGTTGAGCGGCAGCGTGGAATTCCTGCACATAGAAATCGATCTGTGGCTGTTCGATATCGACATCGGCCCCCTGGTGGATTTGACCCTGACCTTCCGAGCCGGGACCTCCGGAACCGCGCGATGGGAAAAGGATCTGCTGGATCCCGCGCATGTGGACCGATCCCGGGAGAGCCTGCATGTCTGTACCCAACGGGGAAAGAAGGGATGCCTGAGCATCAGTACGGTGGAGCGGGGCTCCTATGACCTGAGCATCGGCATCAATCTGTACGTCTATTCCGGGCGCTACCGGATGTACAGCGGGGAGGAACGGGTGCTGGCGAACCAGCACTTCTACCACTCCCTGACCTACGAAAGCGGCCTGCGGGAGGGATACTGTTCCCATCTGTTCTATCATGTGCCGGTCTTTGTATACAGCGAGCAGACCGGCGGAATACCCATGCCCCTGAGTGGATACACGGTTTATCCCTGGGAGAAAATGGACATCGATGCGGAGCTGGCTTTCATCACCCGGGACGTGACGAACGCCTCCGGAAAGGCGTCAATCTTCCTGCCCTATCAGGCGGGGCACCGGTATGAGATCATGGCGGTGAAGGAGGATAATCCCTCCGAGCCCTCCGGATCCGGAAAGCAGCTCACGGCGATGAAGCGGGGCGTCAACGATCTGGTGCCTATCTCGATCTGGAACCGGGGCCAGAAGCGGGTGCGGGTCAAGGTGTCCTGGGATATCGACCTGGACGGCCTGGACCGGCCGGACCGCGTGGTCGCGGTGCTGGAGAAATGGCAGAACGGCGCCTGGCAGCGGGTGGATACCCTGGGGCTGAACGGCATGACGACTCAGCCCTGGACGGGGACCTTCTTTATCTCCGATCTGTATACGCTGGAGGACGGAAACTGGGTGACGATTCCCTACCGCGTGCGGGAGGTTTCGGATCAGGACATCCTGTTCAGCGACTATCAGCCAATCGAGGAAGGAGGCACGGTGGTCTTCCCCGTGGATGCCTGGGTCGGCCGGAACGGGGAGATGGTTTCCGGGGGCGAGACGAGATATCAGGTTCACTACAGCGAAAACGACGACATGACGGAGGTCAACATCACCAATACGGCGGTGTATGACGTCAGCCTGTATAAGAAATGGGTGAACGTGCCGGAGGAACTGCGGCCGAAATATGTCTATCTGACCCTGATGGGGATCCCGCGTGAGGGATGGACGGAGGCGCTGAGCCTGGAGGAAGGGGCGAATGTGCTCCAGGAGCTGCTGCCCCTGATGAATCCGCTCTCGGGCGCGACTCTTTCCCTGGGTGACCTGATCCGCAGCGGAGATCTGGACCTGAAGGTGCCCAGCATTCCCGAGGCACCCATCGCGCTGATCCGGGTGGACGGGGATGGCGTGGATGAAAACGGCCTCGCCAAAACGCCTTGGTCGGGCAGCCTGCGAATCCGGAAATACCAGCAGGGGATTCCGCAAAAATATGTGGCCGCGGAGCTGAACGCGGAGATCGTGAGCCGGACGCTGCTGAGGCGCTTTGGCATTCAGGCGCCGGTCAACATGCCGGAGGCGGAACTGTGGGTTTCCATCCCCGGGGAGGCGCTGCCGGTGGTCAGCGACACAGCGCTGATCGGAACAGTGGTCAACGCGGCGCCGGGAGAGATCCCGGATCCGGAAAAGCATATCATCGGCGGCGTGAAATACTGGCGCCCCGGCGTGGGCAATCCCGCGTATCCGGAAAGCATCCAGCTGCGGGTATACGAGGTGGCGGAGGACGGCTCCCGGAAGGAGGCGACGGGATCGCCGGTGACCGTGAGCCGGCCCGCGGATGCTGCCGCGGGCGCGGATCCCGAAATCTGGCCCTGGACCCTGGGCGGGACGGAGATTGACGCCGGAAAGCGGTACGAAGCGGAGGAGGTTCTGCCCGCCGACGTCCGGAACCAGTACAGCTGCGAGCGGCACGGGCTGAACCTGATCAACACCTGGATCGGGAATGGCGGCGCTGTCGTGCGGGTGCACAAGGCCTGGGACCGGGATCTGACGAACGTGTCGGAGGAGCCGAATATTCGGATCATCCTGAAGCGGAACGGCAGTCCGGTGGCCAGCCGGGAGATTCAGGAGTATTTTGACACGGAGGATCTGGAAATCAGGGACGTGGACCCGGCGACCATCGGCCAGTACAGCGCGGCGGAGGAGAACCGCGGCAGCCTGCAGTTCTATCCGGTGTACAGCGGGCCGAAACTGCGGATCGAAAACGGAAAGCCGATATTCACCTTCACGGTGCTGAACATGCTGCAGCGTACCCAGCGTTATACCCTGATCAAGATCTGGAACACGGGGACGCGGGGGAGTCAGAACCTGCCGGCGGTCAGCGTGGATATCAGCGCCAACGGCACCTATCTGCAGACGGTGACCTTCCGCAATCCCGAAAAGGTGCAGGATTCCGTTCAGGAAATGAAGCAGGTGGATCTGCCGCGGCTGAACAGCAGCGGCGTGCCCTGCTATTACACCTTCGCTGAGCAGGAATACGACGAGATGCTGACGGAGGGGAAGGATCAGGGATTCCGCACCTCGGTGGACGTGCGCAAAAGCCAGGTCGGCAACAACCGTATGCAGATGTACCAGGTGCTGATCCGCAACGACTGGGTCAGCGGGGAGCAGGGGGATCTGGTCACGGTGCAGGGCACGGTCCGGTGGGAGGAAAGCGCCGGGCTGGAGGGATTCCGTCCGCCCTTCGCGGAGCTGACGCTGCTGAACAACCGTTTCGAGACAATCCGGTATATCACGGTGAGTGCGGCGGGGGGCTGGAAATGGAGCGTGCCCTCCCTTCCTGCCCGGGACGAGGAGGGCCGGCTGATCAACTATTACGTGGTGGAGAGCCAGCCCCGGGGCTATACCGTCTCCTATATGGCGGACTATGATTCCGAAACCCAGACCTGGACCAACTATGACGAAAGCACGGGCAAATGGATCAATTACAATGAGGATACCCACACCTGGACCTGCGATGTGAAAAACAACCTGACGGGATATTTCGCCCTGCCGGTGGAAAAGGTGCTGCAGGGAACCCCGGGCCAGCAGGAGGATTTCGTCTTCAACGTGAAGACGATGAGCCAACACCGCACGATGGCGACGGATGAGGAAGGAAACCCGGTGATCCGGTGGACGGTGACGGAGGAGGACGATGATACGCCCCTGCCGATGAATCCGCCCCTGACAATCACCGGCGCCGGGGAGAAGAAGCTGGAATTCTCCTTCAGCCATGAGGGCATCTATTTCTACACCGTCACGGAAAAGAAAGGCGGCAGCGCGGACGTCGAATATGACATGGAAGTGCGCCGGCTGATGATTACCGTCACCCCGAACGACGAAGGGCAGTATGTCTTCGGCGCGTATGTGCTGAAGGATCCGGATAAGGACGGGAAGCTGGCTCCTTCCGAGTTCCTGAACGCCAGGGTGGAAAAGCTGACCTTCACCAACCGCAACGTCCGGCGGGTGAGGGTCATGAAGGAATGGGATATCGACCTGGAGAAAAAGGACCGGCCGGCGCAGATCCAGGTCGCTGTGCAGACGAAGAAGGACGACCAGTGGGAAACCGCGGAAATCGTGGAGCTGAACGAGGAGAATGGCTGGACCACGGAGGTCAGCCTGGACAACAACGGGACGGAATGGCGTGCCCGGGAAATGAAGGACGAGGACGGCATCCTGGCGGAGCTGAAGAAGCTGGCCAAATCCTACGGCGATCAGGGCATGGACCGCTTCGGCGAATGGCTGGAGGAGCTGAAGGGAACGGCGACGGGGAATGAGTACTTCAACAAGCTGCCCTCGGAGCTGCGCGCCGCGGCGGAGGAAGGCATCGACAAGCTGGCGGAAAAGCTGAACACCGAGGCGAAGGATGTCTACGAGGCGCTGCTGAAGAAGATTGACCAAGCCACCGCGGCGGACCGCATCGTATATGATCAGGATGATTCGGAGCGGACGGAGGAGGGAAAGCCCTCCGTCAGCTACAAGGTGCCGGCCTACGAGTCGGTGCTGACCGGCGGGGAGGTGAAGGCCCACAAGACCAAATATTATGTCTCCTACAAGCAGGAGGACGCCGCCTGCACGATCACCAATCAGGCTGTCATGGAGCTGAGCGTGGTGAAGCGCTGGCTCATGCTGGGCGAGGCGGAGCAGCCGGATTCCGCCTGGATCGTGCTGGAATTCAAGCCCGCGGCGGGCGCGCTGGAAAAGGCCGGAAGTCTGCCCGGCGCGGCGGGCGTCGACCTGAGCAGCCTGAAGGATTTCGAGCTGCCCACCTTCAGCCTGCTGAAGAACAAGGTGCTGAAGAGCGGCCTGCTCAGCGGGGGTATAAATCCGCTGAGCCTGCTCAGCGAGCTGACCATCGGCGTGGATATCGATGTGTTCGGGCTGGTGGACAACCTGCTGACGGTCGGCATCCAGAAGGTGAACGAGGACAACGGGTGGACCGCCTCCTTTGTGCATACGAAGTACATGCTGGGCGTGCCCATTGAATTCAAGGGTGCGGAGCTTTCCAGCGAGATTCTGCGGCTGCTGGTAAAGTACATCCTGAAGACGGACATCCCGGTTTCCTACAATGTTTTCAGCGATTACATCAGCATTCCCGGAAAGGCCTATGCGGATCTGCTGGGGGAGGTCAGCGTCAGCAGCTTGTTTGACCTGGACGATTCCTCCCTGGCGGGCAAGCTGACGGGGGCCCTGCTCGGCACGGTCAATGAAAAACTCAATGAGCTGATCGGGCAGATCGTGCCCGCGGGAACGCCCCTGGGCATCAAGGACTGGCAGCGGGTGGCCAATGTGGTCAACATCAAGCTCAGCCTGCCGGAGGATCATATGATCCGGGGCGCGAAGCACTGGCTGAACGATACGGAACAGGACCGGCCGGAAACGCTGACGATCCTCCTGAAGCAGGGCGATACCGTCGCGAAGCGGATTGTGCTGAATAAATCCGATTTCGGGGGAAGCAATACCTGGAGCTGGTCCGTGGATCCGACGGAGGAGGGTTCGGGTCTGAGCGAGGACGAAACCTATACGGCGGAGGAGGAGTACCCCGCGGAGTATGATCACTCGGCCTACGCGACCACCGTCAGCGGACTGGACATTTACAACACGCGGGACGCGGTGACTGTGGCCGGGCGGAAGACCTGGGCGGACGGAAACAACCGCGACGGAAAGCGCCCGGAGAAGATCCGGATCTATCTGCTGCGGGACGGTGTGCGGCAGCTGGACAGCCAGGGGAAACCGGTGCATAGCGTGGAAACCAGCGAGGCCTCCGGCTGGCAGTGGATCTTCGCGAATCTGCCGAAGATGGATCCGGTGGACGGGCATGAATACAAATACACCATCGAAGAGGAATTCGTCCCCGCGGGCGGAAGCGCGCCCGACGGAACGGGGGAGGACACGAATTCCGCGCGGTACCGGACGGAAACGGACGGGTACAGCATCACCAACACCTGGGTGACGGAGATCTCCGGAAAGAAGATCTGGAACGACGCGAAAAATCAGGACGGGAAACGGCCGAATTCCGTGACGCTGCGACTGAAGGACGGAGAGAAGATTGTCCAGACGCTGACGGTTTATAAGCCCGCGGGAGAAGAAACCAACGAATGGCTCTTCACTTTCTCCGATGTGCCGAAGTACAATCAGTCCGGCGGAACGGAATATACCCTGGAAGAAGACTTGGTAGAGGGCTATACGGCTTCCTATGACGGGTATACGGTGACCAATACGCATATCCCGGAGAAGATTACGGTCAGCGGCACCAAGACCTGGGATGATAACAAAAATCAGGATGGTAGACGGCCCAAAAGCATTACAATTCGACTTTACGCAAATGGCAGCGCGGTATCCGGAAAAGTTTTAACCGTGTCCGTACCCTCCGACCAGGAAGGAACGTGCAGTTATTCCTTTGCGGATCTTGAAAAATACAGCGCAGGGAAAGAAATCAACTATACGATTCAGGAGGATCCGGTTGAAGAATATGTGACTTCTTATATAAAAACCAAGAACGGGTTTGACATCATCAATAAGCATGCGCCGGACAAGGTAAATTATATCGGAATCAAGTTCTGGGATGATGATGATGACCGGGATGGGAAAAGACCCACAGCTGTTGATATCCAGCTGCTGGCGGACGGGCAGCCCGTGGAGGGAAAAACCGCCGCGCTGAAAGCAGACAACAATTGGATGTACACCTTTACGGATCTTGACGAAAACAGCGCAGGAAAAGCGATCACATATATGATTGAAGAGAAGGAGTATGATGGGTATACACTGGAATACTTTGATCTTCCGGGAGGCAGGATCCTGATCAATACGCATGCGCCTGAAAAAATCACGGTCAGCGGTACGAAAACCTGGAATGACAGCGATAATCAGGACGGCATCCGGCCCGAATCCATCACGGTCTATCTGGTCAGGGTGGACAATCCGGGAGAAACAAACGAAACGCGAACCCGGATCGAGAGTCGAACCGTGACAGAAGCGGATAATTGGGCGTGGAGCTTTAAGAACCTGTACAAGTACGAAAATGGCGCAGAAATCATCTATGCCGTCGAGGAGGAACCCGTTCCGTTCTATAAAACGGCGGTCAACGGCTATAACATCACCAACACCCACGAACCCTGGACCTTTAACGCGACGGGCGAGAAATGGTGGCTTGATAACGGGAACCAGGATGGAAAGCGGCCCGAATCCATCACGATTCATCTGTGGGCGGACGATACCCGCATAGAAGATAGGACCGTCATCCCCGACGCACAGGGCGACTGGCGCTGGAACTTCGGGGAACGGCCTACCTTCCGGAACGGCCGGTACATCGACTACCGCCTGACGGAAGACGCGATTGAGGGATACGAGACCTATACCAGCGGGCTGACGATCCTGAATGTGCATATTCCGGAGCTGATCACCGTCAGCGGCTCCAAAACCTGGGACGACGCGAACAACCGGGACGGAAAGCGCCCGGAGGCCGTCACGGTTCACCTGCTGAAGAACGGCCGGGAGCTGGATTCCCGCACAGTGACTGAAAAGGATGGCTGGAGCTGGAGCTTTGAGGATCTGCCCCGTTACGAGGAGGGTGCGGAAATCGCCTATACCGTCACGGAGGACGAGGTGCTGGGCTACACGTCCCGCGTAGACGGATATAACGTGACCAATACTCACGCGCCGGAGACAGTGGACGTATCCGGCCGGAAGATCTGGGATGACGCGGAGGACCAGGACGGCGTCCGCCCGGATTCCATCACAATCCGTCTGCTGGCGGACGGCGAGGAAACGGACGTACGCACGGTGACGACAGAGGATGGCTGGAGCTGGATCTTTGCGGGCCTGCCCCGCTATGACGCGGGCCGGGAGATCGCCTATACCATCGCAGAGGACGAGGTGCCGGGCTACACCTCCGCTGTGGACGGATATAACGTGACCAACACCCACGTGCCCGCCGTGATTGATATTGAGGGAAGCAAGCTGTGGCTGGACGGAAATGATCAGGACGGCCTGCGGCCGGAGTCCGTCACGGTTCGCCTGTGGGCGGACGGCAAAGAGATGGCGCGGCGGACGGTCACCCCGGACGCGGAAGGGAACTGGACCTGGAAGTTTGAGGGCCTGGCCGAATACCGACAGGGAGAGAAAATAAACTACACACTTACGGAAGATCCCGTGACAGAAACGGATGACCCGGAGGCCGGATACGCCTCCCTGGTTCTCGGATACGATATCCTGAACCTCCACTTTCCCGAAACGACGGAGATCAGCGGCAGGAAGACCTGGGTGGACCAGGAGAATCAGGACGGTATCCGGCCCGCCGCCATCGTGGTGCGTTTGCTGGCCGACGGCGAGGAGAAGGATCGCCGGACCGTGGTGGGTGACGACTGGAGCTGGCGCTTTGAAGACCTTCCGAAATACGACGGCGGCCGGGAAATCGTTTATACCCTGCGGGAGGATCCTGTGGCGGGCTATGCCTCCTATGCGGAGGGATACAACCTGACCAATGTCCACGTGACGGAGAAGACGGAAATCAGCGGCCGGAAGATCTGGGACGATAACGACAACGAGGCGGGAGCGCGGCCGGAGGCCGTGACCGTGCGCCTGTATGCCGACGGGACGGAGATCGACCGCCGGATCGTGACCGCGGCGGAAAACTGGCAGTGGCAATTCCAGGGGCTGGACAGGTACCGCCGGGGCCGCAGCGTCATCTACACCCTTGCGGAGGATCCGGTGCCCGGGTATTCCACACTGTACAGCAGAACGGCGAAGGGATATGATATCACCAACCGGTATACCCCCGGCAAGGTCGCGGCTTCCGGCTTCAAGAGCTGGGCGGACGACGAAGATCGGGATCGCCTGCGGCCGGAAGCCATTGTGATCCGCCTGCTGGCGGACGGGGAGGAAACGGATTCCAGGACGGTGACGGCGGCGGAGGACTGGAGCTGGACCTTTGCGGATTTGCCGGAAAAGCGGGACGGCAGGGATATATCCTATACGATCGCGGAGGATCCGGTGCCCGGATACGAGGCGCGGATATACGGATACAACGTGATCAACCGGCATGAACCCGAGACCACGGACGTCAGCGGGGACAAATACTGGGACGATGAGGAGGATCAGGACGGCCTGCGGCCGGAAGCGGTGACGGTTAACCTCCTGCGGGACGGAGCGCTTTTCCGTCGCCTGCGGGTGACCGCGGCGGAGAATTGGCAGTGGCGCTTCGACGGGCTGCTGAAATATGACCGGGGCCGGGAGATCGTTTACGCGATCACTGAGGAGCCGGTGGATTTCTACGACACACTGCTGGCCGGATACGACGTGTTCAATACCCACGAGCCCTGGCTGCTGCGGGCGAAGGGCGAAAAGCTGTGGCTGGAGATGGACGGCGACGAGCGGTACCGGCCGGAGAGCATCACCATCCGTCTGCTGCGGGACGGGGAGGAGATCGACAGCCGGATTGTGACGGAGGCGGACGGCTGGGCCTGGGATTTCGGAGAGCTGCCGACCTGGAGCCAGGAGCGGCATTACCGTTATGAAATCAGAGAGGATCCGGTGGAGGGCTACTTCAGCGTCACCGCGGGCATGTACGCGCTCAATCTGCGCTTCCCGGATCTGGCGCTGTACACTGTGGAAACCTATTATCAGGAAAACGGCGTCTATCCGGAGAAGCCCAATGTGTCGGAAGTACGGCTGGATTTCACGGGTGAGACGGTACGCCTCGAGGAGGAGGACCGGATCCCCCTGCGCGCGGGCTATGTGCTGGATGAAACGGCGGAGAACCGGATGGAGGGTGTGGTGGCCGCGGACGGAAGCCTGACGTTGAAGATCTATTTCCGTCCGACCTATCGCATCATCTTTGACCCCAACGGCGGCACGATCGAGGGAAGCGAGGATCCCGTGGAGCAGATCCATTTCTGGGGCGACGAGATAGTCATCCTGCGCGAGCCGGACCGGCCGGGTTGGACCTTCCTGTATTGGCGGGGCTCGGAATATCAGCCGGGCGACCGCTATACCGTGACGGAGGATCACACCTTTGTGGCGGAATGGAAGCGGAATGAACCCGAACCCGGCCCCGAACCAGATCCAGATCCTGGCCCCGATCCCGATCCCTATACCTACGGCTTCACATTCACCAAGAAGTGGGTCGGCGGGCCGGGGACGGAAATCGAATGGACGCTGTATGCGGAGAACGGGGCGGTGGTGCATAAGCGCTTTAACCGGAAGATCATCAGCGAGAACGAATGGCGCTATGAGGCCTGGTTCCCGACGGGCGAGGAATACTATCTGGTGGAAACAGTGCCGGAGGGCTGGCAGGTACACTATGAGAATACCGGCGTTCATGCCGGCGTCACGGATCGATGCTACCGCGGCGGAACCATCATCAACTACAAGGTGCCCCGGACTGGGGATCCCTCCCGACCGCTGGGATCGGTTCTCGCCCTGATTGCGGGCGTCCTGGGGCTGGGCCTGGCAGTCTTCCTGATCCGAAGACGCAAAACCTGACGGAAAACGCTCTGCGCCCGCCGCCGAAAGGCGGCGGGCGCAGCTTTGGAAGCGGGTTCCGCTTTACAATTGCGCAAATCCATGTATAATGAAACCATTCCACGCGTCCCCGCCGGGAGCATTCGCCCCGGACGCCCGAACGGGCGCGGGAAAATCTATTTTGATCGACGGGCATCCGGAATCGGAGCCCGAACGGAGGGAAACATGAATCAGACAAAAAGTCGCACAGGGGTTGCCCGGATGACGCTGCTGGCTATGCTGGTGGCTGTTTTGATTGTCCTGGCGTTTGTGAACATTCCCATGCCTGCGGGGCTGAGTATCACCTTCAACATGATCCCCGTGGCGATCGCTGCGATGGCCATGGGCATCCCCGGCGGCATGATCGTCGGCGGCGCCTTCGGGCTCATCAGCTTCCTGCAGTGCTATGGCATCTGCGGCGTCAGCGGGATGGGAGTGGCGCTGGTGACGGCGAATCCCGGCTTTGGCTTCGCCTGCCTGATGTTTGTGCAGCGGTTCGTATCCCGGGTGCTGGTGGGACTGCTGGCCGCGGTTGTCTGGCGGGGCATGCGGAAAACCCGGGCGCCGCTCTATGTGCAGGGGCTGGTCACCGGCTTCTCCGCGGCGTTTTTCAACACGCTGTTCTTCATGACCCTGCTGGTGCTGCTTTTCCGGCAGACGACCTATATGCAGAACGCCATGGCCGGGAAAACCGTACTGGCGTACCTGGTTGCCTCCGTGGGCGTGAACGCGGTGGTGGAGATGGTGGTGGCCGCGGTGGTGACCGGCGCGGCCGGCGTAGCGCTGAAGAAGGCCCGGATGATCTGACGGGCCCCGGGCGGCGGGAAGCGTGCTGCGCGCGGAGAAAGGAGACGGCGGAAATGATCCTGACCATGGATGTCGGAAACACCAATATCAAGACAGCGCTGTTCGACGGAACAGAGATGTACAAATACTGGCGGATGTCCACCAACATCAATTCCACCTCGGATGAGTACGGGGTCCGCCTCTCCTCCATGTTCGCCCATGAGGGCGTTTCCACGGACGTGGTGGAGGGGATCATCGTCTCCTCCGTGGTGCCGACGGTGAACTTCACCATCGAACATATGCTGCAGAACTATTTCGGAAAGACCCCGCTCTTTGTTGCCCCGGGCATCCGGACAGGGATCAATATCCGCTATGAAAATCCCCGGGAGCTGGGCAGTGACCGGATTGCCAACGCGGTGGCGGCCTACGAGGAGTACGGCGGGCCGACGATTTTCATCGACTTCGGAACGGCGACGACCTTCGGCGTGGTGGATGAAGGCGGCAGTTTCCTGGGCGGGCTGATCTGCCCGGGAATCAAACTGAGCAGCGAGGCCCTGGTTACGGGAACGGCCAAGCTGCCCCGGTTTGAATTCGTCCGGCCGGAAACGGTGATCGGACGCACGACCCTGTCCAATCTGCAGAGCGGCATGTTTTACGGCTATGTGGGTCTGGTCAAGAACATCGTCCGGAAGATCCGGCAGGAATTGGGCCGGGAGGCGTATGTGGTGGCCACCGGCGGCATGGCCGTGCTGATTGCGGACGAGAGCAAGGCAATCGACAAGCTGGATGGCCTGCTGACCCTGAAGGGCCTCCGGCTGATTTATGAGCGGAATCAGAAATAAGCCCGGGACGAAAGCCGGGCGGCGGCTCGGGAAATCGGCCGGAGAAGGCGGAAAGCGGAGGGATGCGAAATGAAAGAGGTTGTGTTGGGCCTGCTGGGACTGGGAAACATCGGCGGAGGCGTATGGGATCTGATCCGGGAATTCGGGTCGGAGGTGGAAAAGCGGACTGGACTTTCCCTGCGGGTGAAGCGGGCGCTGGTGCTGGATAAAAGGATCCACGGCGGCAAGGAAGTGCCGGACGAGGTGCTGACCACGGACGCCGCGGACATTCTGGAAGATCCGGAAATCCGGATTGTCTGCGAATTCCTGGGCGGAGAGCAGCCCGCCGCCTCCATGATGCTGCGGGCGCTGGAAAACGGGAAAAGCGTCGTGACCGCGAACAAGATGGCTCTGTCCCTGCATTTTGACGAGCTGCGCGCCATGGCGCGGAAAACCGGCGCCGGCCTGTATTACGAGGCCAGCGTGGGCGGCGCGATTCCCATCATCAACGCGATTCAGAGCCCCCTGATCGCCAATCATATCGAGCAGATCATCGGCATTGTGAACGGAACCACCAATTATATTCTGACCCGGATGGCGGCGGAGGGGGCGGAATATGAGACCGTACTGAAGGACGCGCAGCGGCTGGGACTGGCGGAGCCGGATCCCACGGCTGACGTGGAAGGAATGGATGCCGCCTACAAGCTGAGCATCCTGGGTTCCCTGGCCTTCCGCAGCCGGGTCTACGTGGAGCAGGTCTACCGCGAGGGCATCACCCGGATCACGCCGGAGGACATCGCCTTTGGCCGGGAGATGGGCTATGTGCTGAAGCTTCTCGCCATCGGAAAAGACAACGGGGACGCGATCGAGGCCCGGGTTCATCCCGCCTTCCTGCCGGCGGATCATCCGCTGGCGCGGGTGGACGGATCCCTGAATGCCGTCTATCTTTACGGACATTCCTTCAAGGATATGATGCTGGAGGGCCGCGGCGCAGGGGATGCGCCGACCGCCAGCGCGATTGTGGGGGACATCGTGCAGGCGGCGCAGAACGCGACGCACCCGATTCCCTTCCTGCGCGAGCAGCCGGTTCCGGTTGCGGATGACTGGCAGAGCAAGTACTTTATCCGCATGAAGGCCAAGGACGCACCCGGTGTGCTGGCGGAGGTGACCGGGCTGCTGGCCGGAGAGGGGATCTCCGTTTCCGCCATGATGCAGAAGGGCGCGGTCCCCGGGGGCAAGGCGACCCTGATCGTGATCACGCACATCGCGCCGGAAAAGGCAGTGCAGCGGGTGGTGAAATCGCTGAATCCGGAAATCTGCCAGGTGGAAAACGTGATTCGGGTGGAAGGATAAGCATGAGCAGTCGATGGGTGTTTTTTGACCTGGACGGAACGCTGACCCGGTCGGAGGAGGGAATCTGGAACTGCGCCCGGTACGCGGCACAGCGGATGGGATTTCCGCAGCCGGACGGGGAAACCCTGAAGCAGTGGATCGGACCGCCCCTGATCTGGTCCTTCCGGAACCTGCTGGGCATGACGGAGAAGCAGGCGGTTCGGGCTCAGGAGATCTACCGGGAACGGTATACCGCCGTGGGCAAGTTTGAAAACCAGGTCTATCCCGGCGTCCGGGGAATGCTGCGGGCCCTGCGGGCCGGCGGCGTGCACCTGGGCGTGGTCACGGGAAAGCCGGAGGGTCCAACCCGGGATATTCTGGAGCATTTCGGGCTGATGAAATTCGTGGAGCGGATTTCCTGTGCCACGGATGCGCGGGCGGAGAAGGACCATCTGATCCGCAGCGTGCTGCCGGAGGATGCGGAGGAAGCCTGGATGGTGGGCGACCGCCGCTTCGATATGGAGGGCGGCGTGCAGGCCGGGGTCCGGACCATCGGCGCTGCCTGGGGATACGGAACGGAGGAGGAGCTTCGGGACGCCGGAGCGCAGTATATTGCCCGGGACGCCTGGGCGGTGGCGGAGATTGTCTGCCCGGGGGCCCGCAGGCCCGAGGGAGCCTTCCTGAGCATGGAAGGGTTGGACGGATCCGGCAAAAGCACCCAGATGGAGATGCTGACCAGGAACCTGGAGCGGTTCGGCTTTGAGGTGGAGCATTCCCGGGAACCCGGCGGAACGCCCATCGGGGAAAAGATCCGGGAGCTGCTGCTGAGCCGGGAGAACGGGGAAATGACGGATGTGACGGAGGCGCTGCTGTATGCGGCGGCGAGGGCGCAGCATGTCCGGGAAAGAATCCGGCCGGCGGTGGCCGCGGGCAGGGTTCTGCTGTGCGACCGTTTTCTGGATTCCTCCGTGGCCTATCAGGGCGGCGGACGGCAGCTGGGCGTGGACCGGGTGCTTGCGCTGAACGCCGAGGCGGTGGAGGATACGCTGCCGATGGTGACGATCTATCTGGACCTGGATCACCGCACCAGTCTGGCGCGGCGCAGCGCCGCCAGTGAACTGGACCGGCTGGAGGCGGAGAAGGAAGAGTTCCACGCCCGCGTGGAGCAGGGATATCATGAACTGATTTCCCGGAATCCGGATCGGTACGTGGTGGTCGATGCCCGGAAGGACCGGGAGGAAATTGCCCGGGAGATTTCGGAGAAGGTCCTGGAAAGGCTGCTGGCCGCGGAGGAGGCGGGCTGATCTCCGGGAACAAACCGGAAGGTCCGGCACCGGAGGATCGGAAAACGGAAGAGGAAGAAATTGAGCGAGCGGATTGTGGTCGGAATGAGCGGGGGCGTGGATTCCTCCGTGGCAGCCCTGCTTCTGAAGGAGCAGGGCTATGATGTTGTGGGCGTATTTATGAAAAACTGGGAGGAACAGGACGAGAACGGCGTCTGCACCGCGGAAAGTGACTGGCAGGACGTGCAGGAGGTCTGCGACCGGATCGGCGTTCCCGCCTACAGCGTCAACTTTGCCCGGGAATACTGGGATCGCGTTTTCTCCTATTTCCTGAAGGAGTATCAGGCGGGAAGGACGCCGAATCCGGATGTGCTGTGCAACCGGGAAATCAAGTTCCGGGCCTTTCTGGACTTCGCCATGAGCCTGGGCGCCGCCCGGATGGCAACCGGGCATTTTGTCCGGACGGACGGAGCGGGTCATCTGCTTCGCGGCGCGGATCCGAACAAGGATCAGAGCTATTTTCTGTATATGGTGCGGGAGGAACAGTTCCGCCGATCCATTTTTCCCGTAGGCGGGATGACGAAGGCACAGGTGCGGGCCCTTGCGGAGGAGCGCGGCCTGTCTGTGAGCCGGAAGAAGGATTCCACCGGCGTCTGCTTTATCGGCGAGCGGAACTTCCGGCGCTTCCTGGCGGAGTACCTGCCGGCACAGCCGGGGGAGATGGTCTCCACGGAGGGGGAGGTCGTGGGCCGGCATGACGGGCTCATGTATTATACGCTGGGGCAGCGCCGGGGCCTTGGGATCGGAGGCAGGGGGGACGGAAGATCCTGGTTTGTGGTCGGAAAGGATCTGGCGCGAAACCGGCTGCTGGTGGCCCAGGGGGAGGACCATCCCCTGCTGTACAGCACGGAAAGCCTGGCGGAGGACGCCACCTGGGTGGCGGAGGAGCCCGCGGAGATCGGGCAGCCCTTCCGTTGCACCGCGAAATACCGCTACCGTCAGCCGGATCAGCCGGTGGAGGTGACCCGGCTGGACGGGAACCGTCTGCGGATTCGCAGCCTGGTGCCCCAGCGGGCGGTGACGCCCGGACAGAGCGCGGTGCTCTATGAAGGGGAACGCTGCCTGGGCGGAGCGATTGTCACGGAAGTGTTGGATCCGGGCTGCGCCGCCGGGAACGCTGGATAGGAATTGCGGCCGGGGCAGCGGCGCCTTCCGCCGGTTGCCACGGCCGGAAGGGGTATGATATACTTTGTCAGGATGCGAGAGGAGGGCGGGCTGCCTGCGCGGAAAAGCGGGCGGCGGAGAAGAATGAATGAGAAAAAGGGCCTGAAGCTGGACGAGATCATCAAATTTCTGGTCTCGGGCGGCATCTGCTTTGTGGTGCAGTTCGTGCTGCTGAAAATCCTGCGGGACAATGTGGGACTGAATACGCTGGTGGCACTGCTGATCGCTTTCCTGGCGGCAACGGTGGTGAATTATATTCTCAGCGTCCTCTGGATCTGGCCTTCCGCGAAGGGCAGCGGAACGGAGGTCAAGATCGGATTCCTGGTGACCAGCTTTATCGCCCTGCTGCTCAATGAGCTGTTGGTGTGGCTGCTGGGGCTGATCTTCGGAGAGGATCCGGTTCTCTTTACCGTGATGGGTCGGGAGGTTCGGATCTATATGATCAACGCCTGCGTGACCACGGTGCTGGTCATGTTCTGGAACTTCTTCACAAAGCGGGCGATTCTGCAGTCCAGCCTGATTCAGAAGCTGATGAAAAAGGGAGCGGCCTCCGGCCGGGCCGGGGAACCGCATCGGGAGAATTGACGGTGAACAGGCAAATCAGCCGGGGCGTAGCGCTTTCCATGATCGCGCAGGCGATTGCGATCCTGGTCAATCTGGTCTTTACGCCCTTCATGGCGCGGATTCTCGGCCAGAATGAATATGGGCTGTATCAGCTGGTGCAGTCGGTGGTGAATTACCTGAATGTCATGAACTTCGGCTTCACCAGTGCCTACATCAGCTTCTACGCGCGGGAAAAGGCGAAGGAGGACGGCGGGGAAGGGATCGCCCGGCTGAACGGGATGTTCCTGCGGATTTTCCTGGTCATTACGGCGATCAGCGCCGTGGCAGGCGCGCTGCTGGTGAACCATATCGAGCTGCTGGGAACCCGGCTGACGGAGGCGGAATATGTCACCGCACGGCGGCTGATGATCCTGATGGCGCTGAACCTGGCGGTGTCCTTCCCCAATTCGGTCTTTACCGTTTATATTGCCGCGAGGGAGCGCTTCGTATTCAAGCAGGTTACCACCATTCTGAATTATCTGCTGATTCCCCTGTGCAATCTGCCGGTGCTGTATCTGGGCAGGGGATCGGTGGGGGTGGCCGCGGTGACGCTGGGGCTGTCCCTGCTGCGCCTGGCGGTCAATATGATCTACTGCCTGCGGAAGCTGAAGATGAGGTTCCGCTTCGGCCGGATGGACAGGGCCCTGTTTCTCAGCCTGGTGGGCTTCACGTTCTTTATTTTCCTCAGCGACGTAGTGGATCAGCTGAATACCAGCGTGGACAAGTTCCTGCTGGGCCGGCTGCTTGGAACGGCTCCGGTGGCGGTATACAGCGTGGCATTTGAGCTGAGCACCTATTTCACCTTCTGCTCCTGGGTTATCCCGGAAATGTTCGTGCCGGAGATGAACCGGGTGGTCGTGGAGGAGCGGGACGACCGGAAACTGACGGAGATTTTTACCCGGATCGGAAGATACAACAATTATATCCTGCTGCTGGTGCTGACCGGTTTCATTCTGTGCGGAAAATCCTTTATTCGCCTGTGGGTGGGGGACGGGTATGAAACCGCCTACCTGGCGGGCGTGATTCTGATGCTGGCCCGGTATATTCCCGCGGTGCAGACCATGGGCGTGAACATTCAGAACGCCAAGAACATGCATCAGCCCCGATCGGTGATTTACTTCGGAATTGCCTGCGTAAACGTGGCGGCGAGCATCTTCCTGATCCGGCGCTGGGGTGTGGTGGGCACCAGTCTGGGAACCCTCGGCGCGATTGTGCTGGGAGCAGGTCTGTTCATGAACCTCTATTATCAGAAGCGGATCGGCCTGAACGTGCTGACCTTCTGGAAAGCCCTTTTCCGCTGGACGCCGCTGGCAGCGGCCCTCTGCGCGGGAGCATGGCTGGTGGTCCGAAACCTCTCCCTGGAGACCTGGCCGGCGCTTCTGGGCTTCATCGTGATCTATTCGGTGCTGTATCTGCTGCTTCTCTGGTTCGCGGGCATGAACCGGAAAGAGAAGGAAGATATTCTGCAGGCCGTACAATCCTTCCGCGGAGGAGCGAAGGGATAGACGGAACGGGCGGAGCGGCCAAAAATAGTGCTGGACAAACGGAAAAACATTTGCTATAATTTCCGTTGCTGGTTGTGCCGATGTGGCTCAGTTGGTAGAGCAGCCGATTCGTAATCAGCAGGTCAGGGGTTCGAGTCCCCTCATCGGCTCCAGCTTCGAGGTGTAGCGCAGTTTGGTAGCGCGTTTGGTTCGGGACCAAAAGGCCGCGGGTTCGAATCCCGCCACTTCGACTCCCCGGGACATTGTAAATCAATGCTCCCGGGGTTTTGCTTTTCCTGCGTTTTTTCCGTTTTTTTCCGCTTTGCAACCCAGCCGGTTGCAGCGCGGCGGCAAGGCACAATTTTCCACTCTGAAAAATCTCCTTCCGCATTTTTCCGTAAATTTCCGCTTTTTTCCGCTTTCAAAATGTCCAGTTTAGCATAGTGAAGTATTTTTGCTGGATGGACACAACCCCTGTGGTTTGATAGAATGTGTTGTAAACTGCTAATGAAGGGAGCGGGTGACCGTGGAAATGTTGGAACGGCTTCAAGAAGGGATCAGCCTGACAAATCAATTTCTGTCGGTCCCTGGCGTGTCGTTTTGTGATCTGAAGCCCTCGAATATACCAGCCAAACCTGGCGTGTATGCTATTTTCAATAAGGAAACAAATGAAACCCTTTATGTTGGCCGGACAAAAAATCTTCGGCAACGCCTGTATAATAACCACCTTCATGGGCCTTCATCGAATGCAAGGCTGAAGAAATACCTTGTTGAAGATGCCAATGAACCCGGGATAACCAACCTGGACGAAGCAAAAACATACCTCAAAGAAAATTGCTTCTTTCGCTTTATAATCGAGGAGGATACGCTGAAGCGTGGCAGACTCGAGGGCTTGCTGAGTTTTATGCTGAACGTCAGATACATGTACGAGGAGCACTAAGGAATCACCCGGCCTCCATTTTCGGAAGCCGGGCTTATTTCTTTTTGGCCTTTTTTGCCGCTCGCTTAGCCTACCGTGAACCCCTTGGCAGCCAGCGCTTCGATGATAGCCTTGCTCTCGGGTCCGGTAAGTGTGCCGTCCTTAGTAACCTCATACTCGCCAATCTGATATGCCTGTGAAGGCATTCCAAGATACCGGGGATCAACCCGCATGATCGTGCTCATAGCAGCCACCAGAGTTTTCCGGTCAGCGCCGGTTACTCCAAAGGGAAGCTCCATGGTCGCTTTCGGCTCTTCTTTCACGGCCCTGTGCTGCCGTTCCCGGGTTGCCGGCCAGATCTCCGGCAGGATTCCTTCGTTGAACCAGATCTTGAAGGTGATGGCTCCTCCGTCCTCCGGTACACAGAACTGGAACCCGCAGTATTCCAGGTGCTTGATTTCCTCTGGAATCTCAATGTTCTTGTAGCGCTTGACCTCGTGATCGTTAACCATGAAGCAAACCGGTACCGCGTCCCTCAATTTGGCTGTCAGCTTTCCGCATTCCATCGTGATGTCCTCCTCGTCTGTATTGTGCCTTGCGGCTTGAGCACAGCTTACGGAGACACGGGTGGAAAGCAAGGCCAGGCGGGAAATTTTGTTGACCGTGTTTTCGCGTTGAACCGCGATCACAGTGCCCAGGGAGCCATAAGTCCCCACATGCAAAAGAAAACGCCCGGTTGGTGGGCGCTTTGGGAACCATTCAGCTTTGTACTTCTGATTCATATAATTCATCAAGTGCAGACAACTGATCGAGTAGGTAATTTTCCTCGTCACTTTGTTTACGTGCGGTGTCTATGTACTGGAATCCTGTATTTGCATATTGTTCGGCCATTTTATAAATCTGAGCCTTTTCAGTTATGCGATCCAGTTCGTCAGCTGGTAGTTCGAACAAATATTGACAGCACATAAGAGCAAGTAACTGGCCATCAATTGACATGTCTTGAATAAAGCCGCCGGTGTACTGCTGATCAATTGGCGTTTGCTTTTTGTCTTTATAACCGAGGGCCATGGCATACGAGTATAGGCTTGAACGGTTAATGGCTGCAGATCCCTTGTTGCCAAGCGAAAAGAAATTGCTTTCGTCAATGTCCTCAACATAACCACGAGCGGTTGTTGAAATACCAAGCCTTGTGGGGGATGCATTTCCAAGGTACATACTCATATGCTTATACCTCCTCCTTTATTTCCACATATTTTTCTTCAACCAAGCCTAGCATTTTCTTTGTTGTTAGAATGGGATCGAATACTTTACTGACGGCTTCTGAGTATTCGTCCGGTGTGAATGTCATTATAATTTGCTTGTTTTTGCTGACATCAGAAAGAGCTTCGGCAAAATTCGTCCGATTATCTCCGTCCACACGAGCAACAGGGGTGTCAATGAATAAAAGGGTATCGAAACCAGATACCTCATGGAGTGCAATTGTAAAGGCCAGAGCGAGCAGACAGCGTTCAGCGGCAGAACAAGTTCCCACACAGGAATACCCATCTACATCGAAAAGATTCAGATCATAGTTTGTTGATAACTCAATAGACGAGTATGTATTCTTCTTCCATAGCAATCTCAAAAATGCATCGGTTGTTCTGCTCTGCATCTGTTCTCTGATGGCAGACATGATATCGGTCTCAGTATTTTCCATAATTTCTTGGCATTTGCGAGCAAAATCAATCATTTCTTTTAATTGCTTAAACTCTTCTTGCCGAGACATTGCTTTGTATAAGTCCTTTTGCGCTTTTAACCACGATTCTTTTGCTAATGCTAGTGCTTGTTCGTGCGCGCCAAGTTTCTTTGTGTTACTTTTGTTAAGTTCTTCTAAATGCTCTCTTTCGTCATACAACTGATGGATACCTGCTTTGTCAGGGAACTTGCCCAACCTAGCTACTAACTTTCCACTCTGTTCTTCGTTTTTCTGTATATCCAACTCTATTTTTTCCAAATCATGAAGAAAAGGCTCCTTGTCGATAAGATACGACTCCGCATCATGAATTATTCTTCGAAGCTCATCATACATACCACTCAGAATGTTTGATGTGGATGAGGATACTTGGAATTGCTTAATGAGATGCTGAATATGCTCTGCTTCCTGATGCCCAATGCTGTTTCCGCATATTGTGCAGATTTTTGTTTTGAGAATCTCGCTCAGCATATCCTTATCAATATTTGGAGGAAGTGCATTCTCTTCTCGCTTTTGATCAATCAGTGTTACGGCGTATTTGGCAGCTTTGTAATAGGATAATGCAACGGTTCTTTCTCTAACAAAGGCCATGAGCCTTTTTTGAATATCAGCACGCCGTGCTTCAAGATCAGTTTTTTCTTTTTTGCATTCCTCATACTGCTCTTCAAGCTCAGGAAGGTTGTCCTGGGATTGTAATATTGCAGTTATTTCTTTAATTCGAGCCTGTGCTTTGTCTATTTGGTCATTAAGCTCCTCAACATCGTTTTCAGCTGAATGCATTTGACTTTCATATCGACTATATGATGGAGAATGTGGCGCGGGAGGGCGATCTGAAGACTGAGAATGCGGACCGCTTCATTCCCATTGACCCGGCACTGCTGGAGATGCTGGCAGAAGCCATGGAGTATGACGAGGGCGAACCGGAAGATTACATCTTCCACAACGAGGACGGAATGCCCTGGAGCCAGAATACCTTCAAGCGGAACTGGCTGCGGCTCATGCATGATGCCGGCTGCACGATTGACAAACAGTACACCGATGAGCAGCGCGCCAAGTTATACCGGCCCAACGATCCTCTGAACCTGTGGGAGGCAACGCTGACCCCGCACTACTTCCGCCACAACTTCGTGACCATGCTTTACCGAGCCGGGGTTGACCCGCTGAAAGCCATGAAGATCGTGGGACACAGTGATTACCAGACCACGGCGGACATTTACACCCACCTCGATCAGGAGATGCTGAGGGCCACGGCGGACGATATGGCGGACGTGTTCAAGAAAGTGACCACGGCGGCCAGGAAGAACCAGATGCAGAGGCCGGCCAGCAGGGTGATTCGATTCCCCAAGACAGGCAGTTGAGCCTGATTTCCCGGAGCTTCGGCTCCGGGCTTTTTGTCGTTTAGAAAGAAAACGGATTGTTGTTTTTGCTCTGCTGAGGTATCATATGGAAGGCCTGTGATGAACAGGTCTTGCAAAAACAACTTTTGAAATTGTTGACTAAGGCCAATCGGGATTGGCAGAGAACATCGCGAAAGATCCCGTGATCCGGCGGGATTCCGCGTTTTTCAGGGCATGGGATGATTCCGATCGAAGCAGGCCGCATCGCAAAGGCAGTCTGTGACGGACAAAGCCCTCCAGAGGCAAGCCTCACGAACCAGATCATGAAAACGGGAGAGAAAAGTGGCACGGATCAAGGATATGAC
>ONCV01000043.1 GCA_900316415.1 uncultured Eubacteriales bacterium
GTGTCACTGTTTTTTCTTGTTTCTATTTGATACTGTATGACTTACTTCCAGTCGCTCACCACCTGCGTTCGGTACTGGAAGCAAACTTTTCACTTCAGCATGTTTTTTCAGGCGTATTTCGGCCGGTCAGCCGGAGAGCCGGATCAGGCGCACCATCTGCTGCCTTCTTCTCTGTGCTGAGCCGCTTGTTCCCCCGTCGCTCAGTCTGGTTTCCGTTATTTCGGCTCAGTCATTGACAGGAGCTTTGTTTTTTGATAGGATTCCGACGGTTTTGATTGACAACAAGGGGGAAACAGCAGTCATGAGCAGATCGTCCGACAGAGTCACCCTGACGGATGTGGCCAAGGCCACCGGATACACGCCCAACACCGTCTCCCGCGCGCTGAAGAATAAATCGGATATTTCCGTGCAGACCCGGGAGCACATTCAGAAGGTTGCCCGGGAGATGGGCTATGTCCGCAACTATATCGCCAGCTCCCTGCGTTCCGGCCGGACCAGGACCATCGCGCTGATCGCGGGCACCATGTCCAACCCCTTCTATGCGATCCTGGCGGACCTGCTGCAGCGGGAAGCCTTCCGCCTCGGTTATTCCCTGATGATTCTCTGCTCGCAGGACGAGGCGGAGATTGAGTATAACGCGACAGAGATGGCCCTGAGCCGTCAGGCGGACGGCGTCCTGATCATTCCCTCCAGCGATCCCTCCCCCGCCATGGATATGCTTCGTTCCAGTGGGATTCCCTACGTGATGCTGAGCCGGAAAACATCCTATGCCCAGGATGACTGCGTCCTCTGCGATGAGGAGCAGGGCGGATATCTCGCCGGAAAGCATCTCATCGATCACGGGCATAGAAAGCTGGCCATGTTCTCCCAGAATCCTGTGCTGTATTCCACGGAAATGCGTCATGCCGGATTTCTGCGCGCCTGCCGGGAAGCCGGCATTCCCGAATCGGACTGTCTGTTCGCCGAAGGCCGGAGTGAGGAAGAAATCATCTCCGAGCTGCGGCGCCTGAAGGCGGAGCAGGTCACCGGCATCTTCTCCTTCTGCGATGTGGAAGCCTGGGCGGAGATCACCCTGCTGGACCGGATCGGCCTGCGGGACGCTTTCAGCATCGTCGGATTTGACAACATTCTCGGCTATATCAATTTTCCAAAGCCGATCTGCTCCATTGACTGCAGTCTGCAGGAGGAAGCCAGGCTCGCCATTGACCTGATCCGTAAGCGCATTCATGACCGCACCATGCCCCCACAGCAGGTGGTTCTGCCCGTTTCCCTGGTCTGTAGGGAAAGCTGCGAAACCCCGCATTCCTGACAGAATCCATATTCAATCGTCGAAAAGGCCCCGGAGCAGATCATGTTCCGGGGTCTTCTCATGCTTCATATTTTTTGAAAACAAATGATTTTCCGCTGATACAGAAACCGTTTCCGGCCAAAGCTTACATTTCCCCGCGGACAGGCGGAAAATCCTTCCCGAAATACGGCTCTTACGTATCCTGAGCCTCCGGCAGCTTCTCATAGGCATATTCCCCGTATTTCCTTTCAAAGGCCGGGGCCGTCCGCTGCAGCTACAGAAGAACGAGGAATGAGATTTTGTGCCCAAAATGTGCCCAAAGAAAGCTAGAAACCTTTGAAAATCAAGGCTACCCGGCTTTTTGAAATCATTCCCACTCAATGGAGGCCGGCGGTTTGCTCGTCACATCCAGAACCACGCGGCTGGCATGGGCCACTTCATTGACAATTCGTGCGGAGACCGTCGCGATCAGATCATAGGGCAGGCGTGCCCAGTCAGCGGTCATGAAGTCGTCCGTCGTCACGGCCCGGAGCGCGATGGTATAGTCATATGTGCGCTCATCCCCCATTACGCCGACGCTGTGCACTCCGGTCAGCACGGTGAAATACTGATTGATCTCGCGCTCCAGGCCGGCTTTCGCGATTTCCTCCCGGAAGATGGCGTCGCTTTCCCGTACGATGGCCACCTTTTCCGGCGTCACCTCCCCGATCACCCGAATCGCCAGACCGGGGCCCGGGAAGGGCTGCCGCCAGACCAGTTCCCGCGGCAGGCCCAGGGTCTCGCCCAGCGCGCGAACTTCGTCCTTGAAAAGCATTCTCAGCGGTTCAATCAGCTCGGTGAAGCCCAGTTCCTTCGGCAGGCCGCCCACGTTGTGATGGCTCTTGATGACTGCCGCGCTGGTGCCCTGGCCGCTCTCAATCACATCCGGATAGATCGTGCCCTGGGCGAAATAATCCAGCTTGCCCAGCTTCTGCGCCTCCGCCCGGAAAACCTCGATGAAGTCCCGCCCGATGATGTGCCGCTTCTCTTCCGGCTCCGTAACGCCCTTCAGGTCCTTCAGGAACTTCTCCGACGCGTCGGCCCGGACAAAGCGTACCGGGAAGAGCTGGCTGAACACATGGCATACCTGTTCGCTCTCCCCTTTTCGCAGCAGCCCGTGATCCACAAAAACGCAGGTCAGCCGCTTTCCAATGGCGCGGTAGATCAGCGCTGCCGCCACGGAGGAATCCACGCCGCCGGACAGGGCCAGCAGCACGGTGCCGTCCTCGCCCACCGCGTCCCGGATCTGCTGAATCGCGGTTTCCGCGTAAGCGCTCATGCTCCAGTCCCCCGTGCAGCCGCAGATGGCATAAAGGAAATTATGCAGCAGCTGTTTCCCCTCCGCGGTATGCGTCACTTCCGGATGGAACTGCACCCCATAGATGCGTTTTTCCCCGCAGGCCATGGCCGCGATGGGGCAATGCTCCGTGTAGGCAATGGGATGAAAACCTTTCGGGCATTCGGCCACCTGCCAGGTATGGCTCATCCAGCAGGAAGAGGAGGAAGACATTCCCGCCAGCAGGCCGTCGCTTTCCTTCATGTGGACGGTGATCCGGCCGTATTCCCGTTCCCTCGCCTTCTCCACCTGTCCGCCCAGCAGCTTCGCGGTCAGCTGCATGCCATAGCAGATTCCCAGCACCGGAACGCCCAGCTCATAGATGCCCGGATCGCAGTGCGGCGCGTCCGGATCATTCACGCTGGCCGGTCCGCCGGAAAGAATGACGCCGATCGGCTTCCGGGCGGCGATCTCCGCCGCGGACATGCTCCATGGCACGACTTCGGAATAGACGTTCTCCTCCCGCACGCGGCGGGCAATCAGCTGGGTATACTGGCCGCCGAAATCCAGAATAATGACCGTTTCATGTCTGGGCATTTTGTTCTCTCCCGCTGTTTCGTTTTTCGTCCTTCTCCGCCGTCCGGAATCCCCGGTTCGCGGCGCAGGGACGATTTTGATTAATTCGACGCCTTCCGCCGATCTCCTTTTCCCGGTCTTTCTTTTTTTGAGGAAAGGAAAAGCCGGTCCGGATCAGGCGATATCGCCTTTTCCGAACCGGCGGAGCAGTTGCTTGTTTGATTCTCCTCAGGATCGTGGAAGTTCATGCTGCCCGGGCCGGGATCAGTAGGTCAGCCATTCCTTTCCGCAGAAGGGATCCACCGGGCTGACTCCCCGGAAGGTGTCCCGGCCCATCAGCTTCTCCGTCAGCGCGTCCAGCGTTTCCCGGTTGTTGGAATAGCAGTTGATATAGGTTTGAATCATGGGAACATCGACAAGATGATAGGGATTTCCCAGGGAGGCGAACACGGTCGGAACCTCGTGCACAAACCACGGCACATTGTTTCCGTGTCCCCAGAAGGTGAACCAGTTGATGCGGTTCGTGGTTTTGTTGCTCGCGTTTTCCACATTGCCAAGGTACAGCACCGCGTCATATTTCTCCGTGAAGGGCTTCACGCCGAACTGATAGGTGGCAAAGTCCTCCGGTTCATAGACGGTCACCTCGAAGCCTTCCTGCTCCAGCTTGCCCCGCATATATTCGGCGATCTGTTTTTCGCTCGGGCATCCGCCCAGCACCTCCAGCAGCAGCCTCCGGGTTTTCTGCGGATTCAGCGGAAGCGCCTTCTGCGTGTCCTTGACAAGGGTGATCGCGTCCCCGGCGCATTCCCGGGCCCACTGATGATGCAGCTCACACCCGATGCATTCCATGGCGCTCTCCGGCGGAATGATCTCCTCCGCGGCCTTGTTCCACAGTCCCAGAGCCGCCTTCATGGCAAGGATGCGGGTCACGGCCTCATCCACGCGCTGCCAGGTCAGCAGCCCGCGCCGGATTCCGTCCATCATGTATTCATAGTCCTCGGCCAGATCCTTGTTGAACAGGAACATGTCCGCGCCGGCCGCGATGGTGGTCGGCACCGCGTCCGCGTGCTTCATGGAGCAGTTGTATCCCACCATGGGGGTGGCGTCGGTGATGATCAGGCCATTGAATCCCAGATGCCCCCGGAGCAGCCCCGTCATCAGTTCCCGGGACTGGGTGGCCGGCACCGTTCCCTGCGGCAGATCCGGGTTCAGGCGGTGCCGCCAGGCCGGCTGGTCGATATGCCCCACCATGAAGGACATGGCGCCGTCCTCGATCATTCCGCGGTAGATGGTTCCGTAAATGCGTTCCCATTCCTCGCAGGAAAGGCTGTTGATGCTGACCAGCAGATGCTGATCCACCTCGTCCACGCCGTCTCCGGGGAAATGCTTCACGGACACCGCCACGTTGTTTTCATCCGCCGCGCGCTTGTAGGCCTTGCACATGGCCAGCACCTTTGCCGGATCGGATCCGTAGGAGCGGACGTTCACGATGGGATTGCGCCAGTTCAGATCCGGATCCGTCACCGGCGCAAACGCGAAATTGCATCCCGCCGCCGCGGCTTCCTTGGTGGATACGTATCCCATGCGGTATGCGTTTTCAGGATTTCCGGTCGCTCCGATGGCCATCTGCTGGCCGAACATGGTGCCGTCCTCCAGGAATCCCGTGGAGCCGAATTCCAGATTGGCCGCGCACAGCAGCGGGATCCTGCTGTGGGTCTGGCAGAAATGCAGCGCGTTGCGAACCTCTCCGGACGGAGCGGTCTTGAACAGCAGTCCGCCGATATGGAATCTCAGCATCTCATGCTGCAGATAGCCTTCGTTCGCCGAGAAGCTGATCGGGCAGAAAAGCTGGCCAACCTTCTCCTCCTCCGACATGGATGCCAGGGTCGCCTGAACCCATTGAATCTGTTCGTCCGTCAGGCAGAAGGGCTTCGCTTTCAGATTGATGCTCATGGGATTGTTCTCCGTTTCCTCATATTTCGTTTTTTACGAATCGTAAAAATGCTGACCGTCCTCCGTGACAAGGCGTTCCTTTCTCGGATACTCAAAGATCGCCGGGTTCTCCGCGTTTTCGGCCAGATAGGCGGCGAATCTCGCCGCGTACCATTTGGCCATTCCCAGGTTATGCATCAGGTAATTGCCGCAGTTCTGCGCCGTGGCTCCCGGAACATCCTCGGCCTTCTCCACCGAACGGAATGCCCGCAGCAGCAGATCATAAATTTCCCGCGGCGGACGGCTGCCCTTCAGGATGAGGTAAAAGCCCGTCAGACATCCCATGGGGCCCCAGTAAATGATCTCATCCTTCCATTCGGGATCGTTGCGCAGGAAGGTGGCGATCAGATGCTCCAGCGAATGCATGGCCGCTACATCGACGGCGGGCTCCCTGTTCGGCCGGGTCACCCGGATGTCGTACGTGGTGGCCGTTCCGTTCCCGATGGTATCCGTCCGGCTGGTGAAGATCCCGGGAACAATCAGCGTATGGTCAACCGAAAAACTGGGAATCAGATCCATGGTCGATTCTCCTTTCAGCTCTGTCGTTTCATTTTCGATGGTAAGGCCCCAATCCCTATTCTTGCATAATCCTCCGGAAAAGTCAATCGGTTTCCCGGGCCTGCCGGAGGGCTTCCTTTTCTTCTCCGGAACGGATCCTGCGGTCTATTCCAAATCCTCCGCGATCAGGCTCCGGTTCGGTTTCCATCGGAGGAGCGCCGCCCTCCCCTCCGGGGTCACCGGCTTGATCCATTTGCCGCGAAACAGATGGGTCTGCATCAGCCCGTAGCGGATCGGTTCATCCACATAGCAAAGAGCGAATACCGCGAGGGTCGGCCACCGGAACACAAACCCGGCCAGGCAGACGCAGGGAAGCACGAGTCCCCACATGAACGCGATCTCCATCACGGTTCCGAAGGTGGCATCGCCCGCCGCGCGGAAGGTGTCATTCTGCGTCCAGTTGCCCATGCGGATGATGCCAAACGCCAGGTAGATCGCCATCATTCCAAAGGCCAGGCGGAAGCTTTCGCCCGTCATTCCCATCATGGTGAGAATCGGTTTGTGCAGGGCAATCAGCACCAGGCCCAGCAGCGCAATAAAGCCCTGACAGAGATAGACCAGCCGCCATCCGCGGCCATAGGCCCGGTCGAGATGCCCCGCTCCGACTTCGGTGCCCACCAGCACGGAGGACGCATTGGAAAAGCCGGCAAAGAAGCCGATCACCAGGCCTTCCAGCGTGCGGAAAACCGCCAGCGCGGCAATGGCCTCCTCCGGCTGCCGCCCCAGAACCACATTGATGACCATATTGCCAATGCCGATCAGCACCTCGTTCATGATGATCGGATAGCATTTTTTGAGATAGACCCGGATAAAACCGCGCGTCCAGCGGAAATGGCCGCGGACCGCCAGCAGGTACGGATGTCCGCTTCGCCATGCGGCAAGCAGAATCACCAGGCAGTTGACCGCCTGAGCCAGCACCGTGGCAATCGCGGCGCCGCGCACGCCCATCGCCGGCGCGCCGAAGCGGCCGAAGATCAGAATCCAGTTGAGCAGGATGTTTGTGCAGACGCCCGCGACGGAGCCCCACAGGGGGATGCGTACCCGGTCCGTGCAGCGCAGAAGGGAGGCCATCGCCATGGACAGAACCATCAGCGGATAGGCAAACCCGACAATGCGCAGATAGCTGACACCGATTTCCTGGATGGCGGTTTTATCCGTATACAGGCGCATCACGGTTTCCGGAAAGAGCACAGCCAGGCAGCCGAAAAGCAGCCCCACGGTCATCATGCAGCACAGCGTCAGGCCATAGGAGCGGTTGATCCCCTCATCGTCCCCCGCGCCGAAGAACTGGGAGAAGAACAGCATTCCTCCGCCCACGAATCCCCAGTATCCGCTGAACATCAGGGAGGAAAACTGGGCACACAGGCCGACCGCCCCGACTTCTGTCTGTCCGATGGAGGCGATCATCATCGTATCCACCATCGAGCCGGTGGTCGTCAGCAGGTTCTGCAGCGCAACCGGAATCGCAATCACCGCGATTTTTCCCAGAAATGCACGCCAGGGGAATGCCGAATGTTTCATCTTGTCACCTCGATGGAATTCATTCATTGGACAGATTCTCCCCCATCGGCTCCGTCTTCCGATGATCATGAACCCGGCCTGTTTCATTTCAAGTCAGAATAATGCGTTTCTCAGGATCCCGCGTCAGTTTTTCTTCAGAACATGGCGAAGCGTGGCCCGCATGGCCGGGACATCCAGCGGCTTTGCGATATGTCCGTTCATCCCCGCCTCTTCCGCTTTCCGGATATCCTCCTGGAACGCGTTCGCCGTCATGGCGATGATGGGGATGCCGGCGAGTCCGGGATCCGGAAGGCTGCGGATGGCCCGCGTAGCTGCGTATCCGTCCATCTCCGGCATCTGGACATCCATCAGGATGACATCATAGTACCCCGGCTGCGATGCCTTCGTCATTTCCAGGGCGATCCGGCCGTTCTCCGCCGTTTCGATCAGGAAGCCCTCCTGGGCAAGCAGCATCTGCGCGATTTCCATGTTGATCAAATTGTCCTCAACCAGCAGCGCGCGCATTCCTTCAAACGAAAGCGCCGCTTCCCCGGCGAAATCGTCATCCCGTTCCGGCTCCGCCAGGGGGAATTCGAGGGTAATGGTGAACTCCGTTCCCTTTCCCTGCTCGGTCCGGACAGAGATCTGGCCGTCCATCATATCGATAATGTTTTTGGTGATGGCCAGGCCCAGTCCGGTGCCCTGTATTTTGCTGACCGTCGAGGTGCGTTCCCGTTCAAAGGGGATAAACATACGCTCCGCGAACTCCTGGCTCATCCCGATCCCCGTATCGCTCACGCGGATTTCATAGCGGCCGGCGCCTTCCTCTGCGGAGATCTCCTTCAACTGCAGAGATACCCTGCCGCCTTTCTCCGTAAACTTCCCCGCGTTGCACAGCAGGTTCATCAGCGCGCGGTCCAGCATCACCTTGTCGCACAGAACCCAGGGATGCGCCGCTTCGCAGGCGACGGACAATTCAATCTCCTTTGCTTCCATCTGAATCCGGACGAGATCGCTGACCTCCTGGATGCAGGTCTTCAGGTTGATGCGGGTCGGTTCCAGGGTAAGCTTTCCGCTTTCGATGCGGCTCATGTCCAGGACGTCGTTCACGATCTCCAGCAGCTGCCGCCCCGCCATATCAATCTTGCCGATATATACGGTTTTTTCCTCGTTCGTGACTCCCTGCCGATTGGCCAGGGTGGTATATCCGATGATGGCGTTCAGCGGCGTGCGAATGTCATGGGAGATGTTGGACAGAAAAAAAGTTTTCGCCTTGCTTGCCTCTTCCGCTGCGGCCAGCCTGACCTCCAGCTGTTCATTCTCCTGAATCCGGGCAAAGGTGCGCCGGATCAGAAGCAGCATGAGAAAAACGAAAATGCTTCCGCCGAACAGGATCCCCGCCATGATGAGATCCGGCTTCCCGAAGAAGCCCACCATCAGATACCCGGCCAGAAACAAAACCAGCAGCAGGGTCGGAAGATAAAAGAGCCGCCTTTCCTGATCCCAGTTTCCGTGCTTCCGGACATCCCTGGAGAAGCAGAGATAACCGTATATGTTATATGCCATCAGCGCACTGCCGGCAAATATCATCAGATAGAGGAACATTCCCATCATTTTGCCTCCTGCATGAAACCGGTTATTCTGCCCCGTGCCGCATTCTGAGCGGTAAAACTCCGCGTTCTCTGATCGGTTCTGTTTTCCATTTTCGCTTCTATTGTATCTCTTCCGTGTCCGATTTGCAACGGAAAAACCGGTTCGGAGGGCGGTGGGAATCCGGTGATTCCGAAAAAAGCGGCGACTGCGCCGCTGAAGGAATTCCGCAGGAGGTATGCCTGGGATGTGCCGGGCCCCGGATCGGGGAAGCGCCGGAACCGACTGGGCCTGATCAAATAAAAAGCGCGGGGAGCGGCAAACTCCCCGCGTTTCCATCTGCAGCTGATTTATTTGCGGCTCCTGAAGTCCTTCTCAATCCTTTCCTTCCATTCCGATCCCAGGGGAGCGCATTCCCGGACGCAGGACACGGCATCGCTGACCACTTCATAGTTCAGGCGCTGGCCGATGGAATCATTCCTGAAGGTGACGGCCCGGTCTTCGGTAATGCCGAAGTACTCCGCCGTTTCCACAGCGTCAATATTGGCACCCAGAAACAGGAATTCCCATCCGTATTTCTCCTTCTGACGCTTCAGCATGGATTTGACCTGATCGCTGCTGTAACGATGGGAGGCGTTTTCCATGCCGTCCGTCATGATCACAAAGATGGTATGTTCCGGAACGTCCTCCTCGCGGGCGTATTTGTGAACATTCCCGATGTGATGGATCGCCCCTCCGATGGCGTCGATCAGGGCGGTGGACCCTCCGACAAAGTATTGCTGTTCATTCATGGGTTCGATTTTCCGAATATCGACCCGATCATGGATCACCCTGCTCGCGTTGGAAAACAGCACGGTGGAAACGAAGGCCTCCCCTTCCTGCTGCTTCTGCCGTTCAATCATGCTGTTGAAGCCGCCAATGGTGTCCTTTTCCATCCCCGCCATGGATCCGCTTTTATCCAGGATAAAAACCATTTCCGTCAGATTCTTTTTCATGATCATCCCTCCTGTCTGCTGTCAAGCTTTCTCGCTTGCAGGGCCATCTTATCAAACAGGACGGAGCGATGGGTCGCCCGGCAGACGACATTTTTCCGTTTCGGGCAGAATTTCGAAAACCGGATTGCTCAGCGATAAATAACATCCCAGGTCTTTCGGCCTGGGATGTGGGGGTGCGCAGCAGGGCTCGATTACTCCACGCTCTCCCCGGAGCCGCGGAAGATTTCTCCGAGGCCCAGAGGCGTCATCATATCGTTGATCATGATATAGTTTGTGCCATTCACGTGGATCCTGCTCTGCGTTCCGTTCTCCCCGGGATTGATTTCCGGAGTCGGCAGATACCATACGATGACCTCCCGGGAAGTACTCGTCATGGTGCCTTCAACCGCAGCGGTCTGCGCCTCGTAGTTCTCAAAGGCCGGAACCGTGTACCGGTACGTGTCGCCGTACTTCATGGCCACGACCTGATCCTCCGCCAGTTTGGTTCCGTCCAGCGTCAGATACCGGATGATCAGCACCGCGTCCTGCCGGGTGTAATGCACTTCCAGTTCAAGGTTCTCCGTGATCGTGCCGCTCACAGCCGCCTGATCCGCGTTATATCCTTTCACTGTGGGAGACGTTACGTTGTAGGCCGCGCCCCCTGGATACGTCCTGTGGAAATCGGCCGCAACGCTCTGCCCGTCCGCCAGATAGTGGATGATCAGGCTGTAGGTCGGGATTGCCGGCTCTTCGACCGCCGCGGCCTCGATCGTGAACACGCCGGGCACGTAGGTCACCAGGTAGTTCCCCTGCTCCGCGTCCCCGGCGGGCGTGATGGCATAGGTTCCGGCGTTCTCGCCGTTCTCCCGGCTCATGCTCACCGTCAGCAGATCCGCACTCTCGCCGTTCACCAGGCCGGTCACCGTCCAGGTCAGGGCCGGATCGCTGTCGCCATAGGTCTTGTTCTTGTTCTCGGCGGTCACGGTCACGGGCTTCCGTTCGATCGTCAGCAGGCCGTTCTGCGTATGCACTCTGAACTGGTCGGTGACGTCATTTCCTTCGCTGTCGGTCACCTTCGGCGTACCGGTCACCGCGGACACGTATTCTCCCGCGCCGGTTTCTTTCGCTTCCGCCGTCAGGCCGGTCACGGTGTAGGTGTTTCCATCCACCGTGAAGGTATCCGCCGTCAGGCCGGATACGCTCTTCTCCGTTCCGTCAT
>ONCV01000035.1 GCA_900316415.1 uncultured Eubacteriales bacterium
GCGTCAACGCCTTTTTCGGCCAGCACTTTTTCAAAGATACGGTCACCCAGCTGCTTGATCTTTGTGACCAGAAAACCGCCGTTCGTTACCATGAAAACAACTCCTACATAGTAGTACATTGAAATTGTACCATATAGGAGTTTTTCTGTCAATGAGAAATTGCAAGGAGTGATATGAACATGAGGAATCCCATGTTGATGTTGATGACTGCGTAGCGCTTGACCTTGATCCGGCTCCGAATCCGCATGAAGCAGTACACCGGCGACGTTGCCTGAGACAGAAATAAAAAAATCCCGCGGGGAGCAGCGAAAACTCCTCGCGGGATTTTTTGTCGGTGTCCGTCATTCCGTTTACATCATGAAAAAACGCTCTTGCGGGGAGGATTTGAACACCCCGGGGGAGAAGACAAAAAAGAAGAAAGTCCCTGATTTCTCAAGGACTTTCTTGGGTTGGTGGTCGCAACAGGACTCGAACCTGTGACCCCATCGATGTGAACGATGTGCTCTACCAACTGAGCCATGCGACCATTTCCGCCCCACAGGACTGTCTCCCGCGGAACGAGAGATATATTACCACAAAAAAAGTGTCCGGTCAAGACCCATTTTCCGAAATTGGCGAAAAAGTGCCGCTGCTTCCGGAAGCACCGGGGAATCGGGGAATCCGCTTTTCGTATTTCTGCTGTTCTCCCCATTGAAGAACTCCCCCGTCTTACCGTATAATGTTGCCAGATAAGCGAAAGGATGGGAAGAGCAGCATGAAAATCGGATGCGTGAAAGAAATAAAGAATAACGAATTTCGGGTCGGGCTGACACCGGATAACGTGAAGGCCTATGTAGCCGCCGGGCATCATGTCTATATGCAGGCCGGCGCCGGCATCGGCTCCGGCTTTCAGGACACGGAATACGTCGAGGCGGGGGCTTCCCTGCTGGACAACGCCGCGGACGTCTGGAAACTGGTGGACATGATGATCAAGGTCAAGGAACCGCTTCCGGAAGAGTACGCTTTCTTTCATGACGGCCTGATTCTGTATACCTACCTGCATCTGGCAGCGGATCGGGAGCAGATGGATGCGCTGCTGGCCGGAAAGGTGAAGGCCGTGGCCTACGAAACGATCCAGGAGAAGGACCGGAGCCTCCCCTGCCTCGCTCCCATGAGTCAGATCGCCGGCCGGCTCAGCATTCAGGAAGGGGCCAAATACCTGGAAAAGCGCTTCGGCGGTGAAGGCATTCTGCTGGCGGGCGTTCCCGGAACGCCGAAGGCGAACGTGGTCATTCTGGGCGGCGGAACCGTCGGCATGAACGCCTGCAAAATCGCGGTCGGAATGGGCGCCAATGTGACGATTTTGGACATCAGCCTGAAGCGGCTGGAGGAACTGGACAACATGTTCGGGGCGCATATCCAGACGCTGGTTTCCAATGACAGCAATGTGGAGCGCGTGCTGAAGAACGCGGATCTGGTCATCGGCTCTGTGCTGATTCCCGGCGGCGCAACGCCGAAGCTGTTCAAGCGGAAATACCTTCCGGAAATGAAGCCCGGCGCGGTTTTCGTGGATGTCGCCATCGATCAGGGCGGATGCGGCGAAAGCTCCCATGTCACGACGCATGATGATCCGGTCTATACCGAGGAGGGCGTGGTGCACTACTGCGTTGGAAATATGCCCGGCGCGGTTCCCCGGACCAGCACCATCGCGCTGACCAACGCGACGCTGAAATACGGGCTGGAGATTGCCGCCAAGGGGCTGGAGCAGGCCGCGGCCGAGAATCCTGCCATTCGTGCCGGGATCAACACCTATCTGGGCCGTCTGGTCAACGCCAACGTGGCCAGGGCGCACGGCCTGCCCTGCGAGGAAATCTGATTCCCCCGCAGGGGCTTCCCGTCCCTGTTTCGGAGAAATCCGAACCGCTTTCCCGTTTTCTGTCCCGGACAGGCGACGAACCGTCAGGTTCCCTTCCTGTCCGGGTTATTTTTTCGTTTCCGTCATTTCGGTGGCTTTGGGAACCGTCACCTCGTCCTTTCCTCCCGGCGCGGGAAGGCCGGATTGTCCGGCTCCCGGGGGCTCCCCGCCCAGCCCTCTCCGTCGAATGGAAAAGGCGCCTCCGAAGAGGCGCCCATGAGATACCGGAAAGAATTACCGCTGCACGCGGCCGGTGCCGGATCCCTTCATCAGGGATTCCACTTCCGCCACGGAAACGCGGTTGTAATCGCCGGGAATGGTGTGCTTCAGGCAGCTCGCGGCCACCGCGAACTCCAGCGCGTCCTTCTCGCTGTCATAGTTGTTCAGGCCGTAGATCAGGCCGCCGCCGAAGCTGTCGCCGCCGCCCACGCGGTCCACGATATCGGTGATGCTGTACTTCCGGCTGAGGAAGAAATCCTTTCCGTTGTACAGGCAGGCGCTCCAGTCGTTGTGATTGGCGCTCTTGCTCTCCCGCAGCGTGATGGCCACCCGCTTGATGTTCGGATACTTCTTCATTGCGCTGGCAGCGATCTTCTTGTACAGCTCCACGTCGATCTGTCCTTCCTGAACGGCGGAAGCGGATTCCGCGCTCAGGCCGAGGGACTTCTGGAAGTCTTCCTCGTTGGCGATGACGGTATCCACGTACTTCACCAGCTCCGTCATGACCTCATCCGCGCGCTTGCCGTACTTCCACAGGTTCTTGCGGTAGTTCAGGTCGCAGGAAACGTGCACGCCCATCTCCTTCGCCGCCTTCACGGCTTCCAGGCTCAGATCCGCCGCGCCCTGGGAGATGGCGGGGGTAATGCCGGTCAGATGGAACCAGGTGGCTCCCTCGAAAACCTTTTTCCAGTCGATATCTCCGACCTTGGCTTCCGCGATGGCGGAACCGGCCCGGTCATACACGACCTTGGAGGGGCGCTGCACCGCGCCGGTCTCCAGATAATAGATGCCCAGCCGTCCATCCTTCCGGACGATCTTGCCGGTGTCCACGCCAAAGCCGCGCAGCTCCCGGATACAGGCCTCCGCGATGTCATTCTTCGGCAGCACGGTCACGAAGGACACGTCCATGCCATAGTTGGCCAGGCTCACCGCCACGTTAGCCTCGCCGCCGCCAAAGGTGGCTTCCAGAACGGGGCTCTGGAAAAAGCGCTCGTACGCGGGGCTCTTCAGCCGCAGCATAATTTCACCAAAGGTAACTACCTTCGCCATGGGAATCAATCCTCCTCCAATTATGATCGTTTCAGGAAGGCGGGGAACTTCCCGCTTCCCCGGGGTCCCTTACTTCTGCAGCAGATGCACCGCGAACCCGGCGATCTCATTCTTCAGATAGATCGCGGTCATCTTTCCGTTCTTGAAGGTGGCTTCGCTCTCATCGACGAATTCGAAGCCGCGCTGCTCCAGGTGCCACTTGGCCCGGGTGATGAAATTGGTGGCAATGCAGATGTGTCCGTGCGTTCCCCGGAAGGGCTTCTTCATCATCTCGAAGCCGGTGCCGACGAAGGTGGACGAATTGCCGTCCTTGATCTCCCAGCCCAGCAGTTTCGCGAACAGCTTCGCGTCCTCCATGGCCTTCTCCGGGCTGCCGCTGTTGACGCCCACATGGCGCAGCTCCAGCCCCAGCATCTTGTTCACCGCGGAGCGGGTCAGCTCGGTGATCCGGGCCCAGTCCTTGGCTTCCACCGCATCCTTGGGCACCATCCAGCTGCCGCCGCAGCAGAAGATCTTCGGGAAGGAGAGATAGTCGAGCATGTTGTTCTCGTTCACGCCGCCGGTGGGCATGAACTTCATGTCGCCGTAGGGAGCAGCCATGCTCTTGATCAGCTTGATGCCGCCCACCGCCTCCGCGGGGAACACCTTTACGGCCTTCAGGCCGAAGCTGAGGGCCACCTCGATATCCGAGGGGTTGCTGGTTCCGGGGCAGACCGGGATTCCCTTCTCCACGCAGTATTTCACGACCGTCGGGTTCAGACCGGGGCTCACGATCGCCGCGGCGCCGGCAGCCACCGCGCGGTCCACCTGCTCCGTAGTCAGCACCGTGCCGGCGCAGAGCAGCACCTGCGGCAGCGCCTCATGCACGCGGCGGATCGACTCCTCCGCGGCAGCGGTCCGGAAGGTGATTTCGGCAACGGGCAGTCCGCCCTCCGCCAGCGCCCTGCACAGCGGCACCGCGTCTTCCGCATCATTGATGGCGATCACGGGCACCAGCCCCGCCAGGGAAAGCTTATCCAGGAAATCCATGTTCTCCTACTCCCCTTTCATTTCTGTTCAGCCCCGTCTCCCGCGGGATCCGGGGACAGTCTTCACCGTTCGCAGAATAGCATGAAATGCTCCGCAAGTCAATGAGATTCTTTGTCCTCCGCCGCCCTGTTCCCGTTCGGGTTTTCCGTGCGGGTACAAAAAAAGCCCCCGCATGGGGGCTTGGATTTACCGGAGTTTCGCGGCAATGGCTTCCAGGAATTCGCGGCTGTTGACTGCCCGGGCTTCTCCTTCATATAGCAGTGCCAGGTCCTTGGTCATGGTGCCTTCGTTGATGGTGTCCAGCGTCGCCTTTTCCAGCGCGTCGGCGAAATCCTGCAGGTCCTGCAGACCGTCCATCTCTCCCCGCTTTCGCAGCGCGCCGCTCCAGGCGAAGATCGTGGCAACGGGATTGGTGCTGGTTTCCTCCCCCTTCAGATACCGGTAATAATGCCGGGTCACGGTTCCGTGGGCCGCCTCGTATTCATACTTTCCGTCCGGGCTCACCAGGACGCTGGTCATCATCGCCAGGCTGCCGAAGGCGGTGGCGATCATATCGCTCATCACGTCGCCGTCATAATTCTTGCAGGCCCAGATAAAGCCGCCCTTTCCGCGGATGACCCGGGCCACCGCGTCGTCGATCAGGGTATAGAAGTAGGTGATCCCGGCCTTCTCAAAGGCCTCCCGGTAGTCCCGCTCGTAGATTTCCGCGAACAGATCCTTGAAGCGGTGATCGTAGGTTTTGCTGATGGTGTCCTTCGTGGCGAACCACAGATCCTGCTTCACGCTCAGCGCGTACTGGAAGCAGGAATGGGCAAAGGAGGAAATGCTGCTGTCCAGGTTATGCATGCCCTGCACCACGCCGGGGCCCCGGAAGTCAAAAATGGGCTGGCGAATCTCGGCGCCATCCTCCCCGGTGAACACGATTTCCGCCTTTCCGGGGCCGGGAATGCGGATCTCCGAATTCCGGTACACATCTCCATAGGCATGCCGGGCAATGGTGATGGGCTTTTCCCAGGTTCGCACCGTGGGGCGCACCCCGTTCACCAGAATCGGCGCCCGGAAGACCGTTCCGTCCAGGATCGCCCGGATCGTTCCGTTGGGGCTCTTCCACATCTGCTTCAGCTGATATTCCTCCACCCGCTGCGCGTTGGGAGTGATCGTGGCGCATTTCACGGCCACGCCGTATTTTTTCGCGGCGTTGGCGCTGTCGATCGTCACCTGATCCTCCGTTTCATCCCGGTGCCGGAGCCCCAGGTCGTAATACTCGGTCTTCAGATCAACAAACGGGAGGATCAGAAGATCCTTGATCTCCTTCCACAGGATGCGGGTCATCTCGTCCCCGTCCATCTCCACCAGCGGCGTCTTCATCTGGATTTTGCTCATCGGTCTTACTCCCACTTCCACAAAAATAAGGGTTTTCTCCCTCGGGTATTGTACCCGAAGAAGAAAACCCCATCAACCCATTTCCGCAAATACAACAGAGAAACAACACTCACGGATAATCTTCCTCCGCGGCCGCGGAGTCCGGCTCCGGGGTGGCCGTGACGAAGATCTCATAGTGCACGTAGTCATCCGAGGGAAGGTTGCTGCCCTCATAGTCCGGCTCATAGTCAATATGGTTTTCCGCCCGCGGCGTCGTCTGCGCGCCGGTCAGGAAGCCGCCCCCGTCCCAGGAACCCTCCAGGGGAAAGACGATGGTCATCTGCAGCCAGTTCACGCCGTCGTGATACTGATTCGGGTAATAGGCATAGTACACGTACGGCTCCGTGCCGTTCAGGGTTTCCACCTCGTCCTCAAAGGAATTCTCCGGCGCCTTCGCGGCCCGCTGCATGCGCTGGGTCGGAACCGTCAGGGCGTCCTCCCGGGTCGTTTCCGGGGAAAGCGCCTGCAGAAAGGCGGCGCAGATCCGCGGAAACCGGGCGGGTTCGCTGACGCGCACCTGCAGGCTGTTGATGCTTTCCGGAAAGAGGTTCGCGGTAATCTCCACCTGCTCCGGCACCTCCGCCCCGGGAAGATCCGTAATGCCGAACACTTCCAGCCCGGGATAGGCCTCAAACAGGCTGTTGATGCCGGCCTCTCCCTGCTCGATCAGGAAGCGGTTCGCGGTTTCGGCGTATGCCTTCAGCATCCGCTGGCCCCCGGTACTTTCCGGCCAGGCGATCTCCGCTCCCGCGGATGTCCAGGCCAGCACCGCCGCCAGGGCGAAGAGGAAAATCCTTTTTACCATGCTTCCGGATCCTTTGCCTCCGCTTTCTTCTCCATCAGGCGGACACACTCCGCCAGCAGTTCCACCGCGCCGGTGATTCCGAGGGAACCCGTGTCCACGCACAGGTCATAGTTCTCCACATTGCCCCAGGTGCCCGTCGCATAATAATTGTAATAGGAGGCCCGCTGCTTGTCCGCCTTCCGCAGGCGTTCCTCCGCCTTCAGCGGATCCACGCCGTAGTATTCCACCACCCGGCGGATCCTCTCCTCCTGGCTCGCCTTGATAAACACGTTCAGCACGTGCTCCTGATCCCGCAGCACATAGTCCGCGCAGCGGCCCACAATCACGCAGGGGCCTTCGCTGGCGATGCGCCGGATGGTATCAAACTGGGCGAGGAAAATCCGGTGATTCAGCGGCATGTCCATATACATGGCGCCGGAATCCCCGATGGACTGCGTCCCGCTCATCATGGAAAACAGGAAATTGCGGGCGTTCTTCTCATCGTGCTCTTCCAGCAGCTCCTTGTCCAGTCCGCTGTCCTTGGAGACCTCCGCCAGCAGCTCCTTGTCGTAAAAGGGAATCCCCAGCTTTTCCGCCAGCAGTCTCGCCACATAGCGTCCTCCTGATCCATACTGCCGCCCCACGGTCACGATCGTGTTTGTCATCTGGAACCCCTCCTTATGCAATTGTCCGTCCGGAGCAAACCATCCTTTCCGCACGGAAAGTATAGCACAATCCCCTTTTTCCGTCAATGGAGCTTGACAGCGGCACAGGATTTTGATAGCATTTTCTTCAATAAATCCGAAAGGGGTGGATTCTGGATGCTGCAGAAAAAAATCAGGGAAGGTCTCACGTTTGACGATGTGCTTTTGGTTCCTGCCCGCAGTGAGGTGCTTCCCCGGGATGTGGATCTTTCCGTTCAGCTGACCCGGAAGATCCGTCTGAACATCCCCATGGTCAGCGCCGCCATGGATACCGTGACGGACTCCCGGATGGCGATTGCCATGGCCCGGGAAGGCGGACTTGGAATCATTCATAAGAACATGAGCATCCAGGAGCAGGCCGCGCACGTGGACAAGGTCAAGCGCAGCGAGCACGGCGTCATCACCGATCCCTTCTTCCTCAGCCCTGACAATCTGATTCAGGACGCGGAAAACCTCATGAGCCGGTATCGGATCAGCGGCGTTCCCATCACCCGGAACGGCCGGTTGGTGGGGATCCTGACGAACCGGGATCTCCGCTTCGAGACGGATTATTCCCGGAAGATCGGCGAGGTCATGACCAGCGAGCATCTGATCACCGCTCCGGAGGGAACCACCCTGGAGGAAGCGAAAAAGATTCTGGCGGAAAACCGGATCGAGAAGCTGCCCATCGTGGACCGGGAAGGAAACCTGCGGGGGCTGATCACCATCAAGGACATCGAAAAGACCCAGAAATATCCCAACAGCGCCAAGGACGAAAACGGGCGGCTCCTGTGCGGCGCCGCGGTAGGCGTGACCCACGATGTTTTCGACCGGATCGACGCGCTGCTGGCCGCCAAGGCGGATGTGATCAACATTGATACGGCGCACGGGCACAGCGTGGGCGTGCTGAAGCAGGTGGAGGCCATCCGGAATCGGTATCCGGATATCACCCTTTTTGCCGGCAACGTGGCCACCGCGGAAGCCACCCATGATCTGATCTCCGCCGGCGTGGACGTGGTCAAGGTCGGCATCGGCCCCGGTTCCATCTGCACCACGCGCGTGGTGGCGGGCATCGGCGTTCCGCAGATCACCGCCATCGGCGACTGCGCGGAGGAAGCGGACAAGCACGGCATCCGGATCATCGCCGACGGCGGGATCAAGTATTCCGGAGACATCACCAAGGCCCTGGCCGCCGGCGGCAGCGCGGTCATGCTGGGCAGCCTGCTGGCCGGAACCGAGGAATCCCCCGGTGCCATTGAGATTTATCAGGGCCGCAGCTATAAGGTCTATCGCGGCATGGGCAGCCTCGGCGCCATGGCGGTGGGTTCCGGGGACCGGTATTTCCAGGAGGGCGCCAAAAAGCTGGTGCCGGAAGGCGTGGAGGGCCGGGTGCCCTACAAGGGCTCTGTCGCCGATACCATCTTCCAGATGGTGGGCGGTCTCCGGGCCGGCATGGGATACTGCGGCGCGAAGGATATCGATGCCCTCCGGGAGGACGCGGAATTCATCCGGATCTCCGGCGCCGGCCTGGTGGAAAGCCATCCCCATGATATCAACATTACCAAGGAAGCTCCGAACTACAGCCGGAGCAACTGACCGATCCCGTTCAAAAACCCCCTGGCCCATCCGGCCAGGGGGTTTTCATCGGTTGCTTTCTCATTCCTTCGCCAGCATGTCCCGGCAGAGGATCTTCAGGAATTTCAGGCAGTTCTCGTCGTTTCCGTTGGTGACCAGCACGCAGAGGAATCCGTTTTCCACGTACAGATATTCCTCCAGCCCGGGCAGCTTGGAAACGGGGATTCCGTACAGATGGCTCTCCCCGGTGTCCCGCTCCCTTCTCCATCCGGACTGCAGATTCACCCCGGCCTGCTCCATCATGGCCATCAGCTCTTCATCCTGCTCCAGCGCCATCCAGGCGCCGCTTCCGGCCATGGAAATGAACTGATCCCGCGGAAGGATGTAAAGATCCCCTTCCCCGGCGGCAATGTAGGTGGAGATCTGCATGGGCCCGTAGGTATCGTCCGCGGTGAGCATCAGCGCGTTCATTTCCTCCATGTCCGCCATCTGATCCTCCCGGACCGCCTGCATGTAGGCATTCATCTTCGTCTCGTCCATCGCGCCGTAGACGTACAGATCCACCTTCTTCTCCGCCGGGGACCGGTATGTCGTAACCGTATAATACAGGCTCACCGCCATTGCGCCGAGCACAATCAGCAAGGCGTATTTCCACCACGAATACGTCAGATGCTGGCGAAGCGTGTTCCCGTTCACAGGCGTTTTCATGCGAAATCTCCCCTCTGCGCGAAGTCCGGGAAAAAAGGAAATCCCCTGAAGGAAATCTTCAGGGGGATTCGTGGCTCAGATAGGACTCGAACCTATGACACTCCGGGTATGAACCGAATGCTCTAGCCAGCTGAGCTACTGAGCCATAAAAGTTGCGGGGGAGGGACTTGAACCCCCGACCTCCGGGTTATGAGCCCGACGAGCTGCCAAACTGCTCCACCCCGCGACGTCTCCGCCCTCACAAGCGGCGAAGAGTATAGTACCAGATCTTTCCGCTTCTGTCAAGCTTTTTTTCAGCGCGGATTCCCTTCTCTTATTTTCCGCGCGGACGGAGCGGATTACACGCCCCTCGCCGTGGAAAACGTGAAGGACTCCATCGAGCTCCGCGCCCTGTTCAGCGGCGGCTTCCCGGGGTATCTGAAGGAAATGATGATCTCGATCCTTCCGATCACCCTGTTTTTCTTCATTTTCAATTTCATTCTGCTGAAGCTGAATTATAAGCTGCTTTCCCGGATCGGTCTGGGCATTCTGTATACCTATATCGGCCTGGTCGTCTTCATGACCGGGGCGAATTACGGCTTCATGCCTGCCGGCGCCCGCTCCGGAAAGCAACTGAGAAAGTTTCGGAACCCCCTGTCATAAAAAAGCCCGGCCCCGGGAAGAGTCTTCTCCTCCCGGGGCCGGGTTTTTCCGTCCGGTCAGTCCAGCGCGCGGATCTCCTCATTTTCCTCCAGGTGCCACGCCCGGTGCCGCTCGTCCATCGTCCATTCCGGCATGATGAACCGCCCCTCCGGCACATGCAGGCCGATCCGGCCGCGGCCGCGAAGAAGGCGGACATAATCCGCAATGCTCCCCAGCTTTTCCTCCAGTTCCACGCCGAAGAGCTGCCTGGCCGGGGAGTGATGGTTATCGCTGCCCGCGGTCATCAGCAGGCCCTTTTCCCGGGCCCAGGCCCAGGCGCGGGCGTCGTCCAGGGGCTCGTTGCCGGCGTTCGCCGCCTCCACCCCGTCGGCAAACAGCTCGCCCAGCCGGATGCGGTCCATATAGTCCCGGATCCGGAAGGGATGCGCCTGAATCACCGCGCCGCCCGCCCGATGAACCTCCTCCAGCTGCTGCCGGCGGGTCCAGTGCTCCAGTTCCGGATGCGCCTTCATGTATTCCCGGGTGAGGCCATAGATCAGGTATTCGTCGAAATCGAAGTTCTGCTCCAGGCCGAAGAAGACATCGAGGCCCACCTTCTGCCCCTCCTCCCAGGCATCCTCATATCCCCGGAAGAACCGATCGATCCGCTCCTCCCAGGGAAGGTCCCGGGGAATGCAGGTGTTTCCCCCGAAAAAATGATCCGTCACGATGATTCCGGCAAAGCCCTGGTCCCTGTAAAAATGGACATGCTCCTTCCCGGTGCTGACCCCGCAGGCGCTGGCCAGGCAGGTATGCAGGTGCGTCTCGTACAGATATCCCAATGCGTTTTCTCCCCCTTACGGTTTGAGCGCTTCCGTTTCCGCTTCAAACCGGGAAAACGCGAAGCAGATGTTCTCCTTCTGATGGGCGTCGCTGGAGAGGATCAGCCGGGCGCCCCGCTCCCGCAGATAGTCCCGGATCTCCCGGGACGGATACGCGTCCGTGCGGTATCCGCGGGAGATGGCGCCGGTATTGATCTCGAAGGGCTTTCCGGTCCGCAGCAGCGCGTCCGCGGCCGCCTGCCAGGCGGCGCGGTAGCGGGGATGGCCCGGGTCGAACCAGCCCGCCCGCTCGTTGAACTTGGTCACCAGGTCAAAATGCCCGATGAGGTCGCATTCCGTTTTCCGGACCACATCCGCCTCCAGGCGGTAAAACGCTTCGGCCAGCGCGTACCAGTCGCCTCCGAAATACTTCCGGCAGCCGTCCTTCAGCCGGTCGGGGGTCCAGTCCACCGCCAGCCGGTGCCCGTCCTCCATGCGGATCCAGTGCACCGATCCGATCACATAGTCATATCCGGCGTCCGTTTCGGACCAGTAGTCCCGCTCCAGCCCGCAGCAAACCGCGATCCGCCCGGCGTATTTCTCCTTCAGGCGCTTCATTTCCCGCTGATAGGCCGGCGCGCTGCCCGCGGGCATGCTGGAGTCGTCCATCTCCACATAGGAGTGGTCGGAAATCCCGATCCGGGTGAGGCCCCGGCGGATTCCCTCCTCAATCATCTCCTCCGGGGAATGCTTCCCGTCGGAGAAAGTGGAGTGCATATGCAGGTCAACCATCGCTCGCCATCTTCTCCTGCTTCACCTTGTGATCGATCACATGGCGGGAGGCCAGCTCGTCCCGGATGTCCTCCAGGCTGATTCCCGCCTCGACCATCAGCACCATCACATGATAGGCCAGGTCGGCAATCTCATAGATGGTTTCCTTTTTGTCCCGATCCTTCGCGGCGATGATGACCTCGGTGGATTCCTCGCCCACCTTCTTCAGGATCTTGTCCAGGCCCTTCTCGAACAGATAGGTGGTGTAGGAGCCTTCCTTCTTCTCCGTCTTCCGGCCCCGGATCAGCTCCATCAGGCCTTCCCAGGTGAAGTCCTGCCTTTCCTCGCTGATGAATACCGGATTTCCGAAGCAGCTGTCCGTGCCCAGATGGCAGGCGGGACCGTCCTTCTCCACCAGAACGGTCAGCGCGTCCCGGTCGCAGTCCGCGATGATGGAGACGATATGCTGATAGTTCCCGCTGGTCTCCCCCTTCAGCCACAGCTCCTGCCGGCTCCGGCTCCAGAAGCAGGTGAGCCCCTTCTCCATGGAGATTTTCAGGCTTTCCCGGTTCATGTAGGCCAGGGTCAGCACCTTCCGGTCCTTCGCGTCCACCACGATGGCGGGAATCAGTCCCTTTTCATCAAACTTCAGTTCATCGATGGAAATCATGCTGTCACCTCATATCCGGACGGGAATCCCGTCCTCCTTCATTCTTTGCTTCAGATCCCGGATGCGGACCTCGCCGAAATGGAAGATGGAGGCCGCCAGCCCCGCGTCCACGCCGGGAATCGTATGGAACAGGGTCAGGAAATCCTCGATCTTTCCCGCGCCGCCGCTGGCGATGACCGGCACCTTCGCCACCTCGCAGACCCGCTCCAGCATCTCCAGATCGAAGCCCTGCTTCACGCCGTCCGTGTCGATGGAATTCACGACCACTTCCCCCGCGCCATCGCCCACGCCCCGGCGAATCCATTCCAGGGCCTCCAGGCCCGTATCGTCCCGGCCGCCCCGGGCGAAGACCCGGAATTCCCCGTTCACCCGTTTCACGTCCACGCTGAGCACCACGCACTGATCGCCGTATTTTTTCGCGGCCTTGCCGATCAGGGAGGGGTCCCGGATCGCTCCGGAATTCACCGAAACCTTATCCGCGCCGCATTTCAGCACCCGCTCAAAGTCCTCGACCCGGTGGATTCCGCCGCCGACGGTCAGGGGAATGAAAACCTGCCGGGCGGTTTCCGTCAGGATGTCCGTAAACAGCGCCCGGCCCTCCGCGGAGGCGGTGATATCGTAGAAAACCAGCTCATCCGCCCCGCTGTCGCTGTATTTTCGGGCCAGGCTGACCGGGGAATCCACATCCCCCAGCCCCTGGAAGTTGACGCCCTTGACCACCCGGCCGTCGCGAACGTCCAGGCAGGGAATAATTCTTTTGGTAATCATCTTGCCTCCGCAATCGCTTCCTTCAGGTCGATGGCCCCGGTATACCAGGCCTTGCCGATAATCGCGCCGTACAGGTTCAGGGCGCGCAGGGCCCGCACATCCTCCAGGGAGGAGACGCCTCCGCTGGCGGTGATCTGAATCGGCAGCTCCGCGCTCAGCTGCCGGTACAGCTCCCGGTTGGCGCCACGCATGGCGCCGTCCCGGCTGATGTCCGTGCAGATCAGCGTCCGGACGCCCATCTCCGCCATCTTCCGGCAGAAATCCAGAAAGGGAAGCTCCGTTTTCTCCGTCCATCCGGAGACCGCCACACAGCCGTCCCGGATATCGACGCCCACGGCCACCCGGTCCCCCCAGGCCGCCAGCGCTTCGCCCAGAAAATCCGGATCCCGCACCGCGGCGGTGCCGAGGATGACCCGGTCCAGCCCGCTTTCCAGCAGCTTCCGAACGGTTTCCATGCTCCGGATGCCCCCGCCGATCTCGCAGAACAGACCGGATTCGGCGCGGATTTTCAGCACGGTCTCCAGATTCGGGGTGCTTCCGTCCCGGGCGCCCTCCAGATCCACCAGATGGATATGGGTCGCGCCTTCCTCCGCGAACCTCCGGGCGATTTCCTCCGGATGCTCGCTGTAAACGGTCATCTGCTGATAGTCGCCCCGCAGCAGGCGCACCGCCTTTCCCTCGTACAGGTCAATCGCAGGAAACAGGATCATGCCTTCATCTCCACAAACGCTTTCAGTATTTTCAGCCCCACCGGGCCGCTCTTCTCCGGATGGAACTGGCATCCGAAGATCCGTTCCCTGCCCGCGCAGGCGGTCAGATACGCGCCATATTCCGTATCCGCGATCAGGGAATCCCCGCAGCCGTCCGCCGCGTAGGAATGAACGAAGTAGACGCAGTCCCCTTCGCGGATATACCGCAGCAGGGGGCTCTCCCGGCGGATCCGCAGGGCATTCCACCCCATCTGGGGAATCTTCAGCCGCCCCTCCGGATCCGCGCCTTTCTCCCGCAGGATCTCCCGGATCGGGCGCACCGTTCCCTTCAGCAGACCGAGCCCCGCGTGCTCTCCGTATTCCAGGCTCTTTTCAAACAGCATCTGCATTCCCAGGCAGATGCCCATCAGCGGCTTCCCGGCGGCAGCCGTCTCCCGCACCGCCTCGTCCATCCCGCTCCGGCGCAGCTTTTCCGCCGCGTCCGCGAACGCGCCGACGCCGGGCAGGAGGACCCGCTCAGCCCGGCGGATTTCCTCCGGATCGGAGGTGACCCGCGGGGTCTCCCCGATGGCTTCCAGGCTGCTGCGCAGGGAAAACAGGTTTCCCACGCCATAATCCACAATCGCTGTCATGGTCTTCACAGGGTTCCTTTCGTGGAGGGGATTTCTTCCGCGGCCGCCGGATCGATTTCCGCGGCTTCCCGGAGCGCCCGGGCCACGCTCTTGAAGGTTCCCTCCAGAATGTGATGGCTGTTCTTCCCGGCCAGCTGCTGCACATGCAGCGTGCAGCGGGCGCTGCGCACAAAACCCAGGAAGAATTCCTCCCCCAGCTCCGTGTCGAAGGTTCCGACCTTTTCCGCGGGAATCCGGACTTCCCAGCCCAGATAGGTTCTTCCGCTGAAATCCGCCGCGCAGAGAATCAGCGTTTCGTCCATGGGCAGCAGCCGCTGCCCGTACCGCCGGATGCCGCGCCGGTCGCCCAGCGCGGCGTCAAAGGCCTGGCCCAGGGCGATGCCGATGTCCTCCACGCTGTGGTGATCGTCCACCCAGGTATCTCCCTTGCAGCGGACCTTCAGATCAAACCTTCCGTGCCGGGCAAAGAGCTCCAGCATATGGTTCAGGAATCCGACCCCGGTATCGATTTCGCCCGTTCCGGTGCCGTCCAGGTTCAGCTCCAGCTGAATGTCCGTCTCCCCGGTTTTCCGGGTGATCTGTGCCTGACGCATCGCTCTTTCCTCCTTACGCTTTCAGAATCCCGTCGACGGCCTCAATCAGCGCTTCCATCTGTTCCCGGGTGCCAATGGAAATCCGGCTCCAGTCCCGGATGCGCTCCTGGTCGAACCAGCGGATCAGAATCCCCCGCTGCCGGAGCTGATCCCGCAGCGCGCTTCCCCGCAGCGCCGGATGCCGGACGAACAGGAAATTGGCCCGGCTGTCCGTGATTTCAAAGCCGCGGTCCCGCAGCTTCCCGCGGGTCCATTCCCGGTTTTCCCGGATCACGCCCACCCGGCGCAGGTTCTCCTCCTCCCGCTCCAGGCAGGCGATCCCCGCCGCCTGGGCCAGGCGGTCCACATTGTAGGGATTGGTGGAATACTGCATGGTCCGCAGGTCCCGGATCAGCTCCCCGTTTCCCGCGGCGAACCCCAGCCGCAGCCCCGCAAGGCTCCGGGATTTGGAGAAGGTCTGAACCACCAGCAGGTTCTCATAGCGGTCAATCAGCGAAACGGCGCTCTCCGCGCCGAAGTCCACATAGGCCTCGTCCACCACGACCACGTGGTCCGGATGGGCCCGCAGGATCTCCTCCACCTCTTCCAACCCCAGAGCCAGGCCGGTGGGGGCATTGGGATTGGCCAGAAAGACCGTTCCGCCGCAGCTTCTGAATTCCGGAAGGGGCACGGTCCAGTCCTCCCGCAGGGGGATTTCCCGGAAGGGCACCCGGTTGATCCGGGCAAACACCGGATAGAATCCGTAGGTAATGTCGGGAAAAACCGCGGGGCAGCCCTCGTCGCAGAAGGCCATGAAGGCGAAGTTCAGCGCCTCGTCGCTGCCGTTGGTCATGATCAGGTTTTCGGGCGCCAGCCCCAGCTTCCGGGCCAGGATCTCCCGCAGGGCGGAGCTCTCCGGATCGGAATACAGGTTCAGCCGCGCCGCTTCCTCCCGCACCCGCTCCGCAACCCCCTCCGCCGGAGGAAAGGGGCTTTCATTGGTGTTCAGCTTGATCAGGCGGGACAGCTTCGGCTGTTCCCCCGGGGTATAGGCCTTCAGCTCCCGGTGCCTGTCGGAGAAAAACCGGCTCATTCGTCCGCCTCCCCCCGGCTCAGCGCGCTGCGGGCGTGCCCCGTCAGCCCTTCCTTCCGGGCGAAGAGGGCCACATCCTCCGCCACCCGGTTCAGGGCGTCCCGGGTGAAATAGGTGAACTGGGTTTTCTTCACAAAATCATCCACGCTCAGGGGCGAACTGAACTTCGCCGTGCCCTGGGTGGGCAGGGTGTGATTCGGTCCGGCCAGATAATCCCCCAGCGCCTCGGGGCAGTTCCGTCCCAGGAAGACCGATCCCGCGTGGCGGATGGCGTCCAGATAGTCGAAGGGATTGTCCACGCACAGCTCCAGATGCTCCGGCGCGATTTCATTGGCGGCGTCGATCGCGGCCCGCAGGTTCTCCGTCACGATGATCTTCCCCTGCCCCTCGATGGAGGCCCGGGCGATCTCCTCCCGCTCCAGCAGCGGCAGCTGGCGCTCGATCTCGTCCCGGACCCGTTCCGCCAGCTCCGCGCTGTCGGTGACCAGCACCGCGCTGGCCATCCGGTCGTGCTCCGCCTGGCTCAGCAGATCCGCCGCCAGATGCCGGGGATCGCTCTTTCCGTCCGCCACCACCAGGATTTCGCTGGGGCCGGCGATCATGTCAATGCTCACCAGCCCGTAGACCTGGCGCTTCGCCTCGGCCACGAAGGCGTTTCCGGGGCCGACGATCTTGTCCACCTTCGGAACGCTGCGGGTGCCGTAGGCCAGGGCAGCGATCGCCTGGGCGCCGCCGGCCTTTACGATCCGGTCCGCGCCGCCGATTTTGGCCGCCGCGAGAATGACCGGGTTGATTTTCCCGTCCCGTCCGGGAGGCGTCGTCATCACGATTTCCGGCACGCCCGCGATTTTCGCGGGAATCAGATCCATCAGCACCGTGGACGGATAGGCGGCCGTGCCGCCGGGAACGTAGAGCCCCGCCCGGTCCACCGGAATCACCTTCTGGCCCATGACAATGCCGTCCTCGTCATTGATGACGAAGGAATTCCGCACCTGCCGGCTGTGGAATTTCCGGATATTCGCGGCGGCCCGCTCCAGCACCCGCAGGAATTCCGGCTCCACGCGGGCCATCGCCTCCTCCATCTCCTCCGGCGAGACGATCAGGCTGTCCAGCTCCGCGCCGTCGAATTTTGCCGTATATTCCCGCAGCGCCTCGTCGCCCCGTTCCCGGACGTTTTTCAGGATGTCCGCCACGATCTCCGTCACATTGCCGGTGGGCATGCTGCGGGCGAAGATCTCCTTCGCGGGCACTTCGCTCATCTTCAGAATCCGAATCATCCGTTCTGTCCTCCCAGTCCCTTCATCAGCCGCTCCACGGCGGCCCGCTTGAATTTGAATCCGCTCTTGTTGGCAATCAGCCGGGTGGAGATGGGCACGATGGTCTCCCGCACCTCCAGATGGTTCTCCCGCAGGGTCGTTCCCGTTTCCACAATATCCACGATCACGTCGCTCAGTCCCAGAATCGGCGCGATTTCGATGCTCCCGTTCAGATGGATGATATCGATGTCCCGGCCCATGCCCGCGTAATAGTCCCGGGCAATCCGGCTGAACTTGGTCGCCACCCGCAGGGTGCGGGCCCCGTCCTCCTCAAAGCCCACCGGCGCCGCCACCGCCATCCGGCATTTGCCGATTCCCAGATCCATCAGCTCATACACATCCGGACGGTACTCCAGCAGGATATCCTTTCCCGCCACGCCGATATCCGCCGCGCCGCGGGCCACGTAGATCGCCACATCGCTGGGCTTGACCCAGAAATACCGGACCCCGGCCTCCGGGTTTTCGAAGATCAGCTTCCGGCTGTTCTCCAGCACCGCGGGGCATTCAAACCCGGCTTCCGCGAACAGCTGATAGACCTTTTCCCCCAGGCGGCCCTTCGGCAGCGCCACATTCAGCATGCTTTCCGGGCTCTCCGTTCCTTCCCTTCTCATTCCGCGTGTCCCCCTTCCCGGTTCAGGCGCTCCAGCCGGTGCAGGAACACCGCGAAGCCCACCGCCCGGTCCTTCCGGCCCAGCCGGCGCATGAGCCGGTCATACTGACCGCCGCTGAGAACGGGCTCCGGAATCCCTTCCAGGAAGCCCTTGAAGGCGATTCCGTTATAGTATTTCAGCCCGCCGGTGGCGGAGAAATCCACCCAGAGCCGATCCTCCAGGCCGGATCCCATCAGGGGGGCCAGAATCTGGCCCAGCTCCCGGGCCGCGTCCCCGCATCCGTTTTCCTCGGCGATCCGGCGGATGGCGGGCATCACCTTCCGGGGCGGCCCGTAGTTTTCCAGCAGCGCCAGCAGGGAGCCTTCCGCCCCTTCCGCCAGCCCGGCCTCCCGGCAGATCTCCCGGATGCCGTGCAGATTCTTCTGGCCGGCGCAGGCGAGGATCCGCTCCCGCATGCCGTCCTCCGCCGCCAGCGCGTCCGTCAGGGCCTCCAGAATATCCAGGTGGCTGATTTCCAGCACCCAGCGGGAGCTGAGCAGCTCCAGGCTGTCCGCGGCCAGGCGCAGGGTTTCGCTCAGCGCCCTGCCGTCCACCTGTCCCATGCACTCCACGCCCACCTGCGTCTCCTCCCGGAATTCCTCCTCCCCGGGAGAAACCCGGTAGACATTCTCGTGATAGTACAGCTTCCGCAGCCCCGCTCCGATATCCCGCCCGTTCTTCACGATGCTCAGGGTCACATCCGGCTTCAGGGCCATCAGCCGGCCGCTGGGGTCGTTGAAGGTGATGACGCCCTCGCTCATCAGGAAATCCTTGTTCCGGCTGTAGAGGTCGTATTCCTCGAATTTGCTCATCCGATACCTGGAGAATCCGTGATCCTGATACAGCCCCCGCAGCAGGAAGCTGATGCGCTCCAGGTCGTCCATGACGGAAAGGTTCAGTTCCAACGCGTCCTCCTTTATTCCCCGCCTTCGGGGATCCGCAGCGCTCCCGCTCCGGCTCTTTTGTATGCTATCACATTAGCGTGCTAAAGTCAACTTCTCCCCCGGCACGGATTTCCGCCCTCCCGCGCCGGATCGAACCGAAGCCATCATATCACATAGGAAGCCATTTTAAAAGAAATATTTTCTTCATAATTTTGTAAAAATATTTTTAAAATCTCTTTACATTTTGATGAAGGTTTGCTATGATACACATGGATTTTTCTCCGAAAGGATGGAGAACGGGAGGTTTTGAGGATGAAAAAGCGTTTTACCCTGCTGCTGACGGCGCTGGTGCTGCTGGCCACCATGGTGCTGCCCATTGCGGCGTCCGCCGCGACGTATTACTATGTCAGCGGGACGTCTTCCGTCAAACTGCGCGCCAATCCCAACACCGATGCGGAAACGAAGTCCGTCTATCGGAAGGATTTCGCCGTGGTTTCCTATAAGAAATATGACAAGAACTGGGCCTATGTGCACCTTTCCGACGGCGGACAGGGATACATGATGACCAAGTATCTGAAGGCTTCCTCCTCCTTCACCGGGTATATCCGGAAGGATGACACGCCGCTGCGCTCCGGCCCGGCCGAAACCTACGGCCAGTCCGCCACGCTGTACCAGGGCGACAAGGTGAAGGTCATGACCCACGGGAACACCTGGAGCTATGTCTCCGGCACCGCGGGAACCGGCTACGTGAAGAACACCCAGATCTCCTCCACGGAGGTCAAGCGCTCCGGGAACGCGGGAACGCCCTATACTGCCTGGGTCGTCAATCCCAACAACCGCACGGTGAACGTCCGCGTCGGTCCCGGAAAGAAGTATGCGATTGACGTGGAACTGGATCCCGGCACGCAGGTGACCGTCGAGCACGTGGAAAACGGATGGTGCGAGCTCTCCGAGCCCGTTTCCGGCTGGATGATGAGCAACTATCTGACCAAAACGCCGCCCGCTCCCACCCCCACCCTGGCGCCCGGCGAAACGCCGACGCCCACCAAGGCGCCCAGCACCAGCAAGCGGATTCGTTACATCACCTCGCCCAACGGCAAGAGCGTCAACGTGCGCCACGGCCCCAACGAAAAGGGCTACGCGGTGGTCGCGACCATCGCGGTGGGATCTGAAGTGACCGTTCTTTCCTCGGAGAACGGCTGGTCCCGGATTACCGGCTCCGGCATCACCTCCGGGTATGTGAAGAATTCCTATCTGACCTCGCTCAAGCCCGGCACCACCCGGACCCCGAAGCCCGGCGAAACGCCCAAGCCCACGAAGGAGCCCTTTGCTTCCTTTACCGGCACCGTCTATTCGGAGAACGGCCGGTCCGTGAACCTGCGGCAGGGCGCGGGCATGGGATACGCCACCCTGACCCAGGTGCCCTCCGGGACCCAGGTGACGGTTTCCGACGAAACCAGCGGATGGTACAAGGTTTCCTTCGGCGAGTTCAGCGGATGGATGAAGAAGGAATATGTGAAGAAGTAAACCGATAGGGTAGAGGGAGGGCGTTAACCCTCGCCCCTCCCATTGCACCGTACGTACCGGTCTGGTATACGGCGCTACATCGAAACATGGTTTCAAGTAT
>ONCV01000022.1 GCA_900316415.1 uncultured Eubacteriales bacterium
GGTCCACTCTTCGACAACCTTGCCGTCCTTGTCGATGATCTGGATCTTCGCGCCTTCCAGCTCCTCGCCGTCCGCCACGTCAACCTTGCTCACCTTCACTTCGGTGACTTTGTTCTTGAATGTTACCAGAGCTCCAGTCTTATCCGGAGTTGCGGAAATCACTCCATCCCCTTCATCCTTCAGTGTTACGGTAATCTCAGTGATCGTATTATCGTAGATGACGGTCTGATCCATGCCCTTCACTTCAGAGATGGTATAAACCTTCGTGCCTTCGCCATCCGTCAGATCATCGAGGCTGTAGGTCAATGTCTTGAAGGTTACCTTACCGTCCGCATCGTTCTTCTGGCTGTCAAGCAGATTCTCACCTTCCTTCAATTCGAAGGTGAACTCTCCTTCTTCAAGATCCCGTCCATCCAACTCCTTCAGCGCTGTCAGATTCAATTCGCCTTCAGCGCTGTAGGTATTGGTGATAGTATCGGTCGAAGGCGTATAGGTTACTTCTGTGTCGAGCTTTCCTTCTCCAGCATCAGTAACTTTAATCTTCGCGGTGATCGGATCAGAGCCTTCCCAACCAGTGTCGAAGCCTTCAGTTGTTTCTGTGATCTTGTACTCGTAGGTCTTTCCGGCATCAGCCAGCGTGAAGTTGATCTTGCCGAAGCTCACTTCTCCAACGTCACACGGCTGCCAGCGTGAAGGTTACCTTGCCATTGGCCGGCCATTCCTTCCCGGAGATCGCCTTCTTCGCCTTCAGCGTTTCTTCGCCTTCTGCGTAGTAATGGTTAACGAAGACGTGGATTTCATTCCCTGTTTTCTCGCCTTCTTTATAGCTTACATTGATGGTTCCGTGGCCATCATCGGACGTGGTAATCTCAACCTGATGCTCGGCCGCGCTGTACCACATTCCATCCTTTACGTAGTACTCCAGCCCATCAGTTCCCTGCTTTTTCTCCGCTCCATCCGGATGAGTTTCTTTAATAATATACTTATATGTCTTATCAGCTTGCTGCTCATTATAAGACAGATCATCAACTAACCTATATGAGCTTCCCGACGGAACAAGATCCGCGTTTCCAGCGAAATATACCGTCGTTTCAGGATCGACCTCATCACTGGTAGCAAGCAATGTCTCCGTGCTGCCATCTACGCGATAAAGCTCAAAAGAGTACTTATTGCCACTGGGCAGGTCAGCTGTTCTCTCCTTCTTTGCCATGAGCACCGCATTTCCGGATGCTGTATAGCTATCAGTGTTGGTAATTGTAAAGCGTTTAGTATTATTATAATCCTCTGACGTAATCGTCGTATTGAAACTGTTTTCAGATGCTCCGGAAACCGTTTCCGTTATAGTATATGTGATTCTATTCCACTCAGAATCATAGGCTGGCAGGTTATCAAACTTATGGCTCTTTTTGTCAGCATTCAGTACCACATTGGCAACTTCCTGCGACCCATTCATAACATGAACGGTTACCGTTACGCCATCAGGCCATCTTGTTTCCCCATTCAGATTCCAAAGTTTACGGACATACAGGGATGTTTTGTCTATGGAGTTCTGAACCGCCGTTTCCCCGATAGCAATATCATCGTCCCACTGCTCAGAATGAATCTCTGAACCGTTATGATTGTAGTTCTTCGCGATGATGGTACCGCCCCAGTTACCTCCCAGATTTACAACACTTCCATTTGGCGCAAGAAGGATGCCGCTGGTGTTTGCACCTGTTTGAATATCTCCTGCATATGGTTCGGTTCCATTCAAAACATTCCAGAGAATCCTGGACGGCCAGTTGTATCCGTCATGGTTGAATAACGCATTTACTACAATAAAACCATTGGGGAACTCGCTGCTGTGCAGTTTTACATTCGGTTTGAATGATCCATTATTCGAAGATACATCAACATTGAAAACAATGAAACGTCCATCGTAATCCACATCCACGTAATCTACGATGTCATTTGCATTAATGTTGATGATGTTCACATCGTTGCTGCTCTCAGCGGTTGCAAGCATCTGCGAGAGCGAGGTAAAACTTGTAAAATCGGCCGGCATATTATAGGAAGCTGCGCCATCGGTACCGGCCTTAAGGATCACCGCTTGAGCGCTTGCATCCAGGCTAGCATTTAATCCTACTACTCGATCATAATCTTCAGGCTGAACAATAAACTTTTTTCCGCTTCCCGCACGAGCCTTGGTAATTAATTCTTTTATAATATTATCTGTAGCAGACGACAGCGGTCCAAAGTAGTTAAAATAATTGATATTGCTCAGAGAAATATCATTTGTTCTGCTGGTTTCATCCTGTACATCTATCACGTTTCCATCTTTGTCCAGGAAAGAAACATTGATGCGACCGGCTCCTTCGCCAGTAACCTTCGTATTGCTGTTCCAGGCAATTTCTGTTCCGTCTATAACTTCATATACACGATAGGTTCCAGAGTACAGTCCATTGAAAGTCGTTTCAGCAAAGCCATTGGCATCCGTGGTGACTGTTTCGGTCCATTCGGACGTATTATCGCCTCCGATGCCTCCGTCAGACGCATCCATCTTGGTAATCATCTTGAGCTTCAGGGTAACAGTACGTCCGACAACAGGATTACCATCTGCATCGACAAACTGTTTTTTAACTTTTATCTTGTTGTTGCGAAGGTTATTCCCGGAAAAGCCCCAGTCCTTTAGCCCGGTATTCAGGGTCGAAACGCTCCAAGCAGCTCCATTGGACTCCATATCGACATGGTGTCCGGTCCAGTTCAAAGTATAGAAGCCAAAGTGAAGGGCGTTTCTCAGATCGTCGATGATTTCTCCCCTTGTAAGCGTTCCCCGGGGAGATGTCAATGTAATTGTATCGACATAAAGGTCCTTGTCGGGATTATCAGGGTCACTCTCCTTCGCATGAGAATTATCATATGAAGTAAGACAATACCCCCCTAAAACACTTCCAACATTAAGCCTTTCCGCATTATTTTGTTCCAGGGCATCCGCTATGCTTGTAATACTCTTCCCCGGCTTTGTTTTCAGCAAATAGGCCGTTACGGATTTTTCCCCGCCCGTATATTTCTCATTTTCTATAAGTTGTCCGTTGCTGTTATACCATGTGTCAACATGTATCTCTTTCCCGCTGTTATCAAAACTTACCTGCTCAAGATGATATGATGTTACAGTAGTATCATGCTCTGCAACAACCAGAAGGAAAACTTTATCGTCATCCGTAACTGTCAGCGGAATATCACCTTCACGTGAATCCGCCACGATTCTAACAACAAATTCCTTCTCTTTCGCTTTTCGAACGGAAATCGTTGTCCCGCCTGTGCTGCTTGGGATATTTGCAAAAGCTTCCCAACCGTCAGGACTTGCATTATCTAATGCCGTATTACTTACATTATAATATGAAGGAGAGTTTAGACTATACTTATTGTTTGGATCTGCAATGAATCGAATATCTCCCGGACTGATCGTATGAATCTCTGGATCGTAAAAGAAAGTCTTGCCGTTTTCGTTCAATGAATTAGCGTCTGTCATCGTAAACTGAGTCAGGTTTACAGAAACTGTATTTTGACTCGATGGATTAACCTCTACCAGAGTATATCCGGCAATTGAGTTGTCCGACTTGTTTCTGACATAGGCCCGAATATAATATTTCTCATCCGTCCTTAGCGGCTGGAAAGCTGTCCGATTCCCAGTAACTGTATAATTGCCCTCTGATCCTTCCCTGATAGCCTGTGCATCATAGAAATCGATCGTGACAGGATAGGATTCCGGTTCACCAAGGGTCACAGTAAAATTGGCAGCTCCTCCAGTAACAGGATCGGCAGTAATGCCAAGAACCTTATACCCGTTAATAGTTTTCGCTTCGTTTTCGGTAGTCATATACGACTTGCCATCGGAATAGTTATACACTCCCTTATATTGGGGCAGCTGATAAATGCCAAGCGTAACGGAACTGTTATCAGCAGGATTTCCATTTCCATTTTGGCCCATAAAAAGATCATTATTCGCGTCTTTCTTGACAACGACCACAGGGTTACTGCTTATATTTTTATCAGCCAAAGACACGGCCAGATACCCTGTGCCGGCACCATAGGGCAAATCTGCAGAAGCTATGATCCAATAATTCCCACTAGTATTGGGAAGGTTCCCACTTTGATTAGTAAAAGTCACAGAAATAGAATTTATCGTTTTACCCGTCTGGCTCTGCGCGGCAGAACGCATCGACATTCCGCCCCCCTCAGACGTAGCCAGAGTTTGCTCACCCGCCAGGGCGGACGCAGGAACCATATTGAAGACCATCATCAGCACTGTCAGCAATGCCATGATTCTGTTCAGCTTCGTCTTCATTCTTCAGATCGCTCCTTCTGGTTGATTTCACGCAATCAAGTCATATGAGGAAAAGCGCCGCAATGACCGTGTCCGACATCAAACACGGTCATCGCCTCTCGTTCAGACTCCTTCTCCCTCCGACGCCGTGGGTTCTTCCACCGTCTCCGCGGGCTCATCCGCCGTGGGTGCAGGCTCATCCATCGTCACCACGGGTTCTTCTGCTGCGGGTGCAGGTTCTTCCGCCGTCTTCACCGGCTCTTCTACCGTCTCCACAGGCTCTTCCACTGTGGGAGCGGCTTCTTCCTCCGTCTCCGTGAGTTCTTCCGCCGTGGGAGTGGCTTCTTCCTCCGTCTCGACGAGATCCACCTTCACACGCCAGAGAATATCGAAATTCTCTTCCGTGATCACGATATCGAATTCCTCATCATGGATTTCCGTATCGGTCCATTCTTCCTCGCCTTCGATGGCGTTCTGCCAGATCACCAGGTAATCCACATCTTCAAAGCCTTCCAGGTGAGCCTTGAAATGGGCGGTATCACCAACATCGGGATTCTCCGTATCAAAGGTGATCTCGAATGTCACGCTGCGTTCAACCTCGGGGCTTTCGTCAGTGGTTTCCGTCGCCGCGGTCTTCTCATCTTCCGGAATGATCCCGGTTTCAGTTCCGGAATTGGCTTCCTTCGCCGCATCCTCGGTCACCGGCTCTTCCTTGGAATCTGCATTCTCTTCCGCGGGTTCTTCGCCGGCTTCCTCCCCTTCCGGAGTTTCTTCCTTCTCTTCCGTTTCTTCAGTTTCTTCGGTGGGTTCTTTCTCTTCCGTTTCCTCTATCTCTTCCGTTTCCTCTATCTCTTCCGTTTCCTCTATCTCTTCCGTTTCCTCTATCTCTTCCGTCTCTTCCGTTTCTCCAGTGGGTTCCTCTTCTGCTTCCTTCGTTCCTTCGGTAAGCTCTTTCGCATCCTCAGCGGGCTCGTCCTTCGCCGCCAGCATGGAGGCCTTCATCGTGAAGTCAGTGTCCGCGATCGCGGCAAGAAGAATCTCCACGGTTTTCGCGGGCAGTTCATATTCAGCCGTATACGTATCCGCTTCATTCTCAACCGCGGTGAACCGGATTTCCTGATTCTCCGCGGAAACCTTCATGAGATCACCCTTCTGGATCAGGGTCAGCTGAACGGTGTCCTTCTTCCCGGCCTTCAGGGTAATCCGGAGAGGTTCACCGGCCTTCACAGTGCCTTCCACCGTGCCGCCGACATTCAGCTCCAGAGGAGTTTTCTCTTCGCCTTCCGCGTCATCCGTATCCACGGAGTCCGCCTCCGGATCGGCAGTCCCTTCCAGGTCAGCGGGTTCTGTCGAAGCAGCGTCCCCTTCCGGATTGGCATCCGCATCCCCGGGTTCGTCGGTATTATCTCCCGCTTCAGTGGGTTCCGTCGTCGCCGGCTTCTCAGCGGATTCGGAAGGAGTTTCTTCCTTCTCGTTATTCACGGGCGTTTCGGGAACCTTCTGCTCTTCCGACGTCTCGATGGACGCAGGTTCAGAAACCGTTTCCGCCTGCGGAACGGTCACTTCAGTAGGCTCCTTGTTATTCGCCGGCTCTTCGGGAATAACATTCGTTTCCTGCGGAACCTCCTCCGGAATCACAGCAGGAGCAGGTTCCTCCTGTTTTTCTTCCGGTTCCGCATCCTGTACGACGGGTTCAGCAACCGTCTCCGTCGGTTCTTCCGGGGAAACGGGCGCCGCGGCCGGAGCAGCGGGCTCCTCTACGGGAGCAGCGGGCTCCTCTGCCGGAGCAGCGGGTACTTCTGCCGGAGCAGCAGCAGGCTCCTCTGCCGGAGCGGCAGGTTGTTCTGCGGCCGGAGCGACGTCCACGGGGGTTGTATCCGCGGGAGCTTCATTAGAAGGCGTCTCGGAAGGAGCTTCCTCCACGGCCGGTTCCTGCGCAGGCGCCGGATCCTGGGGGATCTCTTCAGGGACTTGCGCCGGCGCGGCAGGCTCTTCCACGGGCGTTTCCGCCGCCGGTTCCGCCGCCGGTGCTTCCAGAATCACAATCTGTTCTTCCGCTTCCGCCGCCAGGGCGAAATTCGCCGTGCTGAGAACGCCGGTGAACAGCATGGCCATCGTGCACAGGATTGCGAGAATACGTTTTGCCTTCAACATCTTTTTGCCCCTCTTTCCCAATCTATCCCTCAGGTATCTGAGTTTTCATGTCGGTTGGTAAACACCTGCTATATCAAAGGACCTTTGGCCCTGTTCCGCTCCGGCTTCCCATGCCGTGGAATACACGATATGCCATCGGGTAACCTGCTCCGAAAGGGGAGTGGTTGAACCGGATGGCAACGCTTCTTATTACAGAAGATAATATAACTGAAAAAGCCTTTTTTGTCAACGCTTCAGCGTGTTTTTTAAACTATTTTCGCAGGAGATATGCGCTGTCTTTCATTTGCGTGATTTTACCGGTTTTCGCCAGCCGATATGTACGGATCCAAGCGTCATAATTCCACAATATATTGCAGTTATATTGCAATTTTATTTCCTTTTTAGCAATATCTTGAAATATATTTTGTCGTTACAATCCGGGGTCTGTTTTGATTTCTGACATTTTTGCTTTCGGAGCGCTGATACGGCGGTCTGTTTTTATTGCAGAGTTCTTTGGGGACCATTTCCTGTCTTTTCCCTGTTTTTTTTGTTTTTTTCAGCAAATTTTCATTCCTTTGTTGCGGAACATTCGAATCCGACTTTGGTCTTTCCCATGAATTTCAGGCTCAATTGAAGAAAGCACACAGGATTTGTTTTGGTTGAATCAAAAAGCGACAGCCCCGATGGGGGCTGCCTTCATCGCATCAGAACGCCTGGAAGGAGGAGGGAACAAACAGTTCGGTGAATTTCCGGGTGGCATACCGGTCCGTCATCCCGGAAAGGAAGTCCGCGACCCCCCGCTCCATGCCGTCCCGATAGGTAATCACGATATACTCCTCCGGCATTTCCCCGGGATGGTCGCAGAAATAGCTGAAAAGCGTCCGGATGATATAGTCGCAGCGCTTCTCCTCCGGATCCCTCCAGCCGTCCCGGTAAACCTTTTCAAACATGAATTCCCGCAGGCCGTCCATCGCGATCCCCACCTCCGGGCTCATGGTCAGATGGGGCTGGCCTTCGCTGTGGTTCACCAGATCCCGGATCATGGTATCGATCCGTTTCCCGTGGCTGTCCCCGAGCACGCGCAGGCAGTCCCCGGGGAGTTCAAAACTCTTCAGCACCCCGGCCCGCAGGGCGTCGTCCAGGTCATGATTCAGGTACGCGATCCGGTCGGCCCGGCGGACGCACTCGCCCTCCAGGGTGGCGGGCAGCACTGGCCCGGAATGGTGCTCGATGCCGTCCCGGACCTCCCAGGTCAGGTTCAGCCCCTCGCCGTCGTTTTCCAGATGCTCGACCACCCGGCGGCTCTGCTCGTTATGCCGGAAGCCTTCGGACAGCAGGCTGTTCAGCGTCCTTTCCCCGATATGCCCGTAGGGCGTATGCCCCAGATCGTGCCCCAGGGCGATGGCCTCCGTCAGATCCTCATTCAGCCGAAGCGCCCGGGCCAGGGTCCGGGCCACCTGCGCCACCTCCAGGGTGTGGGTCAGGCGGGTCCGGTAATGATCCCCCTCCGGGGAGAGAAAAACCTGGGTTTTGAATTTCAGCCGGCGAAAGGATTTGCAGTGGATGACCCGGTCCCGGTCCCGCTGATAATCCGTCCGGATATCGCAGGGTGTCACCGGGCGTTCCCTGCCCCGGGTCTCCGCGGCCCGGGCCGCAAAGGGGGAAAGCAGCATGCTTTCCTGCTGCTCCGTCCGTTCCCGAATGGTCATGCGCGCTCCCGCCTTTCCGGTATCAGTCTTCTCTCGTCTTCTTCCATTCGTCATACTGGCGCTGGAATTCCGCCAGCACGTCCTGATACCCCGCGGCATCCAGCGCGTTCTGATATTCCGCGATGCAACCGGCGACCTCCGCCTCGGGCACGCCGCCGTTTTCCAGGCGGAAGCCGTATTGCTCGAACAGCGCCTGACAGGCGGTAAATTGCTCCTCCACCGGGGTTCTGTCAAACCGGAAGCCGACCGCCGGGGAGTCAATCGCGCTGCCATTGAAATCCAGATAGAGATTGACCTTGTTGTCCGGCTCGTTGTCTAGCGGGGTCACCGACATGACGGACGCGGATTCCCACGTGCTGTGGTTGTACTTCATGGATTTCAGGGTCACATGGCGGATTGCCTGCTCCTCCGTCTGGGTATACTCGAAATCCTCCCCCTCCAGGCCGTAGGTGTACATATCCGCCAGGGCCCGGTCACGATACAGGAGGCCGAGGAACTCAACGGCGGCGCGGGCCTGCTCCTTCGTGCTGCCGGCGGTCACGCAATAGCAGGAGCCCAGGGCGGAATTGCTGTGGGCATAGCGTTCCGTGGCCTTGCGGACGGCAATGGGCTGGCCGTACCGGGCGGAGGCCTCGGAATTGACCGGAACATCCGTCCACCAGGAAATGCCCCAGTTCTTTGTCTGGGTGGTGGTGTCGGTCGTGACGCGGTTCACCTCGTCCTCCGAGATGTATCCCAGATCCGCCCAGCGGCCCATCAGCTGGCAGAATTCCAGATATTCCGGGGTCGCGACGGTGTTGACCACCTCGTCCGTCTCCCGGTCCACGCCGAAGAAATTCGTCCGGACATCGCCGGTGAAGAAATCGAACCGGTCGATATACCATCGGTAGAACATGCTCGTGTTCTGGGTCAGGAAGGGATAGCGCAGCCCATCGGCCTTCGCGTCGGCCAGCAGGGGCTCCAGATCCTTCAGGGAATGGACGGCATCCAGATTCCATCCGTGGGCATCCGCCAGCTCCTTCCGGAACATGAAATCGTACCCCTCGACGTTGTCCTTGTCGACGGGGACAAAATAGTTCCTCCCGTTATACCGGGTTTCCTCCCACAGGTCCGCGGCCATGGCACTGTGCAGCGGCGTTCCGGGCAGCAGATCGGTCAGGTCGTAGACCGCGTGATTCGCCACCAGCTGGTTCGTGCCGATGACATCCTCCCAGGAGGCGGTCCACAGCAGGTTGATCTCCTTTCCCTGGCGGACCAGATCCCATACCTTCTGGCCGTACTGATTCGATCCGATTTCCGTCAGCCGGATTTCCACGTTGATTTTATCCGCGATATAGGCGTTGATGGCGTTCTCGACCTTCTTCACCTGGGAAGGAACGGGGTTCCTCAGATTGAAGCAGGCCCGCGTCACATACAGAACGGTCCGTTCCTCCGCGCAGGAAAGGGAGATGCAGCTCAGCAGCATCAAAAGTGCAAGCGCCCATCCGAGAATTCTTTTCATGGAGACATCCCTCCTTTGTTGTCCTGATTGTAAACCATTTTCCGGACCATTTCAAGAGACAGATTTTTGAGGGCAAAAGCAGGATTTCGAATTCGCTTCGTTGTATCTTTATTCGGTATGAGAAAGATTCGGAGGTGATTCGCGTGGCGGGGCGTTTTCCTGCTGCCTGGCTGGATGAGCTGCGGGCCCGGACGGACCTGGTGCAGACGGTCTCCGCCTACGTGCCGCTGAAGAAGAACGGAAAGAAATACTGGGGCCTGTGCCCCTTTCACGGGGAGAAGACGGCTTCCTTCTCCGTGGATGAGGAGGCCCAGCTGTATTACTGCTTCGGGTGCAAGGCCGGGGGGACGGTCTTCAATTTCATTGAGGATATGGAGCACCTGAGCTTTTACGAAACGGTGGAACTGCTGGCGGACCGGGCGCACATGCCCCTTCCGGAGATGATCCACGACGAGGATTACGAGCGCCGCCGCTCGCAGCGGGAAAGGCTGCTCGGGGCCAACCGGGAGGCTGCGCGCTTCTATTTCGAAACGCTTTATGCCCCCGCCGGCGCCGCGGCCCTGGCCTATCTTCGGGGCCGGGGGCTGAACGATTCGGTGATCCGGAAATTCGGCCTGGGCGCCGCGCCGGATTCCTGGGACGCGCTGACGAAGCACCTGACGGAGCTGGGCTACACCCGGGAGGAGCTGCTGCTCGCCAACCTGATGAAGGAGAAGGAGGCCGAACCCGCCACGGCGGACCGGCCGGCCCGGCCGAAGCGGAGCTACGACGTTTTCCGGAACCGGGTCATGTTTCCCATCATCGACCAGTTCGGAAACGTGCTGGCCTTCAGCGGGCGCATGCTGGAAAAGAGCGGGCCGCAGAAATATGTCAACACATCGGATACCCCGGTTTACAACAAGCGGAAGAACGTTTTCGGGGCGAATCTGCTGAAAAGGGAGCGGCATCTGGACCGGGTCATTCTCGTGGAGGGGAACCTGGACGTGGTCAGCCTGACCCAGTTCGGCATCCGGGGCGTCTGCGCGTCCCTCGGCACCTCGCTGACCCCGGAGCAGGTGCAGCTGGTCAAGCGCTTCGCTCCGGTCATCTGCCTGGCCTACGACGGGGACGCCGCCGGCCAGCACGCGATCCTGAAGGCGCTGGACCTGTTCCGGGAGGCGGACGTTCCCTGCCGGGTGCTGGATTTCCCCGCGGGCATGGATCCGGACGACTTTATCCGGAAGGAGGGGCCGGAGGGCTTTGAGAAGCTGCCGGTCCTGACGCCGGAAACCTACCGCATCCGCCGCCTGAAGGACGGAACGGATCTGTCCACCCGGGAGGGCAAGGTCACCTATGCCCGGGAAGCGGTGGCCGTATTCGCCGGGCTGGACCCCCTGGAGCGGGACGGATACATCCGGGATCTGATGGTGCAGACCGGGTTCAGCCGGGAGGTCATCGAGGCCCAGGTGGCGCAGGAGGCGGATCGCCGGCGCCGGGAGACGGATCCCTGGGCGAAGCGGGACGCCGCGCGGCAACAGAGGAGCAAGGTGGATCCCCTGGCGGCCATGGGCGTGGAGGCGCCGGCGGCCGTGCCCGCCCCCGGCGTGCCGAAGAAGCCGCTGTCCGAGGCGGAATGGAAGGCCCTGCGGGCGGAGGAACTGCTGCTGAGCCTGACCGCCACCGGGCTTTTGCCGGAGGATCTGACCGAGGAAGAGGATTTTTCCGACCCGGAGTTGAAATCAGTATACCGGGAGCTGAAAAAGGGCATCTCCCCCGCCGCGCTGATAGAAGAAAGCTCTCCCGGTGAGAGCCGTTCCCGGCTGACGCGGCTGCTGATGTCCCCGCCCGCCGGCGGCACGGATGAGCTGATCGCCATGGCGCAGGACTGCGTCGCCGCCATCCGCCGCAGCGGATATGAAAAGAAAATAAAGGAAATTCAGGACCGTTTGCCGAATTGTACCGATGATGCTGAGCGCACCCGGCTGATGACGGAATATCAGACGATCTTTGAGAGCCTTCGGAGGATGAAAATGCCGAACGGCTCGATCTGACAGGAAAGGGAGAGATTTCATTGGCGCAGGAAAAAGCGGAGCAGAAGAGCAGGCTGGACGAGCTCTATGAATATGGCAAAAAGAAGGGAACCCTCACCTCCCGGGAGGTGATGGATCACCTGACGGAAGCCGAAATGGAGCCGGACCAGCTGGACAAGATTCTCGAAACCCTGGAGGCGTTCGGCATCTCCGTGGTGAGCGATGAATCCGAGATTCCCGCGGAGCCGGAGCCGGTTTCGGAGGAGGACGCCGCCCTGGCCGCCGCGGCCGCGGAAAAGGAAATCCCCGTGGAAGAGCAGCTGGATCTCTCCGTGCCGGAAGGGATCGCCATTGACGATCCGGTCCGCATGTATCTGAAGGAGATCGGCAAGGTGCCGCTGCTGACGGCGGAGCAGGAGATCGACCTGGCCAAGCGGCTGGAGGAGGGCGACGAGAGCGCCAAGCAGCAGCTGGCCGAGGCCAATCTGCGCCTGGTGGTTTCCATCGCCAAGCGCTATGTCGGCCGGGGCATGCTCTTCCTGGATCTGATTCAGGAGGGGAATCTGGGTCTGATCAAGGCGGTGGAAAAATTTGATTACCGCAAGGGCTTCAAGTTCTCCACCTATGCCACCTGGTGGATCCGCCAGGCCATTACCCGCGCCATCGCGGATCAGGCCCGGACGATCCGGATCCCGGTTCACATGGTGGAAACCATCAACAAGCTGATCCGGGTGTCCCGCCAGCTGCTGCAGGAATACGGCCGGGAGCCCACGCCGGAGGAGATCGCGAAGGAGATGAACATCTCCGAGGCGAAGGTGCGGGAGATCATCAAGATCGCCCAGGAGCCCGTTTCGCTGGAAACCCCCATCGGCGAGGAGGAGGACAGCCATCTGGGCGATTTCATCCCCGATGAGGACGCCCCCGCCCCTGCGGAAGCCGCTTCCTTCGCCCTGATGAAGGAGCAGCTGATGGAGGTGCTGGATACCCTGACCCCCCGCGAGGAAAAGGTGCTGCGCCTGCGCTTCGGCCTGGATGACGGGCACCAGCGGACGCTGGAGGAGGTCGGCAAGGAGTTCAACGTCACCCGCGAGCGCATCCGCCAGATCGAGGCCAAGGCGCTGCGGAAGCTGCGCCATCCCTCGCGGAGCAAGAAGCTGCGCGACTATCTGGATTAACAGGATTTTCGGTATGCCTTCCCGGCGGCCCGCCATCCGGGCCGCCGGTATCTTTTTTCGAAAGGACATTTTCCCATGCGCCTCGATGCCCGGCTGTCCCTGGCCCTGAAGCTGTACGATCCCTGCGATCGGGCGGCGGATATCGGAACGGATCACGCCCATCTGCCCATCGCCCTGCTGCGGAGCGGCGTCTGCCGGCGGATGATCCTGACGGACGTAAGCCCCGATGCCCTGCGGAACGCCCGGGACAACATCGCCCGGGCGGGGCTGACGGACCGGGTGGATTTCCGGCTGGGGGACGGGCTGCGGGTGCTGGAGGGGCCGGATTCCGTCTGCGGCATGGTTTCCGTCCTGGGCATGGGCGGCCGGACGATCCGGGATATTCTGACGGAGGGACAGGCCTCCCTCCGGGGAGCCTCCCTGCTGCTGAGCGCCCATACGGATCTGCCCCTGGTCCGGCAGGCGGTGGCGGACATCGGATACCGCCTGACCGCGGAGGAGCCCTGTCTGGATGAAGGCCGGTTTTACCTGCTGCTGAAGGCGGTGCCGGGGGCGGAGGCCCTTTCGCCCCGGGAGATCCGGCTGGGAAAGCGGCTGTTCGAATCCGATTCCCCGGTGCTGCCGGATTATCTGGCCCGGCGGCGCCGGATCCTGGAGGAACGGCTGCGGGGGCAGCGCTCCGCCGCCGATCCGGATTCCGGCGCCCTCCGGGAACTGGAGGAGGATCTCGCGTACCTGTCCGCCCGGGCGGACGAACGAAAATAAAAAGGAGGACGAACGCATGACCATTCGGGATATCTATCGGCTGCTGGACGCGGTCGCTCCCTTCGAAACCCAGGAGGACTTTGACAATTCCGGCCTGCTGGTGGGGGATCCGGAGCAGGAGGTCACCTCCGTGCTCTTCGCCCTGGACGCCACGGAGGCGGTCATCCGGGAGGCGGAGGCGCTCGGCGCGAACCTGATCGTGACCCATCATCCCCTGATGTTTGAAGCGATCCGGCGCGTGACGGCGGAAACGTACGAGGGCCGGGTAATCTCCCATCTGATCCGCTCCGGCATCGGGCTCATCGCCAGCCACACCTGCCTGGACCGGGCGCCCGGCGGCATCAACGACGCGCTGGCGGAATGCTGCGCGCTGCTGGACGTGGAGGGCGAGGGCTTCGTCCGGGTGGGCACGCTGCCCGAGCCCATGCGCGCCGGGGAGCTGAAGGAATACCTGGCGGCGGCGCTGAACACGGAGGTTCGCCTGATGGGCGATCCGGAGAAGCGGATCTCCCGGCTGGGCCTGTGCTCCGGCGCAGGCGGCGGCGAATGGGAGGAGGCCCTGGCGCTGGGGGCGGAGGGCTTCCTCTCCGGCGAGGTCCGGCACCACCATGCCCTGGCCATGGCGGACGCGGGGCTTTCCTGCTTTGAATGCGGGCATTTTGCCACGGAGCAGCCGGGCATTTTTGCCCTGGCCGATGCTTTACAAAGCGCGCTGAATCAGGTACAATACAAGTTGGGCATTTATAAGTCGGCGGCCGGGGGCTATGCCTCTCCCGCCGGGCCGGGACAGGCGGTCTGAATGATTCCCTCCTGTCAGACAGGAGGCCAGGAATGGATTTTGAAGCTTTGTGGAATTACCAGACCGAGGATCTGAAGGCGGAAGCGATCGCCACGGAGATTAAGCGCTCCCCCATCCGGGTGAAGCTGGAAAAAGCCCGGGATTTTATCATGGAGCGCCAGAAGCAGTACAAGCAGATTGAGGACAGCATCGCCCAGATCACGGATCGGAAGGATGTGCTGTTCCAGGCGCTGGAGAGCACCGTGGCCCGCATTGCGGATCAGAAGGTCCGGATGGAAGCCCTCGATCCGGAGGATGAGGAGGCCGTCGCCGCCCTGCGGGATGAGGTGGCCCGCTCCCGGGAGGAGATTCACTCCTTCGAGAAGGAGCTGAACCGGATGAACGCGGATTCCTCCGCCTATGACAAGCAGCTGCGCGCCGTCCGGGTGGATGCGGCGAAGGCCAAGCAGGCCTTCGACCAGCTGAAGGTGGATTATGAAAACGAGAGCCGGGTCAAAAAGGAGGAGCTGGAGCAGCAGCGCGCCCGTGCCCGGGCCCTGGAGGGCACGGTGGAGGAGGCCCTGATGAAGGAATATCTCGCCATCAAGAAGCATACGATTCCGCCGGTGGTCCGCCTGCAGTACGGACAGTGTTCCGGCTGCAACACCAGCCTTCCCTCCGCGACCCTCAGCAAGATCCGGAATGGCGCCCTGGTGGAATGCGAAACCTGCGGACGGATGATTATCCAGTAAAGAACCGGAAGACAGCGGGCACCGCTGTCTTCCTTTGCAAAGGGAGGTACGGATTCCGATGAACGCGAAACAACTGATCTCCGCCACGGAGCGCATCCTGATGGCCCAGTCCCACGCGGCGCTGCCCGAGGCGGACGCCGCCCAGCTGCACAACGCGCTTTCCGCCGCCTGCATGGAAGCGCTGGCGCCCCTCTGGCAGAAAAAGGAAGCGGAGCGCTTCCCGAAGCGGCAGGCGTATTACCTGTCGATGGAATACCTGGTGGGCCGGCTGGTCTTCAACAATCTGTACTGCATGGGCGTGCTGGACGAGGTTCGGGCGCTGCTCGCCGAAAAGGGCGCGGATCCGGCCCTCCTGGAGGATATCGAGGACGACGCCTTTGGCAACGGCGGGCTGGGCCGGCTGGCCGCCTGCTTCCTGGACAGCGCTGTGACCTGCGGCATCCCCCTGACGGGCTACGGGCTGCGGTTCCGCTACGGCCTGTTCCGCCAGAAGTTCGTCGGCGGCCGGCAGACCGAGGAGCCGGACGACTGGTCCCGCTGGGGCGATCCCTGGTCCATCCGCCGGATGGAGGAGGCGGTGGTCGTTCCCATGAAGACCGGGAACGTGCTGGCCGTTCCCTATGACATGCCGGTGGTGGGCTATGGGATGAAAAACGTCGGAACCCTCCGCCTCTGGCAGACGGAAAGCCTGCATGAGGTGGATTTCCCCCTCTTCAACGATCAGAAGTACGCCCAGGCCGCCGCGGACAAGAATCGGGCGGAGGACATCGTGAAGTTCCTCTATCCCAACGATACCACCCGGGCGGGGCGGCAGCTGCGGGTGAAGCAGCAGTATGTGCTGGTTTCCGCCTCCCTGCAGGATCTGATGCGGAAATATGAGCAGCGCCACGGGCAGGATTATTCCTTCTTCGCCCGGGAGACGGCCGCCCAGCTGAACGATACGCATCCCGTCATGGCGATTCCAGAGCTGATCCGCCTGCTCGGCGAGCGGGGCGTGGACTTTGAGGAGGCCTTCCTCACCGCGCGGGAGACCTTTGCCTACACGAATCACACGGTCATGCAGGAAGCCCTGGAAAAATGGGATCTGCGCCTGCTCAGCTCCGTCTGTCCCGACATCGTGGACATCATGCGGAAGATCGACGCCCGCTTCCGGGCGGAGATGAAGTCCCTGGGCAAGCGGGTGCTGCCGGACCGCTGCATCATCGAGGGCGGCCGGGTGCACATGGCCCAGCTGGCGGTGTATGCCACCCACGCCACCAACGGCGTCGCGGAGCTGCATTCCCGGATTCTGAAGGACGATCTGTTCGCCCGCTGGTACGAGATCTATCCGGACCGGTTCCAGAACAAGACCAACGGCATCACCCAGCGGCGCTGGCTGGGGCTGTGCAATCCGGAGCTGTGCGGCCTGATCGAGGAGCGCATCGGCGGCGGGTTTGAGACGGATCTGGAAAAGCTGAAGCAGCTGCTTCCGCTGATCGACGATCGCATGATCCGGGATTACCGGGCCGTGAAGCGGGTGAAGAAGGAGCAGCTGGCGGCGGAAATCGCGAAGCGGGAGGGCGTCGTTCTTTCCCCGGACATGGTTTTCGATGTCCAGATCAAGCGCCTGCATGAATACAAGCGCCAGTTCATGAACGCCCTGTCCATCCTGGTGCTCTATCAGGGGCTGAAGGAGGGCAAATGGAAGGATCTGCCCCCGGTGGCGATGATCTTCGGCGCCAAGGCGGCGCCGGGCTATCGGCGGGCCAAGGCCGTGATCTACTGGATCAATCAGATCGCGGACCGGATCAACGGCGATCCGGAGATGAAGGATCGGCTGAAGGTCGTCTTTGTGCAGAATTACAACTGCTCCTGGGCGGAGAAGATCATTCCCGCCGCGGACATCTCGGAGCAGATTTCCCCCGCGGGCACCGAAGCCTCCGGCACCGGGAACATGAAGCTGATGCTGAATGGGGCGGTGACCCTGGGCACCTTCGACGGCGCCAACGTGGAGATCGCCGAGGAGGCCGGCCGGGAGAATGAATACATCTTCGGCGCCACCGTCGCGGAGCTGAATGCCCTGAAGGAAACCTACGATCCGAAGGCGATCTATGAAGCCAGCCCGGAGCTGCGCAGGGCGCTGGACACCCTGGACGACGGCACCTTCCCGGAGATCGAGGGCTTCGAGCCCGGGCAGGAGGGCTCCCTGGCGGAGCTGAAAACCGCGATCCTGGAGGGGGCCAGCTGGCACGCGCCGGATCACTATTTCGTGATGCAGGATTTCGCCTCCTATCTGGACGCGAAGCTGCAGGCCATCCGGGACGCGGGAACCCGTCCGGACGAGTTCGCCCGGAAGTGCCTGGTGAACGTAGCCTCCGCGGGCAAGTTCTCCTCGGACCGGACCATCCGGCAGTACGCCCGGGAGATCTGGAACGTCTGATTCCCCCGCCCTCATCTTTTCGGAAAGGAAGCCTGCGAAGATGAAAAGAATCCCCGCGCTTGTTCTCGCCCTGCTGCTGATGTTCCCCACCCTCGCCCTGGCGGGCGGCGTGATTCCGAACCTGCGGGACACGCCCACGGCCGCGCCGGAGGCGGAGGCGGTCTTTACCTTCCGCGGCGGGGTGCATTGGAATATGACCCGGGAGCTGGTGAAGTCCCTGGAGTCCCTGGAGCTGATGGAGCAGAGCCGGGACGGCTGGAGCATCCTGATCCCCCTCACCCGGGTGGAGGTCAGCAAGTTCAATGCGGACCTGGTCTACATGTTCTATAACGACCGGCTGAAGATGATCTCCTATGATTTCGGCGCCGGCGGTACGGAGGCGGATTTTCAGTATCTGACCGGGGCGCTGGATTCCGTTTACGGGGATCATACGGAGCCCGAGGCTTCCGAGATCAAGGGCATCATGGATCAGATCTATCCCGGCTATTATGAGGAGCCGCGCCTGCTGAACCGGAAGGCCTGGAAGGCCGGCGGGGATACCCTGATTTATCTGTACTATTACGCGGACGGTGCGTATGCCATCCTGTATGTCAGCGCGGGCGCCGGTCCGCAGAGCTATGTCACCACCGGGCTCTGATCCCGGTGCGGGGGCCGCCTTTCCGGAGGCAGCCCCGCTTCTGCCGGGGAGTCCCGGACGGCGGCGTCCGGAGAATCTTCCCGGCAAATCTGATTCGGAAGGAGCGTGTGACTTTCCATGCGAAGAAGCGGCATTCTGATGCATATTACCAGCCTTCCCTCCCCCGGAGGCGTCGGCGATCTGGGGCCGGAGGCCTATGCCTTCGCGGATTTCCTGCAGCGCAGCGGGATGAAGATCTGGCAGGTGCTTCCCGTCGGGCCCACCGGCTACGGGGAGAGCCCCTATCAGTCCCCCTCCGCCTTTGCGGGCAATCCCCTGCTGATCTCCCTGCCCCTGCTGCGGCAGGAGGGGCTGCTGTCCTATGAGGACGGGGAACTGCTGGTGCCCCGGAATCCGGAGAAGGCCGACTTCGAAGCCGTGCGGAAGAACAAGCTGCCCCTGCTGCGGCGGGCCTTCGCCCAGTCCGGGGATCGGCTGGCGGAGCAGGTGGACGCCTTCCGCCGGGAAAACGCCTGGGCGGAGGATTATGCGCTGTTCGCCGCGGTGAAGGAGCATTTTGACGGAAAGATGTGGAGCCAGTGGCCGGACCGGGGCATCCGGAACCGGCGGTTCCTGGCGCTGCGGAGATATCGCCGGATGCTGCGGGAGGAAATCCGCTTCCATCTGTTCTGCCAGTATCTGTTCCGGAAGCAGTGGCTGGCGCTGAAGAAGTACTGCAACGACCGGGGGATCTCCCTCTTCGGGGATATGCCCATCTACGTGGCGGAGGATTCCGCCGACACCTGGACGAACCCGAAGGTGTTCCAGCTGGACCGGAGGCGGATTCCCACCCGGGTGGCGGGCGTTCCGCCGGATTACTTCTCCGCGGACGGTCAGCTCTGGGGAAATCCCCTCTATCGCTGGGACTATCTGGCGAAGCGGAATTACTCCTGGTGGGTGGACCGGATGCGGGGCATGGCGGATCTGTTCGACATCGTCCGGATCGATCATTTCATCGGCTTCGGGCATTATTTCTCCATTCCCCACGGGGCGCCTAACGCCCGGGGCGGAAAATGGGTGGACGGCCCCGGCATTCCCCTGTTCCGGACGCTGAAGGAGGCGGTTCCGAACCTGGAGATCATCGCGGAGGACCTGGGCGAGGTGAACGATCAGGTCCGGGAACTGCTGGCCTGGACCGGCTATCCGGGCATGAAGGTGCTGTGCTTCGGCTTTGACGGGGACGAAACCAATCCCCATTTCCCGGGAAACTACACGGCGAACACGGCCCTGTACACCGGCACCCATGATAACGACACCGTGCTGGGCTGGGCGAAGAAGGCGGACAAAAAGGCCCTCGATTTCGCCCGGAAGGTCCTGGACTTCGAGGAGATCGAAGACGCGCCGGAGGCCTTTGTCCGCGGGGTCATGTCCGCCGTTTCGGAAACGGCGGTGCTGCCCATGCAGGATGTGCTGGGCCTGGACTCGGACGCCCGGATGAACCTGCCCGGCACCGTGGGCGGAAACTGGCTCTGGCGGATGAAGCCGGGCGCCGCCTCCCCGGAGGTGGCGGATCGGCTGCGCCGCCTGGTTGAGGAAACCGGAAGGGCCTGATGGCTTGCATAGCAAACGGGACAGAGGATTAAATCCCCTGTCCCGTTTCGTTTGCTCTTCCGTTCTCCGCGGCGGGCGAAACGCCCGCCGCGGGAAGGTCATCTCATCAGATCTCCGGGGCTTCCGGCGCTTCTCCCGCGTTCTCCGCCATTTCCGGATTTTCGCCCTCGGCTCCCTCTTCCGGCTCCTCCTCCGGCTCGGCCCGGCAGACGGCCACCACCTGGCTGCCCTCTGCCAGCTTCATGATCCGGACGCCCTGGGTGGCCCGGCCGCACAGCCGCACGTCAGCCGCCCTGGCCCGGATGATGGTGCCGTCGTCCGTGATCAGCAGGATATCCTCCTCCTCATGCACGAACAGCAGTGCCGCCAGATCGCCGGTCTTCTCCGTCAGGTTCATGGCGCGGATGCCCTTGCCGCCGCGGCCCTGCTCCCGGTATTCCTCGGGATCGGTTCGCTTTCCGTATCCGTTGGTCGTGATCGCCAGGATCGTGGTATCCGGTTCGATGACAGCGATATCAATCACCTCATCGTCCTCGTCCAGCCGCATGGAGCGGACGCCGATGCTGTTCCGGCCCAGGTTCCGCACATGGCGCTCATTGAAGCGGATGCACTTGCCCTTCCGGCTGCTCAGGAGCATCTCGTCCTCGCCGCTGCTGAGCCGGACGCCGATCAGCTCATCCCCTTCCCGCAGGGCGATGGCGATCAGGCCGTTCTTCCGCAGGTTCCGGAATTCCTCCAGCACCGTTTTCTTGATCATGGCGTTCCGGGTCGCCATCACCAGATTGAACTCCCCTTCGCTTTCCCGCGGCATGGGCAGCATCGTGGAAACCTTCTCGCCGCTGGCAATCTGCAGCAGGTTGATGATGGCGGTTCCCCTGGCCTGCCGTCCGGCCTCCGGAATCTGATAGCACTTCAGGCTGTAGACCCGGCCCAGGTTGGTGAAGAACATGATCTCCTGGTGGGTGGAAACGACGCACATCTGGGTCGTATAGTCCGTTTCCTTCACGCTCAGGCCGCTGACGCCCCGGCCGCCCCGGTGCTGCGCTCGATAGACGCTGGAGGGCACCCGCTTGACGTAGCCTTCATGGGTCAGGGTCACAACCATGTTCTCTTCCTGGATCAGATCCTCGACGTCGATCTCGTCCTCGACGATGGTCAACTCGCTCCGGCGCTCATCGCCGAACCGATCCCGGATCTCGCTGATCTCGGTCTTGATGACGTTCATCAGCTCATGCTCGTCCGCCAGGATCTCCTGCAGCCGGGCAATGGTCTTCTCCAGCTCGACGTATTCCTCCATCAGGCGCTCGCGCTCCAGGCCTGTCAGGCGGGCCAGGCGCATGTCCAGGATCGCCTGCGCCTGCCGGTCCGTGAACTCGAAGCGCATCATCAGGGCGTCCTTCGCGGTCTGGGTGTCCTTGCTGGCCCGGATGATGGCCACGATCTCGTCGATATGGTCCAGGGCCTTCAGCAGGCCTTCCAGGATGTGAGCCCGGTTCTGAGCCTTGTTCAGGTCGAAGCGGGTCCGCCGGGTCACCACGTCCTTCTGGTGCTCCAGATAGTAGTAGATCATCTCCCGCAGGTTCAGCACCCGGGGCTTGCCGTCCACCAGCGCCAGCATGTTCGCGCCGAAGGTCTCCTGCAGGGAGGTGTGCTTGTACAGCGTGTTCAGCACCACCTGGGGCTGCACATCCTTCTTCAGCTCGATCACGATGCGCATGCCCTGGCGGTCGTTGGATTCGTCCCGGATGTCGCTGATGCCCTCCAGGCGCTTCTCATGCACCAGGTCGGCGATCTTCCGGACCAGAACCGCCTTGTTCACCTGGTACGGAATCTCCGTCACGACGATGCGGCTGCGGTTCGGGCCCATCTCCTCGATGTTGGATTTCGCCCGCACGGTGATCCGGCCGTGCCCGGTGTAATAGGCCTCCCGGATGCCGCTGCGGCCCATGATCAGTCCGCCGGTGGGGAAATCCGGTCCCTTGATGTGCTGCATCAGGTCGTCAATCGTGCAGTCCGGATTGTCGATCATGCAGATGACGCCGTTGATGGTCTCCGTCAGATTGTGGGGCGGAATATTCGTGGCCATGCCCACGGCGATGCCGTTGGAGCCGTTCACCAGCAGGTTCGGGAACCGGGCCGGCAGCACGGAGGGCTGCTGCAGGGTCTCGTCGAAGTTCGGGTAGAAGTCCACCGTGTCCTTGTCGATGCCGTCCAGCAGGTGCATGGTCAGCTTCTGCAGCCGCGCCTCGGTGTACCGCATGGCGGCGGCGCCGTCCCCGTCCACGGAGCCGAAGTTTCCCTGGCCCTCGATGAGGGGATAGCGGATGTTGAAGGGCTGGGCCAGGCGCACCATGGCGTCATACACGGAGGAATCCCCGTGGGGGTGGAATTTACCCAACACGTCGCCCACGACGCGGGCGCTCTTCCGGGTGGGCTTGTCCGGGGTCATGCCCAGCTCCTCGGACATGTCGTACAGAATCCGCCGGTGTACGGGCTTCAGTCCGTCCCGCACATCCGGCAGGGCGCGGTCCACGATGACCGCCATGGCGTAGGCGATGAAGCTCTTCTTCATCTCCTGTTCCAGATTGACCGGAATCAGTTTATCGTTAATCATGCTTAGCCTCTGTCCTGTGAAATTCTCAAACATCCAGATCCTTGACCAGATCGCTGTTCTCCTGGATGAACTGCTTCCGGGGCTCCACCTGATCGCCCATCAGCAGGGTGAACAGCCGGTCCGCCTCCATGGCGTCGTCCGGGGTGATCTGCATCATCATGCGGGTCTCCGGATTCATCGTGGTATCCCACAGCTGCTGGGCGCTCATTTCGCCCAGGCCTTTGTACCGCTGGATATCCGGCTTCGGATCCCGGCCGATCTCATCCAGCACCCGGTTCAGCTCATCGTCGTCATACACGTAGCGGGAGGTCTTTCCCTTCGTCACCTTGTACAGCGGCGGCATGGCGGCATAGACATAGCCCTTTTCCACCAGGGGCCGCATGAAGCGATAGAAGAAGGTCAGCAGCAGGATCCGGATATGCGCGCCGTCCACGTCCGCGTCGGTCATGCAGACGATCCGGTGATACCGCAGCTTGCTTTCGTCAAACTGGTCGCCGAAGCCGCATCCGAAGGCCGTGATCATGGCGCGGATTTCCTGATTCTCCAGCGCCCGGTCCAGCCGCACCTTTTCCACGTTCAGGATCTTGCCGCGCAGGGGCAGGATGGCCTGGGTTTTGCTGTCCCGGCCGCCCTTGGCGCTGCCGCCGGCGGAGTCGCCCTCCACCATGAAGATCTCGCACTTGGCAGGATCCCGCTCGCTGCAGTCCGCCAGCTTTCCGGGCAGGGACGCGCTTTCCAGCACGGTCTTCCGCCGGGTGGCCTCCCGGGCCTTCCGGGCCGCTTCCCGGGCGCGCTGGGCGTCCACGCAGCGGCTGACGATGGCCCGGGCCACGGAGGGATTCTCCTCCAGGTAGGTGGTCAGCTCCTCGCTCACCAGGCTGTCCACCACGCCCCGGACCTGTCCGCTGCCCAGCTTGCTCTTGGTCTGGCTTTCGAACTGCGGATCCTCCATCTTGATGGAGATGATGGCCGTCAGGCTCTCCCGCACGTCCTCGCCCTTCAGCTTGGGCTCGGTCTCCTTCAGCAGCTTGTACTTGAAGGCGTAATCGTTGATCGCCCGGGTCAGGGCGGTGTTGAAGCCCGTCAGATGGGTGCCGCCGTCCGGGGTGGCGATATTGTTGGCGAAGGAGTACACATTCTCGGCGTAGCTGTCGTTGTACTGCATCGCCATCTCCACCAGAATCCCGTCCCGCAGGCCCTCCGTATAGATCGGCTCCGGGAAAAGCACCTGCTTGTTCTGGTTCAGGAAGAGCACGAATTCCTTCAGCCCGCCCTCATAGCAGAAATCCTTCACCTTGGGCTCCTCCGGGCGGTCGTCCCGGAAGACGATGCGGATTCCCTTATTCAGGAAGGCCATCTCCCGCAGGCGGTTCCGGAGGGTTTCGTATTCGAAGGAGGCGCCCTCCTCAAAGATTCCGTCCGGGTTCTCCGCGCTGCGGATGTCCGGCCAGAACTGGATGGTCGTCCCGGTCCGGTCCGTGGTGCCGATCACCTTCAGATCGTACAGATACTTTCCGCGGGAATACTCCTGCTGATAGATCTTTCCGTTCTGATACACCGTGACGGTGAAATGGCTGCTCAGGGCGTTCACCACCGAGGCACCGACCCCGTGCAGGCCGCCGGAGACCTTGTATCCCCCGCCGCCGAACTTGCCGCCCGCGTGCAGGATGGTCAGGCAGACCTCGACTGCCGGCCGCTTCATCTTGGGGTGCAGCCCCACGGGGAAGCCGCGTCCGTCGTCCTGCACCGTCACGCTGCCGTCCCGGTTCAGCGTCACGTCAATCTCGTGGCAATAGCCCGCCAGGGCTTCGTCCACGGAGTTATCCACGATTTCATAGACCAGATGATGAAGCCCCCGCACGTCGGTGGACCCGATATACATGCCCGGGCGCTTCCGGACCGCTTCCAGCCCCTCCAGCACCTGGATCTGATCCTCCCCGTATTCCGAGGTGACCTCCATTGCCTTTTCCAGTTCCAGATCCAATTCGTCTGACATGATGACCCTTTCTTCTCGCGTTTCTGATCGGAAAAAACGCCCGTCTCCGGGAGGGGAAAGCCTGTCCGATCCGGTCAGTTTTCCGCCCTGGCAAAAAGCCCGCTCTTGCTTGAAAAATCAAGCATTTCCGGCCCTTTTATTATACCATGTTTTTCGCCAAAAGGAAAGCGCCGGAGGGGAGTTTTTTCTCCCTCCGGCGCGTGTTTTTCGCTCCGTTTTCCGGGGTTTTTCAGTCCTCCGGAAAGGCCCCTTCCGGGTTCCGGAGAAGGGTGTCCTCCGCGGCCCGCCATTCCGTCCGGATGTCCTCCGTTCCCAGCAGGCAGCAGCTGAAGGAATACCCCTCGGCGATCTCCTTCTCCCCATACCGCACGCCCGGCTCCGGGCGCAGCGCGGAGAAGGAATTCATCTCCAGATTCAGTCCCCGTCCGTCCGCTTTCAGGAAGCTCTCCTTGCGCGTCCAGATCCGGGCAAACAGCCTTTGCCATTCCCCGGGGTCGGGGACCGCCTCCAGCGCCGCGCACTCCTCCGGATGGAAGAAGCGCCGTGCCAGGCGTTCATCCCCCCGGCCGATCCGCTCCACGTCGCACCCCACCGGCCCGTCCGCCATCGCGCACAGGGCCCATTCGCCGCTGTGGCTCAGGCTGAACTGCAGCCCGGGGTTGCCGGCCAGGAAGGGCTTTCCGTAAGGGCCCTCGGAGATCTCCGCCCGGGCCGCGTCGATTCCCCGCCGCTTCAGCGCCAGCATCAGCAGGATGCCGGCTCCCAGGCTCTGCTGCCTTCCCTCCGGAAAGCGAAAGGCCTCCGCCTTTCGCCGCCTTCGCTCCGGCATGCGCGCCATCCAGGCGCGGTACAGGCTTTCCTCCCGCAGCGGCGCCAGGTTCATCCAGGTGATTTCACAGTGATGCGCTGTTTCCGCCATTTGCCGTTTTACTGGTCCCCGGCCAGCGTCTCCTCCGTGGCTTCCGTGGTCTCCACGGATTCCGCCTGCTGGGCCTGCGCCGCGTCCATGATGGCCTGGCCTTCGTCCGTATACACGATCTCGGCGGCGTCCATCCATTCCCCGACCATCTTGGAAACAGCTTCGCTTTCCTTGTCGCTGATCAGCTCTTCCTTCATCCGGTCATGCATCTCCGGGGTCATCTCCACCGGGCCGGCGGGGATATCGCGGGTGTAATGCAGCAGATGGATGCCGTTGGTGCCCAGCACGGGCTCGCTCACGTCCCCCACCTTCTCGAGCGCCATGGCGCCGGCGGTGAAGGCCGGATCCCACAGAATGCTTTCCTGATGCACCGCGTAGCCGTTCTTCAGGTTCTCCTCGATCTCCATGCCCGGATCATTGCCGTATTCCTTGATCAGATCCTCGAAGGAGGTTCCGGCCTGATACTTGGCCATGATCTCCTCCACCTGATCCTTCACGCTGTCCAGAATCGCCTGCTTCGCCGCGTCCACCTGCTCCTGGGTCACGGGCTCCTTCGGCTCCTCCGTCGGCGCTTCGGTGGCTTCCTCCGCGGCGGGGGCTTCGGCAGTCTCCTCCGCGGGCGCTTCCGTGGCTTCCTCCGCGGGGGCTTCGGCGGTCTCCTCCGCCGCGTCCCCGGTCAGCTCCTCGCCCGCCGGCTGCGTCTGCTCCTCGGCCTCCTGCTGCTCCTCCAGCCGCGCGGACAGCTCCTGATAGGTCTTCATCAGGTTCTCATCCACTTTCAGCAGAATATGGGTGATTCCCCGGTATCCTTCCGGCACGTACTTGCTTTCCGCACCCATGTACTTCGTGTAATACTCATACATGGGCACGTTGCCCTCGAACTGCTGCCGGTCCGACTCGACCTGGCCGTCGAAATAGGCCTTGATCTCGTCCTCCGTCACTTCGAATTCGCCCAGAACCGCCTTCTGCACATTCCTGCGCATCGCGGTCTCCCGGGAGCTGGTCACAAATTCCTCCACATAGGATTCTTCCGTATAGCCATAGTTGCTCTCCAGGTAGGACAGCGCCTGCAGCCGGGCCGCGGCCTTCTCCTCCTCGGTGGACTCCTCCGTCGCGCCGCCCATGTACGTCGCGTACTGGGTGACGGCGTTCTCCCACTCTTCCCGGGCCTGCGCCTCGTATTCCGCCTTCTGTTCCTCGGTCATCTCCTCCGTCCCGAGCTCGGCGGCCTTCTGATGATACAGGGCGCTCTCGATGGCCCACTGCATGCCGGCGGCCTTCAGCGCGGTCAGCATATCCGGATCATCCGCGGAATAGCCCTGGGACGTGTAGTAGCTGGTGTAATAGTCCACCAGGCCCTGCATGTCCTCATTGTTGCTCCAGATTTCATCCCCGTTCACGGAGACGAGCAGCACGGGCTCCTCCTCGGCCGTTTCCTCCGCTGCCGTTTCCTCCGCGGGCTCCGTTTCGGTCAGATCGGCCACCACCGCGGCCTCCGTCCCCTCCGCCAGGGCGCAGCCCAGCAGCATCGTCAGGGCCACCAGTATCGCGCTGATCCTTCTGATCCAGTTCTCCATGGCAATCAAGCTCCTTTCCGTGCCGCCTCCCATCGGCGGCGATGCCCTATTATAGCCCATTTTCCCCATTCCCACAAGAAGCGCCGTGTGAACGTTCTGTGAATGTTTCGGCGGGCCAGCCCTCCGGGGAAAAACAAAAAAAGCGACCGGACAGGTCGCGTGCGCAGCTCCGACGGGATTCGAACCCGTGTTTCCGCCTTGAGAGGGCGGCGTCCTAGGCCTCTAGACAACGGAGCCAAAAAGAAAAGCTGGGGAACTAGGATTCGAACCTAGACAATACGAGTCAGAGTCGTAGGTGCTGCCGTTACACCATTCCCCAACAGGCAGCTTTCTTGGCTGCGGGGGCTATTATAGCAAAGCTTCCCCTCCCTGTCAAGCGGAATTTTGGAAAAAATGGGGCGATTACATTTTCCATCCGCCGTTCACCGGGATCACCTGCCCGGTGATGTAACCCGCGCCGTCGCCCGCCAGGAAGAAGGCCGTCTCCGCCACGTCCTCCGGCGTGCCCATGCGCCCCAGGGGAATCTCCCCGGCGATCTCCTCCTTCTCCTCCGGGGACAGATGATCGTTCATCTCCGTATCGATCATGCCCGGCGCGATGCAGTTCACCCGGACGCCGGCCCCGGCGGCCTCCTTCGCCGCCGCCTGGGTCAGGGCGATCACCGCGGCCTTGGAGGCGGAATAGACCGCCTCGCAGGAGGCGCCGTCCTGCCCCCAGATGGAGGATACCGTCAGAATGCATCCCTTCCGCCGCCAGAACATGCCCGGCAGCACTTCCCGGATGGCTGCGAAGGTTCCGAACAGATTCGTGTCCATCACCCGCCGGAACTCCTCATCCGTTGTATCCATCAGCATCTTCGTCAGGGAGACGCCCGCGCAGCAGATCAGCACGTCGATGGGGCCAGCCGTCTCCTCCGCCCGGCGGACGGCGCGGGCCGTCTGCTCCGTCTCCGTCCCATCCGCCCGGATCGCCTCCGCGCCGGTTTCCGCCGCCAGCTTCCCGGCCGCTTCCCCGGACCGGTTCCAGGTGAAGCAGACCCGGTCCCCCGCCGCGGCGAACCGGCGAACCATGGCGGCGCCGATACCCCGGGATCCGCCGATAATCAGTACACTGCGCATGCTTATCCTCCCCGAATGCAAACGCAGCCGCCCCGAGGCGGCTGCGTTCAAACAGGATGCGGGTCCTCCCCGCGAGTATCCGGACAAAAGGTCAGTCCACATCCTCCGGCAGCTCCGGGAAAAGCTCCTCCCCGCAGTTGGGGCAGGGATGGTCCTCTTCCAGATCCAGTTCGTCGGGATCCAGCTCCACCGTTTCGTGGCAGTGCGGGCATTCGTACAGCAGGGAGCCGTCCAGCTCCACATCGTCCCCGTCTTCCCCGTCTTCGTCGCCGGCGTACTCCTCGTCTTCCTCGTCGTACAGGTCGGCCTCCAGGTCCGCCAGGTCCTCGTCGATGCTTTCCACGTATTCGCTCAGCTCGCCGTGGGCATCGGACAGGGCCTCAATGCTTTCCGCCGTCTCACCCATCACGTCCAGCATCTCCAGCATCAGGCGGTTCACGCCCTCCTCCGGATTCAGCTTCATGCCCGCGGCCAGTCCCCGCAGATAGGAAATGCGATCCGTCAGCTTGCTCATGCCTTTCCTCCGATTACGCGCGCTTCAGATATTCCCCGGTCCGGGTATCGATCTGAATCTTGTCGCCGGTGTTGATGAACAGCGGCACCTGCAGGGTAAAGCCGGTCTCCAGCGTCGCGGGCTTGTAGGTGTTGGAAGCCGTGTCTCCCGCGAAGCCGGGCTCGGTGTCCGTCACTTCCAGAACCACGAAGTTCGGCGCTTCGACGGAGAAGGCCTTGCCCTTGAAGAAGCGCATGGTCACGTTGGTGCCTTCCTTCACGTAGGGGATGGCATCCTCGACCTGGTCACGGGTCATGGGCAGCTGCTCATAGGTTTCCACATCCATGAAGTAGTACAGGTCGCCGTCGTTGTACACGTACTGCATTTCCTTGGTCTCGATGATGGCCCGGGGCATCTTGTCCGTGGGGTTGAAGCTGCGTTCCACGACCGCGCCGGTCATCACATTCTTGATCTTCGTGCGGACAAAGGCGGCACCCTTTCCGGGCTTGACGTGCTGAAAGTCAACGATGTTCCAGACGCCGCCGTCCCACTCCACGGTAATGCCCTTCTTGAAATCTCCAGCTGTGATCATGGTGGTTCCTCCTCGTTTCTGATTCTTTCTGTCGTAGGAAAATTGGGAAGCATGTTGGGTTCGGAAGCGCGGTTCCTTTCCCGCGGCGCAGGCCTGCGGGCGGGCCGTTCTTCCTTACAGAATGACCAGCTCCTTGCGGGCGGTGGTCAGGGGCTCGGATCCGTTCTCCTTCACCAGACAGGTGTTCTCGATCCGGACACCGCCGATGCCGGGGAGATAAATCCCGGGTTCGACCGTAATCACCATGCCCGCCTTCAGCGTGTCATGGCAGCTGGGGCTCAGGCGGGGATTCTCGTGGATGTCGATGCCCACGCAGTGGCCCAGCCCGTGGCCGAAGCGTCCGGCGTATCCCTGGGAATCAATGTAGTCCCGGGCCAGCCGGTCAATCTCGAAGCAGTTCTTTCCCGCGGCCAGGGCGGCCTCGCACATGGTCTGGGCCCGCAGCACCGTGCTGTACACCTTCCGCATCTCCGGGGAAGGCTCGCCCAGGGCCACGGTCCGGGTCATGTCGCTGCAGTATCCCCCGACCTTCGCGCCGAAGTCCATCGTAATCATGTCCCCGCGGCGCAGGGTTCTCGTCCCGGGCACGGCGTGGGGCAGGCTGCCGTTCACGCCGCTGGCGATGATCGTGGAGAAGGCCAGCGCCTCCGCCCCCAGGCGGAACATGCAGTTTTCCAGCTCCAGCCGCAGCTCCAGCTCGGTCATGCCGACCCGGATCTTCGGCAGCACAGCCTCGAAGGCCTCGCTGGTGATCGCCGCGGCCTTCCGCATGGTCACGATCTCGGCGGGCGTCTTGATCTCGCGGATCGTCTGGGGCGCCTTCTTCAGCGGCACGTAGCTGACTTCCTCGCCCACCGCGGCGCGGAGGTTCTCGAAATCATCCACGGACAGGTAGTTGCTCTCGAAGCGGAGCTCCGTCACCCCGTCGCGCCGGCACAGCTCCGCCAGGCGCTTCTCGTGGGGATGATCGGTATCGGTCATCACGACTTCAAAGCCCGGCGCGGCCTTCTCGGCGGCCTCCGTGTAGCGAAAATCGGTAATGATGGCTTTCCGTTCCGCCGTCAGGTACACCATGCCCTCGCCGGCGTATCCCTCGGTCAGATACAGAATGTTGGACGGATCGTGGATCACGAGGGCCGTGTTCATGCCCAGATGGAGCATTTCGGTCAGTCTGTCAGTGGCGGTCATTCCTTCGTTCAATCCTTTCCGGGTACAAACCCGTTGGCTATTTTATCATATCCCTCCCGTTTTGAAAAGCACTTTTTTCATTTCGGGAAATATGGTAGACTGTCCCCTGTCGAAGCAGAAAAACGCCGGAGGAGAATATGGGATGATGGATTTTCGGGTTCTGGGCGCCTCCGCGGAAGCGCAGCGCTCCTGGCTTCTCTCCCAGGTGGCCGCCAGCCGCGGGGCCGGTCGGCCCGTGGTGCTCTTCGTGCCGGAGCAGTATACGCTGCAGGCCGAGCGGGATCTGATGACCGGGCTGAAGCTTCCCGGGCTGCTGGATCTGGATGTGGTCAGCCCCACCCGGCTGAAATCCCTCGTGCGGGAGCGGGCGGGCTTCAACGGGCGGGCCGCCCTGGACGAGGCGGGGCGGGCCATGGTGCTGCACCGGGCGCTGCAGCGCTGCGGCGGCGAACTGAGCTATTATCAGCGGCTGGACAGCCTGTACGGCGCCGTGGCCCGCATGGACCGGACCCTCTGCGAGCTGCAGGAGGAAAACCTGGCGCCGGAGGATCTGGATGCCCTGGCGGAAGCGTCCCGCGGCGCCCAGCGGGTGAAATATCAGGATCTCGGAAAAATCTGGAGGACCTGCCTGGATCTGCAGGGGGATCGCTTTGACGATCCCGCGGCCGCCTGGCGGGACACCTGCGCCAGGCTGCCGGCCAGCGGCCTCTGGCGGGGCGCCGATCTGTATGTCTATGGCTTCGATACCGTCCGGCCGGATCTGCGGCAGCTGCTGCTGGCCGCCGCCGGCGTCTGCCGCTCCGTCCGGGTGCTGCTGACCATGCGGGAAGCCTCCGCCCCCGCCGGCAGGATCTACCGTCCGCAGCGGGACAGCGCCGCCGCCCTGCTGGCCGCGCTGGAGGAGCGGGGCATCGCCGCTTCCCTGGAATTCCTGAAGGATCCTCCCCCCGCCCCGGAGGACGTGCTGGGCTTTCTGCGCGCGCATGTGTTTTCGGAAACCGGCGCCCGCTTTCCCGGATCTCCCGGGCCCGCCCTGTCCCTCTTTGCCGCCCCGCATCCGACGGGGGAAGCCCTCGACGCGGTGGCGGCGCTGCACGCCTGGCACCGGGAGGGCATTCCCTGGAACCGCATGGCCGTCGCCCTGCCCCGGGGCGCCTCGGGGGAAAGCCTCCGGGCCGCCCTGACGCGGCATCATATTCCCTTCTTCTTCAGCCGCCGGGAGGAGCTGGGCCGCCACGGCGTCAGCCAGCTGCTCTCCGCCGCCCTGACCTGTGTTTCCCGGGGGCCGGATACCGAATCCCTGCTGCGCATCGCGCGCAGCGGCTTCAGCACCCTGACCCGGGAGGAGGGGGATCGGCTCCAGGCCTATGTCCGCGCCTGGGGCATCGATCGCAGGCGCTGGCAGAAGCCCTTCTCCCGGGGGGAGGACGCGGCGGAGGCGGAGGAGCTTCGCCTCAGGCTGCTGGAGCCCCTGGATCATCTGCACAACGCCCTGCTCTCCGCCCGGTCGGCGGAGGCCAGCGTCGAGGCGGTGTTCCTCTTCCTGCGGGAGGAGGACGTCTATTCCAAACTCCAGGCCCGCCAGGAGCGCCTTCTGGAGGAGGGGCGGTTCGCGGAGGCCGTCGTGGATCGGCAGGTCTGGGATCTGCTGATGAATCTGCTGGATCAGCTCTATGCCCTGCTGGGCGGCCGGAGGGCCACCCTGAAGGAAATTGCCGCCCTGCTGCAGGGCGCGCTGGAGCGGGCTTCCCTCTCCGCCCTTCCCGAGGAGGAGGAAGGCGTCGCCGTGGGCCAGATCGGGCACATGCTCCCCGGCCGGCTCGAGGCGATGATCGTGCCGGGCATGAACGAGGGCGTCATGAACGCCCGGGATGATTCCCTCCTCTCCGATCCGGAGCGCGGGGCCCTGGAGGCCCGGGCCGGCCGGGCCGTGGGCATGAATCAGGCCCGTCTGGGCATGATGGTCCGTTCCGATTATATCCGGACGCTTTCCCTGCCGGAGCGTTATCTCCGGGTCAGCTACTGCCTGCGCAGCGAGAGCGGCTCCGCCCTGCTGCCCGGGGAGCCGGTGGCCGAGCTGCGCCGGCTGTTTCCGGCCCTGCGGGAGGAGGGCGGCCTGACCTCTGCGGAGCTTCCGCCGGTTCCCGGGCTTCCCTCCCTGGCGCTGGAAACCGCCGTGCCCCTGCTGCGGGAAATCCGCTCCGGAGCCCGCGCCGGCCTTTCCCCCGAATGGGAGGAGGCGCTCCGGAGCCTGGCGCGTCATCCGGATACCGCCTCCGCCGCCCGCAGCGTTTTCGCCCGGATGGCGGAGGGCCGGGAGAGCTCCCGGATTTCCGGTCCCGTCGCCGTCCGGCTCTTCCACGGGGAGCGGGTTTCCGTCAGCCGGCTGGAGTGCTTCGCCGCCTGCCCCCGGCTTCATTTCCTGCGGTACGGGCTCCGGCCCCTGCTGCCCCGCACCTTTGAGTTCACCCCCGGCGACGCGGGAAACTTCTATCATCTGGCCCTGCAGCAGTACATGGATCAGGCCGTGCGGGATCCCGCCTGGCCCCGGCTGCGGGAGGATCGGGTCGCGGCGCTGATGGACACCATCCTGGATCAGCTGACCCTGCCCTGGGAGGAGGGGCCGCTGCGGGAGGATGCCCTGGGCGGCTGGCAGGGGGAGGAAATCCTCCGCCGCGCCCGGCATGCCGCCTCCGTGCTGACGCGGTTCGCCGCCAACGGGGATTTCCAGGTCCTGGGCACGGAGCTGGAATTCGGGGAGGGCACCCATCTGCCGCCCCTGGTACTGCGCCTGGAGGACGGGGCGGAGATTGCCCTGCGGGGCAAGATCGACCGGCTGGACCGGTATCGCGGGCCGGACGGGGATTATCTGCGGATTCTGGACCTGAAGAGCAGCGAAAAAAGCCTCGATCCCGCCCGGATGGATTCCGGCGAACAGCTGCAGCTGATGATCTATCTGCGGGCCGCGCTGCTCGGGCATCCCGGGGCCGCCCCGGCCGGGGCGCTGTACTTCCCGGTGCTGGACCGGGAGGTTTCCGCCGAAAGCCCGGAGGAAGCGGAGGAGCAGCGGATCCGGGCCGTCCAGCTGAAGGGCGTCGTCCTGGGCGAGGAAAATATCCTCCGGGCCATGGACCGGGATCGCTCCCCCTTCTCGCTGCCGAAGATCTTCAACCGGGACGGCAGCATCTCCAAATCCGCCTCCTGGGCACTGCCGGAGGAGGTGCTCCGCTCCCTGATGGAGGCCGCGGTCCGGAAGGCCGCGGAAATCTGCGGGCAGATCCGCGCCGGCCAGGTTTCCGCTTCCCCCTCCGTCTCCGCGGACCGGACGCCCTGCTCCTTCTGCGAGTTCCAGTCCGTCTGTCCCGCGCGGAAAAAACGGGAGCGCGCCCTTCCCCGGGGCCTGGACTACGCGGATGTGGGCCGGGACGCCGGCGCTGATCCCGCCGGGAACTGAGCGATCGTGCGGTTTCGCTGTCTCCGGTTCCGTCCGTCCCCGAAGAATGTTTCTTTCCTGTCTGACCCATTGCGCAAACGATAAAAATAGGCTATAATGAGCCAAGAAAACCCACAAGGAGGTTGATTCCCATGATACAGGTGATCGCCGGCAACAAGGGATCCGGAAAAACCAAGCGTCTTATTGACCTGACCAACGCTACCGCCCGGGAGGCGGTTCACGATGTCATCTTCCTCGATGATGACAATCGCTATATGTATGACGTGGATCACAAGGTCCGCTTCATCAATGCGTCGGACTACCACGTCAGCAGCACGGACATGTTCATCGGTTTCGTCTGCGGCATTCTCAGCTCGAACTACGATGTGGGAACGGTGTTCATCGACGCCTTCCTGAAGCTCTGCCGGACCGATCTGGACAAGACGGGTCCGGTGGTGGCCCTTCTTTCGGAGATGAGCAGCTCGCACAATGTCGACTTTGTGCTGAGCGTCAGCGCGGATCCGGATTCCCTGCCGGATTTCCTCCGGCAGTATGTCATCTGACCTCTCGCGGAGCGTTCCCCGTTTCCGGCGAATGAGTCGGGATTTTCCCATGGACTGATCTGGGGCGGTCTCCGCAGGGAGCCGCCTCTTTTCTTCTCCGGGCGGATTCCCGGCCCGCCCCGTGCCGCGGCCGGCGGATCCGGAAGGCTCCGCCCGTCTTCGGCAATCTGATTTCGAGGAGGAATCTCCATGTCGTTCTTTTCCACCCGCGGCGGTAGCTGCGTTACTGCCAGCCAGGCGATCCTGCGGGGGCTCGCGCAGGACGGCGGGCTCTATGTCCCCGCCATGTTTCCCCCGGTCTCTTCCGGCGATGTCGCTGCCATGGGCCAGATGTCCTATCCCCGGCGGGCGCTGGAAATTCTGAAGCTCTATCTGGAGGATTTCAGCCCCCGGGAGATCGAGGAGGCCGTCACGGCGGCGTATTCGCCGGATCGCTTTGACGATCCCGCCATCGCCCCGCTGAAGCCCCTGGATGAGAATACCTGGGTGCTGGAGCTCTTCCACGGGCCCACGCTGGCCTTCAAGGATATGGCTCTGCAGCTGCTTCCCCATCTGACGGCGCTCAGCGCCCGCAAGAACGGGGAGAACCGCGAGGTTTCGATCCTGGTCGCCACCAGCGGGGATACGGGAAAGGCCGCGCTGGAAGGTTTCCGGGATGTGCCCGGCACCAGTTGCACCGTCTTCTATCCCCTGGATGGCGTCAGCGACGTGCAGCGCCTGCAGATGGTGACCACCGGCGGGAATAACACCCACGTCATCGCGGTGAAGGGGAATTTTGACGATGCCCAGACCGGCGTCAAGGAGCTGTTCAGCTCGCCGGAATTCGCCGCGCAGATGGATGCCCGGGGAAAGGTGCTTTCCTCCGCGAATTCCATCAACTTCGGCCGGCTGGTTCCCCAGGTGGTGTATTACTTCTCCGCCTATGCGGATCTGGTGGCCCGCGGAGCTGTCGTCTGCGGCAATCCGGTGAACTTCTGCGTCCCCACGGGCAATTTCGGCAACATTCTGGCCGCCTATTACGCGCATCAGATGGGCCTGCCCATCGGAAAGCTGATCTGCGCCAGCAACCGCAACAACGTCCTGACGGATTTCTTCCAGTCCGGCATCTATTCGACGCACCGGCTCTTCTTCAAGACAAAGAGCCCCAGCATGGATATCCTGGTCTCCAGCAATCTGGAGCGCCTGCTCTTCGAGGCAGCGGACCGGGACGGCGAGCTGGTCAAAACCTGGATGCATCTGCTGAAGGACTGCGGCTCCTACAGCGTGGGCGATCAGCGCCGGGAATGGATGGCGAGCCTGTTCTGGGGCGGCTGTGCCGACGATCTGGCCACCCTGCAGGAAATCGGCCTCCGCTTCTCCCAGGATCATTATCTGATGGACACCCATACGGCGGTCGCCAGCTCCGTGCTGCGGCAGTACCGCCTGGAGAGCCATGACGCGGCGCCGACCGTTCTGGTCTCCACCGCCAGCCCCTACAAGTTTGCCCGCGATGTGCTTACGGGCATCGCCGGGGCGGAATGCAGCGAGGGGCTGGATCCCTTCGCCTGCAGCGAGGAACTGCAGCGCCGCTCCGGCATCCCCATGCCGGCGCAGGTTCGCGCCCTGCCGGATCTTCCCATCCGTCACCGGGCGGAATGCGAAACGGCGGACATGGGCGCCGCGGTGTTGCGGGAGTTCGGCGGCTGAGACGCATTCCGGCCGGATCCCTCCCCCTTTTCGTTTCCCCGCGGGGACGGCCCGCACGCAATATATCCTATTCGATCAATGACGGAGGAAATGCAATGGAATCCAACAAACGTCCCGAATCCATGGTTCGTATCACCACGCCCGAGCTGGCGGAAGCCTTCATCGGGGAGCAGCTTGACGCCATCCGCGCCCAGGTGGGAGACAAAAAAGTGCTGCTGGCCCTTTCCGGCGGCGTGGACAGCTCCGTCTGCGCGGCGCTGCTGATCCGGGCGATCGGCCGGAATCTGGTGGCGGTGCACGTGAATCACGGTCTCCTGCGCAAGGGCGAGCCCGAGCAGGTCATCGAGGTTTTCCGGAACCAGATGAACGCCAACCTGATCTATGTGGACGCGGTGGACCGCTTCCTGGACAAGTTGGCCGGCGTGTCCGACCCGGAGCAGAAGCGGAAGATCATCGGCAAGGAATTCATCGATGTCTTTGCGGAGGAAGCCGCCAAGCAGGACGGCATCCGCTTTCTCGCCCAGGGAACCATCTATCCGGACATCCTGGAGTCCGACGGTGTCAAGAGTCACCACAATGTGGGCGGACTGCCTCCGGAACTGGATTTTGAGCTGGTCGAGCCCGTCAAGTTCCTGTACAAGGACGAGGTTCGCGTCGTCGGCAAGGCCCTGGGCCTGCCGGACAGCATGGTCTATCGGCAGCCCTTCCCCGGCCCCGGCCTGGGCGTCCGCTGCGTCGGCGCCATCACCCGGGACCGCCTGGAAGCCGTCCGGGAATCCGATGCCATCCTGCGCGAGGAATTCGCCGCCGCGGGCCTGCAGGGCAAGGTCTGGCAGTATTTCACCGTGGTGCCGGATCTGAAGTCCACCGGCATCAAGGACAACAAGCGCACCTGGGACTGGCCGGTCATCCTCCGCGCGGTCAACAGCGTGGATGCCACCTCCGCCACCATTGAGGAAATCCCCTATGCGCTGCTCGGCAAAATCACGAACCGCATTCTGGCAGAGGTCAAGGGCGTCAACCGCGTCCTCTACGACCTCAGCCCCAAGCCCGTAGCCACGATTGAGTGGGAATAAAGGCTGAAATCCGGAAACCTGCATAAAATAAGGGTTTCCGGGTGGTCAAAATCCCGCGTGGCAACAATTTGGCAACAAAAATCCATCATTCTGAAAATGAGGGCTAACTGATTTTGTGTAGATCAGTTAGCCCTATTTCTATGCATTTTCAGAAGGATGGAGGTGTTACTCGTGATCATTGTCTGGATTCTGCTGCAATCCGGCGATCAGATCATCCATCAGGCCCTGGGATGGAACTTTCACCCACCGCCGGGTGGTATCGCCATCGGGGAAATTATAGCGCCACTGGTCATAGGCTTCCTGGGTGATCTCGCCCTTCCGCAGCGCATTGGCTGCTGCCTGCCATTCGTACAGCATCCGATGCAGCTCAGCCGCCTGCTGGCTGTCACGAAGATTCACCCGCAGGCAGACATCGCCCTCGGATTCCTCTACATACAGGCCATATCGGTCTTCCAGGGTGAAAAGAGTGTGCATGAGACCAACATAGGAATCAATATCCGGCACCAATATGGCATGGGGCGATACACCGAAGATTTGCGCCATCTGTGCTGTCAGATCGGCCTTCGGATTCCGGTCCTCGGATTCATACTGTGCCATGCGTACATCGGCGGAATTGACCGGGAAGCCCAGAAGCTGTCCCAAATAACGCTGCGTCATCTTCATGCGCTTGCGGAAATGATGAATGCGCTCGCCAGTGGCCATGAGAAAGTCCCCTTTCAATGAGATATGCTTAGTA